>MEZH01000001.1 GCA_001775995.1 Candidatus Bathyarchaeota archaeon RBG_16_48_13
TAGTTGCCTAAGTTCAAGCAAATTTCAGACATAATCAAGATAGTCAAGAACTTAGAACAGATCAGAAACGCTGGAATCATAGCCCACGTTGATCATGGTAAGACTACACTTACAGACTCCTTGCTTGCAGCCGCTGGTGTCTTGTCACCATCAGTAGCCGGGGAGGCCTTGGCCCTTGACTATCTGGAAGAAGAGCAGCAAAGGCAGATGACCATCAAGGCGGCTAACATCAGTCTTTTCTACGAACGGGGGGAGAAAGGCTACGTTGTCAATCTGGTCGATACCCCAGGGCACGTTGACTTCTCAGGAAGGGTGACTAGGGCTCTCAGGGCCATTGACGGCGCAGTGGTCGTGGTGGATGCAGTAGAAGAAGTTATGGTCCAAACAGAAACCGTCACTAGACAAGCATTGGAGGAGAGAGTTAGACCAGTAGTTTACATCAATAAGATTGATCGTCTGGTGAAGGAGCTTAGGCTTACCCCCGAACAGATTCAAGCCAAGATTGGTAGGATAATTAGCGACTTCAACCGATTAATTGACATCTATGCAGAACCTCAATACAGGGATATCTGGAAAGTCAGTCCAGCTTCCGGTACAGTTGCTTTCGGCTCAGCTAAGGATAGATGGGGATTCACTGCCGAAATAGCCCAAAGACATAATTTGAGATTTCAAGATGTACTCAAAACTTATGAGTCCAGTGAATTCGATGAGTTGAAGAAGAAACTTCCACTTCACGAAGCAATCCTCAACATGATTATAGATCACATGCCTCCGCCTCACGTGGCTCAGAAGTATCGCATCCCCAAAATATGGCATGGCGACCTTGACAGCGAGGTGGGGAAGGCAATGGTCAATTGCGACGAGAACGGCCCGACAGTCATGTGCGTAACGGATGTCAAGGTTGATCCCCAAGCGGGAATCGTCGCCACGGGTAGACTTTTTTCAGGAACATTGAATGGCGGCGACACGGTCAATCTGATGAACGCCAAAGGAGAGGCCAGAGTTCAACAAGTCTGTATTTATATGGGACCCTATCGAGAAATTGCTGGCTCTCTTATTGCTGGAAACATCCCCGCGCTACTGGGCTTAGAAGCAGCAAGATCCGGTGAGACGATATCCTCAGTCAAAGGCGTCTTCCCATTCGAGCTCGTCAAATATGTTTCTGAGCCAGTTGTAACGATAGCCGTTGAGCCAAAGAACAGCAAAGACCTACCGAAGCTGGTAGATTTCCTGAATAAGCTCTCCATTGAGGACCCCACTCTTGTCACAACCGTAAGACCGGAAACAGGCGAGTACCTGATCGCAGGAATGGGTACCCTTCACCTAGAGATAGCTCAGACATGGATACAGAAGGCCGGCCTAGAAATAATTTCCTCAAAGCCAATAACCATCTATCGTGAAAGCATCAGAGGTAGAGCTGGACCCATTGAAGGTAAGTCGCCTAACAAGCACAACAAGATATACCTCAGCGTAGAGCCACTCGAACCTGAAGTCATTGAACTGATTCGCAAAGGAACCATTTTTGAAGGACTAGATAGAAAAGAGATGGCTAAGATTCTCAGGGAATATGGATGGGATACCAACGAATCCAGAAACGTTTGGGTCATCGACGAGCACGGATGCATGTTGATCGATGGAACCAAGGGTCTGCAGTACCTAAGAGAGGTCAAGGAAATGATAATCTCAGGCTTCACATGGACTAGTGACGAGGGGCCACTGGCCAACGAAGTATTGAGAGGAGTAAAAGCCAGACTCACAGATGCCCAGCTTCACGAAGACCCAGTTCACAGGGGACCAGCTCAGATTATGCCTGCCACCAAATACTCATTATTGGCGTCTTTGTTGCTCGCCGATCCAACAATCCTTGAACCTATAATGAAAGCTACGGTCAAAGTGCCCATTGAGTATATCGGTGGAGTCACAAAGGTGTTAACCTCCAAGAGAGGTCGCGTTGTTAACATAGAGCAAAAAGAACACCTTGTGTACGTGATAGGCGAGCTTCCCGCATCAGAAACGTTCGATCTCTCAGAACAGATGAGGAGCGCTACATCAGGGCGGGCTTTTTGGGGGCTAGAGTTTGGTCGATGGGAGATCGTTCCTCAGTCAATACAGGGGCAGCTTATTCAAGACATAAGAAAGAGGAAGGGATTGAGCCCCACTCCACCTAAAGCCCAAGACTTCATGGAATAGAAACACGAATAGCGATGCCTTTTTCCCTTCTATTTCTTCGGGGCTGGATTCGCCTCCGTGAAGCTTGCGGCCTTCATTTCGCTCGTGACTTTGCGAGTCGTGGAGATATCAGCTTTATAGAATCTTTTCAGATATTCGAGGCCCCATCGATGCTCTTCTTCAGAAAGAGCCTCTACTGCATCTTGTGGGATAATGGTCTTGTAGCCTCTGAAGAAAGCATCTGCGGTTGTGTGTTTGACGCAACAATTCGTGTGTTGTCCGGTTATGATGAGAACGCTAACCTCCATTTCTCTGAGAGTTAGATCTAGGTCTGTTTCAAAGAAGGAGCTATACCTTCTCTTTGGTACGATGTAGTCTCCCTTTTTGGGCTTTAATTCGTCTATTACCTGTGCGCCCTTCGTCCCCGCGACGGCGTGAGAACCCCAAATATCGAATTCTTTGTCCAGTTCCGGGAGATGCGCGTCATTGGAGTATATTACGGGTATTCCTCTCTTCCTTGCTGTCTCAATGAGTTCTCTGATAGTCGGTACGATTCTCTCTGATCTCTCGTTCTTCAGGGTCCCTTTCACAAAATCGTTAAGCATGTCGATAATAACTAGTGCCATTTGCGGCAATTTCACGTCCTCCTTGAATCAAAGTGATTTTGGACGTCAGACTGGGACGGCGGTATCATCGAAGTAAATCTCAAATCGTCGCGAGCACATCATACGTCCATTGAACCATAGGCGAAGTAAAGCTAAAAAATGTTCTGTTTAGGGAAGCTTCCTTTTCTTAATTTTCTCTTTTAGAGATTTTATCGTGCCAGATACGCCAACGCTGTAGAGAACGATAGGTCGTCCATCTAATTCTTTAACGGTCGATGCAGCAGCCCTAACCATATCGACAGCTTTGTGAGAACAACGCACGATCGCGAAATTATCATCAGTGCCCATATCCATGATTCTAAGGCGCGTTCTGCTTGCCCCGACTTCGCCATAGAGTCTCATTACTGATAAAGAGAGGGCGTGGCTAAGAATACTACGGTCCAAGAAAATGTTATCGCGCCATTTGAAAAGTATATATCGTGATCTATAGTCTCTGACCGGCAAACTCTGCACTCCTTATCAATTTGACCCCGGGTATGTAGTCGGGATTCAATTTCTCCCTATTTTTCTCGATTCTCTTAAGAGGTGAGTTGGTTATGGCGTCTGTTGCCTCCTTCCTGGTTAGACCTATAGCCGATCCGAGAGCTATGACTTCGCCAGGTCCCCTCAAGTGATGAAGATCTCGAGCGCCACTGGACAATACAATTGGGATCTTGAAATTCCGGGCTGTCTGTATCTCCTTTAGCATTTTGTTCATTGCCATGACCCGCTGTATCCCTTCATTCAAGATCAGGTCAGAGAGAGTTATTTCCAGTGTTGCATTTGACACAGAGGCCAGCTGGGCAGTGGATCGATCAAAGAATGGTCGAGCGCCCACGGGGAAGTTCAGGAGATCTACACGCCTATCCTTTGCGGCTTGTTTCGTGACTTTGAAGTTATCACATGTAACGGCTATAATCTCGTACTTCAATCGGTACCTTTTCAATAGGTGCAGGAGATCTTTGGGGTCTTTCGGAAAAAGATTAAGCCTAGACACCAAGTTCAGGTTATATCTATCTGCGTTCTTCGAAAGGAAACGCATTTCATGGCTTGGAGATCGGTTTAGAACCAGCCCAACATCGGTATACCCGAGTTCCGAGGCAAAACTAAGGACCTCTTCCAGATCTTGAGCGGCTGGATCTATTTGAAGATCGACGAATCTCATGCTATAAGCCCCATTTCCTGATAGACTTCGAAGAAATTCTTGTAACCCTTCGGGTGGAGCTTGAACCTGAACCTTATTTTTATAGGATCTCTGGAGGATAGCTGCATCTTACCTAGGTAAGCGGCCTGTTTGTCCAGTCTAATGAAGAGATCTCGATCTCTCTCGCCTTTCAATCGCATTTCTTGCCCCAGGGATAGCTTGTCCGACGAGCTCAGGTTCGAAGCAAAAAGAGCCACAATTTGATTTATAGCCTCTTTTTCTGTGACCCTTGCTCTGAGGATTTTTATCGGATTTCCATAATACCCGGTCAGCTCTTCTTCTCCGAATTCAACTTCCTCTAATATGGTCTCTGGGAGAATGTTCCTCAAAGCCTTGAGGACACGTTCCGTATTCTCAGTCGCGTGCGAAAAAGTCACAATTTCGATGCTGGCAATTGCCTTTTCCATGAAAACTATTCCTTGGCTTCAGAACTCCCTGACTTACGTCTCTTTGTGGAACTCTTTCGTTCTTTAGGCTTGATGGGTTCTGCTGCTAGCTTTGGTTCTTCTGCAGGTTTGCTTGGGACAGGCGCTCTCTTTCTCTTGCTGGTCTTGATTTCCTTGACATCTATCTCTTCCACGGGTTTGCTTGGGACAGGCGCTCTCTTTCTCTTGCTGGTCTTGATTTCCTTGACATCTATCTCTTCCACAGTCTTTGTAGTGATAGGCTCTTTCTTCTCAGCCCGTAATTTGGGTTCCGCTGGTTTTTCCTCAATTTTCTTAGCAGGTTCAGCCGATGGCAATAGTCCCTTAATGGCCATAATGTTCTCTTCCCGAGAGCTAGACCGTCTCTTGTCTACTGGGAGGTGCATTCGATGCGCTAAGTCCAGTGATAGCCCAGCACTGGAGAGTTCAGCCAAACTGAAACCTTTTCCGAGTCTTCTTTTTCCTGAAGGTGAAGTGACCGTTGGTTCCAATCTTCTAGTCATGTCAGAGTCCTCAATATTTCCATTCTTAAGAGAGAAGGATTGCTCAACTAGAGTTTTAAGGTCTTGGGTTCTTTTGGGAGACTACTGAGATAACCTCTAAAGGATTCCGGCCAGTTCTTTGGATCCAGGCCTTTTTGGCTCAGAAAGACGCTCATCCATCGTTCTAAGCCAATTCCTGAACAACCTGTCCATACTTCTTTCCCTGGTCTTATCTTGAATTTGAAGGCATCGCTGAACTTGGTTCCTGCAACCGTCAGGTTTTGAAATTCGAGCCATTCGCTTTCCTTACGGTTGCCTCTCCAGGGAAGCCAACCCTCAAAGTCAATTGTGCCCTTCTCCTTTGCTTCTTCAACGCCTTTTTCCCCAGTTTGAGCCATGTACCATGGAGTAACCCAAGCCGTTCTCCATTCTAACTCCATTATTTCGTTGAAGATATGCTTGTATTTTTCCATGATTTGGTCCTTGATTTGGAGGGCTTGTTCTTTGCTCCCGAACCATACAAGCTCTATCCTGTGGAACTCGGTGTCTCGCTCTATGCCGTGGAGACCGCCTGCTTCATAGCGGTATGATGGTCCAGAACGGTCGAAGAATTTCAAAGGCATATCATCTTCATCTAAAAGCTGGCGTTCGAAGATTGAATAGAGGGGCGGACATTGAGCATAGCAGGCTCCTCCCAAGGGTTCCTTGATTTTTTCCGCTAGAAGTTTCATTGGGATTTCCCCAGTGATCTTGACGTGGTCTGAGAGGTCTTCCCAGAACTCTGGGTCCCAGCTTTTTGGCTGACTGATATAGAAGATTGATGGAGCCGAGCCCGGCATGTGACCAGTTTTCAACCAGATATTGAAGGGTGTGACCTTTGGGATAATGACTTCTTGAAAGCCAATAGGGCTGAGGAGTTCTTCAAGACATATCTGCTCTATGGTTCTCATGATCTTTGATGATGTAAAGGAGTGGTACCATATCCCAGGAAGATACCTCACCACCCAGCCACGCTTTATCATCTCCTGGGTCGGGTCACCTGTCCAAATGGGTTCCCGTTGAGGACTCTCCCACAGAATTTCCCAATGCTCGGCTTTGCCGCCGTAGCTCTGTCTCTTTATCTTATCTTCGAGGAGGTCTAGGAGCCTATCTATTCCGCTCTCCAGAAGGTCTTCAGGTAGGTTCTCAAGTTCAAGGTACGCTGTGTTGCTTCTAATCTCAATTTTTTGGACAAAGGGAAGCGTGATCTCCTTCTCAGGTTCCCTGTCCAACTCATATTGTATCTCAAATCTATCAATGAAGACTTTTCTTATCCCAGTCTTGTACTTCTTCCCCATGTTCTCTGACAGGAAGTTCCGAATTCTTTTCACGGCGTGATGGGCTCTAACGTAGCGACCACTTAAAATGCGAAGAAAGAGGTTTGCACCTTCAACTCTCCATTCCTTAACTTCGCTGGCTTCTTCTTCTTTACCCTTAGGACAACCCTTCTTCAGGATCCCTTGGTTTGCCTCTTCCAGTAGGATAGGTATATCCTTAAGCGCCTGCGCAGGCAATCGCGCTCCAAACTCAAAATGGAGTCTAATATCCAGCCTCATTTGATTGCCTCAGTTTAAGGAGTTCAAGAATAGAGATGATCATTAAAACCTTTTTTCATCGACCATAGATAACGCAACGGCTATGGCTGCATTCTCAGCGTCGCGGTAAGTGGGGGCCCCGCAGACTATGATCATATCGCCATCCTTTGGATCGAGTTTATTTCTGAGATCGTTAGCTAATCTAGGTGCGTATATTCCTGCTTCATCAGTAACAGACGGAATAGCCAATTTCTTTTTTTCTGAAGTCATTAGAATTGCACCACTGGCTCCAGCCCTTATCGCGGTATCTCGATAGTCAAGAATGGGATGGCTAGAAAACTGAATGTTCCTCGTGAGAAGAGCAGAGTATTTCCCGCCTATGTTGAGTTCTTTGCCCTCTACATTGGCAATTCTTATGAGTTTCGCTGATAGCGCAGAGTATAGCGTTTCTCCCTTTTTGGAGAGAATGCATCCCTTATTCGTAACGGTCAGGAAAGTCTTCTTCTTTAGACGAGCAATTATTGTCCGAGTGACGCCTTCCCCCACACCAACTTCTTTCGACAACGATGCTCTGCCTATTGCTTTCCTTTGGCCAATGACCAGGATAGTCTTAACAATGTTTGAGAGCGAAATGGCCGCTCGCGGGCCAGTGAATCTCTCTGCGGCGATCTCCTTAAGGACTGTTGTCGATGCCATGGTCTCAGGCACTTCTTGATTATTGTATAGCGAAAAGCTTATTTGGTTTTCGAGTTAATTGGTTGGATGGATGATCCATCCAGCGGAGGATGATTCCCATTAAGATCCATAGAGCTGCAACAGCAAGCATACTAGTCGCCCTTTGCGTAACCACGAACTATGCGTTTGCTTTTCGCTCCTAATATAAAATTGATGGATATGATAGTATTTTCCAGTGGATTTGTCTTCGGAGCATGGACAGGAGCGGTCGTAGGGGCGTTTTCTTGGCTTGTTTACGGCGTTGTTAATCCTTTTGGATTCTCGTTGCCAACTCTGCTTACTACAATGATCGGTGAAATTATCTACGGACTCGCTGGTGCAATATTGAGACGGAGCTGGTTCGAAATCAAATCTTCCGAGTGGAAGGCGGGAGCCTCAATCAAAAACTTCGGGTTTGCCTTGATTGGTTTGGTAACTACTCTGGGCTACGACCTCCTAACAAATGCTGTTACAGGCGCGCTGTTCTATAATTCGATACTAGTTGGGTTGATGACCATGAACTTCCCGTTTCCAATGGGATTAATTCATGAGACATTCAATTTCTTACTCTTCTTCTTTCTTTGCCCCCTCACCATAGTAGCCATGAAGAGGTCTTCGAGCGGTTTCAAAAAGAAATAAGGGTGATCAAATTGAAGGGAACACAAGGTCTATGGTTCGCAGTGAGTCTTTTCCTGATCGGTACCACAATAATAGCATCAAGCTTCTCAGTATACTATTATTTGTTGTACAGCGACGCTAAGGAGCAGTATGAGCAGACGTTATCGTCTCTCCGATCTTCGACTTATGAGGTTAACATCATGGTAGAGTTTGCCAATGGTACTCGAATTTGGCATAATAACACGATTATACCCATTGGATGGTCTTTGTTTAACGCCACATTGAAAATCACCAATGGAAACTTGAAGTACATACTATTTTATGGCGCACCTGCTATGACGTCTATCCTTGGGACAGACGCGCAAGGTTCGCGGAGTTGGATATGGTGGTCTTGGAACTTTACCGAAGGAGATTGGCAGTTGGGCGAAGTTGGAGCGAGCGCGTTCATATTGAAGGATGGAAGCACCTTCGCTTGGTATTTGGCGGACACCTCAACTTGGCCACCAACGAAGCCTTGACTGCGAGTCGCCCATCACGGATTCAGAGAGACTTCGACTCGATGTCAATATTTGACGGAGAAGTTGTCAAAATCCCCTAGATACTTTTCATTAGTCACCTCAACCTTTGTCACGTTCGACCCTCCAGGGCCGGTGCTGCAGAATTCAATAATTCGCTGGATCGCTAGATGGTCTCCTTCGAATATCGTCTCGACCCTTCCGTCAGGCAGATTTTTGACCCACCCATAGACGCCTTCTTGAATGGCCTTCTCTTTCGTATGGTTTCTAAAGAACACGCCTTGAACCTTACCTTCGATTAGTAAATGGACTCGCACATTCAATTCTGATATCCCCTAAGTCTTGTTCTGTGCCCGTTGTTTGACCCCTTAATACCATCCGCCCACGACATACAAATAGGAGTTTATGGCCGCTGTCACGCCTTGACCCACTGCTGAACTGACTTGCCGAACGCTCGGACAGACATCACCGGCTGCAAAGACGCCGGAAATGTTGGTTTCTTGCTTTCCATTGACCAGAATCAAGTCATTCTCATCAAGAGCGATGCCTGCTTTCTTGGCTAATGCGCTTTCAGGTTTGTGCCCTATACTAATGAATATCCCTCTTACGTCGATGATGAAGTCCTGTAAGGTTCTATTGTTGACAAGACTCAGGCCATTCACGAGTTTGTCTCCAAGTATCTCTTTGACCTCCGTATTCCAAAGAAAATTTACTCCGCTTTTCATGATCTTCGATGCATACGTCTTATCGGCTCTCAATTTGTCTCTTCTGTGGATGAGGTAGACTTTGCTGGTGATGTTACTCAAGTATAGAGCTTCAGTGACAGCAGCGTTCCCTCCGCCAACGACTGCAACAGGCTTGTTTCTGAAGAATGGCCCATCACAGGTAGCGCAGTAACTTACACCCTTTCCTCTGAATTCTTCTTCCCCCGTCACATTCAATTTCTTGTGTGTCGCACCTGTGGCCAATATTACAGCCCTTGCTTCATATTCACCGTTAACGGATTCTACCCTCCTCAGTTCTCCGTCCAAGTGAAGGGATGTGACCCTCTCAGGCATTCTAAGTACAGCTCCAAAGTTCGTGGCTTGCCTCATCATCGTTTCCGCGAGTTCTATGCCTGTAATCGCTTCAACCCCAGGGTAGTTTTCTATCGTAACCGCCTCCGATGCCTGGCCTCCAAGAATCTCTCCAAGTATCAAAGTTTTTAGGCCCATTCTGGAGGTGTAGATCCCCGCAGCCAAGCCAGCTGCCCCGGAGCCTACAACTACGACATCATGTTTCACGATCAAATCACATCATTCCACTATGACTCTGTCGATCTCTGATCCTTCGCGGTATTAAGAATAGCGACTCTGAAACGAAAAACGTATAAGAAGGATGTTTTTCATTCCTACAACTACTTCTCATGAAAATTCATGAGGTTCGTTTGTTTGAACGATGAGGAATTGCAGAAGATCAAAGAGAAGAGAATGAGGAAAATCATTATGGCGCAGAAGAGGTCAGATTCGACTTCCTCCGAGGGAGTCATTCATCTAAATCGAGAGAATTTCCGTGATGTTGTAAATGGCCAGAAGCCAGTCTTAGTGGATTTCTGGGCCGAATGGTGTATGCCATGCAGAATGATGACGCCTGTTTTGGATAGTATGGCCAAAAAACACGGTGGAAATGTGGTTTTCGGAAAAGTCAATGTCGATGAAAACCCTGACATAGCGGCCGAATTTGGAGTAAATGCGATACCTAACTTCATGGTCTTTCTCAAAGGGAAGGTCGTAGGTCAAGCGCTAGGAGCTATCGGGGAACAGGGACTAGAAAATCTAGTCAAGAAAGTCCTATAATGACTAGAGCGAACAAAATAGTTTCCTCAAGAGAACGGATGCTTCGGCGGAGTAAAATGACACTACAATTGAATTCCAGCGAGGGTCTTCTCAGCAGATTGGATTGCACTCAATAGATCGTCGATGGTGGAAATGAAAGTCTCGATCTTTTTATCACATGTTATTACGGACCGAACCGATGATCCTACAGCTTCAGTCTCGACGGATAAGCCCTTAGGAGGATTCAAATTATCTGGAGAGACGGCAGCTGCTATTGATTTGGCCGCACGTGGATCTTCATACGTTATCTTTATTTCAGCTTTCAGCTTTTTCACCGACCTGAAGTGCTTTATCTATCATTTCTTTCACGAGCATAAGGAAAGCGTCTTCTTTACCTAATGGTATTTGGGCTCCCGCAGCTATATTATGTCCTCCACCGCTTCCAGACACCATTTCAGAGGCCTTCTGCATTATCTCTCCGAGATTTAAACCCCTGCTTATGAGAAACTCATTCCCACGAGCAGACACCTTCACCGTATTTTCTTTGGTTCGGGTAATGGCGATTATGGGTCTTTCCTGTCCATAGGTTCTGGAGGTGGTAAGGATCGTTGAGATGGCACCAATTATCTTTTCATCTATTACATCCTCGCCCTTAATTAGAATAAATGAAGGACACTCCTCCACTCTGTCAGGCACCTCGTTCAACCACTTCAAGCCTTCGCTCAGAGCCTTACGATATTGAATAAGAACTTGCTGAGCTTCCGAGAAGGCGCTTGCCCTATCACCCATACAGATGGCTATGCCCAGACCAGCTCTATCCATCCTCCCGCATGCATTTAGGAGTGAGCCGAACTCCCTTGCATCTCTCAGCGGCGAGGAATGGTCTTCCTTGTTTAAAGTGTATACTTTGCCAATGAGTCCAGAGGCTGCATCCTTGTCTACCCCTAATGAATCCAGATGTGTAACAAGATGCTCCATGATCTCTTGTTTCTCATCCTTTCTCAGGTCTGAGACGGTTCGCCATCTATCTCCTTCTTTCAGTTCAATTTCCGCATCTTTTATCAAGAATCGCAAGCACTCGTCTTCTTCACCGCTAAGTCCAGGGATGAAGGGGTTGAAGGTCGATGCAATAGCTTTAGCAATTTGTCTGGTTTCACGTCCATAGAATAAGAGATCCGTTTCTTCCTTGATATATCCTCCATCCACACCGTCTTTGACTATGCGCTTGTTAAGGCCTAATAATTCCCGGCCCTTGTTTCTATCCTGCATATCGGCCAAAGCACCAACTATCGCTATTTGTGAGAGATCTGCATTCCTTTCGTCTACGGCTTTGGCCACTAGATACGATACACCAGAACCGCTGAGATCAGTTGCGCCATCCAATCCATATGAATGGGGGTTTACTTGAATCACGTTTGCTGATGGCTCACCCTGAATTTGATGGTGATCGAGTACCACGCACTGAGATTCAAAGCTCTTGTTTATCGCTTCGAGGTAACCACTGCCGAAGTCGACCATGATGTACAAGGCAGCTTTCTCTTTGGCGATATTATTTATGACCTTCTCATCAAGTTGTTTCGCAATTCGGATTGAGAAATTAGCTCCTTGTCTCAGTAGGGCTTTCCCCATGAGACCTGCACCTGATAGGCCGTCGGCGTCAAAGTGACCTATGATTCTTATATTGCCATCTTTTTGGGAGAATTCCCGGATTATCTTGGAGGCCCCGGCGGAATCCTTCAAAACTCCCTCTACGGAACTAGAAGTTGCCAGTATTCGAGGGCCTCCTTTCCGTCAGAGACTAGATGGCCTTCAAGACCACGGCCTTGTATTCCCATTCCTTTGGGAGTAAACCCTTTTTCTTATAGTATCTGGAGAGGCTGTGGATTTTGGCTTCTATTAGTATAAGTGAACGTTTATTGACGAAGTCTGTCTTATTCTTCTCCAGGTGTTTCTTCAGGCGGATGGCCTTTTCCACTAGCTCGTCTATGGTCTCGGGGATAGAAGGGCCGAGCTTAGATTCCTTGAGTATTTGTCCGATGCGCTTCCCAGTTATTGATTTAACGAGCGGTATTCCATGCTGATCTCGAAGGGCCGTTCCGATCATGGATAATTTCTGGCCCTCTTTTGCTTTCTTAACTATTATAGCTTCGACTTCATCCGAGGTGTATTTGCACCAAGCTGGAGGGCGTTTTGTGACTGGCCTTGTGGATTGAGACTTTCCATGTTCCTTCTTCGGCAATCGTTTCACCTATACCAAGAATTGAAACGGTCTATCTATGGAGAAGGGCAATTTAAAGGTTGTCTATACGAGGGGCACATTCTTGCGAAGGAGTATGGATGGAAGAAGAATCAAGCTGGACACAATTCTATGGCCCAGACCTCCCGAATCAACGTTGTCTGAAGAATTAAAATATTCGAATCCGAAGAGTTGGGAACGTGGGTCACAATAATGGTCAACATATTGGTCAAGAACGTTCTCATCTTAACGATGAATGGTAGTCAACAAATCATTAAGGACGGTGCCATAGCTATTGAGAATGATAGAATAGTCGAGATAGGCAAGAGCAATGATTTAACCAGGAGTTACAAAGCAGAAAAAGTCCTCGATGCTTCTGGGAGACTAGTGATGCCGGGGGTGGTTTGTCCCACTGCCACACCCAGAGCAAAGCATGGGGTGGGATGCCAACGCCGTACGAATCTGAGCTCTATGCGATATTGTCGACTGGCTGGTGGCCTATGCTTGAAGACATGCTAAGGAAAAGGATGTCTATGCCATTGCGAAGTGGGCATGTGTTGAGATGATGATGTTGGGAACTACAACTATTTTTGATGTAATGGAAGCTCCAAAAGGTCTACCAGGTATCTTAGACTCTGAAGCCAAGGCACTCGGAAGTGGGTATGAGGGGGATAATATGCCAAGAGGCTACAGAAAGAATCAGCAAGGAAAACGGCGAACTCGGAATAAAAGAGAACCTGGAATTTGTAAAAAGTGGAATAACGACCCCGAGGCGTTGGTCAAAGGGATGTTCTGTGTCCACACAGTCTTCTCATGTTCCCCCGAAATGTTGAAGAAAGTGAGAGAATTAGCCAACGAGTATAAGGCTGGGATCCACCTTCATGTAGAGGAAAGCGTGTATGAGGTTAATTATTGCCGTAAAACGCATGGAAAAGCCTCAGTATTCCATTTGGATGACCTTGGGGTTTTGGGTTCGGATGTTGTGGCGGCTCAATGCGTCCAAACTACTGAGGCTGAGATTGAGATTTTGGCAGAGAGAGGTGTGAAGGTAGCTCACAACCTCCAAACCAACATGGAGATTGGGGCGGGAATAGCACAGGTACCGAAAATGTTGCAGGAAGGAGTGACGGTAGGCATAGGAAACGACGGATTTGTCCCAGACATGTTCGAAGTTCTTCGCGGAGTCTACCTAACCCACAAGGGAGTTACAAGGGATATTAGCGTTCTACCAGCTGAAAAGTGTTTAGAGATGGCGACAATAGATGGAGCAAGAGTTCTTGGAATGGACAGAGAGATAGGCTCCATAGAAAAAGGCAAGAAGGCAGATATGATCATAGTTGATCTTCCGAATGTGACACCATTAACACCTGAGAATATATACAGCCAGATCATATCGACGGCTATGGGCCGAGGTGTTGAGTCCTCAATCATTGATGGGAGGGTTGTCATGGAAAAACGGAGGGTTCTAACGACGGATCCAGAGAAAGCGATGAAGAAGTGTGAAGAGACTTCCTTAGACATTTGGAACAGAAACAAGGTGAATCTTGAAAAAAGGTTGCTATGAGATAAGCATGGTCATACTATAGCATTTCTCGACCCCAACTTCCATTTCTAGGGTTTGAAGACAGCTTTTACGGCTTTCCTGTTCTCCACGGTTTCAAAAGCTTCTTGAGCTTTTTCAATTGAGAAGGTGTGCGTTATCAGTTTCTCAAAGTGGTATTTCCTATGAATCGTTCTCAAGATCTTCAGGGCTTTGTAGTAGTGGCGTGGCGCCATTCCCCATGAGCCGTAAATTTTCAGCTGCTTCCTTGTGATCAGATGAGGATTAACCGCAGTCGTGCCCCTATCTGTGAAGTGGCCAACAACTAGATACCTACCACTATCTCTGCACATCAATAGGCCGTCATCAAGAGCGTTAGGGCTGCCCGTGCACTCAAGAACGACGTCAGCGCCAATGCCATCCGTCAAGTCAAGAACTCGTTGAACTCGTTCTTGGGGTGAGATCGCGTCGTTTGTATTTATTAGGAAATCTGCGCCCATTTCCCTAGCTACCTCCAGCCGTTCTTTCACAGAGTCTATAACGACAGTCGTAGATGCGCCTGATTCCTTCGCGAGGGCTAGGGCGAAAAGACCTATAGGACCGGCGCCTTGAATGGCAACGCTATCTCCAGCCTCAACACCCACAACTTCTATTCCATGGATAATGGTTGGCGCAGCGCAACCTACTGAGACCAGCGATTCCGTAGGTAAATCTTCAGGCACTCTGAAAAGATATGCTTTTGGAAGAAGATAGACATATTCAGAGTGACCCCCAAAAAGGTACGGTGGACTTTTGCATGATAGAGTTATGCCGTAGACCTTTCTATTGATGCAGCGCGTCTGTTCTTTGGCTATCTGGCAGTAGTAGCACCTTCCGCAGTCTACTCCCGAAGCGAAGTAGATTCGATCTCCTACACTCAGAGGCTTTCCCAGGAGATCTTTCTCCAGTCCTTTTCCCATTTCCTCAAGGGTTCCAACGGTTTCATGCCCTGGGATGACAGGGTAAGGAATCTTCAACCTGCCGTGCCAAAGGTGTATGTCGGTCCCACATATTCCGGCCAAATCAACTTTGAGAAGAGCAGCGCCGTCCTCCAATTTTTCGGGTCGGGGAAATTCTTGGACCTCTATCGGCTGATTGGGCGCGGTCAAAACAGCTGCCTTGACCAAATGATCACATCCATTCATTCTTAAGGTTCGTCTAGGCTAGACCAAGATCATACAGTTTCTCTTTTCTAGGTAGCCCGCTCTTCAGATCCCAGCCTCTCAGCTCGTAGTATTCATCCTTCATGGCTTCAAAGCTTGCTTTAGATAGTTTTTGACCCGCGTGGGGACCTGTTTTGACGGGTTCGACGAAGAACCTGTCAGCAACCACATCATGATCCCTAGTTATTCCACTTCTGGCTAAAAGCAACCTCTCCAAATTGTACACTCGCTCGCCTAATTTCAGTGCTTCCTCAGGAGTCAGATTCAAACCGGTTACCAAGTTGACCGCTTTCGCCAGTTGAGGTAGTGGCAACGCCTTCATGGCGAAGAGGCACATACCAGAAGAGTCTATGAATGTTCTGAGGTTCTGAATGCCCAACACCAGCTTGGCTCGCCCTTCTGTGGAGTAGATGGGAACCTTACCGCTTAGTTCATCGGCTATCGTCCAAGCCCTGAGGTGACAACCCCCCCTCGAGGCAGTGGAAAAGGCCAGAGCCATACCAGGAATTGGCCTAGGATCGTAGGCTGGAAGTTCCATACCCTTAACGTGGATGGCGAATTTGTCAGAGCCCTTCCCGATGATTTCGGCCATGACCTTTACCCCTTGAGCGAGGAGTGCCCCCTCGTCTTGGAGGTAGGATATCTTTCTGATTAATGGCAGGAGGGCTTCATGGTTACCAAACCTTAGGTCAATTCCGTTGACGTGGAATAGACCTTTCTCGGCGCATTCCATTGAAAATCCTATCACGTTGCCTGCTGAGACCGTGTCTAGACCCAGGTCATTGCATAGAGCATTGGCAGCTATCACTGCGTCCATTCTGTCAATGCCACATTGGGCGCTGAAGGCCCATATAGTCTCATATTGAGGGCCAAATGTGTGAACAGGTCCATATGGCCCCTCCTTGACGGCGGTAATCTTCTCACATACTATGGGGCATCGTAAACACGCGCTATCTTTGACAACGTATTCTTTGAAGACATGTTCATTCACTTTGGTTATAGCTTCGTAGGCTCCCGATTCTTGGTAATTCTTTACTGGGAGCACGCCATAGGAATTCATAGAGCTCATGAAGTAGGTTGTGCCGTACTTAGGGTATAGATCACAAGCGGGACTGACAGTCCTGAGAGTCGATATAATCTCTTTTGTGGCGTCTAGGAGGGCCGGAGGATCGGAGACAGATATCTCCTTTGTTCCTCGGACGGCTACAGCTTTTAGATTTTTGGAGCCCATGACCGCTCCTATGCCGCATCTGCCTCCGGCCCGATTTCCCACTATTATGCTGGAATATTTAACGTGACGCTCCCCAGCTGGCCCTATGACTGCAGTTTGGGTTTCATGACCCAGTTCCTCCTTCAAGATCTGATTAGCCGCAGTAGTAGTCAGACCCCACAGGTGTTGGCCAGCCCTGATCGATATAGCGCCATCGTTGATCCATAGGTATACGGGTTTCTCTGCTCTTCCCTCGAAGACTAGGTGATCGTAGCCTGCCGACTTCATCTTTGGAGCGAAAAAGCCGGAACTCATAGTGAATCCATACATATTCGTCAGCGGTGAGAGGGCGGTGATCGCGAACTTCACCGCAGCGGGTATTATGGTTCCCGTCAAGGGTCCTGTGGAGAAAATCAAAAGGTTATCAGGAGACAAAGGCTCGACGCCTGGGGGTAGGCGATCATACAGTAGCTTCGCTGCATAACCTCTGCCACCCAAGAAGCCTCTTGTTATGGCCGGATCGGTGGATTCTTCATGAATGGTTGACTTGGATAGGTTTACTCTCAGGACCTTGCCTGCGTATCCGTTAGCCATGGGATGACCTCATTTTGATCTTTCTAAGGTGTCAAAGATTCTATTAGTTATGGTTAGTCTCAAGTGGTGACTTCTCTTGCGTCCATATAAGCATAGACTTTGGTCGATTGCATAAGTTGCTTGATATCAAGGAGCTCATTGGAGCTGTGAGCTGTTAGCGCGGGCCGTCTTTGACTTAACGATTTCGTCCGTGCTGTATGCTGATTCAATCTTCTTTGTAGGGGCCTACGTCAACGCTCTTATTTGTTCTCTATGACCACGGCTCCGTCAGTGACAGTCTTCTGCTTCTCATCCATAGTCAGGACGTGTTTCCTTTTTGCAAGCAGGTGTTTTCAGTGCTTTTGCGCTTTCACGTTTTCCTCAACGGTTTCTTAACTTGCGCGAAGCGCTCGGCCATTGCATCGAACAATTTCGCTGCACCGAATCTCTGGACGTCAGTTGCGGGCAAATTCGTTTCCTTTTCAGCCTGTCTCATTGCCGCTCTGATTTCATCGTCCGACTTCAAACCGGCGTAGTTGTAAATATAGCTAATGGAAATTGCCACGACTTTGGCCTTGGGGTTCAGCGTTTCGATCAGATGTATCTCTCTCTTGGGACTCGCTACTTTCATCGTCGGAAAACCATCTCGGGTTCCTCTGAATGGATCGTGAACCATTATCACTGCATCGGGCTGAGAACCGTAGAGTATTGCACAGGTTTCGACTGCATAGGCTGGGTGAGAAAGTGAGGCCTGCCCTTCAACGATGACTAAATCCTTTCCCATCTTTGCAACGTCAGCGGTCATCTTTGCTACGGTTCCCGAGATGAAATCTCCAGGAATGGCGTCTAGTGCTGCGCCAGCATCTCCTCGCACAAGCATCATGGTCTGTCCAGTTGCAACTGCGCCGACTTTGTAACCTCTTTTTTCAGCTTCTTTCGCGAGTTCCATCATAACTATGTTCTTGCCCGTAGCCGCGTCAGTTGAAAGAATAGCCACTACAGGCACTTTGATATCTATCAGTTTCATGAGCACTTGCATATCCTTGGGTGGCTTTCTCAGATCGATCAATTTGACCCCGTGTTTCTCTGCAAGCTTAACAAATTCAGGCTGGTCGCCGAAGAAATAGTGCAGTCCGCTGACGATGTCCAGCCTGTTTTTGATGGCTTCTCTGACGATGTCTTTCCATGCTTCTGGAAGTGATCCACCAGGCGGTGCGATTCCGATGATCAATGCCCCCGGCTTGTACTTCAAAGCTTCTTTCAGGTTTCGAACGATCGGTATGTTCCTCTTGCCAACTCCCAACACTTGGCCGGCATCTTTCCCGGCCTTTTCTTCATCGATGACTGCTAAGATGTCGTATTTGCCACTTCCGTATATGACAAGGTCGTTGGCAGTTTTTGATTCAAGAGTGCCGAACGCCTTGTTTGCTAGTACTATGGCGCTTTTGCGATTTTCAGGCATTTTGTCACGCTCTTTTTAAGCCATTGACCAACTTGCTATATATCTTTATTCGTTGACAATAAATGGTTACAGACGGATGAATTCTACAGCAATAACGGTTAATCTTGTTTTTAAAGGTGAAAGATTGCGACTTCAACTGGTGTAATCGAGGCAGGAATGGCGGTCGATCAAGGCAAGATCGTTGCTCTGGCCAAGCGAGCGCTCTTCAGGCCAGTTGCGGTTAGAAACGCTTTTACCCAAACTGCGGTTCATAGTTCAAGAGGAGGCTCTCTTTTGGCTTCGGAGATATCAGATATCCTGAAGAGGATTGATAGGAAAGAGGTCATCGAACTAACCCAGGAGCTCGTCAGAATACCGAGCGTCACTGGATGCGAAGGAGATGTAGCCGAATACATTCAGGGTCGCCTGAAGGCCTTCGGTCTCAAGACTGAGAAACAAAACATAGTCGAAAAAAGGTTCAACGTGATAGGTAGGATGGACGGAGCCTCGTCTGAGAATTCTCTGATGCTCCACGGCCACATGGATACTGTCCCCACCTTCGATATGGAAGAGCCATATTCCGGAAAGATCATAGGAGATTCAATCTACGGTCGCGGGGCATGCGATCAGAAGGGCGGCATCGCCGCCTCCATGATAGCTCTGAAAGCCATCAGAGAGTCCGGATTAAAGCTCAAGAAAGGAATACTCTTCGCAGGGGTCATAGATGAAGAAGCGGAGCACAGAGGCAGCTATCATCTGGCCAAGAAAGGCCCGAGAGCCGAGATGGCCGTCATTACAGACCAATCAAACTTGGAAGCAGAGATCGGCTGCAAAGGAAGCATCCCAATTAGGATCACTACCAAAGGCAAAGCTGTCCACGGAAGCACTCCCTGGCTAGGGATCAATGCCATTTCCAAGATGGTCAAAATCATAGAAGTTATGAATCAACTCTCCCTCGGAGAAACTAAAATAGAGGGCTTAGGCAACTTCAAAACAACAATCAACATCGGCCTGATCCAAGGCGGAAACGCCTACAACATAGTCCCTGACAAATGCTCGATCTGGATCGATCTAAGAGTTGTGGCAGGAGACGACAATCAGACCATCTTGAAGCAATTCAAAGAAGCTCTGAGACAGCTGAAGCTCAAAGACAAAGAAATTGATGCAACCATGGAAGTAGCTAGGCCGGACTGGAAATGGGCCACAATATTAAGAAGGGGACTTAAACCCTTCTTGGTTCCACAAGATTCCTCGGTAGTAGTCTCCCTCTCAGAAGCCATAGCCGCGACTGGCGGAAAACTTCGCTTATCGTACTCAAACGGCTACGTTGACGCTGATTTCCTAGTAAACGATGCCAGCATACCCAGCGTGGTATACGGCCCTGGGGGCGAAGGCAATGCTCACAGCCCGAAAGAACGAGTGAAGATAGATCAGCTTGTGCAGGCAGCGAAGGTGTACGCCTACATGGCGGCTAAAGAAGCGTCAAAATGACTCTTTGATTATGCGTCACCGGCAATTTAGTCAAAACGTCTTCTGCAAGGTGAACCAATGGGTTTGTGAGATGTTGAGAAGCCCTCAAGAGCTTCTATAAACGTTATTCTAAAGAAATGTTACTGCAGCAAAAACGCATGCACCCGACACGATCGGTACTGAGAGGTTATCATCTATTCTGAGAGGCAGGGATTCAACGAATAGTGCTACGGCCGCACAAAGGAGGGCAAAAGGATAGGAGAGAAATATGGACGCTGAGATAAGGGCTGCTGCGAACCCGGCTAAAGAACCCTCCAATGTCTTCCCCTTGTTGTATGGTAGACTGAATGTCCCAAATCTTCTTCCGACCAAGTTGGCGACTGAGTCGCCCACAGTGAAGACAGCAATGGCCGCGAAGGAGATTGGTCGAGGATACATAAGGAAGCTAGCTATTATACCTACGGCGAAATAAATTGGGGTGACTACTAGAGACTGGAGTTCGCTCAATCTAGCCACAGAGTTGGTTACCTTTGCGAATATTGGAAATCTGCGGTCATTTAATCTGAAGAGTTCTGAAATCAAGTAAAAAGAAGACAGGAGGAGAATCACCAGAACAGTGCTGATCTCACCGATTTCCATTGCCAGCCAGGCAGTAAGAATTCCTGAGGAATGAACCATGTTCCTTATCCAATCCTTCCTCCTCATACTGGGGGTCTCTTGGATATATTGCTCATCCATAAGGATCATGGGTAAGATGGCAGTCAATTTTCTTTGGTATAGAATTGTGTCTGATAGCTGGACTAGCTTTCGATCTGGGTTTATGCCTATCCTCATACCACTCCTTTCAAAGAGACGGATATTTGTGGCATCGTCACCCACTGCAGCTGTCTCGTACGGAGTGATGCCTTCTATTTCACAGAACTCTACGATCGATCTGACCTTGCTTTCTTCGATGTATTGGCTGCCCAAGACACGCCCTGTAAGGAGACCGTCTTTTGCCTCCAGCTCGAGGCCTCTGAAAAAATCTGCATCCAATCTCTCCGCGAGTTTCTGCATAATAAGGTCAGGTACGCCGCTGCTCAACAGAGCCGTTTTCAATCCATTCTTTTTCAATGCTTGGAATGTCTCAACTACACCTGGCTTCAATGGCATACCATGGTAAACATCTAACAGGTCGCTTTCTCTTAGGCCCTTTATATTCGTAACGACTTTTACAATAACCTTTCCCAGACTGGCTAAACCTATTTCGTATAAGAAAGCGTGAAATAAAAACAGGAGAAAGCTTTTTGCACCCTTTCTCCTTGAGAGACTGTAGAGGAAGATGCCTCCTTTATTGAAGAAAATGTTGGAGCGTGCCTCTAGGATTACGCCTTCCACATCAAAAGCAACAAGCTTAATTTTCGTTGACGTCAAGGATTGATTTTACCGGCTTCATATTTAGTTAGCTGGAGAATTTCTTATGAGGAAACCACGCCAGAATAATAGATATTTGGCCTTGTCAACAATCTCCAAGTTGTATTTGTTGACGAGTCTGACGAATTCATCTTCTGTGAATGGTTTTTCATCGACCCTGATTCCAAAAAAGTTGAAGAGCTTTTGAACAATTCTATATGATCTGTTATTGGTTGGAACAAAAATGAAGAGGAACCCATCTTCAGCCATAGCTTTAACATGAATCTCGAAGGCTTTCACTCTCTCATCATCATAGAAATGCTCCAAAACGCCTTCGCTATGAACAAGAGTGAATCTGCTGTTAAGATGGAGATCAAAGAAGTCCTCCTTCAGGAATGTAGCACATAGCCCAGCTTTTTGGAACTCTTTCTTGACATTGTCTAGAGCGTAGTCACAGTAATCTACTAGAGTAGCAGACCCTCCATACTCTTTTATGATCTTAAGAGAGTTGAGACCAAAACCACATCCTAACTCCAAGACACTCAGATCGCGCTTTTCAACTTCCTTGAGGAACTTTTGATATTGTCGCCAGGTAACTGACCTAGTGACTCTATCCAGTAACTTGAAGCGCTGAATGCTGTGCCAGAACGAATCCCAGTTTTCAGCCTTCAGATCTCAGGTCCCCCAAAAAGACTATTTCATGGTATGAATTCATTGGGTTAATTGCATTGGGTACACTATAAATTTATAAGAGATTTCTGATTTCGATAAACGCCAATAAAAGGATTATTAGATATGCCTCAGATTTTCTAAGAGTCAAAGAGGATCTCTAAGTGCAGCTGACAGAAATTCTTGTTATATCGGGTCTAATTGAGACATTGATTCTGTTCTCCTACGCTGTGCGCTATTACTTGTTCTCTTTGACCGTCTTGTTCTTCAGGAACAGTGGAAAAGAAGAACCAACGATCTCAGGCCATGCTGTAGGCCAATTTGTATCAATTATGCTACCAGTCTACAACGAACCCAATGTTGTCGATAGGTTGTTGAAATCATGCACGTCCTTTGACTATCCCAACTACGAGGTGCTGGCTTTAGATGATTCGACAGACGAGACGACTGCTAAGTTGGAGAAGTGGAAAGCCCACCCAAGAGTAAAGGTGATTCACAGAAATTCTCGCAAAGGATGGAAAGGTGGGGCTTTGAACGAAGGGCTCGAACACTTGGACACCCGGAGCACTCATGTATTGATTCTGGATGCTGATTTTGTTCCTCCCAAAGATTTACTTCAGAGGTTCTTGGCGAAGTACTGCGATGGAGGGACAGTTGCGGTGCAAGGCTACCAGAATCACGACCTAAACGCTGAGGAAAACTGGTTGACTAAAGGTGTCCGGGTGCTTTACAGTATTGACAACATGGTTGAACTCAATGCAAAAAACAAGTTAAAGCTCTTCAATTACTTGACAGGGAGCGTCTTTATGATCAAGACGGAGATATTGAAGAGATTCAAGTTTGAGGATGATCTCACCGAGGACTGGAACCTCGCCCTCAGACTCTATGAAGCTGGCTACAAGATTATCTACGATCCAACTCTAAAGGCGTCGGGAGAATGCCCTCAGACTCTGTTTAGGCTCTTTAAGCAAAACTTGAGGTGGGCTGAAGGTCATACGAGAAATGTAAGAAGGCATCTGTTTAATATCCTATTCAGTAAATTAATTACTAGAAGGGAAAAGCTAGAATTCCTATTGCTAGGTAGCATCTATTTCAACGCTATCTTTGTTGTAGGCCTTACTCTTCTCGGAATATTTCTCATACCTTACTTCAGCCTAGTCTTGGCTAATCCCTTTGCTGTTCTAACTTGGCTTTTAGCGTTAATTGGAATCCCCTCAACGGCCATTGCAGCTCTGGTCGCATTGTCCTTAGAGGGGGCCAAGAAGGACTTTGGCAAGATTCCAAACGCCCTATTTCTTGGATATATCTCAACTCCCATAATGGCATATGGTGCTTTGAAGGGAATTTTTACTGATAACGGACATTTTCAAAGGACGTACAAGACTGGAAGGATCGCAAGACCAAATCGTCCGAACGGTTGACAACAATCGATGGCGCTTATTGAAAACGGAACGAAGTTGAACACTTCAGGTGCTACTGACCAGACTCGATGGAAAGAATCATTGATCCAACATACCTTTCACGGTACGTCGAACTGCTTGACGACTATTCCATTTTGGTCTCCAACCAAGCTTATTGATTTTGGAAATATCCAGAAGCATCCTTTTGACATCGCCTTTCCATCCTCTGCCATCTGCAATTTTCCTAGTCAACCGAATCTCAGCCCCCTTCAGATTCATCTCACCCACAACGATTTCTGCTATTGCCAAAACATCTATCGTATCATTTGAGCCAACATTGAAGATCTCAACCTGATCCTGTGCTCCTTCTGCAGATGTGAGAATGGCTTCTGTGCAGTCATCCACGTATAGATACGACTTGTTCTGAGATCCATCCCCCAGTATCTGAAGAACCTTGGAATTTCTTCTCAACTTGTCAATTAAGTCGTAGATTACACCGTGAGTACTGCCCGGCCCCACAATATTCGCTAGTCTGCATATTACTCCTCTGATACCGAATAAATGCGAATAACCAGATATCATAGCTTCAGATGCGAGTTTTGAGGCACCATACAAAGAGATTGGCTTCAGCGGTCCATAACATTCAGGGGTCGGAACTATGTTGGCGTCGCCATATATCGTTGATGAGGAAGTGAAGACGATATTTCTACAGCTTTTGCTGTTTCTCATGGCCTCCAAAAGGCGGTAGGTATTCGAAATGTTCTGTTCAAAGTCGATTTTGGTATCGCTTACCCCAATTCTGACGTCAGGGTTTGCTGCCAAATGAAAAACAATGTCACAATCTTCTAACGCCGTTTTCGTCGTATCTAGATTCAACATATCCATCTTAAGGAATGTAAAACGGTTATTGCCAATCCACTGTTCAAGGTTCTCTAACCTTCCGGCACTCAAATTGTCCAGAACAACAATCTCGCACCCACGGTTCATCAAATCACTCACTAAGCGGCTTCCTATAAAGCCGGCGCCGCCAGTGACGAGAGCTTTATTCCATGTCAAAGACAAGAATCACCCGTCTTCTATAGGTAATAGACTTCTTATACGTTGCCGCTTGCCTTTAAGAATGATTGATAGAAAAGGATCCCTGAATAAACCCCAAAATACTGCTTGCTAAGGTAGATCCACGGCAGCGCACTTTCTAAAAGTCTGAGAGAGTCTAGTTGTCACTTGCAGAAAGTAATAATGTCAGAATAAAAGTAAAAAGAGGGAGTATTATCGCGTATTTATTCCCTACGGAATCCACCGCGGCTTCTGCCGTATCCGCCGCCGCCTCCACCTCTACCATATCCGCCGCCGCCTCCACCTCTACCATATCCGCCGCCGCCTCCACCTCTGTAAGGTGAGAAACGTCTCTCCTCCTCATACTTCTTCTCAGACATGTTGTTGTCGCTGTTGACGGAAATCTCTTTCTGAACCTTCTCGAACGACCCGTATCGTCCTATGTTCAATCGCATAGAGCCTTGGAATAGGGTGACATAACCATTCTTTATACTCAAAACGTCTCCATCGCTAACTTGGTCTATTTTGTCATCCCATAGGGTCATCAGTATCGTTCCCGTCTCATCTCCAACAGGAGTGTCCGAAACCCGATGAGTTGTATCATCTCTTCTAGATGTTATTTCTCTTACCTCGCCCTTAGACATGACTTTTACAGTCAGATTGACTTGTCTAGAGGCTGGGGTCAGTCTATCCACTTTTGTCTCAATCATGGGTGCTTCTACTTCAGCCATATGAAATGTCGCCTACATGCTGGTTTTTTGAATGAAAAACAATCTGTGCAGTAGCTTATTAAAGGTTAGGGTGCACCGGTTATGAAAGACGTGGCATGAGAAAGTCACTGTGCTACCTTAAGCTGACCATATCTACCTACATTGAGTTGATTCTCACCTTTGAAGGACGTAACGTAGCCGTTCGTAATCTCCACTACGGCCCCAACGGAAACTTTCCCAATGTCTTCGTTCCATAGAGAGAGCTTCATTTTTCCAGAGTCGTCTTCTATTATGACTGTCGCGACTGTTGCGTTGGAACCGAATTTGGTCATAACTTCTCGAGGTTCAGAGATCTCAACAACTTTAGCCTTGACATTGACTTGCTTCATGCCAGCAGTTATCTCAGACAATTCCATTACGAATCACCAAATGGACTCTTGCACATTGATTCTCTAATGAAGTTGAAAGACTTCACAATAAGACCGAGAGTTTACAGATTATATATAAGCATTTACCAAGAGAAGTAACTCATCAATTAGACATCCTTAGAGAGAAGTGCAATACCTTGAAAGCTTTGATCCTCGCTGGCGGTTTTGCCACAAGGCTCCGTCCCCTGAGCTGTACTAGGCCGAAACAGCTCTTTCCGATAGTCAATAAGCCGTTGCTTGATTGGGTCATAGAAAATCTGGAAAGAAATGGAGTAAAAGAGATAGTGGTCGCTGTCAATTACATGGCGGATGCTCTGAGAAATTACTACGAAAAGAAGCAGACCAAAGCTACCATAATATTCTCTCTAGAGAATAGGCCACTTGGGACTGCAGGTCCCATAAAGAATGCGGAGCCTAACCTGAAAGGGAAAGAACCGTTCTTTGTCATCAATGGTGACATACTTTCAAACATGAATCTGAGGAAGATGAAGAATGCTCATGATCGAATTCCAGGACCTGCTACAATAGCCTTAAGGAGGGTTGATGACGCCAGCAGGTTTGGGGTTGTAGATTTGGACGAGGAGAAATACATCCGTAGGTTTGTCGAGAAACCAAAGGGTGAAAATAGGAACAGGCTAATAAATGCAGGTGCCTACATCCTCAGCCAAGAGATCTTCGACCTTATACCTGAAGAGAACAGGAAGATTTCCATAGAAAGAGAGATCTTTCCGATACTAGCCAAGGAAGGGAAACTGCGAGGCTATATCACAGAGGGTCTTTGGATGGATATAGGAACCCACCCCGACTACCTACAAGCCAATTTCGCGCTCCTTAAGATGCCCGGAAAGAAGAACAGCATAGGAAGAAATGTGAAAATCAGTCCAAATGCAAAGATCGTGGAGCCGGTGGCAATCGGGGACGAAGTTGTAGTAAACGAGGGAGCGAAAATAGGTCCGCTTACCGTTGTAGGGGATAACTCTGAGATAGATGAAGGCTGCAGTATAGAAAGATCCGTATTATTCCCTAGATGCCTCATTGAAAGCTCCACATCCATCAAAGAAGCCATAATAGGGGAAGGGACAGTCATAGGGAGACGGGTCAAGATAGGGGAACAAAGTGTCATAGGGGACCATTGTGAGATCCTGGATGATGTCATCCTCAACAAGAACGTCAAGGTCTGCCCTTCCAAAGAAGTTGGGGAGAACGTTCTGGAATCATGTCACATCATGTGAGAGTTCAAGAACCTGAGCGCGTGAGAGATATTTCCTCAGAAATTGAGGGGAAATAGCTATGATAAGAAGGAAGCTCTTCGGCACCAATGGCGTCAGAGGTTTAGCTAATATTGACCTTACACCTAGTTTCGTCTCAAGTCTAGGTCAAGCCATAGGCACTTTCTTCGGCTCCTCTAAGACAATTTACTTGGGAATGGATGGTCGCACCTCTGGTCCTTTCATAAAATACGCTTTGATGAGCGGCCTTATGTCGGTGGGATGCAGAGTGGTAGATACCGGGATGGTGCCTACGCCAGCCCTCCAATATGCTGTGACTGCAGAAGAGGCAGATGGCGGTGTGATGATAACCGCTAGCCATAATCCCCCAGAATACAACGGAATAAAAGTTGCAGGAAAAGACGGGATTGAGATCTCAGGTGAAGATGAAAAGGCAATAGAAGATACCTACTACGCTGGAAGTTGGAAGACCGTCTCATGGGAGCAAGTCCACGAAGCCTCGACCAATTCGGGGATCCTTGACCTGTATAGGAAAGCGATAAAAAAGCATGTGGACGTTGACTCCATCACTAAGGCTGGACTTAAGGTTGTTGTGGACCCAGGAAACGGGGTAGGTAGCCTTGTTACTCCTTACCTATTGAGAGAACTTGGATGCGCGGTTACCACCATCAATAGTCATATTGATGGGATCTCTCCCAGCAGAATGCCGGAGCCGACACCCGCATCTCTTCAAGATCTCATGATAACCGTCAAAGCCCTGGGTGCTGATTTGGGAATTGCCCATGATGGCGATGCTGATCGGGCAGTCTTCATAGATGATCGGGGAGGGTTTCAATGGGGCGACAGGACTTTCGGTCTGATTGAAAAGTTCTTTCTCAAGAGTAATCCGGGGAGCGTAATTGTGACCCCGGTCAGTTCTTCGCAAATGATAGCAGAGATTGCTGAAAGTTTTCACGGAAAGGTGGAGTTCACTCGAGTAGGAAGCACGGTAGTATCAAGGAGAATGGTCGAGATCGGAGCTATGCTGGGAGGAGAGGAGAATGGGGGGGTGTTCTACGGTCCTCATCAGTCGGTCCGTGATGGTGCCATGACAGCTGCTCTATTACTTGATATAATAGCAAAGGAGGGGAAAGCTCTGTCAGAGCTGCTAAATGAACTCCCTCGATACTATTCGGTTAAGGATAAGGTGGTTTGTCCCAATAACATGAAGAACGAGGTCACACGTGAATTCATATCAGCGGTCAAAGCCGAGAGGTTTGAGACCATTGACGGCATAAAGATATGGCCAGATAAGAAAAGCTGGATACTAATAAGACCCAGCGGAACGGAACCAATTTTCAGAATATTTGTCGAATCAACGACAGAGAAAAAAACTAGAGAACTACTCGACGCAAATAAGAAGTTGCTGATAAATATCGTGAAGAAATTGAAGAGAAGATTAACCTAATGTGTAACCGAGCTTCTTTACCAGCTCCCGTCGCTCTGTTCGCTGCGCTTCATTCTCTATGTTCTCCGCGCTTTTTCCGTCTACAACGCCTATAATGGATTTGCCCAGCTGCGTCTTGCCCACCAAAACCTCCACGTTGTTGGCTGTTGCAGCCAAGATGGAACAAACCCCGGGCAATTTTTTAATCTCGTTAAGGACATTGATTGGATATGCATTTTCGAAAATTATGAGGAAAGCGTGGCCAGCACCTATTCTCATCAGGTTTTCTGCTGCCCTTTGTCCCAGAGATTCATCATTGCAGGCATAACGAGTGAGCTTGGGAACTGCTTCGTTGAATGCCACGCCGACTTTTATGCCTTGGACTGAGTCGAGACAGGCCCGATAAACGTCGTCAACCATCTTTATCGAGAAGTTGCCCATTCCAATTACTACCTGTTGACTCGGTTTCTTGTCAATTTTAACCACTTCTACATCGACCTGCATGCCTCAACCACCGCTAACCTTCACAACTAAATTGAAATGAGAGGATTTTAAGAATATCACAGATTGTGGGGTAATCAATGTTCTGTTCAATTGGCTCCTGGATCAATCTTAATATGACCGAAGCGACCTAGATTCAGCTCAATTTTGCCATTCAAGCCTTCCTTCGTGTAAGCGTCCTCGATAAGAATAGCATCTCCTACGTTTAGGCGCGTCGTCAGTTCTGTATTATGGTCCCAAAGAGTGAGCCTAACTTCGCCGGTCTCGTCCCCAACTATCATGGAAACAACCTTGCCGGCTGAACCATCAGATCGTTCAAACCCCCTTATGGGACCAATCTCGATGATTCTGGCAGAAACATCTAAGCTACTCATGCTAGATTGAAGAGCAGATATTTTGCATTCAGTCTGTTGTCTTAAGAGCCCTTTAGGAGGAGCCAATTTTGATACGGTAGAGCTAGCCTCCACATGAATCTCAGTCTTGCCGTTCTGATTTTTCTTGGTTCTTCCTCGTTCTATCTGAACGTAGTCGTCTCTCTTCAATTCTCTCATTTCCTCGACTTTTTCGTTCCAGGCGACTGCGGGTATCTTCCCTGTCTCGTCCTCCAAGAGAAATCTCTGAACCCTGCCGTGACCGTCCTTTTTCTCAAAGAACGAGACTTCCGAGATTCTTGAAATGAATCCCCTGAGGTTTACTACTACATCCTTGTCGTTTATCTCGGAGACTTTCTTAGAAAAATCCTGAATATTCGGGTAGTTGTGTTCGTCGGCGTCGACTTTACGAACAAGCTTTCCCCGGAGTCCCACATTCAATTCGGCATTTCCGTCTAGGCCGGCCTTGACATAGCCATGAAGGACCCTAATGATTTGCCCGAGCTCAAGTTTCTTCTCTTCCAAGAGGTTTGCGTTGTCTCCCCAGAGATTTACCCTTAATGTTCCGCTTTTGTCTGCTATCACAAGGCGCAAAAGTTTTCCTGCTTTACCATCTTTGCTGGTGAAACTTTGGGGTGAATAGATGTTTATCACACGCCCTGTTACAGAAGCATCGTTTGCACCAGTCATGAGATCTTTGATCAGAAGCTCAGTTTTCAATTGGGTCTTGTCGTTAATTGATATTTCGAGATCAGATGCCACTAAAATCACAGCACCACGGTCGGTAAGTAAATTACCATAATCTTCCTTTTTTTTGTCGACGAGTTTTTTCACGTCATCCTTGGTCAGGTCTTTCCGAAATTTCAGAATCCGTTCTGTCATATCGTCCAAAGACAGCAATCCACACCACCCAAGGAATGTTCGGAAATTCTATCCTTTCCGGTCTGTAATAGAGTTTTACCTACTTGTCCCAGAACATCCTCGTGGCTAGGTACTGGCGCTCTGCCCTCAATATGTGTTCATAGAAATTCTCTTCAGTTCTATAGGGTTGTCTTAACACTCTTATGGCAGAGGTAGGACCTACTCCTCTTGCCGCCAATGCTATTACCGCTTTTTTGCCATAGGTTTGGACGAGGGAGGCACTCTTCCAAGCTTTCAGCCATCTTTCTTCTTCTTCCATGGATATGATCTTCCTTTTGAGCTTCTTCTGAACTATCTTGTAGAGTTCTGTGTCGGTGTTGTAGGTCACAGCTATCAGAGTTGAGTTGCATGATGGACATTTAACCTTCTCAAGTAGAGATTTCACCGTCCTGATGCCCTCCCAGTCTCCGTGATAAATGCAGAGAAGTCGTACCTTGGCTGAGTCAAGTCTCTCCTTGACGATTTCTAAAACGTTTCTGGATTCAGCCACTGATCTAAGTAGATCTTGAGGCGCGATCTTGTCGACAATGGGGAGAGCGAAGGGTGAGAAGGTAGTATTACCTTCAACAACTTCAATCTCGATTTGGCCTCCGTTTATAGCTGACAAAACTTCTTTGGCTTTAGAGAGATCGAGCTTCTCAACTTCAAGCTCCCTGAAAGCTTCTTTGTACACTGGGGTTTCCTTCAAGACCATCGAGAGCATGCGAGCCTTGGAAGAAGTGTAGTCTGCCTCATGGTCCACCACTCCGAATCGTTTGGCAACATGCCATAGCCGCCAAGATAGGAATCTGGAATCCGTAATGCAGACTTGCAGGATATTTCGGAGATCTGCTTTCCCAAGCTCCGTAAATTCTTTTTTCACATCGTTACCGAACATATGTGTGAAACTTATGAGAGCAATCCTGTACGGATCTGAGATTGCGGATATTGGAGATCCAAGCTTTGATGCCATAATGCAGCTCAGAGCCCGAGCAAAAGTTTCATTGACTTTATTCCCGAAAGCACAGTGGATTATGACGAAGTTCTCAAAGCTCTCAACCAGAATCCTCTTATCTGTGGGAATCGGAAAGCCTTCTTTGACTTGCCTCTCTATAAGTTGAAGAACCTTTCTGCGAGATTCATCATCAAGATTCGAAACCGACGAATATGGGTCTCTACTTAGACTCTCTCTTAGGCGGCCCACACCTTGTGCAATTTCAAATTGGACTGGAATTATTTCACCCTCCCAACTGGGGATGGCTCCAATGCTTTGGGGGACTGGCTCTACAATGATCGCGCTCTTTTCTTCCTCTACTCCTATCACCTTCCATGTCTGACCATGCATTATGAATTCGACGCCGGGTTGTCCGTTGCGCGCCACGAACTCTTGATCTAGGCTACCTATCTTTCTACCGCTTGAGAAGTCTTTGACGAGAAAGGTTTTGACGTCTGGGATCATGGAGAGGTTTTGATAGTAATACTGGAAAGCCTTCTTGAAGTTGCGGTATAGTCTGCCTTCTTTGAAGCGAAGAATTCTCTCATCCTCTAGCTGTTGGACCGTTAATAGGAGGTCATCGGTCGCGAGGTTGGCATATGGATACGCCCGGATGACGTTGTGATAGAGCCAGTCCAGTTCTACTGTTCCGTGATCCATCAAGAACCCGACCAATTGATGAGCAAGGACGTCAAGAGAGTTGAAGTGTATCTCCGGTGGTTCTATGACTTCCTTTGAAGCGCAGTCAGTTAAGATTGCGGACTCTAAGATGTCGTCTGGCCAAGAGGCGATTAAGCGGCCTTTTGGGACTGAGTCTACCCTATGACCACTTCTACCAACCCTCTGGATTAGTTTTCCTGCCTGCCTAGGTGAGAAGACCTGAACTACGAGGTCAACATTACCGATGTCTATGCCGAGTTCCAGAGAGGAGGTACAGATGACCGCCTTAAGACGGCCTTCTTTGAATCCCTCCTCAGTTTCTATCCTAACATCTCGTGAGAGTGAACCATGATGAATGCCCATTTCGAGGTCTGGATCCATGTAGCGCATCCTGGAGGCAATGGCCTCAGCATGTTCCCGCGTGTTGGTGAAAACTAAGGTAGATCTGTGGGATCTTATCAGTTCTGACAACCTTCGGATTCGCCTGATGCTCCCAGCCGGCACCATGAGCTTCTCTGCAAGCTTGGCGTCTTCGGTTGTAGGAGTTGGACTTTCGACAGAGAACTCCATATTCTTTGGAAGGCTGCTTTTAACTATGATTGCCTTTTTATCTTTTCCAGTGAGAAAGTTGGATACAGTCTCAAGATTTCCTATGGTAGCAGATAATCCGATCCTCTGAAATTCTCTGCCTGAGAGTATTCTGAGCCTTTCCAGTGCGAGAGAGAGTTGGACACCCCTTTCGTCTGAAACGAGTTCATGGATCTCGTCTATAATGACCCAGCGAACCGCCCTCAGATGTTCTCTCATCTTCCTTCCAGGCATGATGGCTTGGAGAGTCTCGGGAGTTGTAATGAGCATGTCAGGTGGCTCAAGAGCCTGGAGCCTGCGAGCGCTTGGACTGGTATCACCGTGACGAACTTGGATTTTTATGTCTATTGCTTTGCCTAATTCCGTCAATCTCTTCAGTAAGTCTCGGTTCAAAGCTCTAAGGGGTGTTACGTAGAGGATCGAGATACCGCGCATCTTCTCGAGTGACCTCCTATTCAGGAGGAGGTTGAAGACGGAAGATTACGGCCTCGGTCTTACCCGTGCCAGTGGGGGCCACAAGAAGAGCGTTATCCTCGTTCAAAATGCAAGGGATAGCTAGAGCTTGTATCTCCGTTGGTCTCTCAAAGTCCAGTTGCTCGATTTGTCTTCTTAAAGTAGGTAAGAGAAGGTTGAATAGATTCTCAGAAGTACTCATTACAGGTCTTTAAGCCTCTCTTGCCGTATTAGTAAAATCAACGGCATAAAATTCAGATACCTAGGATGTCAAGATTTCTGTTCGGCTTCTTTCTTTTTCTCCGATCGGCCATAAGCCACGTAGAGAAAAGCGAAGGTAATCGCTATGAAAATCATGATGTTAATCCCAAACATTACTAGGGTGAAATACTCGTCAACGGTCATTGTTCATCCCATGAATTCTCTTCTTCAGACAAAGTATTTAACAACGGTCATGGAAAATCCATCTAGGAATTTATTAATGAAACAAGAGCCAGTTAAAAAGGTTTTCACTTTGAAGTATGATTTCACTCTGGCTCTGAAGAGGATCAGAGTCGATAAAAGCGCTTCAATGATTATGATTGCAGTGATAGGTCTTAGCGCTGCCTTGACGGAGTTGGCATATGCGAACCTGATATTCTCTCGAGTTTTCATGGAATCTTATGAGTTGCCTGCAGGAGATGAAGTTCACCTCTACATTGTGGCGGCGGCTTTCTTATTTATGGTTGCCATCATCGGGGTGGCGTCTTACCTGAGGATTAGAGAAGGTGAAGCAAATTATGAGGTTATGAAAACATGTGGAGCTTCCCCCGCTCAGATTTTAAAGTTGTGTCTGGCAGAGAATCTTGTTATAGGTCTAGCTGGCGGTACATTGGGAGCTTTTGGAAGCTTGCTCACATTCTTGATAATATGTGGTTCACAGTTTGGCTGGCCACTCTGGCTATTATCACCAACCTTCGAATATTTAGTTTCAGGTGCGATCACGGCAATCATTTCCATCGGCGTCTCTATCTTATTCCCTATTTTGTTCTCCCACATTTCACTGAATAAGTATTAGAACTGAGGATTTTGACAAAGCTTTGATGTTCTTTGGAATGTATGATTCAAGCCTTTTTACCAAGACAAGCACTTGTATGGATGTTGAACAAACTTAGACCGCTGCAAAATTTTGGCGACTATTCTGCCAGTTCTTTAACCCTCTTTATGTTCCCTTTTTCATCCCTTCGGTTATCCAGTGGGGTCTCAAGAATGAAGGGACGGTCTTGGAGTCCTTCATATTCTAAGAAGCTCCGAAAGCCTTTTTCTCCAATGTAACCTAGACCTATGTGTTCGTGTCTATCTTTTCCCGATCTTAGATCTCCTTTCGAGTCGTTTAGATGGATGACTTTTATCCGTTCTAAGCCCAGAACCCGGTCAAAGTGATCCAAAGTTTTTCTTATCGCTTCTGCAGTTCTCAAATCGTATCCAGCAGCGAAGGCATGGGCGGTGTCGAAACACAGAGCTACGCGGTTCTTGTTGTACATTCGATCGATGACACTTTTTATGTCTCCAAAGGTGGAGCCCATACTGTTAAGAGTCCCGGCCGTATTCTCAAGAAGTATAGTGACGGAGGCGTTCTGTGTCTCAAAGAGAGCCCGATCTATCAGATCCGAGACCCGTTTTATGCCGTTTTCCATTCCTCGTCCCAAATGACTGCCCAAATGGGTTACCAGATAGGGTATTTTGAGCTGAGCACATCTCTCAAGTTCTTTTTCTAGGGTTTCACAGGATCTTGCATAGAGCTCTTCGGTTGAGGTGGCTAGGTTTGGGAGATATGGCATGTGGGCTACAGCAGGAGAAATATTATATTGGTTCACTTTCTCTACGAAATTCTTGATCTCTTCCGGCTTTAGGGCGGAGAATTCCCATCTACGGGGGTTTCTTGTGAATATCTGGAAGGTTGAGCAGCCCCTCTCTACAACACGGTCAACGGCTTTGTCGACCCCGCCCGCGATGGATGCATGAAACCCCACATTTATCATGATCGATCAGCATCTATTACGACTCATTCGATGGACAAATAAACAAATCGAGTTACGAAGATTCTTTGAATTCCCGCCATTCTCCCATAAGTAGGTCATAAAGGTCATCTTCTTCTTCGATCTTTTCGTAGAAATCTAGGGCTTCAGCCAGTCTTTGGGCTATTAAGTGGTAGCACAGGTGAGTTAAGCCGTCGATAACCCTGAAATAGAAATCGTCGCAAGTACAGTAATTGACTATCGGTAGAATCTGGTAGTCCCTTTCCCTCCCGACAACTATCCAGGCTACCCTGTGGCTTGGAGAGAAGACATATTTCTTGATCCGACCCTCGTTGATAGCTTTCCAGGCGTTCTCAAACCTCTTTCCGAAGAGAACACCCAAGTGGGTCATCTGAGGGCCAGTTATGGTTCCGGTCCTAACCATGTCTATGCATATCTTTTCCAGATCTTGGATTTCTCGATCTTTTCTCTCCATCGCCTTCTCGTCCATGAATACTGATCATTGTCACTGATCTTCGTTTGATTATCTCTTAATTTTAATATTATTGCAGACATTTTTTCAATATACGAGTTGCGAAAGTCTTGTTGAGACCATTTGTTCCATGGCCCGCCCTTCTATATGAGGAGAGAGGTGAGAAGACCCTGATCATAGGAGACCTTCACTTGGGTTATGAGATGGCTTTGGCCAAGGAGGGAATAAACATACCATCTCAGACGTTTAGACTTGAAAAAAGGTTGTTGGAGATTATCCGCGAGATAAAACCAGAGAGATTGATTATGATCGGTGACGTGAAGCATAGTATTCCTAACATCTCTCTTCAAGAATGGACTGATATTCCCAAGTTCTTTGAAGATGTCAAAGCTGAGGTGGATGTGGTGGACGTGGTCCCAGGAAATCACGACGGCGACTTAGAGCCCCTCTTGCCTCGTGGGATCAATCTGAGGGATGCAAGGGGAGTACTATTAGGGGAAGAGAATAAGGTGGGCGTGTTTCATGGACATACTTGGCCTTCCCATGAGCTGTTAGCAGCGAGGTATCTTGTAACAGCCCATAACCATCCTATGGTTCAGTTTAGGGATCCGTCGGGGTTCAGAATTGTCAAGCAGACTTGGGTGAAAGCACCATGCGATGAGAAGGCCCTAGCCAGAAAGATTTTGGAGAAACTCCATATAAGGGACGAAGGGAACGAACTGAGAGTACTCCATGAAAGGTTCGGGATCAAGCTGGAAAAGATGACTCTGATCATAATGCCTGCGTTCAACGATATTTTGGGAGGAGTGATCGTGAATCGGATAGGCATTATGAGACATATTGGCCCTCTCGGAAGGTCAGACGTGACGGATATGAATGAGGCAGAAATCTATCTTCTGGATGGTACGTATATCGGCCTAGTGAAAAATCTAAGGGGTCATCCTTAGGGTTTGACAGTTGACCGTTTCAGTAGCTCTCTAGACACTATCAAGCCTGAGGCTTGGATTAGTCCTCTTGTGATGCTTGCACCATCACCTATTGTGAAGAGGTTATGTATCTTCGTTTTCCAAGGGGCGTTTGAGTTCCAAGCGAGAGGATAGGACTTTACCTAAATGCCATAGATAAGAATGTGTTGTCAAGATTTGTATCGTGGTGGGGCCGCCCGGATTTGGACCGGAGTCACGTGGGCTCTCGCCAAGTCCCGAGCCACGTAGCCTAGACCAAGCTAGCCGACGGCCCCTCAACTTCTCTCTTGAGACCTTGCTGGAGAGATTCTCCTTCTAGGCTAAAAACCTTGATTCAGTTTTGGCACACACTCAATTGAAAACAGACAACAAACCGTCAACGAGGAATCAAGAAGTAAGAAAAAGGAAGAGGCCAGATTAGTCTCGCGCGGTTTATTTTTCCGGCGCTATTTCGTTGAAAGTCAGGAACCTCATATTCACTGGCCGTTTTGTGACATCGGAAATCCTATCCGCAACCAGAGTCTTAACACCTTTTTCGCCTGCTATGTCTACTAACCTTTGGGTTATAACCCCATCAAATACTACTGTGTCGGCACCTTCTATTTGTTGTAGTTTTTCCGCAAGTTCGTTCACCGGGAGTCTCAAAATAGTTGCCATGCTGCTGCTCAGGATAACAGCTTCTAGGGTGTTTCTAAGTTCGTTGACAACTTCTAGGATTTGCGATTGGACAGGGACTTTGGGGATCTCTTTTAGCTCGATGGATTCTTTGCGCTCTTTCGGTGCTGGTATTTCCCGAAACTCTCTTGGTTCTCTAGGCTCTCTGTGGTGGTGTTTCATGCTCTCCTTGATTTGATCGATTGGGATCTTTTCTTTCAGCGCTTTCAATATTTCCTTTGGTGTAAGTTCCTCTACTTCTTTGCCTTGTGGCGCTCTTGCCACGTAGTCAATATTTGCCACTTGAAGAAGTTCTTTTAGGATCAAGTCGCCACCTCTGTCCCCGTCCAAGAAGGCTGTGACCTCTTTCTCTCTGGATAGCTTACCGATGGTCTCAGGCATCTTGGCGCCCTCAACAGCTACGGTGTTCTTGATACCGCATCTAAGGAGATTTATGATGTCTGCTCTACCTTCGACTATTATTATGGACGGGGAGGAAATCATTTCGGGTCCCGCAGGCAATTCGTCAGGACCATAACTCACCACGTCTTGAATTTTCATGGTGTCAGAGACTTCTTTTATGACTTCGTCGATGCTAGGAATCGACTCAATGGTCCATTTTTGGAGTATTTGCTTAGCCCGATCTATGATGACTTTTCTCTTTTCTTCCCTAGCATCGTCTATCTTCTCGATGCTCAACTTCGCGGCGCATGGACCTATCCTATCCACGCTTTCTATTGCAGCAACGATAATTGAAGTAGAAACTCGATCCAAGCTTGATGTTATTGTGATGGTACCATAAGTCCTGTCTTTCTTGGACTCTAAATCTATTTCTATTCTTCCGACCCTACCAGTTTTTTGGAGTTCTCTCAGGTCAAGCTCTGAACCGAATAGCCCTTCAGTTTGGCCGAATATTGCGCCTATTACGTCGGGTTTTTCGACAACCCCATCAACTTCAAATTTGCCTTTAATAACATATTTAGTTGTAAATTGTGATGCAACCATATTTTGTCGCCTTTTCCTTTTTTCTTCAATTTCAAATTCCTCTTTACATTATGACCGTAATCGTGTGAGACAACTATTAGATCATTGTAAGAGGTATGTATCCCAAGTCGCTATCATAGCTTAAGTGTACTTTTTAATCTTTCCATATATCTGGATAGACTTTCGATATCCTTTATTTCATGTCGCACTAGGCTCTTGATCCTTCTCCAGAATACCAGATTCGCCTTGACCCTATTTCCCTCCAATGAACCACGGAGGCGCCCCGCCAACTCGCGCCCATAACGATCAAAGTCGGTCAATATTATGACGGAATTCTGCGTATCACTTATCTCCTCAACAAGATTAGTAAGAGCTTTGCCACTATTATGCAAACATATGATTTTGCCTGTGACGCCTAATTCACGAAGGGCGACAACGTCTTTTCTTCCTTCAACTATGATAGCCGTCTCTTTGGATTCTTCAGCAAGTTTCTCCACGAGCTTTATTAACGTTTCTGCCCTTTGCTCAATGTTCAATTGCACACCTGTTCGGATCACCGAGTTATGCTTCTCTTATTTAGAAAATCGTATAGGTTCCTTGCTTCTTCATTCTCGGCAAAATACCTCCTGACGGGTTTCAATCGTTCATTAAGGACTTTTATGGTGCTGTTCTTCAGGTCCAAGGGATGTAACTTTCCTTCAGAATAGAAGGATGTCAATCGTTCGATCGATTCTATTGAGATATCTCCGCCGTATTTCCTAGGTCTGTCTATTGGCAGACTGAAGCTAGAGTCTGTGAAAAACAGATAGCGATTTAGATCGATTACTGGATTACCCTCAACAATTCTTGGTGGACAATAAGCAGCACTGATTTTTTTTTCTATTACTTCTTCCGAATCGTGGATGAAAATGGCGGTTTCGGGTTTGGATTTGCTCATCTTAATCTCCATAAGTTCCGTTTCAGATTTGGAGATATCCATTCTACCCGCCCCTGTAAGCGATGACATAAGCGGTGTGTGGATTGCGATAACCCTCTTCTTGCCGAGTTTCTCTGCTGCATCCCGAGCTAACATATGAGCTTTCCTTTGGTCAGTTCCACCCAGACATATGTCGAGATTCAAATAGAAAATGTCAGCCACTTGCATGCACGGATAGACTAGTTTGGAGAAATCCATTGTTCCTTCCTTACCCTTTCTTCCCAGAATAGTCATAGTTCGTTTCATTCTGAGAAGAGATGAACTCTTGGCCACTTTCAGAACAAGCGCCCAATAATCCGGATCTTCTACCAGGTCATCTGCCGTTATGACCTTAAATCTATTCACGTTAATACCCAAGGCTCTGATGCAATGGATGATATAGTCACCACACTTCTGGATCGCTTTCATATCTCCACCGAGTTTGTCATTTATCCAAGCATGCCAAGTAGCTTGGAGGAAAACCATCTCAATATCGGCTTCGATCAGCTCCTTGAGTTTTGATGCCCAAATCATCCAACCCACGTGGAAAAAGCCACTAGGCTCAACCCCAATATATCCTCTTAACGGTTTCTTCTCTTGGAGCAGTTTCTTCAGATCTATTAGTGTGACCACTTCAGTAGCATTCTTAGTGATCAGGGACAACTTTTCTGAGAAATCCATAGTAATCTCGCTCAGTTGCTAGAACTTTCATCGCAAGGTCCCTAATATGGGTTCTTAGCTTCCGGGAGGCGCAGCCTGTCTCCCAAGTAACTAACACTCAGTCTCACTGTAGGGCATTATGCCCACCTAAACTGAGCTCTCAGGTCATGGGATGTTGGCGTCTCCCGCCCCCGTCTGTCCCATATCTGGATAAACCTTTCTTCATTGAGGGGCTCTCGCCTATCTTTGTCAGGACCGTCTATATGGGGCGTAAAGCAATCTACGGAGGTTCGCGGTCCTTCTGGGACCGCTAGATAGAGTTTATCTCACTATGGGATTAATCTTGCTACGCATTCATTCTTCAGACTGAGTCAGAAGTTCAGTCATGTTGATCTCTAGGGCTACAACGGGATTTTCAAGCTCGAAGTTTTTGAGAACCTCAGGATGGATTTCGCCTAGAATAGCTATCTCGGCATCCTCTGTCCTAATTTGCGCAGATCTTCCGTCAATGAAACTGGGGTGGTGAGAACCCTCGATGCTCCAATGCTTTAGGTTGAGAGTCTTAAAAGTTGTATATGCTATGGACTGAACCTCCTCGAAGCTAGCCTTGTAGTTGCATATAACGGCGGCCAGCTTCCTCAGGGTTCTTGGAGAGGATTTTGGGGCGTAGCCTATCACGTCGCCGCATTCAAAAATCTTTTGCGGATACTGAACATGTCGATTGAAGCTGAGATAGTTCAGAAGGCCAGGAATGAGGGAGTCACGTAACATATGATATTCCATTGACATGGGATTTGAGATCTCTATTAGATTGTCTGCCTCTCTTTTCATCTTCGTGCAGAGTATATTCTTGTTGCTTAGGATGTAGTTTAGAACCTCTTGGAAGGCGAAGCCTACCATTATCTCTCTGGCCGTCCGAGTCAATGTTGAAATTGCAAGTTCTTTTCCAACCGTGGCCGTGGAGGGAAGCTCTGGGGTTAGGTTGTTGAAGCCATAAGACATCACCACATCCTCCACTAGATCAATCTGGTGAAGAATATCACATCTGTATGGTGGAATCAAAACTCGTATTTTGCGCCCATCTATAGGTTTAGCACTATGTCCAGCTCTTCGGAGTAATCTCGTCATACTCCCCGCGCCCATGGAGAGGCCGAGGGTTTGATTCGCATAATCTATGTTCATAGTCATCTCAGTTGGCTTGAGGAGTGGAGTAGCTATTTTCCGACCAGTTGAATATTTGATCGAGACGATTTCCGGATTGCCGCCTCTAAGAGCTAGATTATATATGAGTATGTTGTTGACAGAATTTACCAGGCGCTCATCGAGTCCTGTGACGTCGATGAAAAGGTCTTCTGTAAGGGATGTGACACGCGTGTCCTCGCTGTTCAAGATAGGCGGCATCGAAAGGACAATTCCGTTTTCGTCTCTGAGAAGAGGGTAGACGCGCAGTTGCTTTATTATTGGGGCATATCTAATGCCTTTATCCGTCCTCTCTAGGATTTCCGTTCCACTCATCTTCTCATTTGCATCCAAGGGAACGAAAGAGATCTTACCAGGCGAAACTGCCTCATATATTATGTTGGGGCTGACTCTATCCAAGTCATATATGCCAATGGAGGCTTTCCTCCTATTTCGGCAATAAGTTTCGTGAAGTTTCTCTTGAAGTTGCATCATCTGCCTTACTATCTCGTCTGATAGTTTTATTCCTCTCAGAATCGAGCAGGCTATGAATGGCCTGACCTTTTCGGTAGAAGCTAGGACTTTAACGTTTACCGGCCCCTTTTTTGCCATAATCTTTTGGGGACCAGTTTTCATTTCCATAAAACTTCTCAGTGCCCTTACAACTCCCTCAACGCTCAACATGTCGGGGCGATCCGAGTTCAGTTCGAGCGTTATTTCGTCGCCAATGGTCGCTTTTACCTCGCATTTTATGGAAGGGAGATAAACTTCGAGCTCACCTAGAGTCATCTCTTTCTTAAGGAGTTCGCACAGGTCGCTATGGCTTACTGTAATCGTTGGCGTATGCTCACCTCAAGGGTTTCGCGCGAAGCCAATCCAGTTTTTTTGTAAAAAGCTCTCTAATGTCATCTATTCCGAGAGATGCCATGGCGATCCTATCTATGCCTATTCCCCACGCTAGGACTGGGCAATCTAGCCCCAACGGCTTGATAACTTCAGGTCGGAAAATTCCTCCTGGCAGGCATTCGATCCAGCCGAGCCTTGGGTGCTGCACAAACCCCTCCACGCTGGGTTCTGTGAAAGGAAAGTATCCCGGCTTGAACTTGACCTTGTCTATCCCAAAAGCCCTTGAGAACTCTTTGAGGAATCCCAGAAGGTGTCTGAAGTTCGCGTCTTTGCCCATCACTATTCCTTCGCATTGATAGAACTCCATTGAGTGAGTTGCATCCAAGAAGTCAGGTCGGAAATTGCGGGAAATGCAAAACATCTTCACTGGAGGCCTCTTGTGAGTTGAGAGATAATGTATAGAGGTGGCAGTAGTCTGAGTTCTTAGGATGAGGCGGCGGGCGATCTCAGGGTTCCATTTATATCTCCAGCCTGTTGATCCGGTTATCCAGCCATTCTCATGGGTCCACATGACTCTTCTCATGAGCCCTCTGTCTGAGATTCTCCCCTTTGTAGGGTTCTTGAGGGCATAGCTATCATGAACCTCACGCGCAGGGTGATCTTGGGCTTGAAATAGCACATCGAAATTCCAGAACTCAGTCTCAATATATGAGCTCTCAGCTTCTGCAAATCCCATACTTATTAAGAAACGCCGCACATCCTCGAGGAATTCCAGATAGACATGCTTCTTTCCTGGATATACGACCGGCGGCTCGGCCTTCACGTCATAGGGAACGAACTTTGCCTCCTTCCAGAGGTCATATTTCAATACGTCGGCGGTCAGCGCGCTTATCTCTCGAATTCCCTTCAAATCTTTCTCAGATAGGGAGCGCCCCTTCTCTGTAAGATAAGCCTCTCGCAGAGTTCTCTCCACAACTTCCAAGAGGTTCCTCTTGCGAAGGACGTTCAATGCCTCTCTACACTCCGAGGTCAGGTCGTCTATTGGGAGCTCGTTTTTCTTCTCAAACAGAATTAGGAGCTGTTCATCTAGCCCTTGTTCCTGGTCTCTCTTGGCAGATATGAGAATTCCGCCATCTCTTCTCGTTAATGTGGCCCATCCTTTCTTCTTAAGCCAGCCAAGAGCCATGTTAATGACACTTTCATCTAGGCCAGTATGTTTGCCGACGTCATACGTAGTCAGTTCTCCACCCTTGTCCAATACAGCTTCAAGTATCTGTCTTTCGGGCAGACCTTTCGACAAGTATGAAGAGCCTTCCTCTAAAAGATATGCGAAGCTCTGGTTTCTTTCTCTCAGTTCGACCAGTCTCTTTTCTGAAAGCGCGAATATTGCTTGCATTAGAGCAGGGCCTTTGAGCTCGCTTATTTGGGTCAACCTTTCTACGTCTGTATGATCATCGACCTTTTTCAAGGCGAGAATCGCAAGACGCTCGTTTTCCCTTAGGTCAGTCAATTGAGAGAATCACCATTAGAGTCATTTTCCCATGGATGAAATTTCAACTATCTATTTTAGAGATAATATTAGTTGCTCCCTACTCCTAGCCAATAGCTCACGGGATTTGTCGATGAGCTTGGCTTTTCTTCTCTGATGCTCATTCAAGAAGTTCGTAACGAGCTCCGCCGCCTCCTTCTTGCAGTCGCCACATATTCTCTTGCCTTGCACGCATTCATTGTAGATCTTCTTGACCAATGCGTCGTCTTCAGCGAAGTGTATGACACACAGCTCATAATTAACACATTTCTCGGGTTCGCCGCCGTACTTCTTCTGGTTCTCAGTGGTCTCTCTGCCGCCTGTGAAGCAACTCATTACTTTCTTTTTAGCCAACGTTGGGTTGTCGTCAAGAGTCAGGAGGCTAAGAGGATCCCTCTTAGACATCTTATACTCCCCTGAAAGCGAACGGGTCAGCTTATGGTATATGGCGCTGGGCAAGACAAATTTAAAATCCGGATAATATTTTTTTGCTAAGTCACGGGCAAGCCGGATATGAGGATCTTGATCCGCACCAACCGGAACTAGCACTGGCTTAGGTCCTCCAAAACCTTCAGTCTGGGGCAGGAGAATGTCGCCTGCTTGAATCAAAGCAGACACATAAAGCCCGAAGGGTTTCTTGCCATAGATTGCTTCCATCATATTATTGGTGACGCCCCGTGAAAAGATGAATGCCATGTTCATGACTGTCAGTGCCTCTGACTGTTTGTAGACGTAGGCTCTATCTGGATCAAGCCCCAGAGCAAGTATATCTGCGACGTTATTCGTGGCTATTTCGGATGTCTCGGCAAAAGTAAGCCCATTGTCGCAGTAGGCTTCCACATCGGCTATGGCATAGAAAGCGCGAGCATTTCGCGAGATCTTTTGGAAGTATATAATATCATCAGCGGTCATCTTGCTTCCCAAATGAAAGGGCCCCGTGGGTTTGATGCCTGACATTACTGCGTAGAGTTCATTGTTCTCTATGGCCTTAAGAATACGCTCGAGATTCCTGTGGCCGAAATCAATATTCCTCCTTATGTAACGATTCGATTCGAAAGCTCTGAATTTCGATTTATCCAGAGGTTCTATACCAAATAGGTCAAAAAGCTTTGAGTAATCCCTTATGTCAGTAGTGCCCCAAGGATCGAGCTTTATAGTGTCTTTCAATGCCTCTCTAACCTCCATTCTCTCATCAATGCACCGTTTCGGTCAATTATCTTTTTCAATATTCTGTCGGAGGAGATTGGTTTCCCATCTTCGGCCAATACCTGTCTTATGGCTATTATTTTCAGAGGTTTTAGTCCTTTCTTGCGCCTTTTCACATTAATCTCTTTTGCTCTAACTTTGGTTTCTTCGCTTACAACGATCACATCTATGTCTTTAAGGGTAATTGCTGGACCATATGGATCAGTGATCGGAAATATGGAAAACCGTTTGACCGCTTGTTCCTTGAGATATGTTGCCAAATTCCTCTCCCTCTCCTCATAGGTTGAGATGAGATGTTCTTTGGATCTTCGACCCATTTCATCCGTCGTCAAACCAATGAGTAGGTATTCGGCTGTTTGAGCCGCTTTTTTCAGTAGTGCCTCATGGCCTTTGTGAAAATGATCGAAAGTGCCACCAAGTATGGCTATCTTGTAGACTCGTGAGTCAGAATGCATGAATAATCACTGATCATGAGTCTGTCATAATTCAAGAGTCTCTCCAGGTTCAAGTATATGTATTTCAACTTCCGTCGCCTCTCTTTCAGCCATTGAGGCGAAGACCTCAACTTCTTGATGTATCCGCGTAAAAGTGTTGTAGTGACTGGGTATGACGATTTTGGGCTTCACTAGCTTTATCGCCTCAATTGCTTCTATTGGACCCATGGTGTAGTGACCACCAATGGTACGATGAAGACCCGAGGGTGATACAATCTACCTATAATACTCATGTCACCAAAGAGCGCATTATTACCTGGATGATATACAGAAGACCTAGCAGATTTTATTACGAAGCCAACAGGATTCCCTAATCTAGATGAGTGAACAGCATAAGTCATGATGAAGTTTAGTCCGTCCGCTTCCATGACGCCACCAATATTCATTCCAACAGTGTTCTTGACGCCTTTCGATGAAGCGTACTTGCTCAGTTCAGAGATGCTTACAAATGTGGCGTTAGTTCTTTTCGCTATTTTTAGTGCATCATTCAATCCGTGATCTGCATGGTCATGAGTCACCAAGATGTAATCCACATCGGACATGTCTGCACTCTTTAGTGGCGCCTTTGGATTTCCCGTGAGCCGTGGATCAATCAGAGTCTTCTTGTTGTTTAAGGTCATCTCAAAGGCAGCGTGTCCGAGCCAGATTGTTTTTTCCAACTTCCCGCCTTCCTGAAGATTAAACTCCCATGAAAAATCATGGATCATTAATAACTATTTATCTAGGTCAATTATATACGACCAATTGTACAGAGCAAGGTGGTTTTAATTGCTTTCTGAGGATATCGTTAAAAAATACATGCAGGCCGGCCATATTGCCTCAGAGGTAAGAAACTCAGCAAAGCAGTTGGTAAAAGCTGGAGCCCAGATCATAGATATTTGTGAAGGGATCGAGAGACTCATAAGAGCAAAGGGAGGAAACTCTGCTTTCCCCTGCAACGTCTGCATCAACGATATAGCAGCTCACTACACATCGCCTCCCAAAGATAACCACGTCGTTCCGCCTGACTCCATAGTCAAGGTCGATTTGGGGGTGCATATCGATGGTTATATCGCGGATACGGCAACCACCATATGTTTGGATAGGAGGTACGAAGACCTTTTTGCGACAGCTCAAAGAGCTTTGCAGGCTGCCATAGTCGAGATTCAGCCTGGAACAAAGGTCTCCAAGATTGGGTCAGTGATCCAGAAGACCATAGAATCCAATGGTTTCAAGCCTATATCGAATCTCTCAGGCCACAAAATGGATCAGTATATTATTCATAGCGGAAAGTCGATACCTAACGTTGGTCAGATGAATGGTACCAAGACCGAAGAATGGGAGGTTTATGCAATAGAACCTTTCGTAACTATGAATGACGCAGCTGGTCAGGTCAAAAATGGAAGGGATTCTTACATCTACAGATTCTTGAGAGATCGAAAACCAAAAGGGATAGAAGCAAAAATCCTGCTTCAGAAGATACGATCATCCCAAAGAACATTGCCATTCCCAGAGAGATGGCTTTATTCCGGAACATCCGACGGTCAGAGGAGGGCCTTTTTGGAGATTCTAGCCTCCAAGAGCATTATGGCCTATCCAGTTCTGATCGAGGCGAGTGGAAGTCTTGTGGCCCAAGCTGAGCACACAGTTCTCATAAAGAAAGATGAGAGCGTGGTCATAACACTCTAGGCCTGTGATTTGGCCTTTTCGTCTTCCTGTTGATATATTGCAGTAATCATCAAGCTGTCTGCAGAGCATCGTGGACACAATTCAACGACCTTGAAGACGTGATCACCCTTCAAGAACTTGCGTAAGTTCTTAAATCCGCACTTGGCACATTCCAAGACTGAAACGACTTCAGATTTCTGAACCATGGCGGTTATGGCCTCAGTTCTTCGCCTCATCTGAAATAGCATATATCCTGAGGTGGCTAAACCCATGGCTGCAATCAATGTACTAGTCATAAACTCGTCCATTAGACCCTCTTGATAGAATATTATTGCCCTGAAGAGGAACCACATTGAGACCACGAAAATCAGTAGAATTATCAAATAGAATGTGGAGAAGGTGTTGATGCCTTTCTTCTTTTGTGGTTGTTGTTCGGTCATGTTCAGCCTCCTCATTGTGCCACACCGAGTGTGTTGCCAATCCCCGCAACAATAATAGTATCACCCTCTTTAGTCTTCTCGGCAATCAGTCTTCTCACGCGTTTGATGGAATCATCAACGCCGTCTATTAGACTCTTCTTCATAGCAGATATGGATTCTACCATGGATTCTTTTATGACAACAGCATTCACAGGGATTTTATACTTCGTTAGAACCTCTTCTATCTTGAATTTATCTACTCCTGGTCCGCCTATAGCTGCACCAATGCCTTCAAAGGCTTCTCCGGACTTTTCACCTTCGAGTTTCAATCCTGCATCTATCATTATGAGCATTGCTATTTTTCCGTTCCGCTCTTCTATCAGGTTGACTATACCGTCTCCAGGCTTGCCAACTGTCCCCCCCGGTCCTTCGGCCTTCAATACAAGGAGAGCCCTGCCGTCCATAGGCACCTCAGCCATGACCGTGTCTTTTGCAACTTTTCTGGTAGGCATACCATGCATTAGTTTTCCAGCTACCATGGCTCCCGCAGCGTCACCTATGGGTTGTCCCGCTGCGATGGCTTCTGCGGCTTTGGAATAGCTCTCAGCCATCTCCATGATTAGGGGCATTGACATTTGGAGTTGCATGATTGAATAAATACTCTTTGTCCTCTTACCTTGCACATAATAGTGTCTTACTACCCTGTAGAACGTGTTTAGGGCCGCAGCAACTTCTACAGAGAGACTATAATTGTTGATCTGGATATCGTTAGCAGAAGGTGTAATCAGCCGAATATCCTCTTTGAACCTTTCTTCCTCCAAAGTTATCAAGTGGTCAAGTTTTCCGACTATACCCGCTGGGTCGAGTGAGACAGGTTCTATTAGGAAGAATTCCATCATGCGATCAAGTCTAGCCATCATGTCGTCGCTGGTCTTACCGGTGTCCTTCAAGGTATCTATGGTGATCTGTTTTGTCTTGTCTCTCATGATTTTCAGCTTATTGAGAGATTTCTCAATATCCCAGAGCCATGTTCGAACCTGAAGCTTGTTACCGTATAGAAGGAATATTATGAAAAATAGTGGGTAGGCGACCTGGAAGAGGAGATTAATAAGCTGGGAGACCTGGTCTGTGGGGGCAATTTGACTGATGAATGACATTCTTTCTACATTCTCCATTGACGGACAGAAAAGAGAAGTAACCGTTTGATTTTATGATTTTCCATTCATAGGGTAGGGCTCAGAAAGATAAGTCTTTTGGATTATGTTGAAGTCGCTCGCCAGAATCCCGGGCCCTCGTAGGCTCTCGCACCACAGGGAAACGGGACGTGGTCCTGCTTAGCTTCCGAGTTCGGAATGGGATCGGGCGTTTCCAAGACCCTATGACCGGCGAACGACAAGAAAGAAACAATACGCTCCTACTTAAATATTTCAGTGTTAACATCTGGATACACCATGGAAGAGTGTTCTTGGACAGGTTTATTGATTCAAGTTCAGCGTGAGGAGGGAAAAAATGTCTATAAAGAAGAAAAAAAATGCCGGCGTCGGCTATCACTTCTTCTTGGACTCTTTTTCAATTCTTTCGTATATAGGATAGACTTTTTCACTGGTAATGAGCGGATATGTTTCTCGTTCGGTATAGTTGAATAGTGGATCTCCGTTTATGGCTTCGAAAAGATCAATGTCGCTCTTGACGTCAAATATGATCACTCTTGCTCGTTTCCCTAGATATGCGGCAGTGAACTTTATTGTGCCCTGTTTCTCAAGTTTCTTTATATATTCTGCGTGTTCATTCGCCGCTTTGGCAAATTGCTGCAATGGGATCGGTAATGGCGCATAAGCTCTCATTAGGTGTAAGAAGAGAATTTTTTATCACCTCCAGCAATCTGCAATTGATGCAAATATGGACTCTACACATATATAAAAACCCTGAAGCAGCGGGAATGGTGGGGCCGGTGCGATTTGAACACACGATCTACGGGTTTCCCCGAACGCTCCAGAGTTTCTTCATCCCTGGAGTACAGGTCAATCCATTTTATGTACTCTGGAGCCCTTAACGTCAGGTTATGCCTGATGTCGTCATCCCTAGCTAGACTACGGCCCCCCGCCATCATCTCCGTAGTCATACAACTGTGAAATATATAACTTTACCACTTGATCTTGAAGAAAATGAGAATCATGAAAGACATAAATATGATTATGGATTGGTTCTTTGTTTGGGAGGGGGGCTGTCTGCTAGTCTGGTCTAGACATTATGGGATTAGCTTCGTGGCTTGGGTGCATATAGGCAAAGAAACCACGAGATCGCCGGTTCAAATCCGGCCGGCCCCACCACATCAGTATAGAGCCTCGGGTGGGATTTGAACCCACGATCAATGGCTTTCCTTAAGATATCGTACAAGGCCATCGCTCTGCTGGGCTAAGCTACCGAGGCACATGAGAGAACAGATTCAGCAAACCTTTTAAATTGTTCGCATCCATCACACAACTTACTCTGGACCAGAAAGCGTAGAAACGTTTTCTGGCAAATAGTGTGTGCCGAGGGGCCTTATAGGCCGGGGTTGGTCTCCGACTACCGAAAGCTCAGCCTGGTTAGATGAGTGACCTCAAACCAAAGCGCCAGACCTCTCTATGAGAGGAGCGTTACTCATAATCTGGAGATCGTGGGTTCGAAACCCACCCTCGGCTTTACTTCAAATGATGCTCTTCCTAAGAACATGTACAGTGGTTTTGTTACCAACGTAGACCTCTGTGGCCATATCTAGGAAAAGCCCTGTTTCAACAATTCCGGGGATCGTCTTGAGTTTGTTTTCGAGGTTTCCCGGTTCTTTTATGACGCCAAAATCCACGTCAATTATGAAATTGTTATTATCAGTAATGACGGGCCCAACTTTGCCCAAGGACTGCCTTAAGATAGGTTTTCCGCCCAGTTGTTGGATTCTTTTCGACGATGTCTGTAGGGCGATAGGGAATATCTCAAGGGGAACTGGATGATCTAGAATCGCGGCAATTTTGGTTTCATCTACGACTATCAAGAGGTCTTTAGCGGCACTGTCAATAATCTTCTCGCGGGTTAGCGCCGCGCCTCCGCCCTTTATAAGGTTCAGATCTCTAGAGACCTGGTCAGCACCATCAATCGCGATGTCTATCTCAGGGTTTTCGTTGAGGGTAGTCAGTCTTATTCCAGATTCAATGGCCAAAAACATCGATTGATAGGAAGTGGGAATCCCTAAAACATTCAGACCTTCCGTCGCGATTCTTTTTCCGAGTTCTCTTATGGCATAAGCTGCTGTGCTTCCACTCCCCAAACCAACGATTTGGCCATCTCTAATTCTCTTAAGAGCTTGTTCAACGGCCGCTCTCTTTGCATCCTCTCTCCAGTCCTTCTCAAAGGACATTCTTAGATTCCAGCCTCGGTCTTGTCGAGTTTTTCGATGAGCTTCAGTACCTCTTCCCTGATATTCTCGATCTTCTGTTCTGTTGGACTCTTAGGAGTTGGTGGCTTAGGCTTTGTCTCCTTTGGCCTAGTCTTTTCCGACGGAGTCTTGGCAGCCTCATCCTTGGGTTTCTCTTCAGCCACTTCGCTACGCTTTTGCCCCAAGAGGCCACGGACATCGTCGATCTTACGATTCAATTCATCTATCTTTTCGTAGAACATCCCGATTAGTTCAGATTGAGTCTCTTCCAGTTTGTATAAGTCTATGACGGACTGACTATAATCTAGTTTCTCTTCTATCTGACTAAGTTCTTCTTTATACTTCTTGGTGAGGTGGTCCCGTTCACCCTCGCTTATCTTTCCTTCAGCCTCTGCCTCATAGAGTCGCGTCAAGGCGTAGCTAGTGATCTCCTTCAAGAGGCTGGAGATCTTCAACTCCTCTTTCGCTTGAGTTGCCTCTTCATCTTTGATCGTCTTACTGGAGGTGAATGGCAATTTCATTCTTGGTTCTTCTGTAATGGGAAGAGTCGTCGACTTTTCAGGCTCTTTCTTTTCTTTTCCGAAATATTTCATTATACGGCTCAAAGAATCTGAAACCTCGGCTACAGTTAGGAGTATCCTATCCCGGATTATGTAATTTCTGGAGTAGTTCTTATAAGCGTAATTTCTTCAAATAAAACATTTCTTGTCAATGGATTCGTTGGGAGAAAATTGGAAAAACATGGGCAATCCAGTAGGATTGCCGATTTTCGGGGAGGGAAAACATAAAAGCTAATCTATAACCTTCTTGAATGTCAAATGTGCCCCGGCATCGAGCCTCGGTACCCAAACCTTGGGCGAGAGAGCTCAGCATGGTCAGATGCCTTGAGTGCGAAGGCGGGCTAAAGCGCCAGCTTGGTATCCATCAACAAAGAGCTGTAGGTCGCGGGTCCGAATCCCGCCCGGGGCTCCAAGATTTTCCACTTTAATTATGAAGGAAAAAAAGGAAGAATAATGATCACATGCCCGTGGAAGGGCACAATACCCGAAAAAGGCTATTCGTAACTACTTTTTCTTTGGTTTTGCTTTTGCTTTCTTCTTGGACATTATAGAGTTCTCCGACTCGATAATTTTGTAGCTTTTAGAATAAAAAACTTTACATCGAGAAACTGGCCCTAAACCAATTCGAAGAAGAGTTTGGAACCAAACCGCACCTTAGACGCATTCTGGAGCGGTATTTGGAAGCTGTTATTTCATAGAAAAAATTTAAAGACTCGTTTTGAGTCAATTAAGCGCCTTTATAGAGGAAACTCGTCTTTAAGACTTCACAATGAGGAACCTAAATGTACCAGATAGTAGCCGAAATAGAACTGGCGCCTAACATAAAGCAATTCAGAATCAATGCCCCGCTGATAGCAAAGAAATGTATGCCAGGTCAGTTCATAGTTCTCCGAACGAACGAGAAAGGAGAAAGAATTCCTCTAACTGTCTTCGAAAAAGATCCCGGGGAAGGGACGATTACAATAATATTCCAAGAAGTGGGGAAAACTACCAAGGAGCTCGGTAGATTGAGAACCGGGGAGGCCATTCAAGACGTCGTTGGACCGCTCGGCACTCCTTCCGAAATTAGAAATTATGGTCAAGTCGTGGCGATAGCTGGCGGAACGGCTGCTGCTGTGGCTTATCCGGAGATTAAGGCTTTGAAACTAGTTGGAAACAAACTGATAACCATTTTGGGTGCTCGCAGTAAGGATCTCTTAATTCTTGAGGAAGAAATGAGAAAATACAGTGATGAATTATACATAACGACCGATGATGGCTCAAAGGGTCACCATGGTTTTGTGACAGATGTTCTCAAGAAGCTTGTTGCTGATGGTAAGAAAATCGACATGGTTCTAGCTATAGGGCCAGCTATAATGATGAAGGTCGCTTCAGAGATTACTCGACCTTTCAACATACGGACGATTGTTAGCGTCAACCCTATTATGTTGGACGCTACAGGGATGTGTGGCGTCTGTAGAGTAAGGGTGAACAACGAGATGAAGTTGGGCTGCGTTGACGGACCGGAATTTGATGGGCACCTAGTGGATTTTGATCAACTTATGGCCCGCCAAAATATGTATACAGAAAAGGAAAAGGAATCCCTTCACGCATACGAAGCCAAAATGAAAAAATGAAAGGTGCAGGATATTGGAGCTAAATAAAATAGACACAGGAATTTCAACCAAAGAGATGATATTGAACATAGTACTTTACAAGGAAGACCCAAACTATCCAACAGTCTACAGATATTTTAGAAGACAGGAAATGCCAAAGCAACCCATAGTAGAGAGGATCAAGAACTTCAACGAAGTTGCTTTAGGTTTTGAGCCGGACCAAGCTATAATGGAAGCGAGCAGATGTCTGCAATGCCAAGATCCTCAATGTCGAAGGGGCTGTCCTGTTGGCATCAATATCACATCTTTCTGCGGGTATGTTAGAGAAGGAAATTTTGACAAGGCCATCTCAGTGATTAGAGAAAGCAACAGTCTTCCAGCAATATGTGGCAGAGTCTGCCCTCAGGAGAGTCAATGTGAAGCTTACTGCGCGATGGGTCAAACAGGGTCGCCTCTAGCTATCGGAGCTTTGGAGAGATTCTTAGCTGATTACGAATTGAAGAAGGGAATTACGATGCCTAGTATCGCTCCAATTACTGGAAAAAAGGTTGCTGTAATTGGATCTGGACCAGCAGGATTGACTGTAGCTGGGGACCTAGCCAAGTTAGGTCACATTGTCTCTATCTTTGAAGCTCTCCACACACCAGGTGGCGTACTAGCTTACGGTATACCTGAATTCAGATTGCCTAAGTCGATTGTGGCTGCCGAGGTTGACTATGTCAAAAGACTTGGTGCAAAGCTGGAGACTAACATGGTAATTGGAAAGATTTTCACAATCGATGAACTCGTTGAAATGGGGTACCAAGCGATTTTTCTAGGGACTGGAGCTGGATCGCCTTATTTTCTTAGTATATCTGGAGAAAATCTGAATGGAGTCTACTCGGCAAATGAGTTCTTGACCAGATGCAATTTAATGAAGTCATATCTCTTTCCAGAATACGATACGCCTCTGATTGTGGGAAAGGAAGTTGTAGTGATCGGAGGAGGAAATGTGACAATGGATTCTGCCCGAACCGCTTTGAGGCTCGGGGTGGAGAAGGTACATGTGGTATATAGGCGATCTGAACAGGAGATGCCAGCTCGAAGAGAAGAGGTTCTGAATGCTAAAGATGAGGGGATACTGTTTAATTTCTTGACATACCCTCTGCGACTCATAGGCAACTCTAGGGGTTGGGTTGAGAAGGTAGAATGCGGAATGATGGAACTTTGTGAGCCTGATGAAACGGGTAGGAGAAGACCAGTACCGATCCCCAATCATAGTTTCACGATAGATGCTCAGACAGTGATCATAGCTATAGGTCAGGGACCAAATCCGCTCCTGTCAAAAGTGACAAAAGATCTTGAAACGGACAGAGATGGCCGTTTCATAGCTGACGAATGGGGAAGGACATCAAAGAGGGGCATTTGGTCAGGGGGAGATGTTGCAACCGGGTGGGCGGATGCAACGGTCATCAACGCCATGGGTACGGGAAAGAGGGCGGCATCTTCAATTCATCAATTCCTGACAACTGGCCAATGGTAAACCGCCGTCATTTCTTATCGCAGTTTGAGATTGCTTCTTGGGTGGAACGATGATTTGAACTGGAACACTCTCATATTAGAGGCAGCCACAGAAGTAAAGCGAAGAGTCACACATCTAGTTGGGACAAATGAGGGCAGAAGATCTTTTGGAATTGGAGCTGGCGGGGACACCACAAGAAAAATAGACAAGGCTGCGGAAGAAGCGATCGTTGATACCTTGAATTATCAGTGTGCTGCACCTTTGTGAGCGAGGAAATGGGCACTAAGATCATAGGTGGAGAATCAGATTTATTCGTGGTGGCGGACCCTGTTGATGGGACAACTAACGCACTTCATAGCATAGATTTCTATGCTACATCCATAGCAATCTCTGACAAACCATTTTTGGACGGGGTGTTCTACGGATTAGTAATGAATCTGGTGAATGGTGAAGTATTTGAGGCTGGAAGAGGAAGAGGAGCTCTCCACAACGGACAGCCATTAGAGGTATCAAGCGAGACGGACGTCGCTTCGAGCATTGTAGGTATAGACTTAAGTGGAATCGATAAAATCATGCTGAAAAGAGTTGAACCAATTATTTTGAGTTGCCGTCATCTAAGGCATTTTGGCGCCAACGCATTAGAGTTATGTCAAGTGGCTTCTGGACTGATAGAAGTATTTATCGATATTAGAGATAGGATTCGAGCTACTGACATAGCAGCAGCTTACTTACTACTAAGAGAGGCGGGTGGAGTGGTGCTGGATCCTACTGGGGTTGAACTAAATGTACCCTTGACCCCCAAATCCAGAGCATCTTTGATAGCCGGAAACCCAAAGATATGCAATAGGATTCTGGACAAATTCAGAATAGCCTCAAAGATTTACTGATCGTGGCAGCAGATGATTCTTACTCCTTAACGGATCGAAGCTAAGTCAGGATTGATGTGGGTAGGTGTTTTTAGGATTTCAATGGTGCGGAGGAAGGGATTTGAACCCTTGGACTCCTGCGAGACAAGGTCCTGAGCCTTGCGCCTTTGACCAAACTTGGCTACCTCCGCTGCAAACTAACCATAAGGGATATGCTCTCTCCCTTAAATATCATTACTTAGAAAGAACAGAAACATTTCCAATTGAGAATCTTTTGAGTAAAGTGGACGAAATTGAGTTTAGCTTTAGAAAGATGGTGCGGGGAGTGGGACTTGAACCCACGAAGGCCTGCGCCATAGGAGCCTCAGTCCTACTCCTTAGACCTAGCTCGGAAATCCCCGCCTTGCCGACCAGAATCTAGATGGAATATTTCTTAGCTATTAAGGTATTCCAATTCCAAATGAATGAAGCCTCGGCCGGGCTTCGATCCCGGGACTTACGGCTTACGAGGTCGTCGCTCTACCAGACTGAGCCACCGAGGCACACTAACTATTGGAGAGGTAGAGGTTTTTAAAGAAATTTTTCATAATCTAAGGATATTATGTATAGACTCCTAATTGTGGGGCGTGATAAGTGTTGTTGAGAGCTAAGGATCTTGGGGAATGGAAGATAATAGATATCTTCCATAAGAATTTCGAGGAAGCTCCTGATCTTCTAGTGCCCTTTGGCGATGATGTCTCTGTGGTTGACCTTGGAAAAGATGCTTTGGCAGCAATTAAGACGGATATGTTGGTAGCTTCGACCGATGTGCCACCTGGGATGACGGACTGGCAAGTGGGTAGAAAAGCAGTGGTCGGAACGATAAGCGATTTTGCAGCAAAAGGGGTCGAACCCAAGGCCGTACTGGTCTCTTTGGGTATTCCTGCTGAATATTCGAAAATCAGCTTGGAAGCTTTAGCCAAAGGAGTCAATGCCGGGGCCAGAGAATACGGTGCCTTTGTCCTCGGAGGTGACACAAATGAGTCCAGAGATCTGGTAATTGCAGTTATGCTCTTGGGGGCGACAAGAAAAGGCCAAATAACTCTCCGAAGCACAGCGAAACCCAATGATATTGTAGCTGTCACTGGCCCATTTGGGAAGACTGCGGCAGGGCTACAATGCCTTGTTGATAAAACGGTAAGAATTCGCAGGAAGCTGGAAGCGGAACTATTGGAAGCCTTGTACATGCCGAAAGCAAGACTAAATGAGGGACTGACCCTGAGCAAGCGTGGTCTAACAACTTCCATAATTGATTCTAGCGATGGGCTAGCTTGGAGTCTTCACGAATTATCCAAATCAAGTAGAAAGGGGTTCATTGTAGACAAGTTGCCAACAACTGAGTCTGTGAAGGAATATGCAAAAATGAGCAACATTAAGCTTGAGGATCTTATCCTCTACGGTGGCGAGGAATATGAATTGGTCATGACTGTAAACCAAGAGAAATGGGAAGAAGCCAAAGAGGCTATTGAACAAGTCGGTGGAAAACTCATTAGAATTGGTCGCACAACACGTGAGCGAGGTGTTAGATACAAAAGAGGTCATGATACGATACTTATTGAATCTCGTGGATGGGAACACTTCAAATCAGGTGATCAAAACAAGGAGACTCTAGCAAGGAGATTCAGGTAAAGATGACTAATTTGTGAAAGATCATCACGCATGCGATGCAAGCTTTCTCGCATGTAATTGTAGCGGGCCCGACGGGAATTGAACCCGTGACCCCCGGATTTCTTCTTTTCTCATTAAAAGTTTCACCGAAGCGCCATTTTCAGGCGACCTCTCCGATGCTCTTCCTAGCTGAGCCTCCCGGCCGAAACAAAGATCGGCTTACGGGCCCATGGACCCGCTAAGAAGCTTTCTCAAACGGAATCTTCCTAATAACTTTTCCTCTTCCATTTGTTATAGTAAAAATTTAAATAAAAACTGCTCATTCAATGTGATGGAAGCCCTGGTAGTATAGCCCGGCCTAGTATGTGCGGCTGAACCCGAAAAAAGGGTAGCCGAATCACCCGCACGACCCGGGTTCAAATCCCGGCCAAAGGAAAGAAAAGAATCTTTCCTACCGAAGGGCGCCACACTTTGATAGTGCCGGGGCTTCGCCATTCCATCAATTGACCGGTTGTCATTTTTATAAGCTCCAAGAGCGATAGATCATTTCCAGATGACGAAAATGGCAACTTTGGGAATAGCGATAACTCCCAGTAAGAGTCCATTGGAATATGTTAAGATTGCCCAGTTGTGCGAAACGATGGGTGTAGAATATATCTGGGTGGCTGACGAAATACCTTCTTCTCCGTATCGAGACCCATTTGTAACTATGACAATCTTAGCCCTGAACACAAAGAAAGTGAAACTTGGCACAGACATCACAAACCCTTACACACGACATCTAGCACATATTGCCGCGGCGATGTTATCTATAGATGAGATTTCTAATGGAAGAGCCGTAATTGGTCTTGGGCCAGGTGGCTCCCTGACTCTTCAGCCTTTGGGAATAAGGTTATGGGACAAACCTTTACTAACTGTCAGAGAAGCAGTCAATCTTCTTGGACGACTCGTAAACGGGGAAATCGTAAACCACGATAGCTCCCCCATGAAAATGGTCAGAGTCCAAATGTTCCGCAAAAGTAAGATTCCTATCTATTTAGCTGCCCGAGGAGAAGGAATGCTGTCTCTTGCGGGCGAGATAGCCGATGGAGTCCTTCCCACATCTCCAATAAAACTATTGAGGAATCAGGTGAATTTAATAAAGGAAAGTGCTAGGAAAGCAGGTCGCGACATCTCGAAGATTGACATAGCAAACACTATACCCCTTTCAGTTTCCATGAATGAAAACCAAGCGCGAGAAGCAATAAAGCCCGAGATAACCTACATGATCACCAATCTTCCAAAATCATGGCTTGTACAACTAGACATGAGCGAAAACGAGCAAGAGATTGTTAGAAAAGCCCTCTTCAAGGGAGGAATAATAGAAGCACAAAAGAAGATTAAAGACAAAATGGTAGACGCTCTCGGAATAGTTGGTACTCCTAAAACTTGCGCACAAAAATTCAGGGAAATGATGAATGCTGGGGCGACCCAAGTAGTCTTGTCATCACCCTTTGGCCCGGATCTGAAGGAGGCTTTCAATCTCATAAAGGACGACGTTATACCGAGACTTAAATAGTCTTGGAAACAAATTCTTTATTTTCAAGCGTTCTCTTCAATTCTTGGGATTATATCTTCGTCAAGAAACCTAATCATCTTTTTCATATCTGCTCCAAGCGGAAATACTAGGTTGAACTCATCTATTCCTTTCTCTATGTATGCTCTAAAACGCCTCAGGCATTCTTGGGGAGTTCCCGTGATGGAGAGTTTCTCAACTACCTCATCTGATATTAGCTCGGAAGCCTTGTCCCAGTTGGGTACAGCATTCTGTATCGCTGCAACCTCTTCTAGGCCTATCTTGGCCATCTCCAACATCTGGTGTGGAGCCATTATCAGAAACTGAGGAAATGGAAAACGCTTGACTATGTTCCTCGCTGCATCACCATCCTCCGAGATCATGCACATTATGCAGTTTGCGTACCGAAAATTCTTCCTCCTGCCAGCAGTCTTTAGACCTTCTCCAACCTTGTTGATAGCATATCCAACGTACTCAACAGGCACCCCGTCTAAGAGAACTCCGTCAGCAACGCTCCCTGCTATCGTCATCATCCTTGGCCTGCGGCAAGCTAGATAAATAGGCACTTCAGCTGGTCTTCGGTCAAGAAGGTGAGCCTCATGAGTCTCAAAAATCTCACCATCGTATGTGAGTTTCTCACCAGTCAGAATTCTCCTAACGATCTCTATGGTTTCTCTGCAACGTTTAACAGGCTGGTCCCATTTCATGTTGATGGCAGCAAGCATTTCTCTACTTCCAGCTCCAAGAGCTAAGAGAGCTCGTCCTCCGGAAATTTCGTTCAGATAGCCTATGGAAAAAGCTGTAACAAATGGATCGCGGGTGTATGGGTTGGTGGCTCCCAAGGCTAGTTCAACTCTCTTTGTTTCCCAGGCCATAATGTTTAGTATGGCGTATGGATCAGCATGAACCGCTCCGTCACCTGTCCAGACAGTATCAATTCTTGATTCATCAGCGATCTTGCAGAACTCCTTTATCTCTTTCAAGCCGCCTCTGCTTATTGTAAAGGGTATTCCAGCTACTCCGAATTTGACCATATACTAGACCTTAATGTTCAAGTTAAAGATCATTTTCGTTGACATGTAATTTTTCTTGAGATGAAGTCGCCAGAATTCTGCAACACACAGAATTCTTCTTCCAATTTATGTCATAGAATTCAAAATGGAAAGATAGAGTATGAAAAAACTCTGACGGAAATATTGACAATGGTAATTGTCGAGTGAAAAGAATCATTTTGAAAAATAATAACATGTACTGTTTTCGCGGAATGTAGCACGGAAAATTTAAAGTTGGAAGGGCTTGCGGCCGGATTTGCCAAATGACGATATGAAGGAGTTATGAACCTGCAGATTTGTAGCATGGCGGCACGCGCGCTCATGATAATTAATACTTTTGTTCTTTTCAAAGAGGGTACCAGTATGATACCAAGCGATGACAGGGTCTCCAGTGGTACTACCACCACCCATCGGGGGTGTGTGGGTTTGTCCAGTACCCGGATGTGGTAAATCATACCCACTTGCGAATTAGGGGTGAGTGGAATGGCAGGGGGTGGCATATCTCAAAAGGAAGACTGGACCACCCGGGTACCAGTGGGTAGTATACCAGTGGTTTACCAGTGGTACCGGTAGGTACCTGTAGTATACCGGGGAGGATCCCGGAAGTACTGGTGGTACCGGGGGTGGTACCCAAAAATACCAGTGAAGTACCAGGGGCCCCAGCGAGTACCGATTAAGAGCTAAACGACACACTCAGCGATCCTATAGGTGGTTCTGGGGACTCTGAAGACCCCAATAGTGGTTCAACTGACGGTGAAGTGGGGTAAGGTACCAGGGTGGGACCACCCACCAGGTCAAACCAAGGGGCTGGGTACCGACCAGGCCTACCACCCAGGTTCGCCTTTGACCCTGCCTCCATTCTAACATATATCGACAAATACATTGACGAGAAACTCAAGAATGCGTTGAAGACAAGGGGTGCTGGGAGTTCCAAGTTCGAGGGGAGCGGACCGATGTACTACGAGGAGGATGGGATACGGGTCTGGGAAACAAAAGACAACAACGCGCGCGCTCGGCTGCTTATTAATGTATTGACCCCACGGATTATGGCGGGCCCGGCAGGATTCGAACCCGCGACTTCAGGCTCTCTCCACCTACAGAGGTGCCGAAGGCTTGCGCAATCTCTCCAGATTCTGCGCCCTATCCTGACTAGGCAACGGGCCCTAGAAATCTCTTTCATCAAGTGTTATGGCTATTTCAGACTTGAATCTATCGGTCTCATAGGATATCAATGTTTATTAACCAATTCTGCTCCATTCAGATTTTGGTCCCGAGGTAGCTCAGAGCTCACGGGAACAAAACCCTTGAACGGGTAACCTGGTAGAAAAGTGCCCAAGGTTGGGCCACGCCAAAAGCTTCCGGCTGTAGGCATTTGCCATGAAGTGCAAGTACTACTCAGCCTATCAGGCTAACAGATACCGGAGTGTCAGGTGTTCAATTCACCTCCTCGGGACCACATGTCAATATAAAAAAGATGAGTCCATAGATTTTCTTCGCTAATAGACAATAACCCAACGAAATAGGCATTATGTACCACCCCCAGCCTAGTCTAATAGAAAGTTTAAATATCTCATAGAGATTGCAGAAAAGGGATGTCGCTCTCCTATGGATAGGCTGAAAACATGAGGGGAAAATGTTACAGATTTTCAAAAGGGATGGCATATACTAGAAAGAAGTACATCCACGGTTCGCCCCAGAACAAAATCTCCAAATTCACTATGGGAGACCCAGCGGGTAGCTTTGACCTTCGGGCATCTTTGATAGTCTTGGATGGGGGCCAAATCCGCCATAACGCCTTGGAGGCAGCTAGAATCGCATCCAACAAGGTCTTATTTGATAAACTTGGAGAGAAGGGATATTGTTTAAGAATCATGGTTTACCCGCACATGATCCTCCGAGAGAATAAAATGATGGCATTCGCTGGAGCTGATCGACTTCAAGAGGGAATGAGAAAAGCATTTGGCAAACCTATAGGCAGCGCTGCGAGAGTTAAACCGGACCAGGTAATAATAATCTCAGAGGTACCCTCCGCGGCCTTGGATTTAGTTAAAGTATCAATGAGAGTTGGATCTTCCAAGATCCCTCTTCCATGCAGAGTTGAGATAGTCAAACTCGAGAAAGCCATCGCACCATGATGCGACGCCGTCTTAAAAGGCTTCTTTATACATATATCTCTAGTCGGTGCATAACATATAGATGTTTGAGTTGGAAGAAGAGAAGCTTCTTAGGAAACTGACAAAAATCGGCCCTAGACTCATTCTGATTCAGCTTCCTGAAGGCTTAAAGAAGGAAGGATTCACCCTAGCCCAGCTTATTGAGGGTAGAACCAATATCGATGTGGCGGTCTCTGCAGATCCCTGTTACGGCGGCTGTGATGTGGCGATAGATGAAGCCTTGCTTCTGGGAGCAGAGTTGGTAGTCCATTATGGTCACACGCCATTTCTGAGCAAGACAGAGATCCCCGTAATATATATGCGAGCAAAATCAAGAGTGAATGTTGCCAAAATCGTGAGAAAATCCATCCCCACCCTATCACCATACAACGTGATAGGTTTGGTTGCAACTGCACAAAACGCAAGCAAATTGAAGGAAGTTAAGAGGATCCTCGAAGACGCTGGAAAAATAGTACGCATAGGCAAGAAGAGCGGCTTGGCAAAGATGGATGGCCAAATATTAGGTTGTGATTATTCGACAGCAAGATCCATCGTGAAATCCGTGGACGCCTTTCTTTTTGTAGGTGGTGGCGATTTTCATCCATTAGGATTGGCCATGAGAACGAGAAAAAAAGTCGTAGTAGCTGACCCTTATAGAAATCGAATAATAGATATGGAGAGTCTGGCAAGAATTGCGCTAAATCAAAGATGGATGGCCATAGAAGAAGCCCGTAAAGCAAAGAGGTTTGGCATAATAATCGCGCTAAAGCTGGGTCAAAAGAAAATCTCTGACGCTAACAAGATTCGGGAGAAGTTGAAAAGGAGTGGAAGGAACTCCGTGCTATTGGCGGCCAGAGAAGTGATCCCTGAAAGTCTGCTGAACTTTCAAGACATCGAAGCGTTTGTGATAACCGCTTGTCCACGTATAGCTATTGATGACTCGCAAAGATTTTTGAAGCCCGTTCTAAACCAAGAGGAATTCTCCATAATGATTGGAGAAAGACCATGGGAAGACTACACAGAGAAATGGTAAAAACCAATAAAAGTGGGCTCTCTAATATGCAGACCTTTAAAAAACGGAACCTGGAAATGCTTCTAAGCACTCTAACGTCCTTCGAATGCCCAAGAATCATGCTGGAACAATATACAACACCTCCCAGAGTCGCATCTGAGATGCTCTTCCTGGCCGCTTTCATAAATGATGACATACGCGACAGGCGAGTTCTAGATTTAGGTAGCGGGAATGGATGTCTGGCAATAGGTGCAAAATTGACGGGAGCGAAGGAGGCCGTGGGGGTGGAAATTGACCCAAATATTATTAGATTAGCCATAGAAAATGCTAGAAAGATCGGCGTCAACATCGAATGGATTAATGCACCGATTGACGTTGTTCTTCCACCATTTGACACTATAATAATGAACCCCCCCTTTGGCACAAGAAGGGAACATACGGATAGAGAATTCCTTGAAAAGGCTATGGAAATAGGTGAAGTAATCTATTCTATCCACAAGACAAGTACAAGGGACTACCTAATCAAATATATTCATTCCATGAAGAGAAGAGTGGATACGTTACTTCAAATGAAACTAGAAATTCCTTACTTATATAAATTCCACACCAAGAGGAAGGGGTTGATTGAAGTTGATCTATTCAGAATAACGAGATCATAGAGGAAAGGAAAGATCGGCGTAGATAAAGGTTAAAAGAGGCGACGCACCCTAAAAGACCGCTACTAACCTGATAAGTCTCTAATGAATTCTCATGGTAATGACCCTTTGTCTGAGGCAAGAAATTGGACGACAATGGCATGCGTAAAAAGAAGCAAGGCACTCATAATGATAGAGAAAATGAAAAAACTCAGATAATTATCCCAGGAGACAAACTCGGCGTAATAGAAGAGTATGTGCCTGGTCAGGGCACATTCACGAATGATGGCAATATTATTTCCTCTGTGATAGGAAAGAAAGAGATATCTCCCAAGACTCGAAGTATTTCCATCGGCCCAGCAAGGCCTCTAACAATGCCTACTCTTGGAAGCCTTGTTGAAGGCCAAGTTACCAGCGTTCAGGATAAGATGGCGAATATCCGTATCCTAAAAGTTGGCGAAAAAATCCCATCAGGTTTCTTCACAGGTGTGATCCACATTTCCACAGCAAGTGACGACTACGTGAAAGTGATGCCTTTTGTGTGTAAACCAGGTGATATAGTGAGAGCGAAGGTCATAAGCGACAAGAATCGAACATATCAACTTTCCACAGCAGAGAAGAACCTGGGAGTGATACACGGTTTTTGTTCAAGATGTGGAGGTAGCCTATTCAAAAGAGGAAGAATCCTCCAATGTAACACCTGCCAGAATACCGAAGAAAGAAAGACCGCGAATGACTACGGAAACGGTGCGCAGTAAGTGGAGGCAGAGGATGAACATAAGAATCATAAGCAAAACTAAGAACAACGTGAAGATCGAGATTGAAGGTGAAGGTCATACCTTTTGTAATATTCTACAAAAAACTCTGCTTCTAGATCGGGACGTTGAATATGCGGGATACAATGTTCCTCATCCTCTTACAAATAACTCATTTGTAGAGTTGAAGGTCAAAGGTAGCAGGAAAGCAGAGAAAATACTGATCACTTCTGCCAAGAAGATTGGAGACGAGGCCAAGGAGTTCGAAGAGAAAATTGGAAAAGCTCTAGTTAAGTACTCGCCCAAAAACGAGTAAGTGTCAATGCCCATCTTTCTGGAAGAGTACCTTCAAAAGAACTTGTTGAGATGTTCCATTCGAGAGATTCTTCTGGATAAAGAGTTAGCCCAGCTGGGCGACGCATACGTGAATTTCATTTACTCTCTCGCTCTATCTATTTCTGAAAGAAGACCGCTCGGAAAGAAGGTTTCCAGCGAGATCTTGGCAAACGCTATCAAGGAGAGCGATATCCGGCGGCTTCTACCCAGCGGATCTGATAGACATACTCAAGGAGATGCTGCTGAAGCATTAATATTATGCTCATGGATAACTGACAGGGTGACTATTGAAGAAGCTGTCAGAATCTTGAGAAAAGAAGCTGACCCGGTAAAGGCGTTCAAAGGACTCCTACTGCAAGTAATGAAAGAGTTCTCCGAGAAAGGTTTAAAAGAAAGAGTAAGCGAACCACTTCGCGAGTTGTAGCAATGGATTTCTGTCCTAAGTGCGGGAGCAGACTTGTTCCGACGCCGAAGTCCGGGAAGAAGAAAGCTGCAGTAATATACGCGTGCCCGAAATGTGGATATGAAAAAGGGATTAGGGGCAGAGACGCTGAAGCTCTGCCAAAAGTAATAGAACATAGACCTCAAGAGCAGATAGCGGTCATAAGCCCTCAAGAGAATCCGCAGACCATGCCAACTATAAAAATAACGTGCCCTAAATGTCGCCATAATGAGGCTTCTTGGTGGCTTGTACAAACCCGCGGAGCTGACGAAAGCCCCACTCAATTCTATAGATGTATAAAATGTGGCTACACTTGGAGAGAGTATAGCTAGAGCCAAGATGCGACCGAAAGAATTTAATCCTTTTTATGCTACTCTAGTTCCAGACTCAATCTGAATTGTAGACAAGCAGACCTTTGGAGTGGAAAAGCTTTGTTCAGGATAAAGATGGAAGACGCCAAACTGTGGAAGAATCTCGTCTCGGCAATATCAACTCTCATAGACGAAGTCGGCTTCAACGCTACCCCTGATGGGATAGAATTGAGGGCTATGGATCCCAGCCACGTTGCCATGGTCGATTTCTATTGGCCTAAGATAGCCTTTGATGAGTACGAATGTGACAGGACCACTAAAGTTGCTTTCAATGTAAAAGAGATGCTGAAATTACTCAGGAGAGTAAAAGGCGACGAAGACCTTGAGTTGACTCTAGATGAAAAGAGTGGAAAGATAGTAATCAAAATCAAAGGAAAATACCTTCGAATTTTCAACATAGCGATACTTGACATAACTTCAGAAGAAGTTCCTACTCCGAAAATATCATTCAATACTAAAGTCAAACTCACCACTGAAAATTTGCGAGAAGCATTTGACGATGCATCACTTGTCAGCGATAACATAAAACTGGAGAGCTCCCCTGGAAAACTGACCCTCAGGGCTTCAGGAGATACGGGTAGTGCAGTGATAGAGATGGACAAAGAAAGCGCCGCCTTGTTAGATATTGAGGTCAAAGAGAATTCCAAGTCAACATTTAGCCTGAATTATCTATTCAATATAGTAAGGGAAGCGTCAAGTATCTCGGAGATAGTCACAATGGAATTCTCTAACAATATGCCAGTAAGATTAGATTTTGAGTTGCTTCAACAGGGAAAGCTATCCTACTATGTAGCCCCACGCATAGAGACAGAATGATGCAACATTAATAATAAAGTTGAGGTCACTTGGTCTGTTGGAAACCCTTGAAAAAGGGCATCTTTCGCCTTTTTAGAGACTTCATCATCTTCTTCATGGCGAAGTATTGCTGAATCATGTCTTTAACATCTTTCTCTGAGGTCCCCGATCCTCGGGAAACCCTCTTTACTCTTGGGGAGTTGAGGATCTTTGGCTCTTCTTTTTCTTCCCTGGTCATTGATTGGATTATGAATCGCCATTTCTTGAGTCTCTCCTCTGCTACGTCCACGGCTTCATCTGGAACCTTGTACCCCAGTCCTGGAACCATCTTTAGAATCTGTTTGAATGGCCCAACCTTCTGCATGGCTTCGAGCTGCTCATACATGTCCTCTAGGGTAAGCCTACCGCTAATGATGGCCTTAACCTTCTTCTCGGATGTCTCAAGTTTGGCTGTCTTGACCTTCTCCACTAAGCCTTCTATGTCACCCATTCCTAAGAGTCGCCCAACGAACTGAGAGGGAACAAATGCCTCTAAATTCTCTAACCTTTCTCCTGTGCCAATGAACTTGATCGGTGCTCCTGTTACAGCTACGGCCGAAAGAGCGCCGCCACCTCTGGCTGAACCGTCAAGCTTAGAAACTATTATCGATCCTATGGGTGTCGCTTCGTGAAAGGCTTTGGCTTGGGCCTCAGCTTGCTGGCCGATAGTACCGTCTATAACGAGAATAATCTCATCAGGCTTAACAGCTTGAGACGTCATTTTCATGTCTTCTATCAGACTCTTTTCATCCTTATGCCTGCCCATTGTATCAATGAATACTATGTCCAACCCTTCTTGTCGAAACTTTTCCAAACCCTGTTTTACTACCTTGACAGAGTCTTTCTCGGTTGAATCACCAAAGAGAGGTATGTTCACTTGGGATGCCAATTGCTTTAATTGTTGATATGCTCCCGGCCTGAATGTGTCTGCGCAGATAAGCCCTGTTTTGAACCCTCGTTTCTGATAGTACCGAGCTAACTTCGCTGTTGTGGTGGTCTTGCCCGAGCCCTGAACCCCAACCATCATAAATATATTCGTTCTACCTTGAGTGACGTCCAGTTTGGTAGTCTTTTCACCTAGAAAGTTTGTAAGCTCGTCGTAGACGACTTTGACTACATGCTCTCGTCGCGCCACGCCTGGAGGTAAATCCTCTTTTAAGGCTTTTTCTTCTATCCTTCTTGATATCTGAAGAACCAATTCGACTTTTACATCTGCCTGAAGCAGGGCCCTTTGAAGATCTTTGACTAGTTCTTTTACTTGAGCCTCGTCGACTATCGTGGTCCTTAGAATTTTTCTCATGGCTTCATATAGGGATGATCCCAATCTTTCTAGAGCAGCCAAACTTGATCCTTCGTTCTGTAAGAATATGTAATGTTCTTAAGTGCGTTATGGTGGCAATCGTTTGGGAATTGCTACTGCCTTCTTTATGACAAAATATCCTGAATCATTGTGCCACAAGGTTTCAGACTCAAGAATTTTGATCCTATCCTTGAAAAGTGGACCATCTAAGACAAAGGTTTCACCTTCCCCACCCTCAAAGCTAAGGTGTACCCCATATCTTTCTCGGATCTTCTTCAAATCTCGCAGACAATCATAATCGATCTTTCTTCCAAGCCATTCTCTTGTCAAGCCCCTTGCCATACATGCAGTTATAATTGTATCAAAGCCCATCGATATTTCCTCCATGATGAGTTGTTCAGGATCACGTTGCCAAAGAGGGGCTATAGAAAAAAGACCTACTGTAGAACATATCTTATCTATTCTGGACTTCTGATAGTCACTCTCTATCGCCCCGCTTACAATGGAGTCTATTTTGAAGCGCCCCTTTACCTCTTCAATAGCAGCCTGTAGGTCTTTGAGTTCATTTTCTTTGTGACCTGTTGTCAATCTAGCCACTAGGGGTATTTCTAATGCCTCAGCCTGCAACTGCGTATGTTGAACGTTAGGATAGTGAAACATCCACGATTCATTATTCTCAGGAATCAAAGTGATAAGAGCCCGGATTTCATTACCATTCTCTTTGGCGAGACATAGAGCATGATTTGAATCTTTTCCTCCAGAATAGAGAACAGCGGATTTCAAGTTATAATACCCTTTATGAGAATTGAAGAACTCAGCCATTCATTAATTGGGCCAATTGTAGAGCAGAGAGAACCATCAAAGGGAAAACGAATGTTGCGTCGCCTATGACAGTCACAAAGTTCCCTTTTCCTTTTATCTTTTTCCAAGATATCGCTTCTTCCAAGGGGGCACCGCTCAGACCGCCCCCCTCGGGTCTATCAAGAGTTATTTGAATAGCAGAGTCAACTCCATCTCTAAGGGTATTTATGTAAAGGGTATGGTGCTTTGGAAGACCTCCACCGATGATTATAACTCCCACTTTCTTAGCCGTAAATACGATATCAGACAATTTACGAAAGTCAGCCAAGGGATCGATTTTGATCATATTCAGCTGACTGTAGGTCCATATATGAAGACCTAACATGGAATCTAGAAAACCTGGTGCAAAGACCGAAACATTATGCTTCAGAGACTGGACTAGAATCGAATGTTGATCACTCAATCTCGAAGCCAATTCAGTAATAAGTTCAGATATGCCAATGCATTCCTTCTTCTTTTTAGGAATCAAGTTAAGTATTCGGTAAAGTTCCTTTTCTAAACCAATGAAAGCACGCTGCTCCACGAATATGTCTCCAATCCTCCCAAGCTTCTTTTTCTTGAGCTCAACGTCGTCAGCAGAAAACGTTCCTATGTAGTGCCTATAACCCAAGGCCTCAATTATGTCGTGAACCAGATTGGCGCCAGTGCTTAATATTACGTTCACATACTCGTGTTCAACTAGATAGGATAAGACATTTCGCAAGCCACCAGGAACCATCGGACCAGCTAAAGAGAGGAAGACTGTGTAATCAGGATCGTTGAACATTTCAGCCATGATTTTGACCCCCTTAGCAAACCGTCCAGAACCCAATACGCTGCATTTTTCCATCTCTCCCACCAATTCCCTGAGGGTCATGTCCTCTTTGAAATGGAGCTGCTCTAGCGGTTTCATGAAATACAACCTAATGTGATTCGCTTGATATGCCGGATCACTGGCCTTTGATTCTCACTATTTTTATCCTATCTAGGACTTTCCAATATTCAACTTCTATGCCTGAAGCAAGTTTTGTTCTTATCTCCTCTTCGGGCATCTTGGAATCGAAGATCCCATAGTTCTCAAGGTCCATTATTTGAATCTCGTTCTCACCAATGGATATGATTTGACCCGTCCTCTTCTCAATAAGTGGAACATCAACTCTGGCGTCGACAGGGCTGACGACGCTCTTCTTGGTTCCATCAAAGACCCCTATGGCTACCACCCGAGCTTTGGCTGCACCGTGCTTTCCCGGTTTGGATTTTTCGTACTCAACGACGCGACATGGCTCACCATCTATTATTATGTAGCTACCGATCTTTACACTCCCTAGATCTACAGGTTTACTCAATCGCTTAGCCTCTCAAAGGGTTGTCAGTCAATCCATTTGTAAGGTTTAGTGTTTAAATGTTAGCCACGCAAATAAATTGAAGAGGTGCCGACTTGTTTAGAAGCGTTGGTATATACGCTAGACCAGATAAGAAAGAAGCGCTTGGACTCGCCTCGGACCTTTGTAAGTATCTTGAAAATAAGGGCTTGGATGTTAAGATTTCCCCGCAGCTTGCTAGATTTATGAAAAAACCGAAGTCGGCCGTAGAATTGAAGGATTTGACATCTGACTTCATAATAGCGGTGGGTGGAGATGGCACAATTCTAAGAATATGCATGGAAATCCCAAAATCAGATATACCATTGTTGAGCGTTAACATGGGGACAAAGGGATTCTTGACCGAAGTCACTCCGGAAGGAGCAAGAGAGGCAATTGACAGGTGTCTGAGAGGGAGATTTAATATAGAAAAATGCGTTAAGATTTCTACCTCTATAAGAGGTAGATCTATACCAGACGCTTTGAACGATGTTTTGATAACTGCTAGCACGCCTTCAAAAATGCTTCACATTGAGATTCTTAAAGATGGCATTAGCGCACTAAAAATTCATGCTGATGGAGTTCTTCTGGCAACTCCTGTTGGATCTACAGGCTATTCTCTATCTGCTGGAGGTTCTGCTCTAGACTCAACATTAGAGGCATTTATTTTGACTCCTTTGTTTCCACTAGAGCCCACGAAACCAATCGTTTTTTCTGATGCCAGTACTTTTCAAATCCGGTTATTGGAGGATAAACCGAAGGCTTTGATAATAGTTGATGGAACATACCAACAGAAGATCTCTCCTGATGACAATATTATGCTCAAGAAGTCGGATAAGATTGCGGCGTTCATTCGTTTTAAGGAGCATTTCCCTAAGAGACTGAGAAGTAGGCTCGCCTTCGCTGGGGAAGACTTTGGGTAATTCCCCCCACTGGCAGTTGCTAATACTGGATGCTTCGGCCTTTATAATGGGCTATGAACCATCAAATATCAAGACAAAACAATTTTCAGTTCCAAGCGTCCTTAGAGAACTGATACCTGAAAGCACCCCGTGGATACGTTTTATGATAGCGCTAGAAGGATGCCTCTTACAGGTCCAAGCACCTACTGAGAGTTATTTAAAGGAAGTTGAAAAAGCCTCTGTAAAAGTCGGCGAAGGGAAGAAGCTCTCGGACACTGATCGTGATATCTTGGCATTAGCTTTGGAGCTCAAAGATAGGGGTAAGGAACCGGTCATAGTCAGTGATGATTATTCCATTCAAAATATTGCTGAGAGCAAAGGAATTCGGTATATCTCTCTGTCGACATTGGGGATAAGATATCTTTTGAAACGGACTCTATACTGTCCAGCATGTTACAGACGATATCCGTCAAGCTATATCTCGGAAACTTGCAGAGTATGCGGTACCAAACTTAGGAGAAGGACCACAAGAAAGACCCTTGCAACGAGAGGGGAAAAAGGGGAGTAAAGCATCAAGAGAATCCTTCTCATATCAGATATCCACGCCAATCCTGTGGCTCTAGAGGCCGTTCTAAAGGATGCTGGAAGTGTGGATATGATAATCCATGCAGGGGACATTGTTGATTACAATCCATGGCCGATGGAAGCTCTTGACAAAATCAGAGACTTGAGCGTCATAAGCGTCAAGGGAAATCATGACAGAGATTCAGCAAGTGGAAAACCCGAGGGCTACAATGTCTATGCTAAAGCCAGCTGTTTATGGACGCATGAACAGTTAACATATGAAGCAAGAGATTATCTGTCTAGTCTACCTGAGAAAATAAAGCTGAATATAGATGGGTTGAACTTTTTCGTATGCCATGGCAGCCCGCGCTCTCTAATTGACGAATACATATACCCACCTCCAATCACCCCCAGAAATGTACTGTTGACATTTCTTGACGAGACAGCAAGCGACATCATAATAATGGGTCATACTCACATTCCGTTTGTTGAAACATTTGCGGGAAGACGTGTCATAAATCCAGGGGGGCTTGGGCAGCCGCGAGATAATGTTCCTTTGGCAAGCTATACTATTCTAGAGATAGAGGACGAGAAAGTGAATGTCAAGCATCGGAGAATTGTTTATGATATCGACAAAGTTGCGCGGGAAATAAGAAGGAGAGGACTTCCGACTTTCTTGGCTCAACGGCTCTTTTGTGGAGTATAGTTCATTTTTTCGGTATACGCTTTACCTCAAATACTACCCCGTTAGGATCAGGGGCAATGGGTATAGACTATGGATTTATCGCTTCCTTTTGCCCAAGGAAGATTGGCACCGCCAGTTAAGGCGGCAGCTTGCCAATACAAGTTGGTCGCTGCCTCCAAACAGGGCTTGCCATTAGTTGTTGTTCCATCGATCTCAAAATTCTCGCCAACTTTGTGACCATGCCCGCATTTGCCGACCTCTTTAACCGTTACCAATGATTTGTAGATCATATTGCGTCGCCTGCTATGGAAGAAAAAGACGAGAAATTTAAGACTTGTCCTCGCGAATTGAAGACAGCGGTAGCTCATTGATAATGAGCAAATCTAGAAAGAGACCCTGATGGAACTAGGTTTCTTGCCAAAGATCTTCTCTGAGGCGTTCTGAACCTTTGCCCTATGCTGTGGAATGGTATAGACTCTAACAATGTTCACGTATCCTGCTAGAGCGTCAACAAGTTGAGATACTTCTGAGAGCCGTCTCAGGGTCTTGCTCCCATCAGAATTCCGTTGGAATACTGGAATATCGCTGTTGAAGGTTTGAAGCGGGTTATAGGGAACGGATGGAACTGTTGGTACATCTATCATAATGTAATCTGGGTCCACCTCACTCTCGGTGCTTATGTCATCCACTATTTTTTCTCGTACCTCATCTCTACTAATGATGTTTGTGAAGAACTGATCCTTATGATGGAACATGACCTCATACGTACATTTCAACAGATTCCTGTTGTTGAACCGCTTGGCAAAGTCATAGGATATTCTCAGTCGTTTGTCTCTTTCGCCTTTAAGGCTAAGAAGACCTTGCATGACGCTTGAGTCGTCAAGTTCTAGATACTCCTCGGGACTTCTAAAATCAGTCAAGTGGATCTCGTCACGCGCATATTCCATCGCTTTGATGAGTAGTATTCCTGCAGCTCTGACCGTTCTGTGGAAGTAGACCGCCTTGAACATTTCATAACGCGCAATCAATAACGATTCAAGAGCATAGAAGGCGGTGAGATCCATAGCCAAAATACCATCGACCAACTCAACGGAGTTTATTAGCCTATTTACATCCACTCGTCCATATTCAACTCCTGTGAAATGAGAATCCCTTGGTAAATAGTCCAGAATGTCAGCGCTGAATTGACCTGCTATGATTTGATTGACGAAACTATTTTTGGTTTCTTTCAAAGAACCGATCGCTAACGTTGCCATTTCCTTAGGTGAAAAGCCGTTACTTGATAAGATATCTTTGACCTCACTTTTCTTGACAAGCCACTCAGTTAGTTCCTCGTGGGTGGTGTCGCGATATTTTTCTAGAAGTTCTTCATATACATGGGAGAATGGTCCATGCCCTATGTCGTGTAGTAGACCGGCAATTCGAAGTTTTTCAACCAATTCAATGTCTATGTACCCTTCTTGGACAAGATGGTTCGCAAATAGACCTGAAAGGTACATCACCCCCAGTGAGTGAACAAATCTGCTATGTTCTCCGCCTGCATAAGTTAGATGCGCACCTGCCAGCTGTTTTATTCTTCGAAGCCTTTGTAGAGGTAGCGCATCTATTATTTTTCGTTCAGCGTCAGTTATGTAGATGTAGCCATGAACTGGATCTCGAATCTCACTAACCCAGTCTTTCATTGTCATTCCTCGTCTGTTCTTCTAATTCAATATCAAGGAATATACATAAATTGATTTAGGAGATTTAGTGATTTGAGTGAAAGAATTGCGGGACCGAGGTGTCTTAATAGCTATTGAGGGCCTCGACGGCAGCGGAAAGACTACTCACGCACGAATTTTGAACGAAAACTTGAGAAGATATGGGTATAATTCTGAGTATACCAAGGAACCGTCCATTGGGAAGATAGGCAGCTTCATCCAAAGCATGATCCTCTATGGCAACATCATGACAGAACCTACGGTGGAAGCTCTACTCTTCGCTGCCGATCGTGTCGATCATATAAAGAGTTTTGTCGAACCTAGTCTCAGGCAAGGAAGAATTATCATATCAGATAGATACGTTTACTCCTCGTTAGCTTACCAAGGAGCGAGAGGAGTCGACCTGAAGTGGCTGAGAAATATTAACGAGTTTGCGCCTAAAGCAGATATTAGTTTTTATATAGATGTACCACCAGAGGTCGCCTTAAGTAGAAAGAGAGGGACAAAAAGCGTATTTGAACGATTGGATTTTCAAACTAGAGTTAGAAACATCTATTTGGAATTTGCAAGAGCGAAAGAACTACATTTGATAAGCGGCAATAATCCTCTAAATCGGGTACAGGAAGAGCTTCTGAGCAGTGTAGAGAATTTTCTCAGGTAAGTTCGAAAATCGAATCTAGACAACGCGCATATTCGAAATAATCAATCCTTTGAAGCCCGCTTTCTCCAACTTTTCGCTTATTTTCTTTAAGATGTAGATGAGAAGTTCACGAATTTGAATTCTACGAACACCTTGCTCATGGAAAACCAAGATCTCAAAAGTCTTAGAAGAGAAGAGGAAACGCAATATGAAGTGATCAAATTTGAGAGGAACCCACTTCTCATTTTTGTTCCGGTGATATTTTACTATTAATAGAAAGTCAAGGATTGGCGAGGGATCGTTCCTAGTCAGCTGAAGCCAATACTGACTTACCTCATTGGGCTCTAAGTAATGGAAAAATGCGTCCTCAGCAATCCCAACCTCGAAGGAAGTAGCAACAACGAAATCTTCACTACTATTGAATTCGAAAGCAGCGGTTTCCCTTATTGAGTTCAATTCACATAGACTCTGAATTATAAAGAATTGGATCTTATTGGAGACAAAGACATGAGTAAGTCTGGCTCGTCCATGGTATTTATTTGGGAAATTTACGTATCGCCCAAACATATCAGCTATTTATCCTTTCCAAAGAGATAAAAAGCATTTATCTTCATCACTGGCTCTTACCAAGGATCGAAGATCTATATCTCAAATGGCAGAAGAGTTTGCAGCGCCTTCATTAATTCATGGTGGGATTGCTGAAAGAAGAGAGTATCAAGAGAGAATTGTTCAGACAAGGCTAAGAGAGAATACCCTAATAATTCTACCAACTGGCTTGGGCAAGACCGTTATTGCCGCCATGGTGGCAATCGAAAGATTGAGAACCTTTCCTGATGGACGAATTTTGGCCTGGGCACCAACCAAGCCCTTGGTTGAACAGCATTGTATGAGATTCAAAGAATTCCTAAATCGGAGAAAGTACAATGTTAGTAGCTACTCAAGTTGCTGAGAAAGGATTAGACATAAGCGAGCGCGACTTGGTGATCTTATGATAACGTTCCCAATACTATCCGATTTATTCAACGCCGTGGCAGAACAGGGGAAACGAGTCAGGGCGCATCGTGATTCTATGGCAGAAAAACCAAAGGACGAAGCTTATTATTGGATAGCAAGGTCTAGAGAAAGGAAAATGCAGGAGAGTCTATCTAGCATGCACCAGAAAACGAAAAAGGATGCTGAACTACTCAAACTCGATCATTTCATTAGTCAGAGGAGGGGGGTTTCGATAATATCAAACGAAAAAAAGATTCATATTCATATGGACAATAGAGAGACCTCATCTCTCATTGCCAGAGAGCTTTTGACTCTAGGTGCTGATGTCAAGCTATCCAATCTGCCAGTTGGAGATTATATCCTTTCCGACAGAATAGCAGTGGAACGCAAGAATTCAAATGACATGATTTCATCGATCATCGACAGACGATTGTTTGACCAGTTGAAAGCTCTCAAAGAAGCGTATAGTGTTCCGCTTCTTCTTATAGAAGGAATTGACCTCTTGGGCATCAGAGGAATGCATCCTGAAGCCATAAGAGGAGCATTAGCTAGTGTGGTTGTCGATTACGGGATATCGATATTATGGACGATGAATCAAATGGAAAGTGCTCAAATGCTCTATACTATTGCTAAGAGAGAACAAACGGAAAGAGAGACTCGGGTCACAATACGGGGCGAGAAGAAGCCTCCCTCGATAAAAGAGATGCAGGAATTTTTGATAGCAGGTTTGCCAAACGTGGACTCAGTATTGGGTAAGCGACTTCTAGAGCACTTCGGAAGTGTGGAAGGAGTATTTTCTGCAACGAAAGAACGTTTAATGGAAGTACCAGGAATAGGAAAAAAGATTGCTGAAAAGATAAGGCTTGTTGCCTCTCATATGTACGGCAAGTGACTTATCGACTCCCTCGAATCCTCTTTATTCTCTCCAGAACCTCAAGAAATATGGAAAGCAGCGTGGCGATCTCCACGAGTTCTTTGGGGTCGTTCTTATCTGAAAGCTGCCTCTGAATTTCATCAATTTTCTTAGTAATGGTCAGCTCTATCTGATGCAAAACAAGGCCACCATCGAGAATCTCCGTTTCGCTATTATTTTTTGCGATTATGATCCTTTTGTTGCATTTTGGACAAATGATGTCGCCCCTAACTTGGAAGAGAATAGTACCACATTCTGGACAAGTTGAAGCGAGCATCTTAGCCCCTCCCTTGAGAAGCTCGGCCATCCGCTTCACTTGATCATTCATAGAATCACCTGGAGGACATGATTTCGAGGGTGTCTTTTCATCTATTCTTATATTTTGAACTATAAGTTTTTAATTAGTTTATGTTCAAGAAGTGTGGTAGATTTGGGAGAGGTTATTTTGGCAGCCCGAAAAAAGAAATTGCAGGAATACTTGGACCGTATCAGTCAAGCTGTTCCTATATTGAGCCGCGTATCTGAAGATTCTACAACACCAAGGAACATAAGGCGATCTGCAAAGTCGGCCATGGACGCGCTTCAGAGTTTGGAGTTCACTCCTGCTGTGCGGGCCTCAAATGCAATAGCTACACTAGACGAGATTTCTCAAGATCCAAACATGCCGCCTTATACCAGGGTTCAGATATGGAATGTGGTTAGCATTCTTGAAGCAATAAAGGACTGACTCTGCTTTACTATACATAATTCTAGAATACCATCAGCAAACGATTATTGCATATTACAATACTCTGCTAATGGTTTTGAAATATTGTTAAAGATTTTTAGAGAGTTCTGTAAGAATTTGTATTAGGGATTGAGATGTCAGTTGTAAATAGTGTGCTGGAGCTCATAGGGAATACTCCGCTCATGAAGCTGAATAGAATTACCGCAGACGTCCGCGCGAATGTCTTGGTAAAATGCGAATTTATGAACCCCAGCGGAAGCATAAAAGATAGAATGGCCCTTTGGATGATAGAAAATGCTGAAAAAGAGGGAAAACTGAAGAAGGAAGGGATGATAGTTGATTCCTCGACAGGAAATACTGGTATAGCTCTCGCATTCATTGGAAATGTGAAGGGATACAAAGTACGCATTTTTATACCTGAAAAATGGGGAGCTGAAGGGTACAGTCCTGAAGACAGATTGAAAATTATGCGATGTTTCGGTGCTGAAGTTGAGAAAGTTCCAGTTGAATTTGCAGCGACCCTAAAGCTAGCGGGTGGAGCTGCAGGTGGAGTAGTTGAACTTGGAGGAAGAAAGATTTGTTACGAAATGGAAAAGCAGGATCCAAAGGTTTGGTGGGCACGTCAGCTTTCAAACCCATACAACGTTTTAGCACATAAGAACACAACTGGTAAGGAGATTCTCGCCCAGACCCATGGGAAGGTTGATGCATGGGTGGCTTCGATAGGAACTGGCGGGACGTTACTCGGAGTCGCAGAGGCAATCAAAGAGGTGAATCCGCACGTCAAGATAATAGGGGTGGAGCCAGAGGCTACGCCTCTGACTGAATGGTACAAAACGGGGGAAATAGACAGAGTTGTGGAGCAGCTAGGCTTGCCGAAAACAAAGAACATAATCAACACTATACTTGATAGAAATATTCTTGATCGAGTAATAACCGTAAGCGACAAAGACGCTAGAGACACTGCAAACAAGCTTTGCGCAAATGAGGGGTTATTCTGTGGTCTATCCTCAGGAGCAAATGTTTATGCGGCATTGAAGATTGCAAAGGAATTAGGAACAGGAAATATAGTTACGGTATTGGTTGATAGAAGAGATAGATATCTCGGTGAGTTTCCAGAAGAGCATTACGTGACTTAGTGGCATGTTTACACGAAACCAGTCTTGATGCTCTTTCAAAAGAAAAAAATCCGATCATAACGTTCGAGTATATTTCTACATGTAATGCCAGCATTTTAACAGCGATTGTCAAAACTGCTTTCTTAGTATGCATGTGACTTTTGAAAAGTGCTCTCTAATATAGCATAGAAATGCTGGTAAAACTTAAGAGTACATATGCATTCTAACAACAGAGAAGGTTAAGCCTTATGAGTAAGAAGGACAAGTCGAAAAAGTCCGCACCAATGCCAGCTATGAGTGCAGGGTTGCTTCGTTTCTTTGAGGAGGAAACGACCGGAATAAAGGTGAAACCCGAGATTGTGATGGCCATCGCGGCTGCTCTAATAATGCTAGCCATATTAGGACAACTGCAAACAAATGGTTTACTGCCCTTTTTCTAGCCATGAATAAAATTCATCAAGGATGTCTGCTCTATAGTGGGCAGAGGGCGAGCAGCTATCTTGCATTCTTTTCTGATGTTTTGTGCCAGGACTTCAGAAGAGCCAAAGCAAGTGTAAACTCGAGAGGGATTAACCTCTTTAACATAGTCTATCAAGTGAGGATAGTCCGCATGGCTGCTTAATGGAAATGCGCCGTTCGGGGTCTTAAATCTCAATGCCCAGCCTGTAACCACGCTCCTTGCGGCTTTCCTCTCCGTTGGAATCATATTGCTGTTGCCATTAGATATCAAGTAAGCGCAATTACCGTGGCGAAGCAATTCTTGGCCTTCTTCCTCCGTAGAATCCAGAAAAACCAATTTGTGGTTGTATTTAGAATAGATATGACTTGCTCTGGCAATAGGGGGATCCACTACCACCGGAAGATTGGTGAAGTCATTGAGCAAGGCGATAACCTCTTGCGCCTTTCCAATTGTATACAGCTGAAAGATGGGGACTCGGTTTTCCCTGATTTGTCTAATGACCCAACTAACAATATTGCCATAGGTGTCTTCTCGCTCGGGGAAAGCATAGAAAGGGTTACCGTAAGTGGCTTCCATTATAAGTATGTCACAATTGACGATGGAAGCTGACTTTGTCGTCAATGTTTCCAAGAGATTCATATCGCCAGTATAAATGATCGTACCAAAAGGCGTCCTAATTTGAAATTGTGCAGAACCTAAAATATGTCCAGAATCATGGGGAACTATCTCAACATCATCAAACCTAATCTTATCTGAATAAGATAAGACCTTCTTGTTATCAGCCTTCGTTCTGGTTTTTGCTTCATAGAGTTCGCATGTTTCTTGAGTCGCAATCTTTTGATTCTTCGAATCAAAACCCTTTGTGTGATCATTGTGAGCGTGAGAAATAAATATTGAACCAGAAACCGTTTTCTTGCAATTCTGCGGATCAAATGTGAGGAGGGTGTCCCTAGTCGATATTACTATGCCATTGTTCCAGCCCACTTGGAGGTCTTTCAAAGATGTAGATTTTCCCTCATTAACAATGGGAAGAGAAGGTGTAATTAAGAGTTGCCGGACTGAAAACTTTCTTAAGTACATCTCTAATAATCTCACTACCCCTAACTAATCGTGTTCCTATAAAATGGAGGACGGTTGGAATAATGGATGACTATCTCAACTCCGCTATAAGTCACTACAAATCATTATTCAATCTACCCTCTTACAGAACCTTAGTGACTATTCTTTTCGTCTTGACTTCTGTAAGCGAAGGTGTAGCCTTTTCTTTCATCAAATATCAGTCGATCCTGACAGGTGTTGCTTTTGGAATTACGGCATTCTTCTTTCCATGTATTATGTCTGATTTCGTTACACAGAGAGCCTTCATGAGGGGTGATTCTCTCTTCACATTACGAAGACATGCTGGGCTATCATTGTTCTCATGCATTGTATGGGGACTATCTTCGATTATTGGAGCAGCTGCAACTAATTTGTCAACTACTGCATTTGACCTCTTTAGTAAATCTCTATTACTGAGTTTCGCTTTCGTGACGGCCTTTCGTTTCTTAATCATAAACTCAACTTCTTCATTGGGTACGGGGCGGAAGGTTGCGACAATTCTTCTCCAGCCATTATTTTGCTTTGTTGTGGTCATTGCATATTTCCCAATCCTAGGAGCAAAAGATTTCTTCCTTATTCTTTTTGATACGATCACACTGTTGGGTGCATCTATCGTCTTCAGTAGGATCATTGATTCATACGGCAAGAGGACAATAGGCATCGGTGCTATTGACCTTTTCAAAGCTTTTGTCAATAGTTGGGCTGAAGGAATACCAACTGGTCTGGAATACCAATTTGAGAAACTGGGAGAAGAGATTGATGTGGAAATTGATCTCTTGGCATTCGAGGATTGTGAAAATCCCTTTGCCATAATGGTTGTCCCAGCACTTCATCCAGGTCCATTCAGAAATGTTGGAAGCAGCACGATACCTTATGATATACAAGAAAAGCTATCGAACAAGACTGGGGCGGTAGTCTGTGTACCCCATGGAACTGCGGGCCATGAACTGGACTTAACCTCAGCAGGACAACGTGAAAAAGTCATCCAGGCAGTAGTGGAATCCATTCCTATTAAGGGATCATTCAAAGGCATAACCCGAATGGTTAGAGTTGAGAAGGATTATTTCAAAGCGAGTTGCCAGGTGTTAGGAAGAAGCGCTTTGGTGACACTCACGTGTTCTCCAAGGAGTACCGAAGATCTGCCGACGTCTTTAGGTAAGGCCTTGACCAAATTCAGTTTGGACTCTGGATTAGACGGTGCTGTTATTATTGATTCACATAATTGCATAGAACAAGAGGCCTCATTCTTATCAATGGCAGATACTCTAGTTTTGCAGGAATGTGCCAAGGAAGCTATAAGAAGGGTAGTAAATGAGAAGCGGAGCCACTTTGAGTGCGGAGTATCGCACATTGTCCCTGAGGAGTTCTCTATGAATGATGGAATGGGACCTGGAGGCATAGTGGTTCTTGTCCTCAAAACGAAAAGTGATCATACAGCATATGTAACAATTGACGGCAATAATATGATCAAGGGAGTTCGGGAGAAGATTCTTGAATCAATTATTAATTTAGGGATCAATGACTGTGAGATTTTCACGACCGATACTCACGTTGTTAATGCAATAGGCCCTTCGAAAAGAGGATATCATCCGATTGGTGAAAAAATTGACCAAAAAAAGCTACTCGACCTCATAAGGAAGGCAACACAAGAAGCTCTGAGTAACCTACGCGTGGCTAAGGTTGCTTTCAAGAAGATCAAGGTCAAAAAAGTAAAAGTATTGGGCGAGAAGAACATATTGGAAATCACGCGGCTAGTGGATGTCATTATGAAAAAAATAAAGACATTAGCTGTTACAATATTTCTTCCAGCGATAATTCTAGCCGTTGCCTTAACAGCTTTCTTTTGAGAAAATTGTTACCAGAATTAAACATTAAAGAATCAATTTCTTACAGAGATTTGTGTAAAATTCAGTTGACTTTGAATAAAGTACTTTAATTCATACTGTTTGACTTAATATCCAGGATCTCTAATAAGGAAAAAACGCGAATATGCAACTTTGTAGATTAATAAGAAATGGTGACAATATTCATTCACTGAATTCAGAATACCATTTCTGCTAGAGTAGGAGGTATGGTCGATATGGTCTATATTTCGAGGGTCAGGAACATTCGAAAGCGCGATGGAAGGATAGTAGAATTTGATCAGAGCAAGATCGTCAGTGCCATATATAGAGCGGCGGCCTCGGTTGGGATAGATAAGAAGAAACTCGCAAGAGAACTTGCAGGTAGAGTCACAGAGGAACTAAACACGAAGTTCGGCGAGCAGAAAATTCCAACTGTTGAGGATGTTCAAGATGTGGCAGAAAGGATATTGATGGAAGCAGGAGAGACTGAGATAGCTAAGTCTTACATTCTGTACAGACAGAAACGCAGAGAAATTCGGGAAACGAAAAAGGTTCTATTTGGGGTAGATGACGACCTAAAGCTATCAATCAATGCTGTTAGAGTTCTAGAAAGAAGATACTTACTGAAAGATAGCGATGGAAAGGTCGTTGAAACTCCGAGGCAAATGTTTCTCAGAGTCGCTCAAAATGTAGCTCTAGCAGATTTGATATACAATAAAGAAGTTGATCAAAAGAAGATTGAAGATGAATTCTTCCAGATGATGGCAAATCAAGAATTCATGCCAAATTCCCCGACATTGATGAATGCCGGCACGGATCTAGGCCAACTCTCGGCATGCTTCGTGCTTCCTATAGAGGATTCAATGGTGAGCATATTCGATGCATTGAAAGGAGCAGCGTTAATCCATAAATCCGGAGGGGGTACCGGATTCTCTTTCTCCAGACTAAGGCCGAAAGGCGACTTCGTGAAATCAACCTTCGGTGTGGCCTCAGGCCCGCTATCATTTATGCGGATCTTTGATTCGGCAACAGATGTCATAAAGCAAGGAGGCAAGAGACGCGGAGCTAACATGGGAATATTGCGAGTTGACCATCCTGACATCCTAGAATTTATTACGGCTAAAGAGCGCAACGACGTCCTGAACAATTTCAATATTTCAGTCGCTGTGACGGATAAATTCATGGATGCGTTAAAGAATGACCAAGAGTATGACCTTAGAAATCCACGAATGAATACTATGGTCAAAAGGTTGTTGGCCAGAAAGATTTTTGACCTCATGGTTACCATGGCATGGAAAAACGGCGAGCCAGGGGTAGTTTTTATAGACCGCATAAATCGAGATAACCCGACACCGAAGTTAGGAGAAATAGAGAGCACCAACCCCTGTGGAGAACAACCTCTCCTCCCATATGAGTCATGTAATCTCGGCTCCATAAACTTGTCAAAGGTCGCAGAAGACGAGGAGATCAATTGGAACAAGTTAAGGAGAATAATCAAGAGTGCAGTGCATTTTTTGGACAATGTAATAGATCAAAACAAGTATCCTTTGGCTGAAATAGAAAAGATGACAAAAGCGAATCGCAAAATTGGGTTGGGAGTAATGGGATTCGCAGATATGCTTGTTGCTCTTAATATATCATACAACTCTGAAGAAGCGATTAGTATAGCTGATAAGGTTATGGAGTTTATTCATCTGGAGGCAAGGAAAGCTTCAATGGAATTGGCAAAGGAACGGGGAACCTTTCCGAATTTCAAGGACAGCATATGTGAGAACTCGGGGATGCCTCTACGGAATGCCACAGTAACTACGATAGCCCCAACAGGCACTATCAGTATAATAGCGGGGTGCTCAAGTGGCATCGAACCAATATTCGCCATATCGTTCATCAGAAATATTATGGACAACACGGAAATGTTGGAGGTTTATCCACTATTTGAAGAAGTAGCAAGAAGAGAAAGGATCTACTCGGATGATTTGATGAGACAAATAGCAAAAAAAGGTTCAATTCAGATGATAGAGGAAATTCCAAAAAAGATGCGTGATGTGTTCGTCACATCACATGATATCGAGCCGGAATGGCACGTCAGAATGCAGTCAACCTTTCAAAAACATGTTGACAATGCGGTATCAAAGACCTTGAACTTACCTACTGAAGCCACAGTTCAAGATGTGGAGAGGATCTTCCTCCTAGCTTATGAATTAGGATGCAAAGGTATCACTGTTTATAGGTATGGGAGTAGAGAGTCCCAAGTTTTGAATATAGAAGCAGTCAATAAAAGGCGTTCTCTTCCAGAAGATACTGTATTACAAGCTGAACAGAAAGAATACTCAGGCGGATGTCCCAATTGTTCATGATAGATTAGATCATGGCAGGCGAGGAAGTCAAGTTCTGAGTCTATTTCAATGAAGTCACTTTAGTGCAACTTATTGAAGGAATATAGAGCTCCTAAGAACTTATCAAAAACGATAGACTTAGCATCATAGTTAGACATCATTTGAAATGTGGTTTATGTAGCTAGAATATGAGATTATTGAACCCAAAATGGAGGCCGCCGGGGAGACTTTCCCATAGGGAACGGATCTCTCTATGCTTTGAACTCCCCCTCCCGGCTCCATTGGCCCCTTTACTGGTAAGGACAGGCCGGTACGCTGCCAGGTTCCGCGAAGACCCAAATAAGCCTTCACTACGTTACGGCGGCCACCAGGTTTTAGTGAAACCCAGCGCATTTATCAACATTTCCTCGGAAAGGTATAAAACATAATTATTATGGTTTAAAGGATTTGCAGCTAGATAGCAATCTGGGGGCCGGTAGCTCAGCCTGGTATGAATGCATGACTCAATAAAAGAGTAAGCAGTATTGGCACTCGGTTTGCAGGAATTCATAACATTCCAAAACACCGAGGGGTCGCGGGTCCAAATCCCGCCCGGTCCACCATTGAAGAGGATTTGAATTATCGGAATTCTACGGAGCATGATGTTACAATTGCAGTTGGATGAATGATGGGTACGCGGTCCATGGACGATATAAAAATCTGGAAGACCCAAGTTGATTGCTTTCGAAAAGGTAGATTTCTAACGCTATCAGCAATTCAATCGTCAATATCTCTCAATTTTCCATAACATAATTTGCAAAGTCAATGGGTAGCCATGCAGCTGTAGCATACGGTTTTATTGCATCATCTGCAGGTGAATGCAGTAATCGATTTCTTACATATGGAACAGAATGTCTGCAGGATTTCACTCTTCCATTCATATGAAATCTTGCAGTGTGACGACCTTCTTTTTCTCCTCTTGAAATAAAGATTCGAGATCTTCTCTTATTATGGCGATCCTTTGCTGATAATACTCATGTAGCCCATATTTCTTTGCCATTTCTTCGGTTATTTCGATATATTTTGCTACGGCTCCTCTGTAAACAGTGAGAACCAAGTCGCCTCCGCACTTATTGCATTTACCATTCAACGGAATTCTCCTAAACTTTGTATTACAATGCTTGCAGCGAAAGGTCTGGGTTGAAAAGGCCCTCATATTTCCAACTATATCACGTATCAAATGTGAGGTTAAAATTCTCTTTGCGACTTCCTTTACGTCAACTGCCATTATTTTCTCAGAGAGCAGAAGCTGAGCGTTCATTTTATCTTCCATGGTCTTTAGTTGTTTGTAAATACTTTCGTGGTTTCCTTGATTTATATTTGAAACCGCGTGAGTGAAAAAGTAAGACTGATATTGCGCAGAGGTTCCCAATCTATGGGACACTAAATCGATTATTTTAGAGGTACTTTTTGCATCTTTCTCTTGGATAGATCTCTGATAGAATTCTAGAGGATAAGATGATCCTACATCCATATTGTGGACTTGATCATCTACTTCGAGAGGATTAATTGTGGGTGTTATGAGTAGAGGTGCGTCCATAAGGCCGCCTATTTGTGAAGGAAGGAATAATTTGGAAAAGTTGATTAGAGCGTCCAAAAGTAGCATTATCGCATCTTCATCACCATCACAATCTCGACGCTTGGCAGCATGCCAAAGTGGATGTGCATAGCAGACATTAGCGTTTGTGAATCCAATTATTCTACCTACGATTCCTACAGAAGTATGTGGCGCGAGACCTAATACTAATTGACCTAATAGGTTTAGATGTTCGGTTGTCTCATAAAATGGTGGGAGATTGTATACCTTTTGTAGTAGCTCATTTAGGAAAATCGTGCATCTAAACAGATGGTCGAGGGCTTTGGATGGCACTATTATGTCCTGAATCATCAATTCGCATATTTGACTTGGATCGACCAGCGGTTCACCGTTCATATCATGAGTATAACCAAATTCAACAAGTCTACCTAGCGATACTCCGATCTCGGAAGGTTTGAAATGTGTCAACGGAACATTTGTCGCATCGAATCTTATCGTTCCGTCTTTGAAGACGTATAAGCCATGTTTTGATCTTAGGATGCCTTTTTCTATTATTTCGGGAGTCTTTGTCTCGCTCATCAATCCTTTGACGCCCTTCACAAGCTCTGGAGGACTTGTTTTGAGTCTCTTTACTGCATCCTCAAAGAGAAGTTTCAAATTGGTTGGTCTATTCTCATAGAATTGCCCCGGGACATTGCAGTTTGGGCATAGATCATTTTTGAGTACTCTTCCGCAAATATTGCATTTCTTTTCTTGTCTAGTCATTTCGTTGCATAAGGGGCAGACAAGTTCATGAGTGACTATTCCACATGGATCGCATTTCCGTGTTATTATGTCAACATTTATGATACCTTTTTTTGCAGCTTCTACAACGTTTCTGTGTGGTCCTCCATTCATACCGATAGGGAAGAGAACATGTACCGGAGGGGTTGTTTCCCTTTGTTTGGCCTTCTCCGGCCGGCCCATACGCGATCCTACAAAAGTCGGTGCATTGTCCTTAACTAACCCGTTTGTGATCTTCTGAACTAGGTTGAGTCCGTTTTCGACGCCATCTGTGGATATATTTGATCTATTTAGGCCCAAGCAAAACGAAAGAATCGAGAATTCTTCGCCAAAAACTATCGTATCATCCTTTATCGTAAACTGGAAAAGTAACTTTTCTAGAATATCTGTCACTTCCTTGTTCTTTGGAAGAGTAATACCGGTCTTCAAATGCTGTAGTGTGTCAGTAGAGTCTAGCAAGTGATTCCGGAGTCTGATAAAATCAGTGAGAGTCAAGTTATTCCACATATAGGTGTAGCGGGGATGCAGAGGAACTGCCAACTCCCTTGAGAACTTCAGGGCTTCTTCGGGCGATGGATGGTAATGGGTAGGATTAGATAGAATCCTTTCGAGGTCTTGAGCAGTGAAATTCACAGATTCGGCTGCCCTTTCTAAAGAATTATCGAATCTACGCGCTATGATATGATTGAAGTCCTTGGCCCACCACTCTTCTACATATGCTGACGGAACAAGTGGCTTATTGTTTTCTAGAAAATCTCCAAAAGGAATGAGGATATCTCCTAGGAAGAGTATCTTGTCTACGTCGCTTTTGATTTGCTTTGCCATATCTTCTGAATCTATTCTAACAACTGAGCCATCAAAAAGTTTCACAATTGGTCCTTCAATTGAGTCAACAGGCATCACTACTCCGCCTTTCCCTGGTTTCTCTAGTCTTACTTGCGTGCCAGTTGCAAGGAAGCCATCTAGAAGTATTATGGTACAAGGATGTATACCAATGGCTGATATCCCGGTATTTCTAGCTCTTCCGTACCTTAGCCGGAATCCACCGGTTCTAGAAGGAAATGAGAAGATTGGGCGGCCTGCCAGGATATCTTCCATAAACATGAATTCTTTGGATTCCTCAAGTGAAACTTCTTTAAAATCTTGGATGTGTTTGAGCCATTCCCAACCAGTGATGTTAAGTCTTTCTATTATGCTTAGTACCTTCCTAGATCTTCCAATTATGCCATCGTTTACCACACGTAAGGCTCCAGCTCGAATCTGATTTGTCTCAATTCTACTCAGATTACGATATGATACCACTTCTATTGGATCCGTGGATACCCCAGTGACTTCAACGGGAAGGTTTTCCAATACATTTCTCAATTCCATATCAGAAATATGATACTGGAATCTCGAAACCTCTCTTTCGTAAATCCGGATCTCTTCTAGAAATCGATTCATTTCTTCTACGCTGGGTTTATACTTGTCTAAACCTTGAATCTTTCTGACGTAGTCACCTATGACCAAAGTCAGTGCTTGGTCCGTGCCTCCTGCAGATCTTATTGGTCCAGCGAAATATATTGCTAGATACCTAGTTTTGTCGAAGTTTTGTTTCACATCAATTCTAGATATGCCTTGAAGAGGGGCAACGGTTATGCCTTCGGTTAGAATAGCAAGAGCAGTTCTGATGGCCTGATCCAGTGCCTGTTTTGAGTTTGTCTGAGCAAATTTACCATAAACAATTTCCTCTGCAATTTTGAAAGCCATCTCTTCTCGTTTCATGGACTTGGACAATTCTCTAATCCGTTCTGCAGCACCCACTGGACCAACCATTTCTTCGACCATTTCAGCCATATCTCTTGCAGTATGAATCTCTGGTTCTGGAGATGGATCCAAACACTTGGCCCTAGCGCTCTTTGCGACTTCGTACAAGAACCCAAGGTTCCTATTGATATCTGAAAAGTAAGAACGGTATCTTTCGGAAAGCAATGATGGCAAGGTTTTTTCCTCTTTATTTGGGAAGAAAAAGAAATTTACTCAGAATATATTCTGCAAAAGACTATGATATTCCACTTCTGTTTTGGTCTGCTGGTAGCCTTTTGGTAAGATTGTGATGCCAGCTCCGTTCTGTGATCTGCGCAATCTCTGCATTTATTGTGTCGAGTGTCAGATGGACCGTCGCATGAGCCGCAATTGAGGAGGAGGACTTCACCCAAGCTTCTCAAGGTTGTCCAGGCGTATTCTTGCTCTTCAAAATGCGGTTCAAAATCTGGCCAAACTTCATAGGCGTTTGGTGTGTCAAGCGATTTTTTGAGAGCCGAAAAAAAACTCTCAAATGATGTCATCCACTTTTTCTCCTTTCGACCGCCGAATGCATGCCATCCACGAACTTGGAGATATTCTCTTCTGCATTTATCTCATCTTCTATGGCTGTTCCAGTTACTAGGATATCAGCACCTGCTAATACGCTTTGGAATGCATCTTCCTTAGCTCGAATTCCACCTCCAACCACCAATCGTGATCCAGTCGCTTTTTTGACAATCTGAATCATATTTGGGGGTATTGGACTTTTTACCCCAGAACCGGCTTCTAAATATACGAAACGCATACCTAGAAACTGCGCTGCAAGAGCATACATAGCTGCGATTTCAGGCTTGTCGTAAGGGATTGGATTTGCTTGACCGATAAAGCCTGCTGCTCCACCTTCTCCTATTATGAGGTAGCCTAAGGGGATTGTCTCAAGCCCAGTCTCTTTTATTGCGGGAGCCCCCAGAGCCTGCGCCCCTATTATGAAATATGGATTAGTAGAATTTAGAAGAGACATGAACCAAATTGCATCAGCATATGGACTTATACTTGTTATGTTATTTGGAAATATAATCACCGGGAGCTTGACAGACCGTTTTATCGACCTAATCACATTATTCAACAGGTCGATAGAAGACAGGGTTGAGCCACCTATCATGATACCAGCTGAACCGGCCTTTTCTGCTGCAACAGATATTCGCTCGGATTTTTCCGGTGAAGCCTTCTCAGGATCCAGCAATGTAAAGTGGATGGCTCCTTCCCTAGATATGCGCTCAGTGATTAGAGTCTCAATCACACCCATAAAAGGAGTCCTCAAAGGTTGTTACTTTCCATAGAACTTATCGATAAATCTGCAATATATGTCAACTGGTTGATCTACACGCGTTATTGTCAATTGTTCTTTTAACCCACAGCTTCCACATTGAACCGATGCACTGGTTATATCTGATGATAGCGCAACTTTTACAGACTCTTTGCCACATTTCGGGCATAGGAAAATTTGTGGAAGCCTCTTCTTGGGTATCTTAACTACTCTTCTTTTCCGGCGTCCCATACAATGTCACTCATTCCAGAATGAGGAATTCTCGGGTATATTATTCTTATTGCGCTCATGTTGAATCATACTCAACTCTATGTGAATCCATCCAATTTATTGGATTTCAGGTATAGTTTATATCTGTTAATACCTACGATTATACCCGCGAATACAAAAATGGCTCCACATGAGGTTATCTTAGTGTATGAAATGGAAGCTGAAATTCGTGAAAAAATGGATGACCTACTTAAAGATTCTATATTGACATTGCTGTTAAGCAGGAGTCAATTAACCCGAATACAGGCTGAGACTCTGTTTATAGAGGCATTAACGAACGATTTGGCAGAAAGAACATTAAATAGTGACGTAAAAGCTAAAATAAGGTCCAAAAATAAAGCTTTAACTAGAGGCGCCTTTAATAGGACATTAAGTCAGGCTAAATCTAATATAAGAAGGTCTATTTTCACAATTCTATTGTTAAATTATGTAGGATTGCTTCCTAGTTTGGGGCTAACCTATTTTGAGGAGGCCACAAATAAACTCAAGGAGTACCTCGAGACATACAAAGGATTATCGAATGCCGATGTATCATCAAGTGAATATTACAAAAAGCTTAGAATATTGCGAAGCGAACTAGAGGATCTATTTAGTCAACTGATGAAGATGTGACATATTTGCGACTCTGTGATATCACATATTATGTGATACTCGGCCGATTTACAATTATTGTGCCTCTTTTATGAAAATCACGATAAAATCGGCGATTTCTCAAACTATGTGATATCACATGCTAATATTGTGCGGTATTAGCAGTGCGAGATCAAATATGGTCGTGAAGTGAAACATTCCATTCCTGACATGCTCGCGAAGTGTTTCTCAGTCTACTCGTGAAGAACATGAGATCACAACTCAATCACGTGTATATCATACGTGATGTGACTATAGAAAAGCAAATAAATCGTAGGACAAGTATATCACGTGATATGTGATATCACACTTCGGGGGATGGAATTGATAATAAAGGATGTCCCAATCGCCGATGATCTAAGAAGAATGCGGAAGAATGCGGGCTACACCCAGAAGATACTGGCAGTGAGAGCTGGCGTTAGCCAATCGCTCATCGCAAGAATTGAGAAGGGAGCTGTTGATCCAAGACTGTCTACGGTCCAGAAAATTATGAGGGCATTGATAGTATTGAGCCAGAAAAAGATTGCGAGTGATATCATGCACAAACCGGTTGTGACGATAAGCGCAAACGAAAAAATCAGAAAAGCCGTTGAAGTCATGCGAAAGTACAACATCTCTCAGCTACCAGTCACGAATCAAGACGAAATTATTGGCAGTATCCAGGAGACGACCATAATAGAAGCACTTTTGGTAAGTAAAGATTCCACGAAAGTATTCGATGAAAATGTTGCGAATATAATGGAAACCGGTTTCATATCGGTCAACTCCCTTACACCCTTGGAGCATGTACTAGCGTTGTTGTCAAAGGGTCGATCAGCGGTTCTTGTAGAGGATAAGGGAAAGATTGTCGGGATAATCACGAAAATAGATGTTGTTGCCAGTTTAACACATGAAGAGATGGGAAATGATAATGATTGACTTGTTGCTAGTTTTGGGTTTGGTATCTTTATGTATTTTCATAATTCTCCGTTATTACGCGAAACTGAGCGCTGCATCTAGAGCATATGATGAAGCTAGAGGTACCGTTAAGAGCCTGTTATCAGGGATTAAACAGCGAATGAACGAACAAACTGTGGAAATTCGGACGATAAGAGATGAGGTAGCTTTTTTTCAAGCTAGAAATGATTTTGGGAAAAGTGAAAGGAGAATAGATGCGGAAAAGTTGGATAATTTAAGTTCAGGTGTCGAAACAGCTTTAATGGCTACACAGAGATTTGGGAATGCTGTGATTTCAATTAAGCAGGATTATGACAAGGTCACTGAGGCGCAGGAAACACTCGCAAAGAAAGTGGAAGATCTTAGCATAAAACAAAGGGCCTTCGAAGGGCAAGGAGTAGAAACGATTGAAACGCCAAGAATAGGTCCATTTAGCATTGAGAAGAAGGAGGTTAGGAAGGGCCTAGATAAGCTCAACAGCACTGAGCTCAGAGTGCTTAACATGTTACTGGAAAAGTCAATGGCAGCACCTGAGATAGGAAGAGCTATACTAAAAACTAGAGAGCATACGGCACGGTTGATGAAAAAGCTTTACGAAGAAGGGTATATCGAGAGAGAGACAAACAAGATTCCTTATGCCTACAAGATAAACGAAAGTTTAAGGAATTTTCTCGAAGAAATAAAAGGTAGGGCTGTTTAGAGAATTGTTTTCTCTTGAGCGACTAACATTCGCTTCATTCTATAACAACGTTTTGAAGGCCCCACATACGTTATTATATCTCGGCTTATCAATCTAGAAAAATATGTTGATACCGTGCTCAAGCTAATGGGCTCGTTAAACTCCTTTTCATAATTCTCTTGAACCTTCGAAGAAGTAAAGGGCCCAACAGGGTAGTGGGTTTGAATCAATTTGACAACTCGATCGAATTTAGTGGCGAACTGTTTTGTGTTAGAATTGTAAGTATTGGATCCACCTAATAGCTCCACGAAGTCCAGTAATTGCAGGACTTTATCTCTGTTTATTTCACCGCTATAGGAAATTGAAAAATTGCCCCCGGTATTATCGGAGACTTCTATTTTTACTTTCTTAGAGGGCATTTACATCTGCTCAACAAAGAAATTTCTCAGTTATCTTGATGTAGTGGAGAAGTTGTGAACTTATATCTTTTGATATAATTTTTTCGTGTTTTTACTTCACATATTCACATGGAGTATAATGAATATCCAGACAAAAGAACCAAAGTAGGGCTACTTCCAGTGGAAATAGAGGGGTCTATTAGTTTGGCTGTAAAATGGACCGTGACAGAGGAGGAATGGCTAAAATAAGAAGGAAAAGAAGAGATTTTCCATCAAATATTCACATGACTTCACACATATTTTGGTTTCAGATGCATGGAAGCCGACGAGGCCCTGGCCCCCTAGTTTCCTATGCAAGTAATAGTTGCACCCGCAATAACCTGTTAAAAAAATAGATCATTATGTCAAAAGAAGTTTAGAATTAGTGTTAAATATAGTGAATCTGAAGACCAATTGGAGACTATTCATCATCTAAATATAAAGAATCCAGAATTAACAAGACTATTCCACAGGAAAAGGTGGGGTGTGGGTTGGAAGATCCTATCAATGAAATTGTTTCATTAATACCCCGACCTACACGGCTTGAACTATTCAAATTAGTCTACAAGAACTGTAACTCTAGCCCTAACACGGTTGCAAAAATCTTAGGAATGAATCCCCGACAAGTCTACTTCTATTTATCCAGCTCAAACCGAACAATACGAAACTATCCTAATGATCTTACGACATTAGTGGTATTGAGAGCCGCTCTACATTTGGCTCCTACACAAACGAGAAATCTGCTGAATAGAACTATCTCAAATTTCATTAGCCTTCTTGGAAAGGTCTCTGCTTAAACTTTGTGTAGTCCTACGTCAAAATAATATATCCATAAATCTTATTTCTGCAGTGGAAAAACCAGTGTTACTACTGGTCGTTCTATCATGTATGAAGATTTGCTGAACCAGGTCTTCGACCGCTTTCTAACGGGCCCACGACTGTTTAGAGATCGTGAAGTCCTGAGACCTGATTATGTTCCAAAGGAACTGCCACATAGAGAAGATCAAATATTACATGTCGGCAGGATATTAGTACCAGTGCTAAAAGGATCAAGATCCTCAAATATCTTTCTTTACGGACAAACTGGCACCGGAAAAACCGCAGTTATCAAGTTCATTATAGATAGGTTAACAAAAAAGAGCCAAGAAATAGAAGCACCAGTTGTCGCTTGTTACATAAACTGCAGACTTACAGGTACCGATTATCGAGTCTTCTCAAAGCTATGTGAGGTAGTCGATATCAATGTCCCCTTCACAGGGTTAGCTACCAATGAAGTGTTCGACAGGTTTAAGGTCGCTCTTGATTCCAAGAAAATCCTACTGATTGTAGTGCTAGACGAGATAGACTTCCTGGTTAGAGAACAAGGCGACGACTTACTATACGACTTAACTAGGGGTAATGAAAGTCTACAATCAAGCAAGGTTTCGGTTGTTGGAATTTCAAACGACTTACAATTCAAAGAGCACTTAGACCCAAGAGTCTTAAGCAGTTTGAGCGAAGAAGAAGTGGTTTTCAGGCCATACACGGCAATAGAACTTGGCGACATACTCCAAGCTAGAGCGAATCTAGGGTTTGTGAGTGGAACGTTGACGAAAGGTGCACTGAATCTTTGTTCTGCGCTGGCTGCGACGGAACATGGAGACGCTCGACGTGCGTTGGACCTACTCAGAGTTGCAGGAGAACTCGCAGAGAGGGAAGGCAAATCTAAAGTGATTGAAGAACATGTTAGAAGTGCACAGAATAAAATAGAGGAAGATCGGATAACCAGCACTCTGAAGACATTGCCTCTTCACTCAAAGTTGGTTCTTTGTAGTTGTTATTTAATCAAACAAGCAGGATATGACGGTGTCATAACTGGGAATGTGTACGAAGTCTACGGTGAACTATGCAGGAAAATTCAATTGGAATCCTTAACGCAAAGACGCGTCAGCGGCCTGATAAGTGAGTTAGATATTATGGGACTTTTGAATGCAAGTCTGATAAACATGGGCCGATACGGCCGTACCAAGAAAATCAAGTTGGGTATTCCGGAGAAAGTCATCCGAGAAATTTTTGTCAAAGACGAATGGCTTAGCACTTTGCTAGATTACAAGCCACGTTGCTTATGTAGCCTGAAATAGAATAACCTATGATTTTGTGAAGTCGATAGAAGTCATCTGAAGTTTCTGAAGATCAAGAATAGGTAGTATGCCTGGAGTTGGAACAAGGCCCATTTTCCTTTGGAATTCCGTTTGATTTTGCCATGCGCCGCAGTTTACAATATTGACTCCCCGGTATACCTCACTCTTCATTACATGAATGTGCCCACACTGAAAAACATCTGGTGGCTCGTCGATTATCAAATGATCTTTCATTTCGGCCGAAATTAGCGTCTTCTTTCCATATACTGGAGCAAGATGCCTAGCTCTCAATAGGTGTTCCATAGCTTTCTCTGGTGTCTGATAGGTCATGTACGGGACCATGCCTATAACATCCTCCAGACTTCTCCCGTGATACATAAGCAGATTAACACCATGGATCTTTACTCTCGCCGGGTTTCCCAAGGATATTACCTCCCGTGCCTCCATTATCGGTTCAAAATACTTCTTGGAAAGAGCTGGTTGGGGCATAGCCTGTCTGACTGCATCATGATTTCCGGGAATAACGATAACTTCTATATAATCTGGGATTCGCTCGATTAATTTGGCAAAACTCTGATATTGTCCATAAATATCTAGAATGCTAAGTTCAGCTTCCTGATTAGGATACACCCCTATCCCATCTACCAGATCACCTGCAATCGTTATGTATTTCACACGACCAGCGAGTTCCATCTGTTTAGAATTCCCTAGATCACCGTTTAACCATCTAATGAATCTCTCAAAGGGTTCATCCAAGAAGGTTTTGCTTCCAATATGAATGTCTGATAAGAGCGCGGCGCATACCGGTACGGTTGCTCCCGTAACTTTTCTCTCAGGAACATCTGGCCACAAAACGTTCTTCCCTATAAATGCGTTATCTTGACCCTTGACAACATGGAAACATAACACCTCATCAAGAATGATTTGACGGAATCGTTCGAAGACAGCCTGTTCGATCGTGGGAAGGACTATCATGCTAGCGACATTTTCAAGATCCTCGATCTGAATCATGATGCTTCTTTTTCTTTCCTTCTTCTCCGTTACTATGGCAATTATTTTCATTTCACGTTTTGATGATGCATGTTGCGCATCAGCTATTGAGACGGCATCATGAACATCTATCCGTTGCTTCAATATTTGCCTCAATCTTCTAAACCTGTCTTGGAAATATTGAAGAAAGTCCTTAATGTCTCCAGCAGTACCCAACTCCTTAGTGGGATCGCTAACAATTTGGATATCAGCTTCAACATCTTTTGCCAAGGAATAAAAGAGATCTTTTCCGGTAGAACCTATTGAAGAAATGTGTCTCTTAGACGGAAAATAGCTCGCAATCGTAGATTGCAAATCCTTTCTTGTGATTATCTTCCTACTCTCAACTGACTGGTTGAGAACCTCTACAGTTCTTTTCAGAACTTCTTCCAAATCTCCATTTGTAGGAAATTCCTGCAAAAAGCTAAAGGCATCCTGCTCCATCTGATATCCTGAATTCAACGCAAAATGCAGAATTTTCCTTAAATGTTCTTCCGTCAAAAATTTTACCAGCCATAAAATAATTCAGTTGCATCTATTAAATCTGAAGGGAAGTGTTTGGTCTTATTACGCGGTCAAAGAACCAACTAAATCTTAAAGATTAGTTTCAATTCTTCTTACCTTAGAGGGAAACAAATGGATCTTAGGCGCCTTCAGGTTACCGGAGGTGGAACCTTCTCGGTATCCTTACCTATCTCTTGGGCCAAAAGAAACCATCTCACTCGCGGTTCTTTCATGGTAGTTACGGAAAGGAGTGATAGTTCCATAACAATAGATCCAAAATACTCATCTTCGGTCGAGCTAATTTCAGTCGCAGTTCCCTTTTCCGCATCACTTGAAAGGGAAATAATTGGAAAGTATCTGCTCGGCTATGATATCATCAGTGTAAACTCCAAAGAGAGACTCAGCTCAAATGATATTAGCATCACAGAGAGCGTAGTAAAAAAACATTCTCTCGTCCACAAATCTCTGTATGATTTTGAAGAAACCACTGTATTGCAGGACATCAAATACTTCCTAACAATTTCCAATATTACCTCAGCGTTGAAGAGAATTTGTGACTGCGGTAAAGATGTAGCGGACCTGGTTGTCATACAATAGAATTAACCGCGGGATCTTCATGTACGACAAACTCTTTGGGACCTCTGGGATAAGGGGAGGTATAGTAGACAAAGTGACCCCGGAGTTGGCGCTTAAACTGGGTCTATCTGCAGCAAAATACCTCAATTTCGATGGAACTATAGCCATAGGCTTTGACAATAGGACTTCCAACGTTATGCTTGAAAAGGCATTTGTCTCGGGTGTGATTGCAGGAGGCTGTGATGCAGAGCTTCTGGGGATAGTTCCTTTACCTGTTTTGGCTTACGGAACGAAAATTTTGAAGTCAAAGACAGGGATTATGATAACCGCTTCACATAATCCCTCTTCAGACAATGGCTTCAAATTATTCGACTCGCAAGGAAAAGAGTATCTTCCTGCTGAGGAAAATGCCATTGAATGTATAATGAAGGCGCGCATTTCTCAATTCTCTAACAAAACGGGTTTGATTAAAAGTATCCCGAGCATCTCCCAGCAGTATGTTGAAGCCGTTCTAAGGAAGACATCGCGAATAGCTAGACAGATTAAGGTCATCCTGGACTGCGCGAATGGCACCGCATCGAATGTTGTACCTTTTATTCTGTCTACAGCTGGATGTAGGACTATTGCGCTCAATGATAATGTCGATGGCACATTTCCCGGAAGACCTTCCGAACCTAGTCCACAAAATCTATCACATATCATGGAGGTCGTCAAGAGTTCAAGCGCAGATATTGGGTTGGCCTATGACAGCGATGCTGATCGAGTGGCTGTGATTGACGAAAAGGGAAGCTTTGTGGCTAATGACCGGATCATTGCTCTCATTGCAAAACAAAAGCTGGAAGAAGACGGTCCTGGAACTATAGTGACTTCTTTGGACACCTCGAATTGCATCGATGATGTCATTATCCCTTTGAAGGGGAAAATAATGCGAGTGAGATTGGGGAAAACCCATACACATCTTGACGACAGTAACGTAATATTAGCAGCGGAACCATGGAAAATAATTGATCCATCTTGGGGCATGTGGGCCGATGGGATCTTTACTTCAATAAGAATTGTTGAAATGCTCAACGACAATGGAGCTAGCGTCAGCGATCTGCTAAAGTATGTTCCCAGCTACCCGCAAACACACCTTAATTTTCCATGTCCCGAACTGTTTAAACGAAAGGCTATAGGAATGATAATGACTCGATTATCGCATGAGCGAGATGTCCGTGACATGTGGAAGATTGATGGGGTTCGCGTCAACTATAATGATGGTTCATGGATGCTATTCAGGGTCTCGGGGACTGAACCGAAGATCCGATTGTATTGTGAAGCAAAAGAGATCTATAAAATGAATGAATTAGTCAAGAAAGGTAAACATCTGATAACGGATTCTATTAATCATGTAATGAAGGCGTGAAGGCGCCCGGGGTGGGATTTGAACCCACGCGACCCGTGTGGGTCAATGGCTTTCATGACCCCCTTCTTGGGGAGAGATCTCGAGGCCATCGCTATTCCGCTAAGCGACCCGGGCAATCATCACTGTATTAGCCAAACCGATGCCAGATTGAAATTCATACGTCATTATTAATACACCTTCAGTATCATCTTCATTCATATCTTTTTCACTGTAGAATTTACAGACCAACACATGGATAAATTGAAACTATAAGAAGATGAAAGCAGATATTCTATTTTGGTTTGTGAGACCAAATTGAACAAAATACTTGAAGAAGAGCAAATAAAGAAAATGGCTGAGCTCAAGACCTACATAGAAAATCGCATTAAAGAATTGGAAACGGAATTGACCAATAGCAGACATATTTTGGAGATCATAGATGAGGAGCTTGCGGAGAAGAGTTTCAAACGCCTTGAGATGCCAAAACCTACCCTGGCAATCAAAGTGAAGGAACCCAAGACGATGATAATGTTGAAAGCCTCTTCCGGGACTCCACTCGTTAACATGGCAACCGACAAGAGTAGCATATCAATTACGCCTGCAGAAGGTATGATTTTTGACATAAATACACCTCCGTTCCAAGCCTTTTTAATCAAAAAGATATTAGATCCTATGCAGACACTCGACAGAGAAGCGGTTAGTTCTGGTGAAATAGAGTCTGAAGAAGCCTTTTCTTACAATCTAATCCTAAGAGACAATGATTTGAAAGAGTTGATTGTAAAGAATTACGGAGACGAAAAGAGGCTTAAAGAGTTGCAGACCTCTATCCGTTGGACTTTTGAAAAAATGCACGAAAAGATAGGGAGACCTGAGTTCACAAGGTAATGATTAATTATAATCCCAGTTCTCCCTTCGGTCCAACCTTACCCGAGTATTGTTTTAAGTTCCAAAAAGGGGATGAAAATTGATTTATGATATTCTCTTCCAGCCATATTTTGTGGGATCATAGAACGGGAATTTCACCAGTTCCGCTTGAGTTAGCTTGCCATGTATCATTATGTTAACGATGCCACCGGTTTTAGCGAACTCTGTTTCCACGTATCCAATACCTATTCCATAATTCAATAGCGGTGAGAATGTCCCGCTCGTCATCTGTCCTATTTTCTTCCCGTTGTAGATATCGTAATGAGGCCTTGGGATACCTCGCTCTCTCATTTTGAGCCCAACTCGAAGTCTCTTCACTCCAGCCTGCTTCTGTTTCATGAGTGCCTCTTTTCCTATGAAGTCCTTTTTATCGAACTTAACAACCCATCCTATCTGAGCCTCTAAGGGTGTCGTAGTTTCATCTATATCGTTACCATATAGGCACATGCCAGCTTCGAGGCGCAACGTGTCCCTGGCACCGAGGCCAATCGGCTCTATTTCGAATTCCTTTCCAGCTTCTAGAATTGAATTCCAGAGTTTAATCGCCTTTTGAGGTTTGGACAGTGGTGCATCCCAACAACATAACTCAAAGCCATCTTCACCTGTATAACCAGTCCGCGATGCTAAAACCTTGTAGCCTGCCATCTTCACAAAGTTCCCACAGAACCTAGGTATAGCTGATAGGTCTTCTTCGGTGATTTTCTGAAGGGTCTTCTGTGCATTAGGTCCTTGAACTGCAAACATGGATATTTCATCAGAAACGTCATTTACCTTCAGGTTCTTGAACTTTTTAGATTGCTTTGTCAACCATTCGAAGTTCTTGGTTCGATTGCTGGCGTTGTAAACAACCCAATATTTACCCTTTTCAAGCCTCAAGACGGTGAGATCATCTATGATCCCTCCATCCTCCTTGCACATGTTAGTGTAATGACCCTGATGGTCAGCTAAGGCACCTGCATTGTTAGTAGTAACATAGTCTAGGAAGTTGGCTGCGTCAGTGCCCTCTACAAGGACTCTGCCCATATGTGTTACATCGAAGATTCCGACACTTTTCCTTACTGCTAGATGTTCCTCCTTTATTCCTTTGTACCATATAGGCAACCCCCATCCTACAAAATCTATCACATTACCATTAGCCTTATGAAATTCGTAGAGTTGCGTCTTCTTCATGATTAACGTCCTCCATTTTTGTAATCGAGTACTCCTACTCAGAGGAGCCAATTAAAAGGTTTGCTATCACGAAGGTTTGATACCTGTTTTGGAAGACAATTATTCTTATATACAACAGTAGCAAGTTTTTTAGTCAAATCTTTTCTTAAAAGAGAAGACCAATTCCCAGATATCAACTCGAGCTCCGGAGGTTAAACAGAAGTAGTCTGGTAGCCTTTTCACATGAATTTATGGTGAAAAACATTGTTAAAGCCTGTTTCAATGAGACGATTCAGCATCACATCACCCTCAGAGTATGAAGATAAAATAATTGAGGAACTCGGAAGGCTCGGGGTCGCGCAACTCATCAAGGAGTCCGTGTCTGGAGAGGCCAAAAAGACAGGTAATCTAGAAATTTGCGAAAGATATACATCTTTGCGACAGAAGCTTGATGCAATATCCTCAGTTTTCCAGCAAGTCCACAAAGAATCTCCGAAGAAGAGGAGATTTAACCTAAGAGGGATTACTCAGCGCAAAATACAGAAGAACCTTACGGTGTCTTCCACTATTTTCGATTTGGTTGAAATTGACAAGAAAACCAATGAGATAGGACCCACAGCAGATGCTATTATTGCCGAAGTAGCGCATCTGCAAGAAGAAGTTAGTGATCTGAAAGTCAGGGAAACACGTCTTACTATGCTGGAAAAGAACGGGATGAAGATAGACGAAGTTGGCGACTTCAGACATATCTTTGTCAAGGTTGGCTTGCTAAAAAGAGAGTTTCATCATAATTTTGAGCGTCACATGAAAAGTTTGAGTTTGGCTTATAGTATAAACCCATCAACCCACACCGAGGACTTTATTGTAATATCAGGTTCCATGAGTTACAAGTTTTACGTTGAAGAAATTCTTAAATTACTAAATTTTGATGAATTCATTTTCAATGGATCAAAAGACTCAATTTTCAAATCTTTGACCGTTGTTCGATCGCTTCTGAAGGAAGCAGTTTCAAACCTAATGGCTCTTGAGGATCGTTATGATAAAGTTCTAAAAGAGTTGAAACCTTTTGAGGATTCCATTAGCGAAGCCCTAAAAGTTGAGGATGCACGATCCGCCATCACCAAAGTTGGAAAGCAAATACTAATTCAAGGATGGGTTCCAGCAGACGAATTAGAAGATGTTAGAGGAGTTGTAGAGAATTCAACAAACGGAACCTCTAATTTCAGTTTTGAAAGTCCCACCAAAGAGGATACTGTACCCACGAAACTTCCAAATCGAGGCGTTTTCAGGTTTTTTGAACTCTTTGTTAAACTTGCCGGAACACCTAATTACTTCGAGATCGACCCAACGCCAATATTTACTATCCTTTATGTCACGATGTTTGGCATGATGTTCGGCGACATTGGAGGAGGCATTGCCTTTGCGATTCTAGGCTTATTGCTAAGCAGAGTCCGTAAGAATCTCTTGGGCCTCCCAAGATCCGCAGTCAGGAAATTGGGCATAGTAATTCTGTTTTGTGGTATGTCCGCAATCGTTTTTGGCGCTTTATACGGGGAGTTCTTCTTGTTTGAAGTCTTCAACCCGTTACTGCTCAGTCCAATTCATGACCAAAACGAGATGATTACAATAGCATTAACCTTTGGTGTTGCCCAGATCGCTCTGGCCCTAGTTCTTAATATCATTAATAAATTTCGTATGGGTCATAAATTAGAAGCAATCCTAAGCGAAAAGGGTCTATTGGGGCTTGCCTACTACTCAGTCGGAGTCTTATTAGCGATTAAATTCGTACAAGGCAATATGAGCCTGAACGCCTTTGTAGAAAATATGCTATTGACATATACTGCCTTAGGACTATTGGGCTTGATCTTCTTAGCACCCGTGGTAATTGGATTCATTGAAGGCAAAGGCGGGATCATAGAAAAACTTCTCTTAGGCTTCACCCACTTCTTTGAGGCCTTTATCTCCTTCTTGACGAATTCAGTCTCGTATATCAGGTTGGCTGCTTTCGCATTATCACATGGTGCATTTGCATTGTGTGCAGCAATACTTGCCGGAATTATTGGCGGAATTCCAAGCTACATACTCATAAATGTGCTAGTCTTTATCATAGAGGGCATGTCAGTCGGAATACAAGCTATGAGGCTGATGTATTACGAGTTCTTTACGAAATTCTATACTGGTGACGGAAAGCCCTACAGACCATTTCAGTTAAAAGCTAACAAAAAAGACATAAGATTTAAAAAACCTTTCTCGTCTAATAGGTGAGCTATGTTGCAACTAAACAAAAGGTTTCTGAGAAACAGAAAAGCCATAGTTTTGTCTCTATTACTTCTGGGAATTACACTGATTGTCGTGGGTCCTGCTTCAGCTCAAGTTTCCCCTGGGACAGGAGAAACAGGATTTGCTCTAATTGGCGCAGCACTTGCTGTAGGTTTGGCTTGTTTGGGTTCAGGGGTCGCCATATATGGGGCAACAACAGGAGGCTCGGCCTTGATGGCAGAGAGGCCAGAAATGTCTGTGTGGGTATTGCTTTTCGCTGGTCTGGGAGAAGGGCTAGCCATTTATGGATTCGTTATAGCGATATTAATTATCAGCAGACTATGAACATCACTACAACTGCTTGATTTGTTTGCTCACAACCACAGCTATCAAATCTTTTGCTTCATTTTCACATCTAATGAGGTAATATAGCACGTAACCTAATGTGTAAGGATTTCTTGCTGCTATCTCAGAAGCTTCGTCATGAAGTTTTGCAGAAAAGATTCTCTCACCCTCTTTCCAAGATCCACTGCCCAAAGTAGTCTGCATCTCCTCAGCGAACTTTGCATAATATGAAGACTTCAAGGTGTGCGCAAAGTCTTCAGGCAGGGCTTCCATTAGAGCCTCTATTCTAAACTCCAGCACTTTGTGAAATCGTTCCACGATTCGGTTTTGTATTTGTTCTTGTTCCAGCCCGCGCATCTTTAGTGACAAAATTGTCATCAAATTCTTTAGATCAATTTCAAAGCCTATTATGTCATTTACTAGCGTCTTGTTAGGTATCTTTTGAGCTATTTCGAGGAGCCTCTCATAATAATGTTTGTCCAAGGAGGCCTCTAGAATTGAGGTTGTTCCGAATTTCTCGTAGAGCTTAAAATCATCAGTTAGGTGACCGTAATCTGTCTCCCTTAACAATCCTACTACTTCTTTTAGGTCCTTCGCCGCCATTAACGCTGAAAAATTGACTAGAGTGAACTCCTTCATAAGTGGGATTAGATTCTCTTCTTCTAAGAGTTTGCCTCTATGTATCGCTCTTAAGATTCTCTTTACGTTCTCCATCTCAAATCTACTTGAATACGCTTTGAAGAATTTCTGAACGTCTCTGGAGGTTGCATTCACTATGAAATAGAACCTTTCTACCATTCTTTCTAGGAATATTCTTTCTAGAATTGCGGCATCAAAAGTCGTGAGTTCTATGATTTCTCCATACTCACTCTTCGGGATTTTTTCTATCGCTTCATTCAGATCTCTTGAGTCTCGGATTAATTTCATGTCATCGGGTTTTATCAGATGTCTTGAGAGGCCATGAACCCTTGTGGTCAGATACACCAATTGAGGTGGTTTCAATAATGTCTTCAACTTTTGGTCCTTCTTAATATGTTTCTTATTCTCTTCGCTCGAAAGAATTCTTCTAGCTCTTCTTCCTCCAATTTTCCCTCTACATAGGCTATACTGCTAATGAGGCTAGGAATCAATGCTTTCTCCAAGGCGTTTACTTTTCTGTTTGTTGTCATGAGCTCCTGAGACACCGCCTCTATCCATGTTTCCACTTTCGAGATTTTGAATAACTCTTCGATCGCTGAAGTTAGTCGGGTGGCAGCATCATACGCCACGGCATTAGGTATGTTTGTGAGTTTTGGTTTCTGTTCTATGCTGAATTCAGTAAGGACAACTCCCATGACGCTAATCGTATTGACCTCTACTCTTAGGTTGTCTACAGACGTTGCAGCCGATACCATTCCGGAGTAGCCCAATACCGAATATGCGTCCTCGACCTTAGAATAGACGTCCATGAGTTGCTTTTCTATGTTCTTTCTTTTTTTGATTTCATCCAGGAGTTTACTCATTTCACTAACTAACTGGTCCCGGCGCATTTTCAAAATCTCTAGACTCTTTTGCATGAACTCAAGTTGTTCCTTTAATCTGAGGAGGATGCCTCTGTTAGCTGCCATGAATATCCCGTTTTATATAGGCGCGTTAACTCTCATTCTGCGCCCGTATTTTTCGATGTACTTTTTCTCTATTCTTACAAGGTTGTCTTCCGGGAACATCGCTAGAAGTTCCCAGGCGATGTCCAAGGTCTTCTCTATAGGACGGTTCTCGTTTTCATCTTGGTTTATGAACCTTCTTTCAAAGGCATCGGCAAATTTCAGGTATCTACCCTCAGTTTCACTCAGGCTCATTTCGCCTACGATTCTGGAAAGATCTCTAGCCTTCATTCCCATTGAATAGAAATAGTATAACTGATCGGCAACGCTCCTATGATCTTCTCGCGTCTTGTCTTCTCCTATTCCACTTCGCATCAAACGGCTTAGAGATGGGAGTACATTTATTGGCGGGTAGATACCTCTAGCGAAAAGGTCCCGATCTAGGAAGATCTGTCCCTCTGTAATGTACCCCGTCAGGTCTGGTATGGGATGGTGGAGATCTCCCCCTGGCATTGTCAGAATAGGCATTTGAGTTAAGGACCCTTTTCTTCCCTTGACTTTGCCCGCCCTCTCATAGATGGAGGCCAAGTCGCTGTAAAGATAACCTGGGTACCCCTTCCTGCTGGGCACTTCCTCACGGGCTGCGCTCATTTCCCTTAGAGCTTCACAATAGTTCGTCATGTCACTCAATATGGTCAAGACATGTATTCCTAGGTCGAAAGCTAAGTACTCAGCCATAGTCAGAGCAATTCTTGGTGTGAATAGCCTCTCCACCGCTGGGTCATCTGCAAGGTTCATAACAACGACTGACCTTTCAAGTGCTCCAGTGCTCTTGAACTGTTCAATGAAGAACCTTGCTTCATCACTTCTTTGTCCTATTGCCGCGAATACCAAGGCGAACTCTTCTTTCTTTCCTCTTACAGTCGCTTGCTTGGCAATTTGAGCCACTATCCTATTATGAGGCATCCCACTCTCCGAGAAAATAGGAAGTTTCTGGCCCCTAACCAAAGACAGTGGTCCATCAATGGCCGAGATGCCTGTCTGAATGAACTCTTCAGGGTAGATGCGAGCCACAGGGTTTATGGGCATTCCATTGATGTCGTATTTGTCCTTCGAGATGATCTTAGGTGCTCCGTCTATAGGCTCACCTACTCCATTGAATATTCTCCCCAGAATATCTTCCGATAATGGGATTTTGAAGACTGAGCCAGAGAAACCTACAATTGAGTTAATCTGAAGTCCAATCTCTCTTCCGAAGACTTGGATGACAGCCCTTCCATGGCCGACCTCTAGGACTCTGCCCATTCGTTCTACACCATCTGGAGCTCGTATTCTCACAATCTCATCATATCCTACGTCTTCTATACCTTCTATCATGATGAGTGAGCCCTTGATCTCTTTTAATCCCCTATAGGTTAAGCCAGTCAACTCTTGAAGTTTCTCTGCCATTTCTAAACACCTGATGAAACTCGATATTCCTCGCCTATTCTTCTCAATTCCTTGTGACATTGTTCCATAAGCTGTCTGATTGCAGCTATACCGCCTTCATCTTGCTTGATTCGTTTCATTTTCTGAAGCTCGGGCAGGCTACTTATCTTGATGATGGGTACACGATTCTTTATCAGGACACTAGCTTGGTCGTGGAAGTCCGTCATCATCTTTAGTAGCAGGAATTGTTTCTCGGGTTCGCAAAATGAGTCCACCTTATCGAAGGCGAACTGTCTCAGGAACCCCTCCTTCAATGTGTCAGCGGTTAGGAGTATCAGTCTTTGGTCGTCTGGGAGAGCATTTTCTCCAATAATCTTTGCTATGGACTCTATCTCAGACGACTCGTTGAGAACAGCCAGCGCCTTATCTCTTAGCTCTGGGAATAATTGGTGAAAGTCTTTCCACCAGCTCTGTAATTGACCGGAGTAGTCACTGAAACTTTGCGCCCAAGCACTCAAGAGACGATTTGCATACAAACTGTAGCTCTTTAACCATTGTATAGCTGGGAAATGTCGACTATATGCTAGGTCAGCATCCAACGCCCAAAAGACTCCTGTGAACCTAAGCGTGTGGATGGTGACCGGCTCGTTGAAGTCCCCTCCAGGCGGGGAAACTGCGCCGATAACGGTAACCGAGCCGTCCCTTTGAGGTTTGCCTAATGTCCTTACTCTCCCAGCCCTTTCGTAGAATTCCGCCACCCTATCTGGAAGATATGCAGGGTAACCACTCTCAACCGGCATTTCCTCCAATCTTCCTGAGACTTCACGGAGGGCTTCAGCCCATCGGGAGGTAGAATCGGCCATAATGGACACGTCGTAGCCTTGGTCACGATAGTATTCTGCCACCGTGATGCCATAGTATATACTTGCCTCCCTTGCGGCTACTGGCATATTACTGGTATTCGCTAAAAGAAAGGTCCTTTCCATAAGTGGATAGCCTGTTCTGGGGTCTTTGAGCTTCGGGAAGTCGGTAGCGACCTCACACATCTCATTTCCACGCTCGCCGCAACCAATGTAAACGACCACTTGTGTGTTGCTCCATCTCGCAAGCTGATGGAGCATGACTGTCTTCCCGGTACCAAAGCCGCCAGGTATTGCGGCTGTCCCCCCTTTTGAAATGGGAAAGAAAACATCTATGACCCTTTGTCCTGTGACCAAAGGTTCATCTGATGCTAATCTTGCCTGAAATGGGCGCGGTAGTCTGACAGGCCACTCCTGCATCATTCGTAAGGGAACAATTCCAGACACAGTTTCAAGTTTTCCGATTGGGTCATCTACTGTGAAATCACCTTCCTCCAAGGCGACAATTTTACCATTTGTTTCAGGTGGCACAGTTATTTTATGGTCTATCATGTTTGTCTCTTTGGTCGTTCCTATTATGTCACCACCCTCTACTAGACCTCCGACCATAGCAGTCGGTTTGAAGTGCCATTTCTTATTTCTAGGAAGCGTACTGATTTTTACTCCTCGAGTTATGAATGGACCTTTTTGTTTGAGAATTGCCTCCAAGGGCCGCCCTATACCGTCTAATATATTGTTGAGGAGCCCTGGGCCTAGTTCAGCGACTAGCCTCTTTCCGGAAGCTATTACTGGTTCTCCAGGTTTCAAGCCGCTTGTATTTTCGTAAATCTCAACGATGAATTCTTCATCCTTTATCCTGATTACCTCTCCGATGAGGCCTTCTTCACCGACTTCCACGATTTCTCCCATTTCAACGTCATTTATTCCATGAGCTGCAACCACTGAGCCGCTTATCCAGCTGATATCTCCTTTTCTGCCGTGCTTCTCCATTTTCATTCCTCCTTGAATAGAATTTCAATCGCTTTGCTTGCATGAATCTCACGGTATTCTTCGAGGCGTGCCTCAATGGTGTCGTTATAGCACCTATTCTGGTCTTGAGTACAAACGAGGGCACCCCCAATAGTCTTGAGGTTCCTAGAACTCAGCTCCAGTGCAACATTTCCCTTCTTCATTTCAGTTGCCTTCGTTTCGATTCCTTCTAAGGCCTTCTCGATGGATTTCATGTCTCGCTCGTTGGTGAATATGACAAATCGCTCACCAGAAAGTCTTGTCAACCCAGCCACAATTGATTCCTGCAGAAATCTGAAGTATCGTGGTTTAGCGCTTTCTGCTTCTTCCTCTAGCTTTTTCCTCGCCTCTACGAAGATTTCTTGGAGAATCTCATCTTTAGCCTTCAGGAGTTTCAGGCGCTGGTTGCTTCGGATTGTTGCGAGTTCATTTTCCTCCTTCTTCTTTACTTCCTCGATCCTGTCTTCTAGTTTTGCTTTCTTCATCCTTTCCGCCTTCATCTTAGCCTCATTCATGATCCGTTCAGCCTCTTCCCTTGCTTTCTGAAGTATGTTTTGTATCTCTAGCTCCACGCTCTTCTGGAGACTTACTCTAAGGTTTTCGATACTCACTTTCCTTCACCCAAGATTGTTTCTACGACAATTCTTACTACTCTAAGGCGTTTCTTATCGGCCTGTTCCATCAATTTGGCGACTTTCTCTTCATTTTCTCTTTCTAAGGCTTTCTTCTTCTTTTGAAATTCTTTATTCATTGACGCGGTTTCATGTTCTAGGAATTCTTCCATATGTGCATCATTTTCCTGCATTATGGAGTAGGCCATTTCTTCAGCTTCTTTCTTCAGTTGAATAGCTTGTAGCTCAGCCTGTTGAATCTTCCTCTCAGCTCTTCTTTCTTCCTCGATTAGATCTTGAATTTTGGCGGTCATTTTCTTCACTCTTCAAATTTTAGTTTGGCTCCCACTGCCTTACTTATTACCTGATGAATCTCCTTCGTTCTCTCTCCCGTTGAGCCGTGAAAATCGGGAACTATAACGTATAGGGGTTTGACTCCACCAATCTCTGACAACTCTTCGCGTTCCATGCTGAGTTGATAAGCTAGCTTCTCTGGAAGGATAATTATCTTGTGATTTCCGTTTGTGACAATCTCCTTCAGCCTTGCCCTAGCTTCCGTCAGAGTCTCGACTGGAAAAGAAGTTACGCCAGCAAGCCTGTAGCCAGTCGCCAAGTACTTGTCGGCAATAATAGCCACACTTGTTATCAACGTCTTCCCTAAGCCTCAGATTAGAAATAGGCGTTGAATAATAAGTTTTATTCATCTTTTATCAGTGATTCTTCAAGAATTGGAACGCAACCTACGGACAAAGTACTGATCTTATACTCATTAATGGGCTTCTATGGAAAAACCTTAAGAAGAGGCTGAAGACCCAAATATTTAATCCCTCAACGCGATGGGACAGTTAAGAAAGCGGGGTGGGGTAGCCAGGTTAACCCGCTGGGCTCATAAAGCTTCTTGAGAAACCCAGAGATCGGTGGTTCGAATCCACTCCCCGCTACCAAACTCGCAATTAAGGCTTCATTTCACTGAGCAGTTTCTTTGCTACTTCAATGCCCTTTTCTGTGAGTTCATATTCACGATATAAATTGTGGTGTGTATACTTCATGTCTCCCTTTGCAAGGTTACTTCGCTCCAACATTTGTAGGTCATCAAGTTCTTCCTTCTTGCCTGTATCGGAGCCTTCTATCCATATCGAGAGACTCCATTTCCCACTCTTTTCAATCTCTAAAATCAATGACTTGCATCGATCTACCCGTTTTTCAATTTGGGAAACTGCCTTTTTGTAGTCTTCCTTAGCCAATTTTAGTAGAATGGTTTTGAGATCTGCTGCCATTTTAGACCCTAATAGAAAAGATTAAGCATAAAGTATAAATGTGCTTCTCATACTTTCGAGGCATTTCATCGGTCGATGTAACTGATGAAACAGCAACATCGTGACACACCCATTCAACACTAACATATTTGTTACCTCATCTGATCTTCATAGCGAGAGCAAGAATCAATCCGATTGTCATAAAGCTACCCAAAGCCAAGAAGCTGAACGTAACGCTACTTGTCGAATCTAGTATGAGCCCAACTACGAAAGGACCGACGACAACCCCCATGTTCAGACAGGTGTTAAGCACACCTGCTCCTATGCCACTTCTCTCTTTTCCCAAGATCTCCTCCGGTAGTGCGAATATCACTGAAGGAATAAGGAAATCGAAGATCCCAAGCATTATGGCAAAGGGCAGGAAAAGGCTCTGCTGGATGAAGATGAATGCAAAGAAGACAACTGCATTCCCAAATGTGGAAATAAGCATGAAGATCTTTCTCTTTCCCACCTTGTCAGAGAGATAGCCTGCCAGCGGGCAAGCAAATCCGCCAAGCATGAACATGCTTGCCAATAGATCTGAATAGGCGGAGGGTTGACCCTTGAACTCGAAGAATATCGTCTTTCCCCAAGTACTATAGCCCACCGCTGCCATATTGAAGAACCCCCAAACAAGCCCAAGCAGCCATATGCTGCGGTTTTTTATTGTGGAAAGTTCGATCCTTCTAGCCTCAACCTTCTTCTCCTTAACGGTCAGCACATACACCAAAAGACAGACAACGCTGACGACTACGGAAATGGATACGGCGTATCGCCAACCGTTGACTATTTGTATTGCTCCCAATGAATTGAAGGCTATGACTGTGGCGAAAGGCATAGCTTGACCCATCACTCCCATTGCAACTCCCATCTCTTTCTTCTCGAAGAACTGATACACGGAGACCGGGGCAATAGCAGTTATGAGAGCTCCACCGATGCCAAGTATCAATCGGGCTACCTGAAATGACCCGAAGGAAGTGGTCAACACCGAAGCGACCGAACCTATGACTGTGAGCACGAGACCTAAGCTAACCATCTTTCTGACATTGTATTTCTGTGCAAGAAACCCCGCAACTATGGAAAGTGCTATACTTGGTAACGCGACAAGGAGGATTAGGGTGCTGACGGTCGAATAATCTACGGCAAACTCGCTCATGATAGCCGGTATTATTGGCGGTATGGATTGCATCGAGAAAAGGAAGGAAAACCAAGACAGAAAGCTAGCGAGCAGCACTAACCACTTCCGTTCCATTCTGTCGCCCCCTATCCCCGCTGTTGACCTCGATTCTATGTTAAAGGGTAATTATGTTTAACCTCAACTTCTTTTGTTTCTTCATATTTTTGGCATTTCAGATGAAAATTTTTTAGCAGAAGTCCTCTGTCAATTAAAAACTTTCAGAAACACATAAATGGGCAGGCATTATTGATAAACACCACCCAAAAGAGGAGTAATTTCTATGATAAAAGCGTTTATTCACATCCGTGTTGCCTCAGGAAAGCTCGATGACATAGCAAAATCGCTTAAAAAGTTCAAGGAGATTAAGGCCGTTTATGCCATAACTGGTGATTACGACCTACTGGCATGGACTGAAACCACAGACTTCGCTGAAGTAATGAGGCTGGTCAAGACCCACATATTAACCATGGAGTTCGTTGAGCGGACTTCTACGGCAGTAGTCTACTCAGAATACTAAACCTTCGCAAATATGTAGACGTCAAAAGCGAGGCATTCACATTGGAGAAAATCGTCCCCAGCGAAGTGGACGTTTGGAGCTTTGGAGACGAGTGGGGCCCAGAAAAGGTTATCCAGACATATGACCCGAAAACGAGAAGCCGCGGCATCCTGGTGATCGACAACACTGCCAGGGGACCAGGGAAGGGCGGCATAAGGATGCTGCCTGACGTTACGCCTTATGAAGTTTTTCGGCTCGCTCGGACAATGACATGGAAGTGTGCCATAGCAGACCTGCCCTTCGGCGGCGCAAAGAGTGGAATAAAAGCAGATCCGAAAATCGTGGACAAGATAGAGGTCGTGAGGGCTTTCGCAAAGCTGATCAACCCCTACGTCCCATCACAATACATAGCTGCTCCGGACATGAATACAGCTCAGGCCGAGATGGCTGCCTTCTGCGACGAAATAGGTGATCTAAATGCGGCCACAGGGAAGCCCGCATCGTTGAACGGTATCCCTCACGAGCTCGGAACCACTGGCTACGGTGTTGTCGTTTCAACAATAGCAGCCTTGAAAACTCTAGGTAAGAATATCAGCGGCATGACTGTGGCGATTCAGGGATTCGGCAACGTCGGGTCCTACGCGGCCAAGTTCTTCGAGGAGAATGGTGCAAAAATCGTTGGAATCTCAGACATTGATGGAACTATATACAATCCCAATGGTCTAAACATCAATTTTCTGACTGACGTATTCGCCAAAACGCACAAAGTAACAACATGCCCAGATGCCAAGGTTATGCCAACCGATGCTATTCTTGCGTTGGATGCAGACATTTTGGTTCCAGCAGCTAGGGGAGGCGTGATAAACCTCAACAACGCCGCCAGCATAAAGGCAAGCCTAATTTCGGAGGGAGCAAACCTTCCAGCCTCTCCAGAAGCTGAAAAGATCCTACAGAAACGGCTGGGTAAATGGGTAATCCCCGACTTCGTCTGCAACGCTGGTGGTGTCGTGGGCTCGTACGTAGAGTACATAGGCAAACCAGCGAAGGATGCCTTTAACGTAATAGATGAAAAGCTTTCAAAGAACACAGAGCGCATATTCGAGTTAGCCCAGGGAACTGGGCTGTCCACTCGGGAAGCAGCACTGAGGCTCGCTCAACAGAGGATAAGTGAAGCGATGGAATATCGAGGCTGGAAAGCCAGAAGTACGATCGGTTCGGGCCGAATCGATTAATCTACTTTTTTGTTCTGGCTGTTATCTATGATGATTAGGGTAACAGTCAAACCTAATTCCGAAGAGGAGACCATAGAGAAAGTCTCGGACGATCAATACCTACTGAAGGTTAAGGAACCTGCCGAGAAGGGAAGGGCAAACGCGGCGGCTGTAAAGCTTTTGCACAGGCACTTCAAAAAAGGGTCAGGATCATAAGAGGCTTCTCAGATAGAGATAAAATCATAGAAATTTACTAGTCTAAACAGACTTAGGCGGCGTTCTAAAGGTGATAAACCTCGGAGTTTTAGCCTCGGGTAGAGGATCAAACCTCCAAGCTATAATGGATGCCATAGATGACCAATACATAAAGAATGCGCGCGTCGCGATCGTGATAAGCGACAAGAAAGATGCCATCGCCCTAGAACGAGCCAAGAAGCATAACATCCAGACGCTTTTCATGGATCCGAAGAAATTTGCAGATCGCCTAATGTACGACCAAGAGATGGCAAAAAAGCTGGAGGTGCATAAAGTTGACCTCGTCCTCTTGGCTGGCTACATGCGCATATTGAGTCCAGAGTTCGTCAGGCGCTTTCGAGGTCGCTTGATGAACATCCACCCAGCTCTGCTTCCATCGTTTCCGGGGCTCCACCCACAGAGAAAAGCCTTGGAATGGGGAGTGAAAGTGACAGGCTGCACGGTACATTTCGTCACAGAGGATGTGGATGCAGGACCGATAATCCTTCAATATCCAGTTCCAGTTAAGAAATGCGACACGGAGGAAAGCCTCGTCCTGAGAATCTTGGAAAAGGAACACAAGATATTCCCCAAGGCTGTCAAACTATTCGCGGAAAGTCGTTTGAAAATAGTGGGTAGACGCGTAGAAATTGTGTAGAAAACATCAAGTCTTCGATGAATGATGCCGACCATCCATATAGGTATTGATGACACCGATTCGAAGAGCGGGATGTGCACCACCTACATAGGAGCACTGGTAGCTGATAGGCTGAAGAGATCAGGTGTAGCTCTCTCCGATCTTCCATTTCTCATAAGGCTCAATCCCAACTGGCCCCTCAAGACAAGGGGCAACTGCGCGGTGGCCATAAGGGTGGAGGCATTATCATCCCAGCTCCCAATAATCAAAGACATTGTCCTAACGACAGTGGAAGAGTTCGCCGAACTGCAGTGCGAGACCACAAATCCCGGTGTTGCTTTCTACGTCGGCTCGACAATCCCAGAGAAGCTGAAGCACTTCTCCAAGAAGGTAATCCAGGATATTGTGACCATAGAAGAAGCGGAGGAAGTGGCCAAGGAGATAAGCGCCGAGGTTCACAAGTTCAAGATGGGCAGAGGAATAATCGGAGCATTGGCGGCCATAGGCGACCTCCTTCAAGAAGACAAGACCTACGAGCTCATCGCCTACAGGGTGAAAGATAACTGGGGAACAAAGAGGAGAGTCGATGAGTCTTCAGTATTCAGCATGGACAGACGCACTTATCCGAAAACCTTTGACAATATCGACCTTCAAACGGGCGAAATAAGGATCACTCCACATACTCCATGCCCGATCCTATATGGTATAAGAGCGGAGAGTATGCAGGTCGCTGTAGAAGCTCATGGAATGGTCAAGGCTCTTGAGTCCATAGAGCGATTGATTGTCTTCAAGACAAATCAAGCCACCGATGAGCACATACTTCAAAAGGAGATTGCCCAGATAAAGCCGCTTCACTCAGTCATGGTTCGAGGCACTGTTTCGGAGAAACCTCGAACCATATCTGGAGGCCACGTTATCTTCACGATAAAAGACACAAGTGGCGAGATAGATTGCGCTGCCTACGAGCCAACTAGGAAATTTCGCGATGTCATCAAGGGGCTAATGGTGGGCGATCTCTTGAATGCTTTTGGGGGAGCCAAAAAGAAATCTGGACTACCGCTGACCGTCAATCTTGAGAAGATCGAGGTTCTTCAACTTGCTCCGGTTCAACGGAAGGTTAACCCATTCTGTCCGAAGTGCGGCAAGACCCTGAAATCTGAAGGAACAAACAAAGGCTTCTTCTGCAAAAGATGCAAACTGAGATATCCAAAACAAAAGGCCAAATTTGTGTTATATCCACGGGCTCTCAGGAGCGGCTTATATGAGGTGCCTCCTAGGGCAAGAAGGCACTTGGCAAAGCCTTCGGTCAGGGACCATTCTTGGAGCCTCCCTGAATCACCGTGACGGCAAAGGTATGTCTAGGAGCCTTCCA
>MEZH01000002.1:0-366 GCA_001775995.1 Candidatus Bathyarchaeota archaeon RBG_16_48_13
GACCCCGAGAGGCATTATGCGGAACCCCAACTCTTCAACCAGCGGAGAATAACTAAGAATCAAAAACAAGCGGTAAAGATTAGTTTCGGATACGAATGGGTCTCCAGTGGGTATACCCTGAGATTCCTGCAGCGAAATTATCGCCACTGATACGAAAAGAGCTGCGTTGGCGAGGAGAGTGAAGGAGAATAGATAGTTCGAGAGAAATCCCTTGGACTGATTCTTTACGGCCTTCCAAAAGTTATTCTCTGGCCCAAGATAAGCAACAATCAGGCAAACCAGATAAACAAGCCAAAGGGTTAGGAAGAGATCTCCAACATTGATTGGAAACGGGATCGATGCACCAAATAGAAAGAACAAGTAGAA
>MEZH01000002.1:372-2651 GCA_001775995.1 Candidatus Bathyarchaeota archaeon RBG_16_48_13
GCCGCTTATCTGTTGCTTGCTGAGGTCGAGGCCGCCGGGCGTAAAAAAGTATACTATGAAGCCGAGAGCCGAAGCAAAGAAGTATGTAAATGCCTCAAATATGACAATTGCCGAGATTAGAATAAAGACAATCTTCTTCAGAGTGAAGAAGACGTTTCCGTCTTTGCTTTTGTAGCTCTCCAATCCCATAAAACGTTAATTAGTGAAGTCTCAAGCTTAATTGTCTATCAGAAATCGAGTCTCCCCACAATTGAAAATGGAGCCTGGAATCTTGAGTGTTGATGACCTGATAAAAGAAGGCGACGATGTTCTACTATATCTCGATCTTAAGAGGAGCTACATACTGAAAATAGATGCAAAACAACAGAGATTTCATACCCATAAAGGTTTCATAGATCTAAGCGAGCTTAGAGGAAAGCACTATGGAGAGAGAATAGATAGCAGCACCAGTTTCAGTTTCTACGTTCTCAAGCCCACAATCTACGATTATGTCTTGAGGTTTGCGCGCCACACTCAGATTCTCTACCTGAAAGACATGTCCATCCTAATATCCCATACTGGAATAGGCCCGGGGAAAAGGGTTGTCGAGGCTGGAACGGGATCAGGCGCATTGACCGCCATGTTGGCATACTTCGTGAGGCCCGAGGGTGTAGTATACAGCTACGAGGTCCGGCAAGAGTTCTTAGAGAAGGCAACGAAGAATCTTGAAAGGGTGCATTTGGCAAATTACGTGAATTTTATCAACAGAGACGTGACGGAGGGAATAGAGCAAAAAGAGGCCGACTCGGTAATTCTGGACTTGGCCACTCCATGGCTAGTTATTCCGCATGCACATCAAGCTCTACGCGGAGGAGGCACATTCGCATCGTTTAGCCCCACCATAGACCAGGTAATGAAATCTGTAGAAGCCTTGAAGAACGAAGGGTTCGTGAAAATCGAAACCCTGGAATGCATAGTGAGAAGGATCAACGTCGAACCAGGGAAAACTAGGCCTGAGACACTGATGATCGGCCATACCGGGTATCTGACCTTCGCCAGGAAGGTTGACAAAGAAGGCCCGACGCCTTCTCAAATGGAAAAACTTTAAGATGCCAATCAATGCTATAGTGGACGAAGGATTTTGGTCGACTTGAAGAATCTCAAGACTGCTTGGATCATATTGTCTGTTCTGCTCATAATGGGTTCTCCCTATCTTACTTGGCTTTTGGCTGGGAGGCTCAACTTGAATTTTCTCATAGCGTTTTCCGCCAGCTTGCTCTCTCTTATTGCCGGGCTTGTCTTGCTTGTATACACTTTGAAGGGAGAACCAATCTCGTAAGCGATGGTATGGATGAGAAAGCCCAAGGTCATATCATCTGAAGAGGTCAAACACATAGCACGACTGTGCAAAATCGAAGTGACTGACCAGGAAGAGAACCTATTTACCTCGCAGCTCAACGATGTGCTCTGTTTCTTCAAGGCCATTGAGAAGGTGGAGACTTCTTCAACTCTCCCAACCTTTCACGTTTCGCAGAAGAGAAATGTCCTTCGAAAGGACACTGTTGGCTCATGTTTACCCAGAGAAAAAGCCATGCAGAACGCCAAGAAAAAGGAAGACGGATTCTTCAAGGCTCCTAGAATAGCATAGTGGGCTCTCTTATGTCGGACCTCCCCAAGCTTCTTGGTGACATTAAACTCCTAAAGATCAAGCCCACCTCATTTACAGAAGAGACATTTGAAAGGATAAGAAGGATAGAGCCGCAGGTCCATGCCTTTACAAACTTGACTGAAAAAACCGCCAAGGGCGCCGCATCTAAGCTGGAGGCAAAGATTCGAAGCGGCAAGAAGGTTGGGCGGCTTGCGGGTCTCCCTCTTGGAATAAAGGACAACATATGTCTGGAAGGCTATCCAACGACTTGTTCCTCCAAGATGCTTCTTGATTATTTGCCTCCGTACAATGCTACGGTCATCCAAAGACTCATGTCTGAAGACGCCATAATCGTGGGGAAGACAAACATGGACGAATTTGCCATGGGCACTTCCACCGAGAGCAGCTATTTCGGGCCAACTAGAAACCCCTGGGACTTAACAAGGGTCCCAGGTGGCTCTTCAGGGGGGACAGCTGCTGCGATTGCTTCAAACGAGGTGTATCTTGGTCTAGGGAGTGACACAGGGGGATCCGTAAGGTGCCCTGCCAGCTTCTGTTCCATTGTTGGTCTGAAACCAACCTATGGCTTGGTGAGTCGCTATGGCTTGGTTTCGTATGGAAATAGCTTGGAACAAATCGGCCCGATGGCTAA
>MEZH01000002.1:2737-2984 GCA_001775995.1 Candidatus Bathyarchaeota archaeon RBG_16_48_13
ATTACACTCAGTATCTCGATAGCGAGCAGGCTACTGATCTCAATCTGTGGGTACCCTCAGAGTTCTTCGGTGAAGGTGTTGAAGAAAGGGTCGCGAAGAAGGTCTGGAAGGGAATAGACAAACTGGAGGAACTGGGGGCAGTCGTGAAAGAGGTCTCCATTCCAAACCTGAAGTACTCGCTTCCTGCGTACTACCTCATAGCCATGTCCGAGGCTAGCTCCAACCTGGCCAGATATGATGGCCTCAG
>MEZH01000002.1:3082-3909 GCA_001775995.1 Candidatus Bathyarchaeota archaeon RBG_16_48_13
ATCATCTTAGGAACCTACGCTCTATCTGCAGGATATAGGGATAGGTTCTACCTGCAGGCGCTACGGATCCGAACATTGATCAAACGAGATTTTGAGGCGATTCTTCGCGGCAAAGATCTCATTGTGAGCCCGACAATGCCCATTCCGCCGTTTAAATTGGGCGAGAAAACGTCCGATCCCATAACAATGTACATGTGCGACATCTGCACAGTTCCCGTCAACTTGACCGGCATGCCCGCAATTTCGGTTCCCTGTGGCTTTGTTGAAGGGTTGCCAGTCGGGATGCAGCTGATGGCTCCCCCATTCAGGGAAGATCTATTGTTCAAGGCAGCTTACAGCTTCGAACAGAATACCGACCATTGGAGAAGGAACCCCGCTATCTGATGGAGGGCAAGGTCACGACCGACGTGGTAATAGGATTGGAGGTTCACTGCCAGCTAACAAGCCTCAGGACGAAGCTCTTCTGCCCTTGTTCGACCGATTATCGTGGAAAGGCACCCAACACTCTGCTTTGTCCCACGTGTTTGGGGCTCCCTGGTGCTCTTCCCGTCTGCAACAGCGAAGCTGTGGACAAGGCAATAATGGTGGCGTTGGCTCTTGGTTCGAAGATCTCTGGAGAAACGCTGTTCTTCAGAAAGAACTACTTCTATCCCGACATGGCAAAGAACTTTCAAATATCGCAGTACGACAAGGCGGGCGGGATTCCCCTGGCGTTAGGCGGGCGTGTGACCATCGATGTGGAGGCTGCCAAGAAGGAGATCGGAATCACGAGAGTTCAGTTGGAGGAGGACCCCGCCAAATTGTACTATGCGGGGACCATTACTACG
>MEZH01000002.1:3927-4061 GCA_001775995.1 Candidatus Bathyarchaeota archaeon RBG_16_48_13
GACTACAACAGAGCCGGAATGGCGCTCATCGAGATAGTCACCGAGCCCCATATGTCGTCGCCAAAGGAGGCCCGGGTGTTCCTGAAGAAGCTCAGGTCGATACTGGAACACTTGGGTGTATCGGATGGCAGCCT
>MEZH01000002.1:4114-4318 GCA_001775995.1 Candidatus Bathyarchaeota archaeon RBG_16_48_13
TCGAGGTAAAGAACATCTCTTCCTTCAAGGAAGTGGAGAGGGCCTTGGGCTTCGAGATCTCGAGGCAGAAGAAGCTCATGAGCAAGGAGAAGGCTGTGAAGAGGGAGACTCGACACTGGGACGAACTGCGGAGGACCACCGTCTCCCTTAGAGCGAAAGAGGAAGAAGAGGACTACATGTACTTCCCTGAGCCGGATCTCCTCT
>MEZH01000002.1:4340-4697 GCA_001775995.1 Candidatus Bathyarchaeota archaeon RBG_16_48_13
GATCAGCAAGATAAAGGACGAAATGCCAGAACTTCCCGAGGCCAGGCAAGCCCGATTCGTCAAAGAGTACGGCCTGCCCTCATACGACGCTGGGGTTCTGACCGGAGAAAAGGCCTTGGCGGATTTCTTTGAGAGATGCTGTGGTCTGTACCCCCACCCGAAGAAGGTGAGCAACTGGATCATGAGCGATCTCCTGAGGTTCATCTACGAATTCGACATGGAGATAACCGACTCCAAGGTAACCCCGAAGAACCTTGTTGAGATGCTCCGTCTCATCGATGAGGGGGCCATAAGCGGCAAGATCGGCAAAATAATCATGCCTGAGATGGTGAAGACCGGTAAATCTCCCTCCAAGAT
>MEZH01000002.1:4790-5102 GCA_001775995.1 Candidatus Bathyarchaeota archaeon RBG_16_48_13
CGACGCCAGAACCGACGAGAAAGCGGTTCATTTTCTCATCGGTCAACTGATGAAGAAGACCCGAGGCCAGGCTGACCCCGAGCTGGCAAACAAGCTGGTTCGAGAGCTACTAGTGAAACCAACTGAATAGCAATGAGTTATAACTGTAGTTTTTGTTTGTTTACGACTTCATCCTGAAAGATGAGAACTTTTCGAATACCAGAAAAGGAAAGAGGCAGTACTTGAACGAAGAATTGCAGAGTGAGTTCTTCAGGAATGTAAACGCCTATTTCAGAACTGAAGTGGATATACCTAGAATAAGAGTAGGACAAA
>MEZH01000002.1:5247-5381 GCA_001775995.1 Candidatus Bathyarchaeota archaeon RBG_16_48_13
ATTCTCTTTCTAACTCTACTAGTCTGGTCATGAATTTTTTAGGTAATTCATCTTTGAATATTCCTATCGCAACTAGGTTTAGCAAAAAAGGGAAAAGAAAATTCCCCTTATCAATTTCCTCTTCTCTATAGGTT
>MEZH01000002.1:5515-5972 GCA_001775995.1 Candidatus Bathyarchaeota archaeon RBG_16_48_13
GCTGCTTTGAAGACAAGAGGTTGAGACTCTAATTAATGAAGAGTCTCTTTTGCTGGCAAGTTTCTTAAGAAAAGAACGAGAAACATGGACTCCTAGAATCGTCCACGAATAGGATCGACAAATCAAAGAAATCCAAATTTAATACACAATTCATACCTCTATCTGAATCGAGTGACAGTTACAAGGAGTATGTTAAGAAATTCTTCAGATTTGTTGACGAAAAGGGCAGAAAATTCCAAAGAGACAATCTAGCCAGTCCATCACCTCGCCCTAACCTGACGTACGAATACAAAGGATACAAGCCTCCTCCATACGGTTGGGCAATCTCCAAAGAGAAAATGGAACAATGGGATAAAGAAGGCAGATTGTATTTCCCTAAGAGCAAGAACGGACGTATCAGACGAAAAAGATTCTTGGATGAGTTGAAGGGATTTCCAATCCAAAACCTTTGGGATGA
>MEZH01000002.1:5992-6186 GCA_001775995.1 Candidatus Bathyarchaeota archaeon RBG_16_48_13
AATCGAGTGAAAGGTTAGGTTATCCGACTCAGAAGCCAGTCGCACTACTTGAGAGAATAATCAAGACCGCTACTGATGAAGGCGATATAGTCTTAGACCCTTTTTGCGGATGCGGAACTACTTTAGTAGCAGCTCAGAGACTGCATAGAAATTGGATAGGCATAGACATTTCTCCGACAGCGTGTAAGCTAATG
>MEZH01000002.1:6406-6548 GCA_001775995.1 Candidatus Bathyarchaeota archaeon RBG_16_48_13
AAAGCGTAGGTAGAAACGTGGTAGACAACTTCGAGACAGCTATGCGCCGAATTAACAAGAAAAAAGGTTACATCGTAGCCTACTCCTTTGTCAGAAATGCACATGAGGAAGCAGCTAGAGCCAAGAATCTGGACGGATTGGA
>MEZH01000002.1:6652-6956 GCA_001775995.1 Candidatus Bathyarchaeota archaeon RBG_16_48_13
TAAAGACTCTAATAGTTTCTAGAACAACTACAATGCCATATGTCTGATGCTCGAAGTTATTTCTCGTATCGATATGCCGTTTCAGGCTTCATCTTTGTTGTATTAGTGTTCTTGATAAACTTGGATTTGGCGATAGAATTTATTTCTCCTAAAGGGATTGATTTTGGCGCCGTCGTTACTGTGCTCACTTTTCTGTCGAGCCCATCCTTCGGATATATTTTTGCTCAAATTTGGTTCTTCTTCTTCGAAATTTCGGGATGTCACCGTCTGTTCTGGAGGAAATCCAAGAAGGATTTAGATGACA
>MEZH01000002.1:7064-7152 GCA_001775995.1 Candidatus Bathyarchaeota archaeon RBG_16_48_13
ACTACCTAAACAGAAGGGGCGATCTCTTCTATTCCCTTGGCATCACGGGTCTATCTATTCTCTTTGGACTGGCGGTAGGACATGTCGC
>MEZH01000003.1:0-905 GCA_001775995.1 Candidatus Bathyarchaeota archaeon RBG_16_48_13
ACCGCAGGGCGAGGTCGGTGGTCAGCATGGATGGCGCGTGACGCTTTGATGGGTCGTGCGCATCCGGCAACCGCAGGGCGAGGTCGGTGGTCAGCATGGATGGCGCGTGACGCTTTGATGGGTCGTGCGCATCCGGCACGGTACCGGCGCCTGCGCCACCTTTCGGTTTCCATTGGTATGCACCGGCCGGGCTCTTGGTCAGTTCCCATTCGTAGCTGAACAGGTTTTGTAAGAAGTTGTTGCTCCACTTAGTTGGCGTCTGGGTCCAGATGACTTCCAGGCCGCTGGTAATCGTGTCACCGCCTTTGCCCGTGCCAAATTTGCTCTTCCAGCCGAGGCCCTGTTCCTCGATGGGGGCGGCTTCAGGCTCGGGGCCCACCAGTGACGCATTGCCAGCGCCGTGGGTTTTGCCGAAGGCGTGGCCGCCCGCGATGAGGGCCACCGTCTCCTCGTCGTTCATCGCCATACGCGCGAAGACCTCCCGAATATCCTTGGCAGCAGCAAGCGGATCCGGGTTGCCGTTCGGGCCTTCCGGATTGACGTAGATTAGCCCCATCTGCACAGCAGCAAGCGGATTTTCGAGGTCCCTCTCCCCTGAATAGCGTTTGTCACCTAGCCAGGTGGTTTCGGAACCCCAGTAGACGTCCTCCAGCGGCTCCCAGATGTCCTCGCGTCCGCCGCCGAAACCGAAGGTCTTAAATCCCATCGACTCAAGAGCGCAGTTGCCTGCAAGAATCATCAGGTCGGCCCAGGAGATTTTCTTGCCGTATTTCTGCTTGATTGGCCAAAGCAAACGGCGCGCCTTGTCGAGGCTGACGTTGTCCGGCCAGCTGTTAAGAGGCGGGAAACGCTGCGAGCCCGAGGAGGCACCACCGCGACCGTCGCCCTTGCGGTAGGTGCCTGCG
>MEZH01000003.1:919-10525 GCA_001775995.1 Candidatus Bathyarchaeota archaeon RBG_16_48_13
CCGGATGAAGAGCCCCCCATAGTGACCGTAATCGGCCGGCCACCAGTCCTTCGAGTCGGTCATCAGCGCATAGAGGTCCTTCTTCACGGCCTCCAGGTCAAGTTTCTTGAATTCATCAGCGTAGTTGAACTCCTTGCCCATCGGATTGGACAGGGGAGAATGCTGATGCAGAACGTTCAGGTTCAACTGGTTCGGCCACCAGTCTTGGTTTGACTTACGCGTGCGGCTAGTAAGTCCCTTTTTGTCATTCAAAATAATGCAACTCCTTGATTTGTGGTAAGGTGTTTTTCTTTCATCTTCAGAAAATCTCTTTTTCGTCTACTATAGGAGAGCGCAAAAGGTTTATTTAAGAATTGTTATTATCTAATAACCTCTATGACCACCTATATTAAATCAGACGCCTCCGCAATTGAAGCTCTGCGAAGTAAAGGTTACAAGGCAACCCCGCAGAGAATAGCCATCTGCCGAATTGCCCTAAACAGCAGAGCCCACCCCTCAGCCCAACAAGTATATGATGAGGTCAAAAGAATCCACCCAACCGTGAGTCTAGCGACGGTTTACAAGACTTTGGAAGTCCTTAGGGATTTAGATTTGGTGCAAGAGATTAATTTTCCAAAGGGACAGGCTAGGTTTGATTCTTACATGAGTCCTCACATAAACCTGATTTGCTTGAAATGCGGCAACATCACAGACCTAGACGATACGACTGTAAAAGAAATAACAAGGAAGGTTGCAGCAGCTACAAAATTCAAGCCGACCGGACAACGCATGGATGTATATGGGACTTGCCAAAAATGCAGTGGAACTGAGTCAACTACTTCTGAATAAATTCAGGAGCTTGTAGCTGCCATCCACTACTCCCGTGGGAGAAGTTTCATCTGGCGCTACGATTGGCTCGTTGACGAAGAGCCTGAGATGCTCAGACTTGCCGAGCACCCCGATGTTACGTGAAGCATTCAAGTCAGCATTCAAACTGAACCCGCAGTTGCCGCAGCGAAAACCTAAACCGTTCCTATTTTGGCCATGCACAAAACCGCATTTTGAACAGGTTTCAACCGCCTTCAGAGCACTACGAGGATCACAGGAATCACGGCGAAGCGCGCGCTGGAGATACTCCAAAAACACTTCCCAAGCGAATGTATTTGGCCTAATATATCTTGATCCAGCAATTGCATATCTCAAGGTCGTTTGGTACATGTATCTCAAGGGGTGTAGAATTCCTTTCTCTCTCCTCCGCCCAAGGCGCGGAACGAAATCTGAGGATTTGCTTCGTTCTTGCCTATCTTTTCTTCTCCAATTTTGCCTTGTGCGGATAGAGTTGTTTGATACTCCATCCTTTTCCTCAGTGATGTTGAAAGGGATTCGGCTCGGCGTCCGCCAATAAACACGTGCTCCTTCAGTGATTTTTCCAGTGAAAAGGAACTTTCGAAACTGTTGTTCTGAGTTTTCCACTGGAATCCCTGTCAATCTTCTCGAGAATCTGAAACTCCACGATCATGTCTTCGCCGAAAAGCTGTTGAAGTCTTCTTCTTGCATTTTCCAAGACTAGCGCGTCAAAATAAGAGCTATCATTCACGGCTAATTGAATGGTTAACTTGTCTCTTCTTTCCTGGATTACTCTGAACTGCCTTATCCCTTCCTTCTCCCAGTTCTCAAAGGGAAATGGAGAAAAGATCTGACCCGAGATAACTCTGCCATCCATAGCTATCAGAAAGTCGTCCATACGCCCCTCGACCTTTTTCAGTAGTGGCAAAGTCCTGCCGCATGAGCATTGCTCCTCGACTGGAATACCCACATCTTCCAGTCTATATCGGATCAGCGGCATGGCATGATTGACGAGGCTCGTGCACACGATTTCTCCGCGTTCACCAGGGGAAACTTCCTCTTGATTCTCAACAAACTCCATCATCACACTGTCGGTGTTCATATGGTACCCCATGTGTTCACGGCATTCCCAAGCCAACAGGCTAAACTCGATACAGCCATAATAGTCGAGCGGCTCAGCTTCAAACACAGAGCTAATCAACTTCCTATTTCTGTCATCCATCGATTCGGATCCCGTAAAGACTAAGCGCGGCTTGGAAAAACTCGCTCTCTTCCTACAAAAATCGGACAATATCGCCAGGGATGACGAGTATCCTTTGATAACATCTGGTTTGAAATCTTCAAGAAGCTCTAATTGCCGTTCGGGATCATCAAAAACTGAAATGTATTTTCTCCTGCTGATCCCTAGGGTTTCATACCATCTTCTACCCTTCGGAAAGAAGCGCGGAAGTCTGATGATCGCCATCTTGTCCGTGAGCCTCAACCCATTCTCCAGATAGGCTCTATTCCACACTGCCGCTTCAAAATCAAGAGTCTCTTCATCAAAGAATACGGACAGAGGTATGCCCAAGGAACCGCTTGTCGCTCTGGCTGTACACCCGTTAACGCCGACATTGCTAGCGACGATATCATCAAAAGAACTGGATTGAATTTCATACTTCGTTGTCACCGGAACTTTAGACAAATCAGAAATCGACTTTATGTCATCGGGTTTGATTCCAACGCTACTGAACTTCCTGTGGTAGAAAGGCACGTTTTCATACGCATGCTTTATCATGGCCCTGAGTTTCTTCCGGTTTATCTCCGCCAATTCTGCAGACTCTAACCGCAGATTTTTCCTTAGCTGATACAAATACAACGCAGAACGAGCAAACATCTTCCAGCTCTCCTCAGTAAGCCCTAGCCCGTCTAGGTATCATCCTTTTCCAATCAGCCGATAGAACTATTCTAATAGTCTCCGCACAAAACCGGTCTCATACATAGGGATGGAGTCCGTTGATATACCAGCATTTGGATCGACCAACATCTTTAAAAGCGTTCCCCCAAAAGGGTCGCTCGACCACCGTCTTGACACCTATTCTTCTGTGGAGGGTCTGCGAAAGTCCTCTCTTCTAAAAGAAGCGCATTCTCGCAACAATTGCCATTTGCGCTTTCTCTTACTGGAACCTTTTTTTGTGGACCGATATGTATCTTCTAATTAAGTAATTCGTGAAACCTTCTTCGGTTCGCTCCAGTGCTTTGTAGTAGGTTTTTCTTTTTCTGTATTCTATTATGAGCATGGGATAGCCTTTTTTCCACAGAACGTAATTCATCAAGAGCCTGCCTATTCTGCCGTTGCCATCGCCAAACGGATGTATTTTTTCGAACATGTAGTGCGCCCTTACTGCAATCTCGACCGGATTTAGTTTGGATTCGTTCACGAACGTCATCAGCTGCTTCACCAGCTTCTCCAAGTCACGCCAATCAAGTGCCACGTAAGGTCCTACTCTTACCAAGAGGTTTCTGAATTGCCCCGCTATGTCTGGCTTCGTCTCTTCGAAAATCTCCTTATGCCATTTCAACAGAAGCTCTTCGGATATTTCCTCGCCTGTCTTCAGCATTGCCAAGAATACCTTTGCATGGGATTCGGTTTCTCTGATTTCCCTGAGCGGCTTACTTGGGGCGACATCATCTTCCAGTATCAGCCTTGTTTCCTCAAGCGTTATGGAAGAGCCTTCTATGGCGTTAGTGTTGTAGGTAAAAGCTATTGCGATCTCCTGAAGTTCCTTTTCCCTTGCAGATTGAGGATATCTTACCCATTCTTCTTGAAAGCGGATTCGTATTTTCTCCAGTCTTTCTGCGATAGCTTCTTTAGCCTCAAGGACAAGCTTCGCTTTGATTTCTTCGATGTCATTTGGGACTTTTTTGCCCAAATACAGCTCTCTGGTAATGACCTTGCCGTTCTTTCTGAACGAGTGCTGCAAATAGAAGTACTTGGCGCCACCCTTCTCTCTTTCAACGACCCGCATAAGGCTTTTACCATTACAACACGCATAAATTTTTCGTTCTCGATGATTTTCGTAATGGTAATAGGTCTTTCATGCTTTGGGATATCGATAACCGCTAACACGAACAAGAAGCAGAAAAAACAACCAGTTCCCCAAGCGTCCAGCGCGCGCGTTCCAGTCCAGATGGCAAAGCAAGACGGTGAACAGGTCATCCAAGAGAATCAGCGAAAGGCTTGATCAAACGGTGCCTGATCTCTTCATTCTATCCAGACGACACATACTCTGCCGGGTTGCGGTTCCCTTCCCTCAATATCCTTGGGGAGTATGCTCCAGCCCACGTTGGTGTATTTCCACCCCGGCAGGGACTTGGGGAGGGTGCGGAGCCAATCATAGTACATGGCGCCCGCGCCATCCGGCCGGGTGCGGCCGGGGAACCGGCACATGCTCGACTTCAAGCCTATGCAGACCGAACCCAGGGGCCCGCACTCCTTGTCGGCACAGCAACCCGCGGCCGTGTAGAACGCGAAGGGATGCCCGTCTTTCCTCGCTTCCGCTTCGATGGTGGCGGTTATCTGCCGGTAGGAGACATCAGGCCTGGACTCGAAGTTCTTCTCGGCGTATTCTCGCCAATACTTCTCGGCCTCGGGTCCCCAATCTTTGCCGTAGACCTTGGAGTAGTACTCCAAATTGCCTGTTCGCGAGGAACCCGCGGAGGGCCCCGTCGCGATCCCGACCGCGTCGAAGTACCTGAAGACGATGGCGTACCGATAGCTGCCGGTCACGGCTTGAGCCACCTCGAAGGGCGTCTCCCAAGTGGGAGGGCACCACATCGACAAGCCCTGGGAGAGGCACCGTGGGAAAAAGCATCCCGCGAACCTGGTGCGTATACCTTGCACCAAGAAGGAGGACGGCATTATCCTGGCTTCGACCGCGCCCATGTCCAGTGCGATTTTTCGGTACTTCTCCAGGTCAGCCATCAGTTGGTCGTCTTCCTTGGTCAGCGCCGCTGGCTTGGAGCTTTCGATCTCACTCAGCTTTCTCATCGCAACCCTCCCTCAGTCTATCAGTATGAGGCCAATATTGTAGTATTCGTTGGGCACGGGCACATCATCCGGGAAAGCGCAGTTTCCGCCCACTTGGAGCCGCCCCCATCCCAGCTTCGTTCCCAACGCATGGTAGTTGACGTAGGCGCACCCCGCGCCGTTCGGCTGCGTGTCGACAAACCGGCAGTGCCCTCCCTTCTCCGCCGCTGGGCACCTCCTTATGTCAGCGCATTTTGTGAGCAGACAGGGCCCGCTCCCCATCGGCGCCGCCATCAGGTATCCGTCATAGTATGCTTCCGCGCGTATCCTCCGCTCCATTTCGGAGAGGATCCTCAACCTAATGATGTTGCGCGCCAACATCGCTCGGTCCGGGGCGGGACCTCCGCCCATGGTGTAATACATGTCAAGGTCGACGGGGCCGACATCCGGAACGCCCTCAACAACCGGGGGGAGAACCTTGAACACGACGGCAAAACGGTATTCCCCGAAGAACTTCTTCATCTGGTCAAACGGGAACGTTCTGACCACAGGGCAATTGGCGTTCGTGTTCAACCATCGGCAAGAAGGATTGATGCAGCCAACGTAGTAAGCTCGCAGGTCTTGGGGAACGTCGCTCGCGGGGATGATTCTGGCATCCGCGGCCCCCAGCTCCAGAGCCATTTGTCTATACTTCTCCAAGTTCTTCTGAAAGAGCTCGTCAGGGGTAGGCCACGTTACGGGCGGGAACCTGGGCATATCCTCGACCTTGGGCGGTGCCACCCTGACCGGCCCGGAGACGTCTGTCACCTCAATTCTCTTGTGTCTCTGGTCCCACCACTTTTGGGAATTCTCTAATTGCTCCTTTGTCTGTTTCTCCTGTTCTTCGCCCATATGAATCTCCACCGCGCGGACTGGATATTATGGTGGAGTCTCAACCGGACAATTAAGCCTTGCGCGAGGACACCCGTCCCAAGAGGCTAAAGCAAAGAATTGGTTCGTTGAAAAGGAGATCAACAACCTTAGCGCGCGCCAAGCCCAAAACATACTTATGCGAGATCCATGGATGTGCATCTATTTGCGAATAGTAGAGTAGGGTCGAAATGGATACAGCATTGGATTGGGTCGTTTTTCTTAAACGTCTTCCTTCCCTCTTCCTGGGCCTCTTCCTTTTCAGTCTCGGCATAGTCGCTATCCTTCAATCTAATCTGGGAATGATGCCATGGGGAGTTCTGAACGTTGGCCTAGCGAAAGTCACACCATTCACAATCGGACAGGCTTCCCAGATAATTGGGCTTCTAGTCATCATCATTAGCTATCCTCTAGGCTTCACTCCTGGTCTTGGGACGTTAGCAAACATGTTTTTTGTTGGCTACTTCATGGACCTTATTATATGGTGGAACCTGATTCCCATGCAGACCGAACTCCCTGGACAACTTGTGCTGCTGTTGTTGAGCGTCATGATCCTCGGTTTCGCCTCCCTCTTGTACCTAAGGGTTCAGCTCGGAGCTGGCCCAAGGGACGGTTTAATGCTAGGCGTAATCAAAAAGCTGGACAAGCCTGTAGCCTATGTCAGGGCTGCTATTGAGGTCGCGGTATTAACCCTTGGCTTCCTCATGGGCGGTCCAGTTGGCATAGGGACAGTAGTGTCCGCTCTGACTGTGGGAATTTCTGTTCAGTTCTTCTTCAAGCTGGGCCACTTCAACGGCAAGTCGAGCCAGATAGACCTCTTGCAGCTATATAGATTCTTGAAGAAGCCGCAGAAGCCAAAGTCAACTACCCATGAATAAATTCATGGACTTGTAGTTATGTTTGGTCTCAGTTCCCGGTTGGGCTTCGACTCAATCTATAAGAATGATACGACCGCAAATTCATCCCATCGCTAAAGCCGTGGGCATCCTTTGCGAAAGAAGGTGAACGAGGTTATCGTCCAGCACGCGCAATTGGACAAATACGCCTTGCGTCAACTACTCACGGATGAATCCGTGGGCTTCCTCGGAGATTTTAGGTGAACCCGTTCAGAAGTCTGAGGTGATCTCTCAGGAGCCTCGTGATTAAGAAGTTTCTGAATACATGTTCTTTGCCATTTTCCCCCATCTTTTTGGCTTCTTCTTGGTTTTTCAACAGGTAGATCGTTTTTTCTGCGGCTTCACTTGTCGTGTCAACCAGGAAACCGGTCGACCCGTTGATGACCTGAAGCGGAATACCACCGACATTTCTACCGACGACGGGCACACCCTTCCACAATCCCTCGGAGACTGTTAAGCCAAAACCTTCACGAGTGGACATCTGCAGAATCACGTCGGAAGCTCTTTGGAAGGCGTTCACTTCCAAGTCTTTGACGCCGATCAAGTCTGTGAGAATATGTATGTCCCCGTCATCTCCGGCGTGTCTGGCTGTCTTCTCAAAATACAACCATCCTTCAGGGTCGTCGTTGGCCATGCTGGCAACTAGAAGAAGCTGGACTTGAGGAAACTCCTTCTTAATCATTCTGTAAACATCAATGGCCCCCGTTGTGTCTTTCCAAGGGTCGAACCTTCCCACCTGGGTAATTATGGGTTTGTCCTGTTTCACGCCGTGTCTCTCGAGTATCTTCAACACAAGGTCTTCTGGAATCTCCCTATTCTTGTCGCTCAGAGGGTTTATGCTGGGAGGTATGATGGATACCTTGGGCAATTTGAGGGTGGGAATCACGTATTTTTCGCTTGAGAAGACTGCTGCATCATAGCGATTTATGTATTCATCAAGAAAATTCCAAACGGCGATGCTCGGCGTCGAAAGGTCTACGTGGCATCTCCAGACCCATTTTCCGCGGCGAGTCCGGTGAAAATCGATCATTGGCGTGGGTTGAGTGTCTTCCACTACAACGAAGTCTGTATCGAGCTGCATCCTTTCGCTGTTCATCTTGTTGTATTCTAAGTAGATTCTTCTTTCGTCATCGGTCAACTCCACGTTCATTCCCTGGAGAGCGTTATGTATCTTCTTGGTTACGCTGAAGAACTCAAAAGACCCTTCAATGACCTCCCACCTGACATCTAATCCCGCGTCTCTGATCAGAGGAACCATGCTGCGAAGGATCTCCGCAACTCCTCCGCCATAAGAGGTGGAATTGACTTCCGTGATCGACATGCCTCTGAGTCCCTCAGCCAGTGTCCTGATCGAATCGATCTCTTGTTGCCCCACGACCTGGCTGAAATCACCAAGCCGAGGCACTCTTTCCTCCGCCGTCTTCAACATTCAACGATTCCAACCTGACGCATCAAAGTCTGCTATGAAAAAATCATTATTAATCCTCGCCGCATAAGAGCGTTTTGTTAAAACGACTCGTTCCAACGCGCGCGCTTCGGAGCTGGTCAGAAGCCAAGATTTCAGGCCGAGGATGAAGGCTCGCGCGCTCAAGATGGGAACCCCGTCGGAATTGGAGAAGAAAGGCGCTCACACCTTCTCAGCGAACGAGGGGCGGACCAGGAATTCTCGGCTGGAAAGATCGTGCGGGACGTTGGTCCACGTTGTTATCAAGGGGCCATTGAAATGGCGCTCCACAAGGAACAACAACCTTAAGGAGCGAATGACCTTAGACCAAGACATCACGCTTTAGGGTGCATTTCGCTATGCCCAACGAGGTCTGGAAGACGGTATATTTCGAAAAGGCTGGTCGTGAAAACACGGACGAGACGCTGAGTCTCGCCAAGGAAAGGGCGGAGAAGCTCGGAATAAGAAATGTTGTGATCGCCTCGATAACGGGCGCAACCGGAGTCAAGGCGTCTGAGGTCTTCAAGGGCTTCAACTTGGTCGTCGTGACGTCCGTCGCAGGTTTTGAGGAACCCAATGTTCAAAACTTCCTTCCAGGGAATCGCGCCATAATTGGGGAAAGTGGGGCAAAGATGGCCACGGCGGCTCACGCCTTTGGAACCTTGGGCAGGGCCGTGAGAAAGAAGTTCAACACTATTCAAGTGGACGAGATCATAGCCAACGTTCTCCGCCTATTCGGGCAAGGCGTGAAGGTCGCCTGTGAGGTGTCATGCATGGCGGTCGACGCTGGGCTCCTAAGGACAGACGAGGACGCCGTCGCGATAGGGGGGACCAAATATGGATCGGATACAGCCATAATCATTAGGCCCAGCAACACCCACACATTTTTTGACGCGAGAATCAGGGAGATCATCTGCAAACCACGCTTGTAAGCTTCAAAACCAGACATAGACCCCAAATCTATTCGATAAACACATAATCTAATCTGCTTCTTGGAACTCAGGATCTAAGTCTCCGATTCTGAATGGCCTTTGCATTACTCTTGATTCAAAATGGTCTGACGGTATGTCTTCTGCTATGTAGAGTTTGCGTCGTATTAGTATTAGCGCGCCCTGAAGGGGCTATCGATTTGAGCATCTCAGGCGGCAATGTTGCCGTCAGCAACTACACAGCCGGCGACGTTCTGAATTGGCGGGCCTGGAGCGGCTACCAACCGTAGAAGGTGGGCCTAGCGTGCTCTCATAGTATTTTACCCCAAAATGTGACAAAGTAGCCTCCTTCACAGCTTGCGACCCATCTCCCGAATGGAAACCACGCTACTCTGTAATCACAAACCAATTCGCCAGTCCGTTCATCAATTGTTCCGTCTATTCTTGCCCTTTCTTCGAAAACTTCATCGTGGACGGCTTTATCATCCATCCAAGGTGCCCAAGCAAATAACAACACTAGCAGCGCCAGAATTAGAATGATTTTCACTTTTATTTTCATAATTCTGGGTCATCTCCATGAATTTGATAAATCCC
>MEZH01000003.1:10535-13250 GCA_001775995.1 Candidatus Bathyarchaeota archaeon RBG_16_48_13
CTAGCCTGGTCCGAGTCATTTTATCGCGCGCGTGGGCGTGCACACTTGGAGGCTGTCTGTCTTATTCTTGACACACACAAGCTAAAATGGCTTTTCAGCCCATCTATAGTCCAGACACTTGTAACACAAGTGTACGGTCTTAAGCATCTCAAAACTCGGAAGGGTTGAAAAAAACATGATGGGCGAATTCAAAAGGTCGAAACTTCAGATCTGTTTCAACGTGCTAGAAGTCATAAAGAAGGGAGTATCGAAGCCGACGAGAATCATGTACGGCGCCAACCTGTCGTGGAACACGCTAACGGAAGTCTTCACGGTGTTGACGTCGCAGGGTCTGATAAAAGAGGTACACCAGGAAAGCTACAAAAGATACATTTTGACGGACAAGGGTTTAGACGCCCTGACCCACTACAGCAAAGCCCTGGACATACTCGACGTCAGCAAAGAGGCCAGAGTTCTTTACGCCTAAATCAACACGCCGCGCGCGCTATCCCGATTCGTTTAACTGCTCAGAGTATGTCTCAAGGTCGAAAACGAATGCCTTCCTTCGAACGAGCTTGTTGAGAAGTGAAATGTGTTCTCGATAGGCGAGTAAGTCGACCACAATCATATTTGCTTCAATCCACAGCATTTCAAGCTTTCTAGCGCGCACTAGGCATGAGATTCAAAACACATCGCGCCATCTCAATCCCGTCAGAAGAGTCTTATTCATCTCCACCGCAATGTCACATCCTTCTTTTTCGGCGCGCGCGAAAACCCCGCCTGTAGCCCATCATATGAGGAAACCCAAGCGCGCGGCTAGCGCGCTAGAACAGCGCCTGTATTTGACCAAATATAGCGTGGAGAAAATCAAGAATAGTCTGTTTAACAGCCGGATCATAGGCTGCGATCAAGATTATGATGAAAAGCACAATTGCCAGTATTGCCAGAGCTCCTACGATGACGATCATCCCTTTATCATTTGTTTTCAGAAGTATTTCACCTCTCTGAGATCCGGATTTTGAGTCGAGAAAATCCTCTTGAAATTGTAGATCTGAAAAGGGTGGGCGCCATTTGCTCTTCATGATCATTTATTTCGCAAAGTGTAATGATAAGTCTTACCAAAACTATGATAGACGTTCTCTTCTTATTCTGCGGTTTGACCTCTGCTTCAGCCTGCGCTCACTCGACTGGCTTGACATTTTTGAAAGCCCTGTAGAAGAGGGAGATTGCCACTATATAGAATGCTCCTGCCAAAAGGAATGGAAGCTCAAAGTTGCCCGAAGCCAGTATGACCCCGCCGATGATGGTCGTCACGCTGTTCGGGATCCTCCATATGACCGAATTGAGCGAGCTGGCAAAGCCCCGCTGCTCCGGGGGTACTATGCCCATGAGGTACGAGTCCAGGAGAGGCGAGGACATGTTCATCAAGCCGGTCCTTATGACGTAGACGATCGACGCGGTGAGAAAATCCCCTACGAATGCAAGGGTGAGCATGAAGGCGAGGGAGAGTCCCTGTGTGAGGACGACGGCCCTGACCGAACCGATCTTGGAGGCGAGCCGGGGGCTGAAGGCGGCGCCCAGGCCGATGGTAGTGCTGGCGAGGGCAAGTATTGGGCCGCTGTAGGTGTCCGGGACGACAAACTTGAGGAATAGCCAAGTTGGTATGAGGGGTATTATGAAGCCTGCCCCGAGACCTATTATGCTGTTTATGCCCGAAAACTTCAGTAGTACACGGATGCCCTTGCTCCTCCACGAGGCTACAGCAGGCCGGATGGTTTCTTGCAGTCCCCTCAGTATCGCATAGAGGGCGGCGGGGATCAGGAGGCTAAGAAAGCCGAAGAGGTAGAGGAGATCTGTGTGGAGAGCCGCGCTCTCAATCCCAAGGAGCTGGCTCCACCCCGGTATGAAGAATGGGAGGGCTGTGCCCAGCGCGCCACCCGCGCCCCCAAATATGAAGGAGAGGGTGAAGGCAATGTCCCTATTCTTGAGGGTAGTCTGGTCCGCAATCAAGGCATTCACCGTGGCAAGGTAGACGCCCTCAAAGATCCCGCCGAGAGCGGCGGCAGCCACCATGACAGCAATGTCGGAGCTGAGGGCAAAGGCGAAGAACATGGGCGCAGGGCCGAGAGAGCCCAATATCAGCAGGAGCTTCCTCCCCTTGCGGTCAGAGAGCATGCCGAAGGGGATTGCCATGATGGCCATCGCGAGGCCTTCCACCCCAAGGAGGAGCCCTACCGTTGGTGCTGGCACGCCGATTTCCGGGAGGTAGGCAGATATGTAGATAAACAGGTAGCTGAGTGCCAAGCTATTCACCGAGAGGGCAATGATCATTAGCAGTACGCTTCTCGGGACGCTTCTCAGGAAATTACTGCAGATGGCGGAGGTGCCTTGCATGTCTGATCCTCGTGCATGTTTCAGCCTAACGTTTGATCAGGGGTTACTATTGATAGAACTCAGGACTGTTTTGCTTTCAGTCTGGTGTAGATTTCGATCACGTAGTTGTCAGGGTCACAGAATGACACGGCGTGATATCCTGGCTCGAATTGAGGGTGCTCTTCGCATGGGAACAGGGCTTCGAACCCGTTCTTCTTCATTTCCTTCTCGATGCCGTAGACGGTCTCTTTCTCTGGAACTAGGATTGCCAAATGATCCGCAACTACGAATTCTTCTCCAGTCGGAGCCTTGCGTTTGACCCGTGATTCCCGCAACTCGCTAATCCAGACTGAGAAGTTCTGA
>MEZH01000004.1:0-21597 GCA_001775995.1 Candidatus Bathyarchaeota archaeon RBG_16_48_13
CCGTCTGGATGTGGGTTTTCATGACGGGCACGTTGATGAGCACATCGCAGTTGATGACGGTTTCTGGCACCCTCAGTTCCTTCAGGGCTCGACCCTTGGGTATCTTGATTTCTACGATCTGATCCTTCTTCAGATCCACAAACTTGACACCGGTTCTTTCAGCCACAGCTTTAGTGCCGCTTACCTCGAATGATTCTGCAGTATCTTTGTTGACTTCAGAACTCTCGGCTATGATTATCTCTTTCGGCTTGGCTTTTTTTATCAGATTGATAACAGCTTCGGTGACCTTTGGATTCGTCGTGACACCAAGGTTTTGAGTTGGCTTCAATAAGTTCGGTTTCACAAGAACCCTGCTGCCAGGTGAAACGACGCTCTTGATGCCGCCAATTTTTCTAACGGCCTCTTCAACCATTTTCTGGACATCTTTGCCCTTGACCACGGAAACAACAAATCTTTCATCCAATCTCTTATCCTCATGTTGGCGATATCGTAGGTTGGACGTAGAGAAAATATAAACTTGCCCTGGGGCGAGATCCAGTATGAGTAAGAAGGGTTGGAGAGGCTTAAGTGGAAAGCTGTTCTCAGACTCTTAAAAGGGACGAGAATATTAAGATGCAGAAGAACGAGAGCATATAGACCCAGTGTTCTTGGTCATCCTGCAAATCATCCCTTTGATCGCGGGCCAAGATGTGGACCGAATGCACGTATTAAGAAAGAAGACTAGATGTGATACTTGGTTTTGCATTCGTTCTCAGCAATCATCTTGCCTTGCCAGCAGCTCTACCAAGGGTTCGTGAATAGCTTCTTCATCAGGTCGATATCAACCTTCCCAGCATGATGAACCCTCCCCGTCCTGGTGTCGCTCAGCGACGCCTCGGCGACTACCCACATCCCCGCCATCGCTATGGCGCTGCGGATGCGCAGCCACGACTCCAGGTCCTTAACGTCCTTCGTCAGGTCCTCCATCGGCTGGAAGCTCCTTACCCTCGACTGGTAATACGACCTTCCGTAGAGAGTGCCGTGGCTCTCCGTCGCGAGGTCCTTCACCATCAGGTCCATGTCCCACTCCTCTTTGGAGCGGACCCAGAAGTGCGCCCTGCCGCCGTAGTCTATCATGTCGTCCATCCAGGCGCACGGCTCCCTGAAGACGTTGGGCGATATGGGGCAGAGCGGCGTCGATCCCGACGCGTGCTCCATCCTCTCGTAGGGCACGTTGTGGTACTCGGTAAGGCGCCAGAACACATCCTCCACCCCGCTTGACGCGACATGTGTGACGCCCGCGACGCTCTCGGACGGCGTGACTATTACATAGAGGGCCTTCGGCTCTACCCTGCACTTGTCGGCGATCGTCTGGACGAACTCCTCGTTAGGCAGCCCCTGGGCCTTGTCCCTCGTCTGGACCACCACCACCCCCGCGTCCGGGTGCGGATCCCTGTAGCTGATCCTGTCCTTGAACACCCAGTCAGGATCCTGGGCCAGCGCCTTGGCGGGCCCCGATATCCACGCAGGGAACGGGTGCTCCAGCGTCTCGGGCGGCGGAACTATGCCGAGCCAGACGAACTGGCAGACCCCTATGAGGGCTGGGAAGTTGGTGTGGCAGAACAGCGTCGGTATGGTGTAATCATCATAGGTGACATCAGTCACATGCGCGCCTCCGACCCCTCCGAACCTGATCTTCGTGATCAGCTCGCCAGCCTCATAGCCCCCCGGAACCTTGACGCCGCAGTCGATCAGGGTGGCGCCGTTCTTCAGCTCTCCGACCTCGACCTGCAGCCTGTCGGAGTCCCGCATCATGTCCTTGACTATTCTTAGAGCAAGCTGGTTTACGCTTATCTTCTCTGCCCACGGTGGGCTCCAAGGTTCTACCACATGGTTCACGCTCCGAAGACGAGCTGCCACTCGGTCCTGACGCCTAGTAAAGGACCGTGTACGGCAGCAGGACTATGTTCAAGATCAGCAGTATGATCAGGGACACGATGGCAATGTAATCAACGGTTTGGAATTTTATCTCCTTCACGAACGTCCTCTTGACAGGGGCGCCGAACGCCCTCGACTCGATGGCCACGTCCAGCTCGTCTGACCTCTTCAGCATCGCCAGCGTCAGCGGCGTCACCAGAGGAACGTATGCCCTGATCTTCTTGAAGAAGTTCATGTGCTCGAAATCGTAGGCCCTGAGCTTCTGGGCGTTGAGGATTTCACCCCAGGTCCTCGACATGAGGGGCGCGAACCTGAGAGCCGTTGAGAGGGTGAAGTTGAAGCTGTATGGGACTTTCAGCTTCGCCAAGGCCACGATGAAGGTCGAGAGAGGGGTCGTCATGGTCAGGATTGGGATGCTGAAGACGATGCACAGTATCCTGAGAGAAAGGGTGACCCCGAACAGGAAGCCCTCCAGGGTGTACGCCCCTATGTTCTTGCCACCTACGTTGAAGGTGAAGAGGGTGAAGAGCACCGTCTTGCCCCTCCAGTAAAAGAACCCCTGCACCAAAAGGAAGATCACTATAGTTGTTGCCAGCAGCGCGAAAATGACTTTAAGCCTCGAAATCGGGATCCTAGCGACACCCCACCACGCCAAGATCACAACGAGCAGGATCGTCAACAGTATGAGGTTCGGGAAAACTGACGCCAAGATGAAGCACATAGCCAAGAAGAACAGCTTCGTCACAGGGTTCATCCTGTGGACGGCCGTCTTTCCAGGCACGTATTCAAGTATTGAAGCCATTTTCTAGGCACCTCCATATGATGATAACAGGCCTTCTACCGACAATACGTTCGGCACCCCATGGTCCTTCATGGTTTGGGCGAGTTGCGTTATCTGGGGAGGCTTCAGGTAAGTCTTCTCCAGGATCCCGGTCTGGCTGAACACCTCTTCTGTCGGCCCGTCAAGGAGGATCTCTCCAAGCCCCATTACAACGGTGCGCTTCGCGTATTTCGCGACGAGGTCCATGTCATGGGTAATCATAATCACAGTGTGGCCTTTGTCATTCAGGTTCTTTGCGAGATCGGTTATCTCGTATCGCCCCTTGTAATCCTGGGCGGTCGTGGGTTCGTCCAGAATTATGATCTTGGGCTCCATGGCTAGGACAGCAGCCACCGTCAGCTTTCTTCTGTCGGCGAAACTGAGTCTTAGCGGGTAGACGTTCTTGGAGTTCTCCAGCCCGACGGACTTGAGCGCCGAATCAACTCTCTTGTCTATCTCCTCCTTGGACAGCAGGAGGTTCTTGGGCCCGAACTCCACTTCTTCCTTCACCGAGAGGGCGAAGAGCTGATGGTCAGGGTTCTGGAGGATCAGACCCACCCTCTTGGCTATCTCTCCCGTCGTGAATTTCTTCGAGTCATCTCCATAAACCAGGACCTGCCCGGTGGTGGGCTTCAAGAGGCCGACAAAATGCTTCACAAGGGTTGTCTTCCCCGCGCCGTTCTGCCCGATTATCCCGACGAATTCTCCGTCGTATATTCTGACGTTTATATCCTTTAGGGCGAGCACGTTGCCTGGATAGGTGTGTGAAAGGTTCCTTGTCTCCAGGATCGGCGATCTGCCTTCCTCAGAGACCGCGGTGGCGCCAGCCGCCGGTTGAGTGCTGTGCGCTCTCCTCTTGTGGGGTTTAGGAATATCCGCCACAGCTTCCTGCAAAGTGATCGGCAACTTGTCGATCTTGAAGCCCTTCTTCCTCAGCTCAAAGCCCAACCTGGTCACGGGCGGAACCTTCACCTCGATCTTGTCTAGGAGATCGATCTTGCTGAAGACTTCGTGCGGATCGCCGCTTGCTATCATCTCGCCATCATTCAACAGGATTATCCTGTCGGCAATCTCTGCAACCTCTTCGCTCTTGTGCTCAGCCATCACGATGGTGACGCCATATTTCTTGTTAAGGTCCCTGACGACCGACAAGACCTCCGTTGAGCCGATCGGATCCATCTGAGAGGTGGGCTCATCAAGTACCAGAACGTCTGGGCGCATTGCGAGGACTGCGGCAAGAGCCAGACGCTGCTTCTGGCCGCCCGACATCTCGTTCGGGCTTCGGTCCAGCATCCCTTCCAACCTGACAGCCTTCAGAACGTAACTTGTCCTTTCGATGATTTCCTCTCGCGGTATTCCAAGGTTCTCCGGCCCGAATGCAACCTCCGTTTCGACGTCGGGGCATAGTATCTGGGTCTCTGGGTCCTGCAGCGCCATCCCGACCTTCTGGGCCAACTCATAGACTGGATGTTCATCAGTTTTGAGGCCGCAGACGGTCACGATGCCGCTCTTCTCTCCCTCAACGACGTTAGGCACGATGCCATTCATGGTCATGCAAAGGGTGCTCTTCCCGGCTCCATTTGGACCCATTATGACTATGAACTCGCCCCTCTCGACATCGAAATTGATGTTCTTCAGGGCCTTAGCGCCGTTCGGGTAGGAGAACGAAAGATCCTTAACGGAGATTATGGTGTCGGTCACGTTGATTGCAACCCCGATGAACGTAAAATTAACTTATGACAGATTGGCTCATAAAAAAAGAAAAAATGTTGGTGCTCATCCTCTTTCAAGGTCACCAAACAGCTCTCGGGATCTTCTTCAGCCCACTCTTCTTTAGCCCTCTCAATATCGCCGTGCCGATAATAGCCGCGACGGTGTAGAATATCGATGCCTGCCACCAGACCGCAAATATACCTATCCAGATGTTCAGAGACGGCGGAAAGACGTACCAGATGTCGTACCAGACCCAGCCAAGAAGATGTCCTATTTCCCGCGCAATCCAGGTTGTGAACCAGACCGCGATGAAGATCTTCACAGGGCTGTCGCTCCTCAACCATAGGTTGAGATGCTTGTACCCCAGGACGACCGTCCATAGAAGCCCTCCGAAAGCCACCCATACTATAGCCTGCCACATGTTGGGATCGAACGCCGGAAAGCCTCCCGCTGGTCCTGGCCATGCATACGGGATGAACATGAACATCACTGAGAACACTATCCACAGCGGAACCAGGTAGTACCATTTCCTGTTGGCCACAAGCCCTGCAGCTAGGGGAGGCAGTATCCAGCCATCAAGTATACCCAGAGCTCCAGTAGAGAAGGCTGCCGGGTTGATGAAAAGGCCTATGATTCCCCCGATCAGACCTGCGACGGCTCCTGCGAACGGGCCCAGCACCAGACCGGTCAGTGGAAGCAGAGCTGTAGCGAGCGGGAAGACCGCTCCTCCTTCCATGTAGTAGATCAGCGGGATGATTCCCGTTGCCCCCAAGATTGCACCGAAGATCGCAATCCACGAGAGAGGAGCGCCAAAAAGTGCGGCTCTCTGAGCACTAGTCTTGGTCTCTGCCATTACTTACCACTCCCCTTCATTGATCTCTTAAGATACATCGCAACGACTACCAGGATGACTCCCACGACAGCCACGACCGCACCCATAGGAACGTTAGTCATATCAGCAATGTTCAACGAAGACACAACGATAGCGGCTCCTACTGCCAAGGCACCCCAACCGATCCACGAGAGAATCTCATAGCTAATATTACCAGTTGGTTTTGTTTCTTCTGCCAAGCATAGTCACCTAAAGATCATTTTTCTTTTGCAATCACTATATAAAATTTGGCATCACGCGACTTTGGCGCCCATTTTTTACACGAATATGTATAAAATCTGTTGCGAAACGAAAAAACGTTCATCGCAAGGCTTTAAGATTCGGCCGCTCAACTGAATTCCCATGGGCAGGATAAAGATCGACGCGATAATAGCGCCAGAGTGCGATCTTAAGACCCTTGCAAGGCTTTCCAAGATGGCGGAGAAGTACAACTTCAACACCATATGGATGGGTGATGGCGCCTATCAGAGAGACTACGCGTCTTGCCTCACGATCATGGCTCAAGCCACCAAGAGGATAGGCGTGGGTTTGGCCGTGACCAACCCATATCTACGACACCCCATCAAGAGCGCCTTGGCGATTGCCAGCGTAAACGAGATCTCCGGGGGGAGGGCTCTCATGGGGATCGGGGCGGGGAGCCTCGACACACTGAAGTCGCTCGGACACAATTGGAACATGCCGGTAGAGCGGATCTCCGACATGATAACGGCTGTCAGATCCTTCTTAAGCGGAAGATCGGTGGAACTGAAGACAGATACAATAAGCATCGAGGGTGTGAAGGCCTGGATGCCGTTGATTAGCCCCATCCCGATCTATGTCGGTTGCAGGCGGCCCTTGATGATGAGGATGGCGGGAAGGTTTGCCGACGGTGTCCTCCTCGACAACGTCCCAATTGAATACCTGCCATTCGCTCTGGATCAACTCAAAACTGGGTCAGAGTTGTCTAGAAGGGATTTCACCAAATTCGACGTTGGAAACCTCAGCATATTCGCGGTCTCCGAAGACAAGAAGGAGGCTATGAAAAGGGTCAAGAGGCACCTTCCATACGACTTTATCACAATCTCCAAGAGGGAGCTCAAAGCCGTGGGCCTCACGCCGAGGGATATCGAACCAATGCTCGCCGCCCTACGGCGGCAGCTGCCGGAGGACTTCATGAAGGCTTCAGAATTCGTCACCGATTACATGGTCAAGAACTTCTCCACCAGCGGAACCCCTGAGGAGTGCATCAGGAGGATAAAGGATTATTCGAGAGCTGGAGTCACCAGGATCCTGCTCGGATTGCCCACAGAGCCAAGCGATAAGCCTGAGGAAACGCTGAAACTCGCGGGAGAATCAATCCTGCCTGAGCTAAATTGAGTCAGACGACTCCCAGAGGAGGGCTCGGGGGAGAATCCCGGAGACGACCTAAGGATTTCTCAGGATCTTCCTCATCTCTGAAAGCGAAATGTTCCCTTTTTCATGGTACTTGATGTCCTTCTCTGTCCGCCCCTTCACCAATCTTATCGTCTTACCAACGATGTCCTTGACACTCTTGACGCCCTGCTCCTCCAGGATCTGGCTCATCTCGTCCCTTATCTCGCGGATCTTTTCAAAGCCGCCGGTGATGACAGAGCTCTGCAACCCTACCGCCGTCGCGCCGGCCATCATTAGCTCAAGCGCGTCCTCGCCGCTGTAGACTCCGCCTGAGCCGATCAGAGGCATATCCACCGCCTTTGCAAGCTTGTATACGCAGTACACGGACAGCGGATGCACGGGTCTCCCGCAGAGGTGCCCAGTCCCATCAGGACTTCCTATGATCGGCATGCCGGTCGAGACGTCTATCTTCATCGCCCAAGGACCATCGACAACCAATGCTGCATCGGCTCCGGCCTTTCTCATCAGGCCTCCAACTCGTTCTATGTCGTACGCGTAGTTCAAATTGACGCAGACTGGAAGGTCGGACGTCTTCTTCACGGACGCAATGATCGCCCGCGCCTCGTCCAAGCTCATGTCCACGTAATTCGTTACAACGTGAAGCATGGCTGCACCTGCATCTGCAACCTTACCCGCCAGCTCGGTGTACTCTGCAATGGCTGACTTGGCCTTAAGGACAAAAATGCTGCCGATGATCGGAATGCCCGCCTTCTTCGCTTTAGGGAACTCCCGCTCAATCCAGTCATCGACGCTCGATGCCGAAGCCGTGGTCGCATTAAGTATGCCCCCTCCCAAAGACGAAAGGCACGGCATCGGATCCTTGCCCCCCTTCTTCTCAATAGATCTGTTGATGACCGCTCCAGCCCCGTACTTGGCCGCCTGCAAAATGGACTCGCCATCCTGAGTCATCGGTCCGGGGGTGAGAATCAATGGATTTCGGAGTTTCAGCCCGCAAAACTCTACGGAAAGATCAACGCCCTTCAAGATTTTCCCTCAAGTCAGACAATGCTTCCTTTGATTTATAACAATTTCAAGCGGCATCCAATCCCCGACGATTGTTTCAGGGGATTGATTTGGCCGACGTCAGTAACACCATCAGGCACGAAGATGGAGCCCTTCCGCGCTTCCTCATTTCCTCCTAACCTGAAGTATTAGGATCGAGGAGAAGGCTACGCTGCTAAGGGTGAAGAAGAGATATGGCCATGTCACCGAGATGTCAGCTATTATTCCGCCTATTTGCGATCCCAAGGCTATAGCCACTGTCAAGAAAGCGTCGAACAAGCCAATCATCATACCCCTCCTTTTCGAAGATGACTCGGCGACAAAAGACAGCGACGCTGGATATACTATGCCCAGGCCAACACCCAATATTATCAGGGAACACAAGAGCTGGATGTATCCGCTGAAGAAAGATATCAGCAGGACTGAGGACGAAAGGATCACACCAAATGTGGCCAGGATTTTCTTCCCAATCCTGTAGCTTAGCCGTCCCGTTGCGAAGTTCGCTAAGATCCTAGAGGAGTTCAAAACTGCCAAGAGAAAGCCTATTTGAGCACCTGTGAAGCCTAGTATGGCTCCATACACCGGAAATATCTGAAACATGCCACCGGTTACGAGCCCGTAGGCGAAGATCGCGATGCTGGCGAAGATCAGAGAACTCTTCTCGAGATTGTCCAATTTCAAGAAGCCCTTACCACCTGAACTTGGATCATCTTTTGGTCTCGGAACGCGCTCTTTCGGTCTTGGCAAGAACAGCATTGGAATCAACGAGAACAAGCCGGCCGCGGCGAACACGAACGTTATGTTGATATCCTTTAGAAATCCCGCAAGCGCGGGTCCTATCACCATTGCTGCGCCAAAGGTAGCGCTATATAGCCCCATCGCCTCCCCATGTCCAGACAACGGACTGCTATCAGCTATGAGTGATTCGATAGTGGGCCAATAAAACGCAGATGCCACCCCCAGAATAGCCCCTAAGAACAGGACTATCTGGGTGCTGTTTGTCCAGATCAACGCGATTGATGAGACTGCGTTGACCACCAGACCCAGTGATAGGAGCTTCTCTCGACCAAATCTGTCTGAAAGCCTTCCCAACAACGGAGTCAAAGGTGCCTGAATGCCATAGTAAATGAGCCCTTGGAGCCCGATCTCGAACTGGGACGCGCCCAAGGCGAACATGTAGAGCGGAATCGCCAAGTAAATGAAAGAGAGAGCGATCACGAATAGGAAAACTACTAAATAGAGCCTTAGAAGGGAACGAAAGAGGCTACCACTCATAGGGGAACGAATAGGTTGTATGCCCCTTTAAAAAGGTTTGAAAAAGGGGGGAGCTCAGGCGGATCTGCCTAGGTTGGCAAGAAAGTCGGCGGCTTCGCCCATGAAGGAACCCACCACATCCAGTCTGAGGGGACGAAGTACCCCTGCCAATATATCTGGCCGTAGATCACTAGAGCGGCGAACAGTGCCATCACTATAAGGAATATGTAGTCTACGTGAGTGAAACGAAACTCCTCGACAAAGGTCCTCTTGACTGGGGCACCGAAAGCTCTGCTCTCTATGGCGATTTCCAAGTCGTCAGATCTTCTGAGAAGGGACATGAAAAGCGGTGTCACAACAGGCACGAAGGCCTTGCGGACCTTGTCTAGATAGCTCATCTTGTCTATGTCATGAGCCCTGAGTACCTGAGCGTCCTTTATGTCGTAATAAGTCGTGAAAATTAGGGGAGAGAATCGTACGGCTGTTGAGAAGGCGAAGTTGAATTTGTACGGGAACTTCAGCTTCTGCAAGGACACGGCTATTTGCGGGACCGACGTGGTCAGTGTCAGCAAAGGCACGCAGGAGAATATACACACGATCCTTATGACCATCGCCAAACCGTAGGTCAAACCCTGGAAGTATATGCGCCCGAAGGGCTTGTCGACGGGCCAAAAGGGTATGTTGAATTCAAAGACCGAAATGTAGGGCCCTCCAAACATCCACAGAAGTGTCTGGGCAGCGACCCATATCGCCCCCGACGCGAGCATGATCACAAAGAGGAACTTGAACCTGCTGAGCAATCGAGGTATTCCAGCCAAAGCCCATAATACCATGATGCTTACCAAGACTATGGCCAGGGAAAAGATGTCTCTCAGCCCAAGGGTCACGAAAATGATGTAAAGGGAGAAAAATACTTTCGTAATGGGGTTCAGCCTATGGATCGGCGAGTTACCCGCTACATATTCTATGGCCATTTCTCTCTCACTTCCTGAAACTCAACGATTCTTTAAACTCATCTACAGTAATAATATCTTTGTGGACACCTTGCTTCTCAAGGGCTTGCGCAAGCTGACCTATCTGCGGCGGCTTCAGGTATGTCGTTTGGAGGACATCCGGCTTCTCAAAGACCTCGTGCGTCGGTCCGTCCAATATAACCTCACCGTTGCCTAGAACGATCGTCCGGTGGGAATACCTCGTCACCAATTCCATGTCGTGAGTGATCATCACGACGGCATTTCCGCGTTCATTCAAGTTCTTGGCTATCTCAACTATGTCGTACCGCCCCTGGAAATCTTGCCCTGTGGTCGGTTCATCTAGTATGAATACGCTAGGCTTCATCGCGTATATCGCAGCCACCGCCAGTTTCCGTCTGTCTCCAAAACTGAGTCTGAACGGATAGGCCTTTCTCATTTTCTCCAAGCCAACCAGCTTGAGGGCTTCATCAACTCTTTTGTCGACCTCTTCTTTGCTAAGTCCGAGGTTTGTGGGGCCGAAGGCCACCTCCTCTTCCGCGGACTGCGCAAACAGCTGATGATCAGGGTTCTGAAGCACCAGCCCGATGTTTCTCGAAAGCTGGGCAGCAGTCTTTTTCTTTGTATCTTCACCTAGGACCACGACGTTGCCCTTTGTGGGCTTAAGCAGCCCCACGAAGTGCTTGACCAACGTGGTCTTTCCGGCGCCGTTCTGGCCTATGAGGGCGACGAACTCACCTTCATATATCTTGAGACTGATGTTCTTTAGCGCCACAAAGTCCGGCGGATATGTGTGCCACATCTCGCGTGTCTCGAGGACCACTTTGTCCGAATGTGAGGACTCAGCCCTGTTGATCATGTACCCCTTCTTCTCATGGATCTTCTTCTCCTCGAAGAGCTTCGACAGCGCGGATATGCCCTCTTCAAGGGTTACCGGGAACTCTTTGGCCTTCTCGTGTTTGTTGATCCAGTGGAACAATTGGCTTACTTGAGGTAGCTTCACTTTCGACTCATTAAACAGTTGCTCATTCTGGAATACCTCATGAGGGTTTCCGTCAGCCACGACTTTCCCTTCGTGAAGGAGTATAACCCTGTCAGCGAAATCAGCGATCTCCTCGCTCTTGTGTTCGGTCATTATGACGGTAATCCCGAATTTCTTATTGAGATCCTTCGTAACGGAGAAGACTTCGGTTGTCCCTATTGGGTCGAGCTGTGAGGTGGGTTCATCCAAGATTAATATCTTCGTCTGCATGGCTATTGCGCATGCCAAGGCGAGCCTCTGTTTCTGGCCCCCCGACAGCTGCAGGGGAGATGCCGCCTCCTTCCCGTCGAGCCTCGTGACCTTCAGGGCATAGGCGAGACGCTTGAGGATCTCCTCTCTGGGGATACCTAGATTCTCTGGACCAAAAATGACTTCAGATTTCACGCTGGGCGCAAGGAGCTGGGATTCCGGATCCTGTAAAGTGATTCCAACTTTCTGCGCCAAGTTGAAGATGGGCGTCTTCGTTGTCTGCAGCCCATCGATGATGATTTTGCCTTCATACGTCCCATTGATGAGGGATGGAATAACGCCGTTAAGGGTCAGGCATAGAGTTGTCTTGCCGGCGCCGTTCGCGCCCATGACTACGACGAATTCGCCCTCGTTTATCGCGATGTTGACGTTATCGAGAGCCTTCCTCTCCCCCGACGGATAGGTAAATGAAAGATTTTCTATTGTAACTATGGGCTCAGCCATTTTACAATCAGACCTGCTTGAACGTCAAATACTCAATCTGAGTTCTAATTAGGCTTTGCGGTAACGGCAGAGCCGAGAGTTATGATTCAAAAAAAGAAAAAAGGGGTTAAATAGTGTTCTTACCAGACAGCTCCGGGTATTCTTCTGAGCCCGCTCTTCCTAAGCGACAGCAGCAACGGCACTCCTATTATGCCTGAGATCACCTGCAACATCACCCTCTCAAAGGGCACCGCGACACCAGATAGCACCGCGACGACGTAGGCCGGAATCGGGAAGTAGAATAGCAGCCACGTTGTCCAGCCCCACAGGTGCAATGATTGAGCGGCTATCCAGTGCAATAACATCAGGCCGAAGAACATCCTTGTCTTGTTGTCGCCCTTGACCCAATCCGCCACTTTGCCTCTGCCAACGGTGATCAGCAGTGGGAACGATAGGCCATCGTACCAAACTGAAGCGGCCAAGAAGGGTTGTGGCAATGCACCCATTGCAGGATATGTTGGCCAATACCACGGGGTAAGCTCGTAGAATACGATCCCAAATAGCGGTACCCACCATATCCATTTCCATTTCTTGTTCAGGATCATGCCTGCCATGAATGCCGGTCCGATGAAGTTAGTGATCAACCCGTCGATGGTAGAGCCAGGGGCCAAGAACATACTGATCGCTCCCCCGATTGTGGCTGCAGCTGTTGCTCCCCAAGGTCCCAATAGAGCGGCCACTATGGCTATTACTGCGTAGCTCAGTGAGTGATATCCGCCACCCTCAACATAGTAGATCAGAGGTATGATTGAACCTGCGCCTAGGAGAGCCCCCATCAATGCCACCCAAGATACTGGAGCTCCACCTATTGTAGCACTAGTTGTTTTTTCTTCACCCATTTTTTTCACCCTCACTCCTTTGGTTTCATCATGACGCCTGCGACGTACATCACCGCGCCAACGACTAGCGGGATAACACCCATCCAGCCATTAGCGTAAGCCATGCCCCAATGGTACTGCCAAGTCGCCGGATTCCACGGCGCACCGCCACTCCACACGTCCAGCGGCACATAAACATAGCTGCTGAACAGGACCATGGCACCCACCGCAATCAGAAGAATACCGATCCACCGAACAATATCGTTCATCTTCCAACCAGATTTCTTAGCTTCTGCCAATTTTTCAAGTTCCTCCAACGTCTTTCTGGAGATATAAAACCAAAAACCTATTCTCGGAGCGGATTTTTTATAAAGCTTTCCGTGATAGCCATAATATTGAATGATTCATTCAAATATTATTGCAAAAATGATGAATAATTTGTTGCAAAAAATACTAATATAATACTCATTGGCGAATATATTTTCTACTTAATTCGACATTATGTCCTGAATTTCTTCTGCACTTCCTCGATCCTTCCACACGTCAAGGCACCCTCTGGACAGTAATCCAGCTCGACGCACTCCGGCCCTGCGTCCTTGAAGATAGTGGGCGCCACCTCCTTGACCTGTCTCAGCATCTCCGTGGCCAGCTCCCTGATCTCCCACTGAGCTCTCTCGCAGCACCTGACCTTGAAGAAATGCTTCAACTCTCTCGCATTCATGGTCAACAACACGTTCGTCTTAGCCGCGTTTGGCAGAACGTACCTAGCGTCCTCCAGAGGGATACCGAGGTCGATCAGCCTTCGGTACGTTCCGGATATCTTCTCCATCGCTTCGCCGAACTCCCTCGATGCCTCCTTACTCGCCTCCACGCTTATCGGCACCACGTAGTGCGCATTAGAATCATAAGGGACGTAGCGTTGACTCTGCTGTGTAAAGGAAGCAAGTCTGTGCCTCACAAGTTGATGCGTCAAGGCCCGCGAAACACCCTCCACGCTGAAAGTGAAAGTTGCATGTTCAATTATAGATACATGACCGTAGCCCGTCACATTCTTGATGACCTTCGCAGCCTTTTTCGAGTCGATTGTCTCGAAGAGTTCTGAGGCTCCCTCCGGCCTGGTCGAGGTCAGCGCGGCCGCGGCGCAGAGCAGTTCAGGGTCTGGGGTGCAACGGAGGAGTTTCACAAGCATTCAATCAAGCCCTTCGAGAGGCGGCTATAGTCAGATCTGTTTTATAGAGAGTTTTACGGAATATAAAGATGTATTATTCGAGAAACATTCAAAAGGTATTTGAGTGCAACCAACAATTATTACAGATGCCAAGTTCGCATTACGTGAGAAGGTGTTTTAATGTTAGGTGGCTACGCGGGAAAGATACTTCACGTTGATTTGAGTAAGAGGATGTTCAAGAAGGAGATATTGGATCCTAAGTTCGCCCGTGCATTTCTTGGTGGAAGAGGCTTCGGCGCCAAGCTCTTGTTTGATCATTTGGAGCCAGGGGTCGACCCTTTCAGCCCAGATAACGTGCTGATCTTCGCCACAGGTCCCTTCACCGGAACCAACATGCCCAAAGGCCAACGGTACAGCGTCGTGACCAAATCACCCCTCACCGGCGGGTATGGCGATGGCGAGGGAGGCGGACACTTCGGACCGGAATTGAAGTTTGCGGGCTACGATGCCTTGATCGTAAAAGGAAAAGCGGACAAACCGGTCTATATCTGGATCGATGACGAGACCGCTCGGCTGGAAGATGCAACGCATATATGGGGTAGAGGAGTATTTGAGGCGGACAAGATCATAAAGGATGATAAAGCGGACAAGCTGGTCAGAGTCGCCGCGGTAGGCCCCGCAGCCGAGAAACTTGTGAGGTTCGCAGCCGTAACAAATGACTTATACCGCCACGCCGCGAGGGGCGGGGGGGGAGCGGTCATGGGTTCAAAGAACCTGAAGGCGGTGGCAGTTCGAGGGTTCGGGGGAGTGGAGGCCGCAAACACCGATGAGTTCAACAAAGTTGCTGAAGAGGCAATGAAAAAGACTTACGACAACCCCGGAAGAAAAGGCATGTACGATTGGGGAACCTGGGGGGGTGGCGGAGGATGGGACCTGAAACAATACAACCTCTGGGGTATACACCCAACGCGCAACTACAGATCGGGATACTTCGAGAATTACGAAAAGATCTACGGGAAGAACTTCCGCGATAGGCTACTCCTGAAACAAAGGGCATGCTTTGCTTGCCCCCTGGCATGCGGGAGGCATGCGCTCATCCGGGATGGACCGTACAAGGGCACATTCGTCGAGGGTCCCGAATATGAAACAATAACGATGTTAGGATCTGATTGCGGAGTCGACAACATAGAGGCCATCGCCAAAGCCCACCAAATGTGTGACGATCTCGGATTCGACGGAATATCAGCAGGAAACGTAGTCGCATTTGCCATGGAATGCTACGAGAAAGGCCTCATCACGAAAGAACAGACTGGTGGAATAGAGCTGAAGTGGGGAGACCCAGAGGCGCAGATGGCCCTCCTGAAGAAGATAGCTTACAGAGAGGACATAGGAGACGTACTAGCGGAAGGAGTCAAGATTGCGGCTGAAAAGATTGGCGGAAGCGCACCCGATTTCGCCATGCACGTGAAGGGACTACCGCTGCCTGCCTACGAGCCTCGAGGCGCGTTGGGACAAGCGCTGGCATTCGCCATATCGGATTTGGGTGGGTCTCACGACAGGGCTTGGACATACGGTGAGGAGATAACCAACCCCAAGCTCGACAGGTTCTCCACTGATGCAAAGGCGGAGTTGGTCAAGAACAACATGAGGATGAGGACTCTTCCGGACATCTTGGGCTATTGCCGCTTCGTCCTTCTCAGCTATGACGACTACGCCAAGGCGATGGCTGCATTGACGGGGTGGAATATAACAGCAGAAGAACTGATGACGGTGCCGGACAAGGTCACAACCCTGACGAGGGCCTTCAACGTAAGGGAGGGGTTCGGCAGGAAGGATGACATATTGCCTCCAAGAGCCATGAAGGAGCCGGTGGTAGACGGGCCTACAAAGGGCAGGATGGTAACCAAGGAAGAACTGGACAAGATGTTGGATGAATATTATCTGCTGATGGGTTGGGACAAGGACGGGATCCCCAAGAGGGAAACCCTAGAGAAGTACGGCATGACAGATGTAGCTGAGAAGCTTACAAGCCGGGGAATATTACTCTCCTAGAACCTCTTCCCCTTTTTCAGACTTCATTTTGGCGGTTTGACCATAGATGATGAATATCAAGGTCCAATACTATGCCTTGATAAGGGAATTGGTGCAGAAGGAAGAAGAAGGAGTGGAGCTGGTAGAAGGCTCCTCCCTACGAGATCTATTGGAACAGCTGACAAAAGAGTACGGTGCTGACTTCAGGGATCTATTTTTCGAGAGAGACGGTGACGTCGCCCACCGCATATTGATGTTCGCGGATGGCGCAGAGGTCGACCTGGCCAAGGATGGAAACCGGAGATTGAAGAACGGGTCTAATGTCCAATTCTTCCAGCCCGTGGGCGGCGGCTGAAGACGTCTTCGTAGAAGTACCCCGTGCCCAAGAATCTGAAAAATGAACTCAGGCGGGTCCCAAGTTGAACTCACAGACGATCGGCAATCTGCATAGCATGTTCTATCCTCAAGCCATCGCCATTATAGGGGCTTCTTCAAAACCGGGAAAAATCGGGTACGCCCTCCTCAAGAATATAGTCGAATACGGTTACGAAGGTAGGGTCTATCCCATCAACCCTGAAAGGGGTGAAATACTTGGACTCGAAACCTATCCGCGCGTCCAAGATGTCCCTGAGAAAGTTGACCTAGCCATAATATCTGTCCCCGCGCAGGGTGTCCCAGGGGTCATGGATGACTGTGCCAAGAAATGTGTAAGAGGCGCTCTGATAATAACGTCAGGTTTCAGCGAAGTGGGCGAAGAAGGCAGAAAACTTGAGAACCAAGTCCTGGAGATCGCTAGAAGAGGCAACGTCAGGGTAATAGGCCCCAACATGATGGGAATAGTGAACACCGCAGGTAAGTTGAACGCGTTGTTTGTCCTTCCAAAGGCGATTCCCGGGGAGATCGCCTTTATTTCTCAGAGCGGAGCCATGGGGAATGCAATACTGAGCCTCGGCTCGAAACTGCGCATAGGCTTCAGCAAGTTCGTGAGCATTGGAAATATGGCGGACATCGATTTCTCCGATCTTCTGGAATACCTAGAGAACGACAACGACACAAGAGTCATCGCCATGTACATTGAAGGACTTAGAGACGCCAGGAGGTTCTTGAGAGTCGCCGAGAGGGTCACACGAACGAAGCCCGTGATAGTCATCAAGGCTGGAAGGTCAAAGGCCGGTGCTAGGGCCATAACTTCCCACACGGGTTATTTGGCGGGATCGGACAGGATCTACGATGCAGCATTCAGACAAGCCCGAGTCTTCCGAACAAACAGCATCGAAGAGCTCTTCGACGTTGCCAAGGCGATGGCATATCAAGGCGGACTCGCCGGGCGGAGAGTAGCCATAGTCACAAACTCAGGCGGGCCGGGAATCATGGCATCAGATGCTTGCGAGGACCAAGGCCTGACAGTCTCCGAATTGGATCAAGTCACCGTAAACAGGTTGAGAGAAGGACTGCCACGGATATGCAGCACCAAGAACCCCGTGGATTTGGTCGCCAACGCAGATCCCGAAAGATACAGATTCGCCATCGAAACCGTTGCAGGAGACCCTCAGGTTGATGGTGTCTTAGTTATATTGACCCCTCCTGACGCAATAATCCCGAGGGGCAGCACGACCATAGCGCAGGAGATAGTGTCCCTGACAAGGGTTCTGAAAAAACCCTTAGTCACGTCATGGATGGGTGGCGTCGAAGTTGAAGAAGGGATCATGGTCTTGGAAGAGCACAGGATCCCGAACTTCCCCACGCCAGAAAGAGCTGTTAGGGCCATGGCGTTCATGTCCAGATTTCCTTCGAGAAAAAAGTGATGTGTTGCTAATTGCCTCTATTTGGGATGCAATACGCGTAAAGCCTGTTCGGCGGTAGCTCGTCTGTGGATTATGGAGCCGATGGCTCTTGTGATACTCACAGGATCCGGGTGCTGCCAGACGTTTCTTCCGAAGGCCACTCCTCTTCCACCCGCTTTCAGGGAGCCCTCAATCGATTCGAGCATCTTCATTTCATCGCCTGTCTTGGGTCCGCCCAAGATGACCACCGGAACGTAGCATTTCTTCACGACTTCCCGAAAGGTCTCAGGAGTGCCAGTGTAGTATGTCTTTATCATGTCAGCCCCGAGCTCTGCCCCAACCCTAGCAGCTATGCTCACACTCTCTTCCGAGTAGGGATTCTCCGTGACTGGAATCATCTCCGCCAGGAGTGGCATCCCCCAGTCCTCGCAGGATTCAGCCACAATATTTAGGTTCTGCAACATCGCAGATTCTCCGGGACAACCTATAAAGGCGGTTACGGCTACTGCGTCAGCGCCCATCTTGATCGCAGATTCAACACTTCTTGTTATGGTTGAGACATGGTGCTGAAGACCTTCCGGGCCTACAGGGGTGCCAGACCCGCTTATTCGCATTATAAAGGAGATGTCTCCAGCCATCAAAGAGTGGTTGCTTCTTATCACTCCAGTAGTGGTTAGTAAGGCGTCAGCCCCACCTTTAACAAGCTTCATTATTGTCTCGGCAGGCCTCTCTATGCCCTTCAACGGCCCGTCCGCAGAGCCATGATCCATGGCCACTATAAGAGTCCGGTTGGAGCTCTTTCTGAAGATCCTGTTTAATCTAATATCCTTTCCGACGTCTCTGACCAAATGCAGACATCCCTTAATCGTTCAATCTGGTTCGACCAAGTTCTTAACCAAATCGGATGCCTTTCATCCTCTGATAGATCTCTTTGTAGGTTGAGAAGTTCTGGGAATACAGGTCATGGAGGCTTCGATCAGGTTCGAAGACTTCATCAACCTTGAGGACGTTTTCGATGGCTTCCTTTGTGTCCCTGTAATAATGAACTGCACAGGACGCCAATATCATTGCCCCAAGCGGGGAGGTCTCTCTGACCTTTAGGGATTTGATGTTCCTTCCCGTAACGTCGGCCTTGGTCTGGAGCCAGAATCTGCTCTTGGAGCCTCCCCCAGTTGCGCGGACTTCTCTCACACTTATGCCCAAATCCTCGATAGTCTCAATGAGGTCGCGCAGAAGATATGAGGTGGACTCAAATATCCCCCTGATGGCGTGGCTTTTTGTGTGAGCAAGGGTCAGTCCGGCTATGACACCCCGCGCCTCGGGGTCCCAGATGGGAGATCGCTCTCCTTGAAAATACGGAAGGAGCATCAGACCGTCTGCCCCAGGTTTGACGTGCGATGCCTCTTCACTCAAGAGTTCGAAGACGTCGCGACCGGTCTCATTTGCAATTGATGCTTCTTCGCCAGCAAAGCAGTCTTTGAACCAGTTCAGTATGGCCCCGCTGGTTGAGCTGGGTGCCTCTATCAACCACTTGCCTTCGACCCCATAGCAGTTGGTTATTACCCTCATCTTGCGATCGATGACGGGTTCATCAGCGCAGACTGAAGCTATCGTGGACGTTCCAGTGACATCGTGACATATTCCTTCCTCGGAGACCCCAGCTCCCAGAGTAGCGCAGATTGCATCTCCACTTCCCACAGTTACCGGTGTATTAATGGGGACGCCCAGGAGTCTGCTTGCCTCAGCCGAAATATCTCCTGCTATTTCGTTTGGGCTCTTCAGAAGGGGTAACTTCTCAAGCGGTATATCCAGCTCTGCCAACAATTTACTCGACCAATCTTTCTTCCGAAGATCGAGGAGCATTGAGCCCGAGGCATCACCATGATCGGTAGCAAAGAGCCCAGTTAATCTGAACCTTAGGTAGTCTTTCGGCATCAAGAAGATGTGTGTTCGTTTGAAGATTTCAGGTTCGTTTTCTTTGATCCACATGGCTTTGACGGCAAAGAAAGCAGGGTCTATCCTATGGCCGGTAATTTCATACAGATACTTGCCGCCCAGATGTTTTCTTAGCCTTTCAGCTTGGCTTACGGCTCTCCTGTCCATCCAGATGATTGAGGGCCTTAAGGGTGAGCCCTTCTTATCAAGAGGTACGATGCCGCTCATTTGCCCTGTTACACCGATCACTTTAATGGCTGAGGAGTCAATCTTAGAATTTCTGAGGGCCTCCCTCGAAGCTCTTATGCTGGACGCCCACCACGCCTTCGGATCTTGTTCAACCCAGCCCGCGTGTTGCTGACAAAGGGGGTAGGAGTCATAACCAGATCCAATCATCTCGCCTTTTATGCTGAAAACGACGACCTTGCAGCCCGCTGTTCCTAGGTCCAAAGTCAAAATGTGAGGTAGCAAATGGAATCCTTCAACCATTAATAGTTATAGAGTCGAAGGTAGAAAAAAATAGCGGTTGATTTCGAGAGAGTATGCACCATAGATTGCTCAAAGCCTTGACCGACATGAAGAACGTAAAGATCATTGGAAAGAGAGAAACGTGACGCTTTTCACTGATACGGATAAGAGATGCCTTAGAAAAAGTGCTAGCGTCGGACAAGAGCTCACAAGGAAGTGAAAATTGGTGCCATCGTGCAATTGATCGCATCAAGGATGGACGTGGACGCTTCGGTGCGTCGTTTTGTCTGAGATTGGGGCAACCCCATTGTCCACGCCTCGGGAACGCCTAGCTTCTTCGAGCTGATCGCTGACCATTTCCGAGACCTTCCAACTGATATACCACTCCAAGCCTAGCTCGCTGTCCTTTTCGTATCTCTCTTCGGGCCAATTTTCATTGAAGAATTGGTAGACCCAATCGGGTAGTCTTATCTTTATCTCCTTCATCGCCTTCACCTATGGATCATTTTGATGATTTGCAGATAAAAACCTGACTCACTGAAACGCTAGAAATTGTGCAAGATATCTTCATGGCAAAATAGGCCCGCGTCGCCTTTCCCTGAGGATATCTCTTGGCTGTCTGCCACCGGCTGTACCTTTGCCAGCTCTGGCAAGTGATTCCTTTTGAAGTTTGTTCCCGACCATTTCTGAGATCTTCCAGCTGACGTACCATTCCAAGTTGAACTCCTTGTCCCCGGATCGTTTGTCTTCGGGCCACTTGTCCGCGAAATATTGGTAAGCCCAATCAGGCAGCTTCAGGGTTACTTCCCGCAACATTTTCACCTGAAGCTCATGTATGCCCCAGTCCGATAATAAGTTTTGTCGCAATCACAGGTGCAGCATCGTAACAGAATGCCTAACATATTCTTGGGACCGGGTCACCTGCAGGGGGCATTACTACTCGATGTCCGCCTATGGACGTTTCCAACACCACCCTGTCAAATTCTCTTGTGGCCTCTCCGATGATCTGGGCATCCTTCCCCGCGGTGGTTTGTCGCAGGGTTGTCAGAGTCTCTTCAGCCTTCTCTTTTACCACGGCGATGACTATTTTCCCCTCGTTACCGACTTCCAGCGGGTCGATGCCAAGCATTTCGCAGGCAGCTCTTACGCCTTCCTTGATCGGTATCATCTCCTCGCGTATCAGTATTCCTATTCTGGATTTCTCATTCCATTCGTTGAGTGTGTTGGATAGGCCTCCTCGGGTTGGATCCTTGATCTTCACCACCCCGCCCACCTTCAGCAGCTGAGTGATGAGCTTGTTCAGTGGCTTCACGTCTGACGTGACTTGACTTTCAAAGCCGTAGCCTTCCCGGAATGAAAGAATGGAAATGCCATGATCCCCCATAGTCCCTGAGACTATGATCTTGTCACCTTCTGCCACATTCGAATCGAGCAGCCATTCCGCGTCGAACTTCCGGTACTTCTTGACTTCGGCGAAATTCCCATCCAACTGAGGGCTTCTCTTGCCTACCCCAGACGTGTTTATTACACATCTCTCAAGCGAACCCTTCTCCATCACCTTAGTGTCCCCGGTTATGATATTGACCCCTGCCTCCCGACAGGTTTCGCCCATGCTCTTCACAATTCTCTCAAACTCT
>MEZH01000004.1:21641-40279 GCA_001775995.1 Candidatus Bathyarchaeota archaeon RBG_16_48_13
CAATGGTTCAGCACCCATCACAGAAATATCATTGACTGTCCCCGAGACTGCAAGTCTGCCGATGTCACCGCCAGGGAAGAATAGGGGCTTAACCGTGCTGGAATCGGACTTTAGAACTATGCCGTCTATCACCGCGGCATCGTCCAACGCCTCGAGGGGGACCTCAGCATTGCTTCCGCCGAGATATTTCACTATGTATTCCTTTATTAGATCCTGCATTATTGAGCCGCCAGCTCCATGACCAAGAGTGACCATCTTCATAACGCTACACCTTAGAGTGAATCCATTTTGCAGATACTAACCTATGATTACGATCATCAATTCCTGACTAGAACCACATTTCCATCGACCAATCCGTCACGGGAAGACCAGCTCAACGGATATCGCCTTTCTCTTCTGGAAGTGCCATATCTCGGCTTTGGCGTTGAAAGCTTGCGCCCATTCTCTAAGAACCTGACGATCTGCTTCCTTGACCCTAGCCTTGCCGCTCTTTATTTGGATTAGAACTGTCTGAGCGCCTTTTCCTGCGAATATGTCTATTGGCGAGTGACTCGCAGCAGACCTCTGAGCGAGCCAACCCTCTTCTCGAAGCTTTATCAGGGCTTTGTATTCGTATGCTCTGCCTCTGGCGTATTGCCTGTTCATGCTGAACACTGTCCTAAGAGAGATTGCTGAAGGATAAAAGAATATTCGAAGAATCCTAGGCGAATCGAATAAACAAGAATGCCAATTAATATATAGTAAGGTCAGACATTTCACAAGAAAGGCGGCGTAAGAGGCGGACCTCCGCATATTCTGAGATAATACGTAGAGTTGTGTGATAGTCACAATGGATAAGGCGAAAGTGCTTTTTCAGCCCGATGGCAAACGGAGTGAAGGCCAACCTGGAGAGAGCATCCTTCATCTGGCTCAGAGGATGGGTCTGGATTTGAATTCCCTTTGCGGGGGGCTGGGCGTCTGCAAGAAATGCTTGATCGTGATCAAAGAAGGTGGATCCATTCTGTCGCCACTCACGGATACAGAAGCGAGATTCTTCTCTGAGGGAGAAGTGTCGGAGGGCTACAGATTGGCTTGTCGAACGTCCATCCTCCGCACAGGCGACATAGTTGTTGAGATCCCATTTGAGAGCAGAACTGGCCAGATGAAGCTTCTGGCATCGGGTATTGAAGCTAAGGTCTCTCTGAATCCAGCTGTGAGGAAGGCGCTTGTCCAGCTGAGGAAGCCAACACTCAAGAATATCGAGGCTGATGCAGAGAATCTCCTGGCAACCATCAAAGAGAAATATGGGATTCGATTTGGCAGCCTCTCCTACGAGGTCTTAAAACGGCTGCCCGCAGCCCTCAGGGAAGGAAACTGGAATGTTTCCATCACAATACGCCAGGATGAAGAGGTCATTGCTGTCGAACCAAATGATACGACGGCTAGACTCTTCGGTTTCGCTGTTGATGTCGGAACCACGAAGCTCGCGGGGTATTTAGTTGATCTCTCGAAAGGGAAAGTTGTGGCGTCCGCGTCCATGATAAACCCGCAGGTACCTTACGGCGACGACATATTGTCGCGGATCACCTACACAAACAGCAATCCGGATGGGCTCAACAAGTTGGCTTCAACGGTTCGCGAGGGCATTATGAAACTCATAGGAGATTGCTGCGCGGAAGCAGGGGTAGAAAAGGAGGAGGTCTACGATGTCGTAGCTGTCGGAAATACGGCCATGCATCACATCCTTTTCGGGATCGACCCCGAGTACGTAGCGTTGGCACCTCACCCAGCAGCCATAAGGTCGTCATTAAACGTAAAAGCACGCGAGATCGGTTTGAGGATCAGCGAAGGAGCATACGCGTATTCTCTGCCTCTGGTGGCAGGCTTCGTAGGTTCTGATGCGGTCGCCGACGGAATGGCCACGGAGATACACATGAGCGAGGAGGTAGCCATGATGATAGACATTGGAACCAATACAGAAATCGTTTTGGGAAGTAAATACGGACTTGGTGCTTGCTCGTGTGCCTCTGGTCCAGCCTTTGAAGGTGCCCGCATAAAGAACGGCATGAGAGCAGCAACTGGTGCCATCGAGTCTATCTGGATTGAGCCTGATCTTAGGATTCGCTACAAGACCATTGACTCCGCTGCGCCCAGGGGGATCTGTGGATCAGCCATGGTGGATGCCTTGGCGGAATTCCTGGTAAATGGCCTGATAGATAACACAGGAAAGATCAGAGTCGAGAAAGGACACCCCCAAGTGAGAAGGACAGACAATCTGTCCGAGGTAGTAATTGCCGAAAAGGGGGAGACGGTCGGTGGAGAGGAAATTACCGTAACTCAGGCTGACATTCGAGAGATTCAGCTGGCTAAAGCCGCCATATACACTGGGGCTTCAATCCTCATGAAGAACATGAGAATATTGCCGGAGGAGCTAAAGAGAATCTTCATAGCAGGCGCTTTCGGGAATTATGTCAACCCTGAGAACGCCAGGATAATTGGAATGTATCCGGATATAGCTTTGAGCAAAGTGAGATTTGTCGGCAACTCTGCTGGATCAGGGGCTAGGATGGCCCTCCTCTCCTACGACATACGCAGGATGGCTGAGATCGTCGCGAACAAGATATCATACGTTGAACTCGCGGCAGATCCATCATTCAACAAGGAATTCATAAAAGCGATGTATCTACCACACGAGGAAGAGAAGCGTTTCAAAAACGTTATGAAACTTCTGAGGAATGCGACCTAGCGTAGATTTATGACGGAGAGCAGCTCTGAACTGGAAGGATCAGTTGAGATTCACGACCAATAAGGACAAGGCCCAGAAGATTCATGAAAGAGTAGCGTCCAAGTCCGGTGCCTGTTCCGTGTGCAGCGAGTGGTGCGTCTTCAAGATTTTGGATGAGTACATGGAGAAAGAGGGACCTCCGGAAAAATGCTTCTAATTTAGAGGCCTAGATCCATCTTCAATTCTTCCTTCAACGTCCTCAGCACCACCACGCTCATTGTTGAAATGATGCCATCCACCTTGCCCAAGATGTCCAAGATCTTGGCAAGACCTTCGCTTCCATTGGTTCTGACCTTTATGACAGCGTAATATTCTCCAGTTACGTCGTATATCTCGTAGAGGTCTTTCATTCTTAGAAGGTGTTCAAGGACATTCGCGTATTTCAGCGGATCAACTTTTAGATAGACGAGGGCCGTGAACCCTTTGCCGACCTTCTCTGGAGCAACAATCGTGTAGAAGCCCTTTATCACGCCTGCTTCTCTCATCTTCCTTACACGCAGATGGATCGTGGCTTCGCTGACCCCAAAATTACGTGCCAGATCAGCGAAGGAAGCCCTAGCGTCATGTTGAAGCGACGACAAAATCTTCTTGTCAAGATCATCCAACTTGCTTGCCAAAGGCAGATCCCCAATACGGAGGGTATTATTGAGTTAGCAATAGGATTTATTAAATTAATCACGGTTTGCAGCTCTTGCAGCGAGATTCATCAAGAGGCGATGAGCAAGATTCTCAAACGCAAATTGTTAGGATGTCTTTCAGTTGCTCAGAGTCTTGGATAAGACGGATTTTGAATCTCATCTTCTCCAACAGTCCTATTTGTTTCGTTTCGTCGCCTTTCTTTAATAGTGTCAGGATTTTCAGCGAATTTCTGGTTCCGATCCTCTTAATCTCTTTCAGAGCCCTCCGTTTGTTCAGCACGTTTTGGAGAGTCGTTAACGCGAATATCCTTGAAAAGCACTCATCTCTCAGAGGAAGGAATTCGACATCCGCCAAAACCAGATCAACATTTCTGAAGCTCAATGATCTTCTCTTGGCCTGCTCCAGCATCTTGAGGGATATATCAATTCCGACGACAAGTCTTGACCGTTTAGCAATCAAGGGTATCAGAAGGCCGGTTCCGCATCCAGCATCGAGGACCGAATCCGCTTTGGATAGCGATAGGGCAGGCAAAATGGCACAGTATTTCGATTTCTGCTCAGGCAGATACAGCTGATCGTAGATCTCTGCCGTGCGATCATATTTCTTCATGAGTGTTTTCTTGCGCTTGGAGTCCAAAGTGGTCCTAGCTCTTTGGTTTTGTAAAGAAGTCGCTGATTTTGCTTCCTTCAGATCTCTTTAAGATCTCTGCGCATTTCTTGACGTTTATCCTCTTGTATTCGAGGTTCATCGAATCCAGAAGAGGTTTGATGCCTTTGCCGAGTTTCGGCGCAGCTATGATCCCTCGGATTTTCGGGTTTGTCTTAGAGAGGGGTTCAACATAACCCCTAAGTTGGATGACCGCTTCCTTTCTTACGGTCCCCCTCTTTATCTCAATTATTACGGGGTTTCCTTCTTCGTCGACCCCGAAGATGTCTATGAAGCCTGTAGGTTGCATCTTCTCATCGATTATGCACCTGAAGTTTTCTTCAATTAGAGAGGGGCGCAGCATAATTGACTTTTTGATGTCTTCTTCTGACACGTATAAGGAGAAGGCGCCCTTATCGACGAGATTCAGAATAGTGACGAGGCTCAACTCATCGAAAAGAATCTCCAGGGTCTCTCGTGGTTGGGATCTTATCGCCCTTATCTTGAGGTCAATACCGCTGACGAGTTCCGTTTGGATGATGCAACCCGGAGGCTGCCAGTTCACTGGCTCGTAACCCGTCGACCGGTGAATTAGGATGGATCTGTCTGATTTTATCATGACAAGGCGCTCTCCCCAATCCAGTTTTGAGGAGGCGCGGCCTTCATAATCTACTCGACAGTTCCCGACTATGAGCAGAACGCTTTGCTTGGCAACAGCATTTTGGATTACGAAGAGAGAGTCCTTTGGTGTTAAGTTCGGGTAGACGAAGAAATTGGTTTTCTGCAGCATATAGGTGATCTACTCGATACGGGCGGCATCTGAGAGATTGGGCAATATTCATTCTATTAGGCACATATCTATAAAAGATGTGGCATTCAAGCCAGAATAGAGAAAAAAGAAGAGGGAAAAAATGCGGTCTTCCCTTATTCTAACGGCAAATAACCCTTTAACGAGTGAGGGTTATTTCTATTGTCGAGACGGCTCGAGTTCCGCCTTCTTCCACCGGCATCTCCTCAGTACCCAATTGGATGTTGCTTACCTTCATGTTCTCCATGAATCTGCGGCGGGTTATCTCCGCAGTATCTACAGCGGTGGTAATGGCTTGACCTCTTGCCTTCAGAGTCACTTCCTTTGTGTTGGCCGTGTTGAAACAGGTTATTACCGCCAGCACATAGCTCATCACGGGCTTCTTTCCTACGTAGACAATATTTGTTTCTTTAGACATAGCGTTTTCACCTATTTGGTATTTCTGGAGTTTTTGGATTCAATGTTTTTGCCGTTTTAGGCAGAATTTATTCTGCATTTATTGTACTTATCTTTTTCCATCCTTGAAATGAGGGACAAATGATCTGATTATTCATGTTCAACACCTGTGTTCGCGTTCCTTAAGGTTGCCCTTGCCGTTATCCGCTGGGTCAGTTGAAGAGTATTCGGGTTATCAGAAGCCCGTTTTTCTAGCGATGACAGTGTTCACCAACTCTTTGACTTTATCTGAGAGTAGCCTTTCTCATTTCTCACCAAGGTCATGTAGTGGTCTACATATTCGCTTATGTCTTCGTGGGCAATGATGAATATTTGACGGAAAGTCTTCTTCATAGCATCCAGAACCTCGAAGAACCCTTTCCTTCGTTCCTCATCGCTGCTAGATATGCATTCATCCATTAAAAGGCTGTAGTAGTCAGCTTTGACCCTGGAATCCAAGATACTCGCGGTGAAGGCCAGTCGCAGAGCTATCAGAAACTGATCTTGAGTACCGCCACTGAATACCACTTGTTCCTTGTATCCTCCGGCTTCCGTGGAATGGGCTTGGAATTTGAGATCCTCAGATATCTGGAGATCGCTGTAGCGGCCATCGGTTATTGTTGGCAGGATCTGATTGATGATATATCGCGCATATGGTATCACCTTATTCCTCAATTTCCTGCTGGTCTCACTGATCTCCATTCGAGTTCGATCAATCACAGCTTGATTGAGTTTGAGATCTTCAACCTTGATCGCCATCGCTGGATATGCATCATGGGATTTCTCTAGATGCTGAAGTTCCTGGCCAAGGGCGTTCATAGTCGATTGTCTCGAGACGTATTGATTTTTTAGGTCGTTGAAGGTCTTTGAAGCATTATCAGTCTCCATTTTCATCTGATCATGGACCGTCTCCACGTAAGCCAAGTTCTCTATGCCTTCCGGTTTGGTATTGAGTAGCTCTGTCAATTCTGCCTCTATTTCGATGATCTCTTTCAGAAGTTCTTTTGACCTCTTGTCAGGTTGACCACGTTCTAAGTCATGAATTCTGTCTTCTTCATTCTTCTTGTTCGCGGACAGTCGGCTCTTCGCATCCTTCATGTCCTCAAATCGCTTGATCTGATTCCCGATGTCAGATTCGATTTCCACCTTCTTTCCCTCTTCATCTATTCGGCTCTGAAATAGATTGATTCTAGTTGAAGCAGCATCAAGAGCGTCTTTCAATTCGGTGAGTGCAACCTCGCTGTTTCTGCATAGTACCTTGAGTCCATCGAGAGAATCTTGTCCCGTTGTCTCATCAATTTTTGAGCGAAGAACACTCAATCTCTTTTCAATTTCCTGAGAAGAGCCAAAGCATGTCTTGTTCTTTAGACCATTGAGTTCGCTCTTGACCTCTTTGAGGCGTTCCTCAGTGGACACTATTTCACGAGCTCCTGCCTGAAGTGTCAGGTGTGTTGCCGAAAGCTTCTCCATCTTGAAATACCTCGCAAAGCAGTATGAACTGAGCGCTAAACAGGCAATTGCGGGAAGGAACATGAATATGAATAAAATGGCTGAGGAAGCTAGAAGCAATCCAGCTATCAGGGAGATTATCGAGGCCACCAAATATCGGCTCTTATTTGTTTGAAGTCTCGCGAAGTTCTGTGTGGAGTAACCTTTCAAGCCAATTCGGGTCATCTCGATAAGTTGAGATTTCTCCCTGGATTCGAGATCCTTCGAAAGATCTTCAAGCTTCTCTTCAAGGTTCTTGTAGCTGTCCAAGTCTTCCGACAAATGAATGTATTCGGGTTCAATGGTCCTGAGCAAGTTCTGTTGTGTTTCGAGCCTTTTTTCGGCTTCTAATATTTTTCTCTTCAAGTCGATCTTATCTTGGCGGGTATTTTCCAAGTCCTCGAAGCTTTGGGAGATCTTCCTAAGGGCTCCAAGCTTATCTTCAATCCCTTCGTACTCCTTCAGTTGATGGGCTAGTTCCCCTAACCTCTTGCGACTTTTCGCTAGGGCATCAATTTCTTCATCAATCCTTTCTTTCAATTTCATTTTCTCGTGAAGCAATTCTTCTTTGGTTTTGATCTTTCCCAACCAGTCGAACTTCCAAAGGACCGCCTTCTTCATTTCGATTTCTTCCGAGGCGAGATCCAGCTTGCCCTTGAGCTCACTGGTCTCTCTTTCGAGCTGTATCATTCTAGTCTGCTTTTCTTCGTAGAGTTCCCTTTCTCGCCTGACATTGTTGAATTCGATCCAAATTCGCTCATATTCTTCGCGAACCGCTTTCAATTTTCCTTGAAGAGCTTCGTCAGCCTTGTCAAAGGCCTCCATGCCCATGACCTTGTTGACTAGTTGCTCTCTGGAGCTCTTCTCGAGTTTCCTTAAGACGTCTAGGTCCTTTTGCCTCACATAAACGAGACGAGTGAATGAGTCCCGATCCATTCCTGTTATCCGGTCTATCTCTTCACCGATCTTGGTCAGATTTGTCATAGAAGAACTTCTTGCGCCATCTCTAATCTGGTTCAGTCTCGCTCTATGACCGGTTCGCAGACCGATCTCTCGCTCCAAGATGTATCGCTCCGTTCCCGACGTGAACTCGAGTTTCAGTTTAGCGCTTTCTTTCCCCCATGTTATGACGTCTTCGCGACTCGCCTCCTCGGCACTCTTTCCTTTCCTTAAGCCGTATAGAGCGTATTCCATGCTCTCAAGGAGTGTTGATTTCCCGCTCTCATTACCGCCGAACAGTCCTATCTTGCCCTCATCGGGGAACTCTAGCGTGATAGAGTCTCCAATCATCTTGAAGCCCGAAACAGATAACCGGTGGATGATCACGTGCTCTCCTCCAAGTATTCCTTTCCAAGATCCTTCACCTTTTCGAGAAGTCTCCGTTCATCCTCGGTCTCGGCGCTGGCTATGAGATCATCAAGGTGCCTCTCGAAGGCCTGCTTGGGTGTACCGATTCTCTCGAAGAATATTCGGCCATACTCTTCTACGATAAGGTCCGTTCTGTCTAGGCTGAAGTGAAAGAAGAGATTCTGGGCAATTCGGTAGAGGTCGACTATCCTGAACTGATTATATTGGGCTTGAGATATGCCGCCTTTGAGGACCAGTCGAATTATAGCTTCTTGATCCTTGTATTGGCCGAGGAATGTGGGGATAAAATCGTTGAGGTTCCCACTTTCTTTTGTGACTGACAAATCCAGCGATTGCATATTTCTGGTCTTCAGAGGGATGTGTTCCCATCTAACCTTGGATCCTTCTAGCTCTATCCAAAGAAACCCTTTCTTGTCGTTGAGTTCGTTCCACGTCAGCCGTTCAATGGAGCCCGGGTTCCCGATAAGGCACCCTCTATGCTCCCTAACAAAGGAGTTGTGGAAATGACCTAGAGCGAGATAGGTCAGGCCCTTAACAACATCATCAGCATACACAGGGCTCTGATTGATGTAATCTGGAACGGAGGAAACGACACCCAGTCCGCGAAAAGCTGCGTGGAGCAAGAGAATGTTGTAATCTCCGTCAAGCGGAATCTTCTCTCCCTTTAGAGGATCTGTTGATTCATCCTGAGTGTTGTAGGATTTCCCCGAGAGGCAGACCGTAGCACCGTTTACCTCTACAACGTCCTGTTGCAGGGTATCTGACTTGTGGAAAACTCTTGCGAGACCTGCTGACTCGAAGTTCTCTATTGCCAAATGGGTATATTTGCCAATCTTCGGGACATCATGGTTTCCACCAATCATGAAAATACGGATACCAGCATCATGAAGTCTTCGGATATTTTCCATGAGGAAGACGCTGGTAGCGTTGGTTGGGGTTACCCGGTCATACGAGTCGCCAGTTATGAGAAATAGATCTGCCTTCCTATCTATTGCGGAGTCGACGACGGTGGAGAAATTCCTGTTCAGATCATTCTTTCTATCCATAGCCAAGGCAAAGTTGGATATGTTGAAGGTTCTATCTAGGTGAAGGTCGCTGCAATGGACTATTTTGACGGTATTGCTCATGCTTGACCTACCCCGGATGTTCCCCCGCACAATTCTCAAGTTATGCTTCTCAGAGCCTCATCGATAATGTGTAATCGATCCTCAAATCGACTTTTCGGTTGGTCCTTGCCATACTATGATGCCGCCTTCTAGGCTTTTCACGTCTTTAAAGCTCATTCTCTCCTTGAGGAAGCGCGCTGCATGATAGCTCGTTATCCCATACTTACATATTGTTATTACTTCTTTTTCTCGATCGAGTTCATTACTTCTTTTCCAAAGCTCGTTTAGCGGTATGTTTGTGGATTTGGGGATGTGACATTCCTTGTAGAGCTTGGGTTGGAGCACGTCCACCAGTTGAAGATCTTCTCCTCGCATCATTCTTTGGAGGAGATCTTTTCCGTTAATGGACACGTATGCGCCTTTGAGTTTGTTGAGGGCGACGTTCCCAGCGGTTATTATCGAGTCAAGTGCGGGACTATAGGGTGGAGCGTAAGCCAGATCAAGTTTGGAGAGATCATCGCATGTCATTTTCTTATAGAGCGCCGTGGCCATAACATCTATACGTTTGTCCACTCCGCGCTCTCCCACAATCTGACAACCTAGGAGCCTGTGGTCGGGTCTATTGACCATGGTCTTCATGGTGATGATTCTAGCGCCCGGGTAGTATTGGGGGTGATCCCAAGAGTTGGTGAAGGTGACCTCAATATCGAAGTCAAGCTTCCTAGCTTCGATTTCGCTTAGACCGGCTTTGGCCACTGAAAGATCAAAGAGTCGGGCAATTTGGACGGGTGCTACTCCTCCAAATTCTACTTCTCCTCCAGCGGCATTCTCCCCAGCTACTCGTCCCTGCTTGTTGGCTGTAGAACCGAGAGGGGCCCATATCGGTCGACCCGTCACAAAGTCGACAGTCTCAACGCAATCGCCAGCAGCCAGAATATTTGGATCACAGGTATACATCTTCGAATTAACTCTGATAGCTCCTGTTTCGCCTATCTCCAACCCGGCTTCCCTTGCCAAGGTGACCTCAGGCTTCACGCCAATTGAGATTATTGCAAGGCCAGCCGCGATCTTTCTTTTGTCAGTCTCCACATATGATATGCTCCCTTTGGCGTCTTCATCGAAGGCTCTAACGGATTCGCCCAGAAAGAATTTGATACTTTTATTCTTCAAGTACTTCTCTACCAGAAAGGCCATGTCGTCATCCAAGATGGGTAGAATCTGCTCCAGTTTCTCGACGATTGAGACGTCCAGTCCAGAGATTAAGAGGCTCTCAGCCATTTCGAGACCTATGAGACCAGCCCCAACTATCACCGCTTTCCTTGGTTTCCGTTCAGATATGAAGTCCCTAAGATTGGAACCGTCTTCCATGGATTTTATAGTAAATACTCCGCGAGAAGAAGCGCCCTCGATTGGGAGTTTTATCGGGTTTGCCCCAGTCGCGATAAGGAGTTTCCTGTATGTTACATGGAGAATGCAATCTGTGGAAAGGTCGCGAACCACCAATTTTCTCGCTTTTCTGTTTATTCCTTCGACCCTATGATTGACCTTCACATCTAAGTCCAGAAACTCCTTGAACCAGTCTGGAGAACGGACTATGAGCTCGTCTGAATCCTCTATCAAGCCTGAAATGTAATATGGTAGGCCGCACCCAGCGAAGGAAACGTAGTCACCTTTCTCAAAAACAGTTATCTGGAGGTTGGGATTACATCTCCTCGCCCGAGCCGCAGCCTTCATTCCTGAGGCGTTTCCACCAATGATCACGAATTCGGACTCCATCAATGATGCCTCTGCAAGATCATCAGATCGGCAAGTTCTCATATAAACCTGATTAAGATTTGATAGTAAAAGGTATCGTTGTATGCTCAAGTGGCAAGAGCGAGCGACGAAAAGAAGATCACGAGCAATTTGATGTACATTCATGGAAAGAAAGGGATAAACTCTCATAGGTGCAACAGATGTTGGTGATGAAGAATAATGGCCAACAAATTCTCTGATAAGGCAAAAAAACTCTTGAAGAGTCAAGAAATAGCTAGAATAGCGACTTTAACGAAAGAAGGCTACCCTCACGTAGCTCCAATGTGGTTCGTAGCAGATGACAGATACGTATACTTTACCACGGATTCAACCTCCTTGAAGATAGCCAACATCGAAAAGAATAGCAAGGTCGCGGTGCTGGTAGACTCTCAGGACTGGCATAATCCTGAAGGTATTTTGATCCAAGGTAAAGCAGAGGTATTAAAGAAGGGCGACGGAGACTTCAGATACTCTCTAAATCTAATGATTGGTAGATTCCCCTGTGAGAAAAAGTATGAAGGACCAAAGCAAAGGGTAATACGAGTAACCCCGATCAAGATGGCTTACTGGAAGTTAGATACTTGAGCCTTTGTTGAATACAATTTTACAGCAGATGAAACAGCGATAATCGAGGTTTACAGAGTCCGAACTGGATCTATAGAAATTCTTATATGATGATGAGGTCATATTCGCCCATTGCTTGAGGCCTAGTAATGGAATCCAATAGAAGACCGCTGAAGTCCTTACTGAAGAACTTGAACAACGTGGTTCAGGTGAAGTTGAAGAATGATCTGGAATACAAAGGACGGATGGTCCAATGTGACTCTTACATGAACCTCATAATGGACCATGCCACCGAACACAGAGGCGGCGAATTGACAGCCAACTATGGATACATTTTTGTTCGGGGCAACAATATTCTCTATATCACGGTGCCCAATGCTTAGGATTGCTTCAGTAATCTTAGCGCCGGGGGAGAAATGGTCGATAGAGCCATTTGCGGCATGATATGCAAGAATTGCGATACTAGTACGAGAATGTTATGAAGATAGTTGTCTCGAACCAACCCGTGTGGTCACTCTTGTAGAACCGCAGATCTGTCTCTCTTATACTCATCAACCAATTTTGAAAGGTCCTGGACGGCTTCTTCTTCTCCGCTTGATCTTATCGACTCCTTCAGGACCATTCTAAGGATAGATGGGTCTACGTATGGCAGGCCCTCTATCCATGACAACTCCAACGCCCCACTCGGGATCACTGGAACCTCCCCGCGAATGAAGGTTTCCTCAGCTTGGTGGGAAATTGGTGTGGCGGAGACCACTATCCTCACACCCAGATTAACCAAGTTGAGGGCAGTGGAGGCCCCACCGCCGCGTCCGTCGATCAACAAGATAGCATCTCCATTTTTTATGTTGTAAAGTTTTGAGGCTATGTCTATTCCTTCGGTCGTGAAGGAATCTATCGGCTTCAGTAGGAGCAGTTCCTCCCTGACCTTCATGAGGTTGACTCTCTTGAGAAGCTCAAGGCGCTGAAGATAACCCTGTATCTCGACATCTTTTGCCTGAAGCTGTTTCTGGAGGTTGTTGACCCCCCTTCTAAGGTTGAACCACTCTCGTTCCTTCTTTATCTCCATCTCTTCCTTCGACCTTTTTCGAGACAATTCTTTCTCGAGACTCTCCCTGGAAGCCCCAAGTTCAGTCAATGCCCTTTGTAGATTTTCGATTTCACCTCTAAGTTTCTCTATGAGCATACTCTGATCAAAGACCTTTGCCCTTAGCTGTTTTACCGGAGCTTGTGTTTCTTCTGACGTCAATAATCGCTTGGTTTCGGTCACCTCGACTGGAGGAGAAATTTCGCTCTTCTTGGCAAGGGCTTTAAAAGCCTTCACAATAGGGTATCCCCTTACCACAAGGGTCTTGACCTCGTCGACGGCAACCATGGAGGGATTTTCAGAAACGAATACCTCGATCTGCTCAAACTTGTTCTTATAATGCCGGTAAGCTTTGGCTGCGGCGGCCAAGGCATCCCTCTCATGAAGATTTCTGACTTCCATTCCACTCTTCGAGGAGAATTCTCCAGCCAATTCTTGCTTTTCTGAGACCGACAAGGAGTATTCTGGAATGAAGACAACAAGTCTTAAAGTTGCCGAAAATTTCTTCACAAATTCAGGGAGCGGTCTAACGTCTGTAGCTATGATGACTGCCTCGCCGAAGTCTGTCAAAAGGCGCGTGAGGTCTCCTCTGGATAGGCCTTTCTGGCTCTTTAAATGAAGCACCTCGCCCTTGAAGGATAGAAGGGCGATACCGCAAGTGGCGCCAGGGTCAAGACCCACAATAAGTCTTCTCTCATGGTCTTTGCGACCAACTTGGATATCGCGCAAGCTCGTGGGATAATGGCTTAGGAAATCTATCTTTTCCTTGTACACAGGCAGTATGGAGACTCTGATTGACCCCCCTCGAAAGGGCCTGACAAGCCCCGCAAGCTTCACTCGTGGGGCATAAACTACGAACTCTCCCTTGTCCAATCCAAAGTCAGATTTCTCCCTGAAAAGGTCGAAGTCCAAGCCGGACCTTTCCAAGACCCTCTTTATTGAGTTTGTGACTCGAAGGATCGAGGTGTGTACGCTGCGCCTGTAGCGACTTTGGCTTGAACCACCCGGACCGAGGCTGACGTTGCGGGTCACAGTAATTCGCGTCTCATCCTCTAAGAGTTTGACCTCTGCACCTGCGCTCTTGCCAGCAAGGCGAGCGCAGGCTTCGGCCTCCTCCAACGGATTGAGTCTCTTAGGGGAAGGCAAGCCATACTCCACAGCCAGCTCTTGTAGACCTCTTTGTTTCGGGGGGGCCCCCGTCACTTGAATGAGACGTAAGTTTGATGGAACAGAAGAGACGAACTTCCGGAGACCTTCAATATCAGACGACAGTTCGAAGACATTATCCGTAGCTAAAATTGCCGGTTTATACAGAGAAATGAGTCTTGACAACTGAAAGAAGTTTATCTCAGGAAACCTCTCTAAGACTTGTTCATCCTCTAGAACCACAAGGGCGTAACGAGGATTTCTTGAGAAAGGCGAGCCGCCGGATAAAACGTCGATTCCGAAGATAACTACGGTCATCAACTCATCTTTCCAAATATGAACTATGAGCTCCAGCAGATTTAAGGTAGACTACCTTATCAATGCGGGGAGACGTTTCCTGACAAGAGTGGAAACGGGCACGCCTATGATGGCGCCCACAATGATCTGAATTGTGTTCCCGAGAACCTCTGTTAGAGCAACTGGCATGCCGTACCCCAATATGAAGGATTCTGCCAGGAAGTAACCTGTTACCATGACTGTACCTCCCGCCAGGACTGCCAAGACATCCCTAGTAAACGTTCTTCCGTCAGCAATAAGTCCTACGACCAAGCCTTCAAATCCTTTGATGATCAAGGTGAAAGGAGCGAAATACCCATAGCCGGCCCATAGGTCGGCCAAAGCAGAGCCGAGTCCACCCGCAGCCCCGCCGATGTAGGAACCAAAGGTCAAGGCCGTGGTAAAAATCATCGCGTCGCCAACATTAATGTAGCCTCGGGTAGGAGGATTGGGTATCTGGATAAGAAAGGTGGCTACAGTAACAAAAGCAGTCATAACAGCAGTCATGGCGAGCCTGATGACCCGCCTTTGACTCATATACTCTTCTTTTTCCAATGGCTACGCATTTCCTCTCAATTGATCATGCTCAGTCTTCTTAAATCTTTTATCAGTACATGCTTTTACGAAGCCGTAGTAAGCTGGGTCTGGTTTTCCAGGTCTGCTCTTGAACTCAGGATGAAACTGAGTCGCCAAGAAAAAGAACTTGTCAGGTAGCTCTAGGATCTCTTTCCTGAGTCCGTCTGGACTAGCGCCAGAGAAGACTAACCCTTTTTTGTTTAGAGTTTCCCAGTATTTCGGGTTTACCTCAAATCGATGGCGATGTCTTTCCATGACAATGTCGTTTTGATAAAGTCTATGTGCGATGGTCTCAGGCTCAATCATTATCGGCTGCGCGCCGAGTCTCATTGTAGCGCCTTTTCTTGTGACGCCCTCCTGTTCAGGCATCAAATCAATGACCGGATGGAGCGTTTCAGGATTGACCTCTGTGCTGTTGGCGTCTTCCAAGCCGCAAACGTTCCGTGCGAACTCTACAGTCGCGAGCTGGAAACCGTAGCAAATGCCCAAGAACGGCGTGTCATTCTCCCGCGCAAACTGTATAGCCCTTATCTTTCCTTCAACCCCCCTGGGTCCAAAGCCGTATGGAACAAATATTCCATCATATTCTTCCAGAATCTTGACCTTTTCGCAGTCATCCTCCAGCGTTTCAGATTCGATATAGTCTATTTCAACCTTAGTCTTGCAGGCCGCCCCGGCGTGCTTTAAAGCCTCGTTCATGCTGACGTAGCTGTCGACCAGCGTCACGTATTTCCCCACCAGGGCTATCCTGATCTTAAAATCCGTTTTCAGGAAGGAGTCAACTATCCTGTCCCAAACGGACCAATCAGCTTTCCTGCCATTCAGGCCTAAGCGAGTGCATATATAATCACCCATGCCCTGGGAATCAAGAATCGAGGGCAGCTCGTATATGCACCCCACATTATATGAGCAGAAGACACCTTCTTCAGGGATGCTTCCAAACAGTGCTATCTTCTTCCGAGCTTCATCATCGATCATCTTTGTGCTGCGTGCGATTATGACATCGGGTTGAATGCCGATCCGTCTCAATTCATTCACGGAATGTTGAGTGGGTTTAGTCTTGAACTCCTCGGTCACGTCCAATATGGGAACCAATGAGACGTGAACTGAGATTGTGTTGGGTGAACCCTCTTCCAGACGGAGTTGGCGGAGAGCTTCAAGGAATGGCAGACTCTCTATGTCTCCTACAGTGCCACCAACCTCAATCAGCATGATGTCCACTTTGTCGCCCGAACCGACAGCCCTGATTCGGCTCTTTATTTCGTCAGTTACTTGAGGGACGACTTGAACGCATTTGCCAAGGTAGTCACCTCGTCGCTCCATATCGATTACAGACCCGTAAATTTGACCAGTAGTCATATTGTGGTCTTTGTGGATGTTGATGTCCAGGAAACGCTCATACGAGCCCAGATCAAGGTCAGCCTCGCCGCCATCCTCTGTGACATAGACCTCTCCGTGAATATGAGGGTTCATGGTGCCCGCATCCACATTGACGTAAGGATCTATCTTCAAGGCTGTGACGGAGAACCCTCTCGTCTGAAGCATCTTGCCGATTGATGATGTGATTACTCCTTTGCCTACACTCGACAAAACTCCACCTGTAATAATTACAAACTTTGACATTCGAACCCACTTACCAACCTATTCTAAAGTTCTTCAATAGACAATTGAAGAACGTAAAACTGACTATTAAATTTGAGAACAAAATGAGGCTATCAACGCATGGATTGACGCTGGCCAGTCAGTTCCTAACCCCAAAAACGGCCAGATGATCTTTGTCGTAAGGCTCGAGCCCGATGCGGTCTGTGACCACAATGTTCCTTGATCTCAGGATCTGGAGCTCAGCTTCGAAAACTCTGGAGGGCGCTTTGGTGGCGTCTATGCTCCGGGCTTTTATCATCAGTACTATTCTGCCACCTTTCTTCAAGAAGAAATCGGCGTTGTCGGCCAGTAGCTTCGCTTGCTCAGGCTGTGCTACGTCGCTGTAAATCATGTCCACTATCCCCACTTGGCCGGAGTAATTGCTAGGGAATCGCGCATCAGCCAATATCGGTAGTACATTAGGCCTGTGCGTGCTGACTTTTTCTATCAGTTCCCGGAAGGATCGATGTGCGAAGTCAACGCAATAGACGCAACCTCTCTCACCTATGATGTCCGAAACGTGGCTGACAGTCGTCCCCGAAGCCGCCCCTAAGTAGAGTACTCTTTCCCCAATTCGTATCGGCGTCCTCAGACCACCTTTGATTATCACGGCTGAAAGTTTACTCCTATAAGGATCCCATAGCCTGTACTCACACCCTCTGAAGGAGAGTAATTGCTCGCCGTATGACGTTCGGCCGGGGACCAGATTGATTGTGGCCAGCCTACGACTTCTATCTTCGAGCGTCAACCAAAATGTGTTATCCGCGGCTTCGACGGCCTTTGCCTCTGTGACCATTCGGTGTCCTCCTTTCGGTCCTTCGCTCAACAACTTTCTCGCGGACCGGAGGCCGCGGGTACTTTGTCTTTATCTCTCTTACTCTGGTGTCCAGCTCCATTTTCAGCCTCTCACCCATGAATTCTCCTTTGAAAGCATCTACTCTTACAGCTATGGCGATCTTGCCTGACAGCGCCCGAGCTATCTTACCTCTCTGCCATCTTAAAGCTTGATGAATGTCCTGGTGTTGAAATATCGCGCCGTGTTTCGGGGGCAAAGCTCCGGTCTTCATGGATCGGAATAGGGCTTTCTCAGCTCCCAAGATCTGTATCGTGCTAGCGGGCATTCTAGATATGTTCTCTAGCCCTCCAGCCAGAGAGATTAATCTCGCGCCAAGAGAGGATCCCGCCAGCATCTTGACGTTAGGAGCAACTTCACCCATCAGCTTTTCCACATAACCGTCCAGCTTTCTTCTTGCCTTGTATAGTTCCATGATGCTAGCACTAAGATCTCGAATAGTCTCTAGGTCATTCTCATCCAAATCCGCGCCCATAGAGGAGCTAATAACATCAGCTATGACACGGGACCTCGATTCGGGTATCTCCATATCTTTCAGATTATCCAAGGTGAAGTTTTGTCTTGCACCGAGCAGGTTCACAAGCCTTAGAAACGTATCGTGTTTTTCAATGAAGTTGTTCAATTCGGGGAAATGGTAGCCATACCATTCTCGAACCCTTGTTGAGAAGATATTTAGAGAGCTATCCAGTTCATCTATCGCATGAATGGCCTGAATCAGAAGTAGATCCCGTTTATGAGCGGCTTCTTTCACCGCAACCCTTGAGATGGAAGTTGAAACCGTTCTGGAGAGCTCCCTTAGAGCTGCCTCGTCATCAACATACCTCAGCTCAGTCGCGACCTTTGGCAGGTCCGCCCTCAGTCTCTTTCCCGTCTCGGTTGGTCCCACGACCTCTACACTAAAACCCAAATCCCTTTGGACTACGTCTGCTAAGCTCTTTCCCTCGAAGTCGAAGACATCAAATCCATTCAGGGCGATCCTGCTTATTAGGGACGTGAGCTCCGGAACGAGCAAGCCTTTGCCAACCATCTTGAGGGCATTGACTATCGATTCTGCCCTGTTGACAAAGAGCTCCTTGTCTATTACCTCCCCTTTCTCGTCGAAGGCGAAAAAACCGATCACCGTCTCTATTATCAGGGCTTTCACTCGGATCTACTCGCTCCAAGACTCTGTAATTGATCGACTTTAAAGCTTATCTTTAAGCCCGAAGCAAGAGACTCTGGGAGGGGCGAGTTGCAGTGCCAAGTAATTTGGCTGTGGACATAGCGGGGTTGCAACTTAGGAATCCCACGATTCTCGCTTCAGGGGTTTTAGGCATCTCGGGATCAACCCTCCGCCATGCTGGCGACGTCGGAGCTGGCGCGGTCATCACACAGTCATTGGGCTTGAA
>MEZH01000004.1:40291-44439 GCA_001775995.1 Candidatus Bathyarchaeota archaeon RBG_16_48_13
CGACTATCGTGGAGGTGGAAGGTGGACTCCTCAATGCGATGGGACTTCCCAATCCCGGCGCCGAGGAATTCGTCGACGAGATAAAGATTGCCAAGGAGGGAAAAGCCCCGGTCATAGCGAGCATATTCGGCTCAAGCCTTGAGGAGTTTGCGATTGTAGCAAGGATCGTTGAGGCTGGAGGTGCGAATGCAATAGAGCTCAACCTCTCCTGTCCACATGTTGGAAAAGTTGGCCTTCAACTAGGTCAAGACCCTGCATTAGTTAGAGACGTCGTCAGAAGGGTGAAATCCGCTGTCGAAATACCCGTCATAGCCAAGCTTTCATCAAACGTATCCAATATAGTTGACGTAGCGTCCTCAGCAGAAAGAGGCGGAGCCAACGCGGTTACTGCAATAAACACTATTAGAGCAATGGCGATAGATGTCCACGTCAAGAAGCCGATCCTAGCCAACGTCATAGGCGGCCTCTCAGGGCCCGCCATCAAGCCCGTTGCTATGAGATGCGTTTACGAGATTTATGAGTCTGTGAAGATCCCGATCATTGCTGCTGGCGGGGTGAAAGATTGGGAGGACGCGGTGGAATATTTCCTGGCGGGCGCCTCAGCTGTCCAGATAGGAACGGCCATAAAGACATATGGCCTAGAGGTCTTCAGCTTGGTGACCAGCGGAATCGATGGATACATGAAAGCTAACGGATACAAGGAGGTTCTTGAGATTGTCGGAAAAGCCCATGGTTCTTGACAGACCGAGGATCTGCAAAATCATTGAGACCGAGGAGGAAACATCGGACATTAAGACTCTCATGTTTAAAGACAGCTACACATCTTCGTCCAGTCCTGGACAGTTCGTGATGATTTGGATTCCCGGAATCGATGAGGTCCCCATGAGCGTCTCCTACAGTGATTCAACAAAATGTGGAGTTACAGTCAAGAAGGTTGGAGAAGCCACAACCAAGCTTCATGGAATGGCGGGAGGCGATCATATCGGAGTTAGAGGACCCTATGGCAGAGGCTTCGAATTGAAGGACGGGGCAGCTTTACTCGTAGGCGGAGGCACGGGCTTGGCTCCTCTGATGGCGGTAGCCGGCAAGCTTCAGCAACTGTCACAGAAGGTGAACCTTGTGGCTGGCGCAAGAAGTGCAAAGGACCTCCCATTCCTGAACAGGATGGATAGTTTTCCCCGCCACCATCTAAGCCTGCACTTCATCACTGAGGATGGCAGTCTCGGGGAAAGAGGCTTGGCCTCGGACCTTGCATTGAGAATACTCAAGAAGGACGAGAGCCAGAACGTATATGTCTGCGGTCCAGAGTTGATGATGTTTAGGATATTCCAAGAGACTGAGAAGTGTGGGTCCTACATCCAGGCTAGTCTAGAGAGGCACATGAAATGCGGCGTCGGATTGTGCGGTCAATGCGCGTTGGACCCCAGAGGCTCCTTGGTTTGCCGGGATGGCCCTGTGTTCTCCGGAACTGAGCTCCGAAAGATGAGCGACTTCGGACGCTTCAAGAGAGAGGCGGATGGCCGCAAGATTTCGATAGTTTGATAGTGGAATTGGCTGAATAAGACAGTCGACTTCAGAAAGTATACGAGGTCAATTATCGCCTGTCAACCACTCCTGAAGGATTTTCCTAGCGCGGTTTCCAAAGGGCTTTTTTCTGGTTACATAGGAAGAAATATCGTTCATTCTTTCCTTAGAACATCGCGCGGAATTTTCCAGTCATTAGTTGGGTTGGTTCTCAAGAGGAATCTTCTAGGAGAAGGGAAAAGACTAACCAGCGTGAGGCTGGAACATTGTTGAGTTCGTTGCCGCACCTATTTGGGCTTGGTGGGCATCTCCTTTCCAGTGATGGCTTCGAGTGCTTTTTTTAGTTCTTCTCTCCTTGCCTTGCTGATAGGCAATAGAGGCTCCCTTGGAAGCCCGACGTTTATACCCATGAGGCCCATTGCCTCTTTGGTGTATTGAACAAAGTTAATCTCGTCAGGCCCTCCTCCAGTCACAAGGTTGAAGACAGGCAGAAGCTTCTGGTATTGTTCGGACGCCTTCTTCTCATCACCCTTCTCGAAGTAGTTCCACATAGCGATCATTTGTTCAGGGATTATGTTTGCGGAAGCGGTCATACATCCTATACATCCTACTGCGAGCATGGGCAGAATGAGGTGATCGAGCCCGGCAAAGACTTTGACCGCCCTCAAGTTCACTGTCCTCTGAATGAGCGATAGGTCGGGGGTACTTTCTTTCACGTACCTCACGGTCTTGGTTTCTCTAGCGAGTTCGCCCACAAGGGTCGAATCAATCGTCATACCTGTTGTCAATGGAGCATTGTAGAGCACCACTGGTATTTCGATGCTTTCTGCTATTCTCTTGAAGTATCTTTTGAATTCTTCTCGGCTCAGAAGGAAGTAGTAAGAAGGTGGCAGGAGCACAGCATCAGCGCCCAAGTCCTCCGCATTCTTTGCGTAGTCTATGGCCTCCTTAGTTGTCATTGCACCAACGCAAGGAACCGTCTTCACTTTGCTTTTAGCAGCATCTATGACTGTCTTCGACACGAGAATGCGCTCTTTCTCCGAGAGGTGAACGAACTCTCCCGTGCTACCGCTCATAGAGAGACCGTGGACGCCCTTTTCCACCAAGTATTCAGTCAGGAATTTCAACTGTTTCACGTCTACTTCCCCACCTTTGAAGGGAGTCACCATCATGGGGAATATTCCTTTTAGTTCTCTTGGCATGACTTTCACCCTTGTTCACATGTTCCTCGAAGTTATCAGATAATTGGTATATATTCACTATTTAATGAAGTGACTTATCTAAGGAGTTTGGATACGTAAGGCCCCTCATCGGAATAGCCGAGCTTCCTGTAATATTGCTTTGTGCCCAAAGCACTCGTAACCAAGATCTTCTCCTTATCATACTCTTCACGGGATATCTTCTCTGCTTCTGATATTAGAGCTTCTCCAAAGCCTTTGTGTTGCCAAGCGCTCGAGTAACGTTTGCCTATGGGCACAACCTCGCCGCACACGTGGAGTTCTCTGATTGAGGACGTTCGGCACCCGTTCATCTCTTTTCGATGAGCCTTTCCCGATGGCATTCTGAGCCTCAAGTAGCCAATCAAGACGTCTTTGATCGCATCTTCCATTGACAAGAAGATTTCTGCCCCGTCAGATGCCTCATAATTTGAACGCATCAATGACAAGTTCTCCAAACCGGGTATGACGCCGTCAACAAGCCGTCTTTGACCGGCTTCTCGGCATCTAATGCACCTACATCGTTTTCCTTTCTCGAAGAATTTCTCTCTGACTAATTGGCGAAGATTGCTATTCTTCACACCGGCTTCGATCAGATTGGTTGGAATGTCCCTCTCTATTCTCATGATGCGTATCCACGGAGGAATGATCTCCTTAACCTGAGCGATGAACTCTGCGGCCTCTTCAGTTGTGAGTGGGTTATACCTCCCCGCGAGCCACAGTTCGAATATCTTCGTCCCTTTGATCACCAAGCAAGGATAGATCTTCAACATATCTGGCTTGAATCGTTGGTCCTCGAAGAGTGTTCGGAAAGACTCAAGATCACGTTCATTGTTGGAGCCAGGCAGACCGGGCATCATATGAGCAACTATCTTCAGCCCTGAATCCTTCGCGATTTGAAAACTCTCTGCTACATCCTCTACAGAGTGCTTTCTCCCCACAAGGTCTAGTATGTCTTGATGGAGGGTCTGAACGCCCAATTCAACCCTGGTAACGCCGTAACTCAGCATGCTGTTGACGTGCATCTTCTTACAGAAGTCCGGTCTTGTCTCCACCGTCAAGCCAACATTCCTTATTTGCGCCTTCTCAGCAGCCTTCTTTGCTGTCGTCATCGATGTGGCATCGAATCCGTTCAGGGCGTCAAAGCATCTTTTTATGAAGTGTATCCTGTAGGGAGAAGGAAAATTCATGAAGGTCCCGCCCATAACAATCAGCTCCACCTTGCTAACTGTATGACCCATGCTTCTCAGTTGGGACAGTCTAGTGTCAACCTGAAGGAAAGGATTGTAGTTGTTCTGGATTCCCCTCAATGCAGCGGGTTCATGTCCAGTGTAGCTTTGAGGCGTATCCGACCTTACTCCACCGGGACAATAAGCGCAGGGCTCGTCTTGAGGACATGGATATGGC
>MEZH01000004.1:44455-136040 GCA_001775995.1 Candidatus Bathyarchaeota archaeon RBG_16_48_13
CTATCGCAACTCCTGAGAGCGTACGAACTGGCTTCCTTTTTAACAAGGGAAGCAGTTTCCTGCGAACATCTCCAGACGTCAAAGAGAGTAAATCCACATTAGCAATGACTTTGCTCAAGCCGTGCTCTTTGGACATAGCGATCTTTACCGAATCAAGTTCACTTGAGGTCACTTTGTGATCCAGAAGGTAAGCGACCAGATCTGAGCAGGCCTTTCTGTATTTGCCGTCTCTGATTGAGCTCAATTCTCTACCGAAACCTTACCGTCTTGAAAAACCAGAACTCATGGATTAACATATCTATTCAAAGGAAATGATTGTCTTCTTATGCCAATAGAGAGTTATATTTCAGACCGTCACAGTTTGTATCTAATGATTGAGGGATGAGATTGGGGAAAGAGATGCTTGAAGGTTATCACGGCAGATCTCTTAGTGTACTTCTGGCTTCGGGAGCCGTCATAGGAGACATCATAAAGATAACAGACGGGAAGAGAAGCCATGAAGGAACATTGATGCCCAAAATCGAGTCCGGGGACGATCAACATATCATTATCAAGCTCAGCAACGGTTACAACGTTGGTGTTAAGTTAGCTCAGGATTACATTGTTGAAAAGATAGGTGTAGGAGAGAAACCTAAACTAGCCTCACCAGTATCGAGGGAGATACGAGGCGGCCTCCCAAGCGTGACTGTTATCAGTACCGGAGGGACAATAGCGAGCCGTGTCGAATATCGAACCGGCTCAGTCCACCCAGCACTTTCAGCAGACGACCTCTTGAGTGTCGTTCCCGAGCTCTCCAATACTGCCACAATCGAGACAGAGATCTTGTTCAGCATATTCAGCGAAAACGTCACCCCAAGTCATTGGAAAGAAATGGCTCAGGCATGCGACCGTCATATCAAGAAGGGAACAGATGGAATCGTGTTATGCCACGGAACCGATACCATGGGGTATTCCGCGGCGGCCTTAAGTTTCGCCCTACAAAACTTACCTGTCCCGATAGTATTGGTTGGAGCTCAGCGTTCCTCTGACAGACCAAGCTCTGATGCCGCTTCGAACCTCATAGGTGCAATCAAAGCCGCAACTGATCTCAACGTAGCAGAGGTATTGATAGCCATGCATGAATCGACCTCAGACGGCGCCATAGTGCTTCATAGGGGTACGAAGGTCAGGAAATGTCATACTAGCAGAAGAGATGCATTCAAACCGATCAATTCTGGACCCATTGCCAGAGTAGTTGAGGGTAAAATGGAGGTCCTAGCAGGCAATCTTGTTCCCCGAGATACAAAAAGAGAAGTCGTCACGCGACCAGTCTTCGAAGAGAGAGTTGCTCTCTTGAAGTATTACCCAGGCCTCAAGGCTGAGTTGATCGATTGGTTTTCTCAGCAAGATTACAGAGGGATAGTCTTTGAAGGAACCGGGCTAGGTCATGTGAACGCCAATCTCGTCCCAAGCATCAAGAAAGCAATTAACAAGGGCATGCTTGTTTGCATGACGTCGCAATGCATCTGGGGAAGAGTCAGCATGAATGTATATGACACTGGAAGAGATCTCCAAGCGGCCGGCGTGACACCCCTTGGGGACATCCTACCTGAGACAGCCTTGGTCAAAATGATGTGGGTTCTAGGTCAAACAAGTGATAAGAATGAAGCCGAAGAATTGCTGAAGAGGAACTTGGTTGGAGAATTCTCCGACAGGACTCTTTACATGGAGGCCTAGGAATGGTCAAAAGCGAGGATTATATTGGCATGGGCCTGAAGGTCGGACTGGAAGTCCACCAACAGCTCAGAACGAAACACAAACTCTTCTGCGGCTGCCCCCCAGACTTAACAACGACAGAATCACTTTTCAATTTTTACAGGAAGCTCCGTCCAGCGCAGAGCGAATTGGGGCAATTCGACTCCGCCTCCTTCTTTGAGTTCAAGAAAGGGAGAGGTTACATTTATGACGCCGACCCGAGGTCCAGTTGTTTGGTGGAAATGGATGAAGAGCCACCGCACACCTTGAACGGCGAGGCTGTGGACACCTGTGTGACTGTTGCACTTTTGCTGGGGGCGGATGTTTTCGACGAGATTCACGTCATGAGAAAGATAGTTACTGATGGATCCAATACTTCTGGCTTCCAGAGGACAAGCATCATATCGCTGGGAGGAAAACTGGAGGCAGATGGGAGGGAATACACCCTGCAGACAATATGCCTCGAGGAGGACGCGGCCCGACTCATAGAAACAACTTCAACCACCACCCACTATAATCTGGACAGGTTGGGAGTACCACTCATAGAGATTGCAACAGAGCCGGTCATACATTCTCCTGAAGAGGCGGAGAAGGTTGCATTGGCTCTGGGGCGATTGATCAGGGCAACGGGGAAAGCTAGGAGGGGACTTGGGACAATTAGACAAGATGTAAATGTCTCGATAAGAAATGGCGCATTAATAGAAATCAAGGGTGTTCAAGAACTGGATCTGATCCCCAAAGTGGTCGAATATGAGGCTCTGAGACAACTCACGCTCTTGGAGATACAAGGTGAGATGACCAGAAGATCCACGAAAGAAATCGTAGCGAAAAAATACGTCGACGTGTCTAGAATCTTCCAAGCAACACAATGCAAGGTCCTGAAGAGCTGTCTGGAGAGAAAAGGAAAAATCCTAGCTTTGAAACTCCCGGGATTTGCGGGACTGCTTGGAAGGGAGCTAGAGCCAGGGGTTCGACTCGGAACTGAAATGGCGGATCGGGCAAAATTCTGGGGCAAGGTGGGTGGAATATTCCATACCGACGAGTTGCCTGCCTATGGCATATCCTCAGAAGAAGTGAGAAGAGTCAAAGATGAAATGGTCGCTACTGATCTCGATGCTATTATTCTGGTCGGTGACGATGTGCCAAGCGCTCGAGATGCCCTAGACGCAGTATTTGAGAGAGCGTTAGAGGCTCTCAGAGGAGTCCCTGAAGAAACCCGTCGGGCTATGCCAGATGGCACTACAAGATATATGCGACCGCGGCCTGGCGCCGCCAGGATGTACCCGGAAACTGACATACCGATAGTCACTTTAGGAGCAGAGAAGGTCCGCACCTTGAGGGGTAATCTCCCAGAGCTACCTGAAAAGAAACTGCAACGCTTGATGAAACAATATGGACTGAATGAGAAACTCGTGAGACAACTTGTCAACTCCGATTATGTCGAAACCTTCGAGATCGTCTCCGCGACAACGAAGGTCTCTCCCTCTGTCATAGCGGCGAACCTCACCGAAACCCTCAAGAGCCTCAAGCGAGAAGGCTACGAAGTCGAGAAAATAGATGATGATCAAATAGCGGAAGCTTTCCAGTTGGCAGACAGAGGGTTGTTGACGAAAGAGGCTCTCCCGGAAGTCTTCATGTGGCTTGCGGCAAATATGGGTAATGCGAGAGATGCTATTCAAGCCTTAGGTCTCGGGATCCTCTCCGAAACCGACTTGGAAGAGATCATAGAACATGTGCTGGAAAAGAACGTCAACCTCACAAAGAGGGAGGGAGAAGCAGCATTGAGGCCGCTGCTCGGGCTAGTGATGAAGGAAGTCAGGGGTAAAGCAGAAGCGAGTCACGTGACCGAATTATTAAAGGAGAAGTTATCGAAAAGAACGTAGAAACCAGTATATGGGTTGATAACTTGTGCGGCATCTTTGGTTGTATTCTGGACGGCGGCGATAGGGCAGCGCCCATCATTCACTCTGCTCTGAACCAGCTTGAATACAGGGGATACGACTCGGTCGGGGAGGCCACCATACACAGTGGGCATCTTTACGTCAAGAAAGACGTTGGGAAGATCAGTGAGGTCCACTCTAGCGTAAACTTGGATGATATGCCAGGAAGCGTAGGCATAGGTCACACCCGCTGGGCTACACACGGAGCGCCCACGCAGAAGAATGCACACCCTCACACTGATTGCCAAGAAAAGATTGCGCTAGTCCACAACGGAATTATTCAGAACTTCGCCGAGCTGAGGAAAGAACTGGAGGGTCGGGGTCACCTTTTCAAGTCCAATACTGACACGGAAGTCATGCCCCACTTGATAGAAGATTATTTCAAGGAAGGGCTAAGCTTCTCAGAATCCGTACGGAGAGCTCTGCTCAGGGTCAAAGGCTCCTATGCTATTGCTGCCATAAGTGTTGATGACCCAAATACCATAATATGCGCCAGGAAAGAGAGCCCACTAGTGATTGGAGTCGGGAAATCGGCTAATTATTTGGCTTCTGATATACCCGCTTTTCTTCCCATGACCAAGATGGTTCTGTTTTTGGAAGAAGAAGAGATGGCTGTGCTCAAGAGAGATGAAGTCACAATCTTCAATATCGGCTCGGGGGACCAAACAAAGCGAGATCCCATGCGAATTGAATGGACTGTGGAGATGGCCCAAAAAGGAGGAAAACCGCATTTCATGTTGAAAGAGATCGCGGAGCAACCCCTAGCCCTCCAAAATGCCTTGAGAGGAGAACTCATATATTATAACCTCATGGCGACTATATTGGCGAAGGCTCGAAATATAATTCTCTTAGCATGTGGTACATCTTCCCATGCATGTATAGTAGCCACTTACTTGTTCTCCAAACTTGCCCATGTCAATTCATCTGTCTCTATCGCATCCGAATTTATGGAACAGTTTGGGAACAGCGTCGACGAGGGAACAGTTGTACTGGCTGTGAGCCAATCAGGAGAAACCGCTGACACGCTGAGTGCTATCAGATCAGCCAAAGACAAAGGAGCAACGATCCTGGGGATAACCAATGTCATGGGATCCTCCTTAACGAGACTGGCGAGCGTTTATATCGGGCAGAATTCAGGCCCCGAGATCGCGGTGGCCGCGACAAAGACATTCACTTCACAAGTCCTAATACTCTCAAAACTGGCGATAGCCCTAGCAGAGAAGAGGGGAACTATAAGAAGTGATGAAATTGATTCTCTTATGACTGACCTCGGAAGGATACCCTGGTACGTAAAGAAGGAACTTGAGAGCAATGATGAAAAGATCAAGAGGCTGGCAGCCAAATATCGAGATCGGTTCAGTTTCTGCTTCCTGGGAAGGGGGTTGAATGTCGCCACAGCTTTGGAGGGAAGATTGAAACTCCTGGAACTAGCTTACACGCCAAGTCTGGCTTACTCTGCTGGAGAAAGTAAACATGGATTCATTGCCCTGGTGAATGAAAACTATCCAGTCATATTCATCGCCCCCAATGACGACTTGAAATCCAGACTTATTGGAAACATAATGGAAATGAAGGCTAGGGGAGCCGATATCATAGCGATAACGGAGGAAAAAGACAAAGAGCTGCAGACATTGGCAGACGATTGGATTGAGGTGCCAAAGGGGATCAACCCTCTGTTCACGCCGATAGTGTATGCAATCCCGTTGCAGCTGTTCGCATATCACGTCTCAGTGATGAGAGGTCACGATCCGGACAGACCTAGGAATCTGGCCAAAAGTGTAACCGTTGAGTAGAAGATTCCACTTCTTCGCTTTGACTTCAGGTAGAACTCATATGAGAGAGAAAGAGATCGGAGAGTCGCTTGGGTCGGCAGCTGGTTTCGTCGAAAATGCGATGGAAGATCTAAAGGAAGGAAGACCAGAAGAGCTTGATCTCAATATTTGGAAAGCTCTTGAATCCATTGAGTATGCAGCTTTCCTTCTTTCCCTCGAAGATATTCTCTCTCCAGAAAAGAGAACTCGACATAAGGGAGAGAAAGGGCAGGAAGACGCAGTGTCGCTGACGAATACGTTAGACCTCTTGAGAGAGGGAGTCAAGATTGCTGACCTTGGCTCGGAATCGCGAAGCCTGTCGAAATGCGTGTGGAATGCTCGGAGAATTCTACTTCGAGTCCAAAGGAATCGCTTAGGCAGATCATAGCAGGCCTCATTTCATTTGTTTTCGAAGATTTCTTGTCAAGTAGCCTGAGAAGCTCTTGTTCCTTCTCAAGACATAACATATTACTGATAATATGACCAACTCTCCCCAAGCCTTGACTTCCACACTGATCAGAAACGGAAGAGAGAACCATCCGAAGAAGAGCGGGACGAGTGTCATGAAGAATATCGCCGTGTACAAAGACTCCGGAATATAACTGAGGAGCACGGTCGGAACTACCCTAAGGAAACTGCGGTCAGATCTGAGGACGCTGAAGGCGTTGGAAAGCCAACCTGCCGTCAATCCCGTCAGGGCTTTTCCAATTGGGATCCCGATCAAGCTCAACAGCCCAAGGTTTCCTCCGATGAAACCGAAATAGATTCCTGCGAAGACCCCGCCTAGGGCACCCGTGGCGAAACCGGTTAGTGGGCCGCCGTAGATGGCCGCAATCAGGGTTGCCAAGTGGGACAAGTCAAGGCCTATTGGACCGACATTTGCCAGAAATAGTGATAACGCAGAAAGTATGTTGCCTAGGGCGCTCATCATGCAGATTAGCGCAATCTGTTTTGTTTTGTGTGGGGAGCTATTCAAGCGTTGGCCACGACCAGACATGGTAGAATGGGGATCTAAAACTTATAAAAGCGTTCTTACCCAATAATAGGTAATTGATCGTTGAAACTAAGCGGCTTTCAGTAAGGCTTCAACAAAATCCTCAGGGGTAACCCCTGGGCTGAATATCCCCATCTCTTTGTAGAAGTCATTGACCTTCGCCAATAATTCTTCCCTGATCAGTTTCATTCCAACGAGTTCCTTTTCTAAAAACCATAAGCTATCTTCTGGATAAAGGAAGAAATCACCTGAAATGACGGCTTTCTGGATTATGCCACCTTCCTCGTCAACACTGACCTTTATTAACCCTTTTCGCGCTTTGTGTTGCCCCTCGGTTCTCATGGAGTCTCACTTGCCTGCCTCACAGCTATGACACGGACTTCATCGGCTGTATTCTCGCACCAGTCAGCTACGTTCTCAAGAGAATCCAAGAATTCTGAGAGCAAGATGACGGCTCCTATCTTCAAGTCTCCTTCGTCGATCTTCGCAAGGAGCCTTCTAGCCTCTTCGTATTGCTCATCCACTTTCTCTTCTATCCTCTCAACTTGGTCGCCCAGATCCAAGACCTCTTTAGAGCTCTTTCCCAGTCGATTTATGCTGTCTGCAAGCACTGAAACGCAGCTGCGAATCGCGGTGGCCATTTCCATGGAGATCTCTTTGAGTCCCTTTGGAACTTTGCTGAATTCTGGGAGCAAGATCGCCAGAAGGCGGGCAGCGTCTTTTGACCAATCGGCTATCCAATCTATCGTCCTCACGAGGCGCATCAAATCCTCCCTATCTGAAGATGGCAATTCTCCCTTTGCCAGTTCATCCGCTATCTTTCTCCTTAGGAAGTCAGCCTCCTTTTCCATCTGCGAGACTCTCTTTATGCTAGCCTCTGCCTCTTGATAATCTCCTTTGTCGGAAGAGTTGATGGCTTTAGATAGTTCATCCGCGCAACTGAGGGTCAAGGCGAGATGATCGCGCATTGACTTCAGGGCTTGCGATTCTCTTCTTTTGGTTAACCATCCTAGGAGTGCATCGCTCATGAGGATCCTCAGACAATACATTAGCACGCAAACATATATTAATCTAGTAGAGAGTTTTCGACAAGACATTTATGTTAATAGGTTATCATGCCTCTGATTGACAAGTGACGGTAGAGAGATTGCCAGGAACGAACAATGCATTCAGAAGATTCCTGACTTCGAGGTGGTTCCGACGCTTCTGGTACTCTATGATAATACTCTTTTTTCTACTCTTCGTCTTGATACCAAGCACCTTCGTCTTATCTCATCTCATCTCTGGCTGGGACAAGATCAGCGCTGAAGTGTTAGGAGATGGCCAAATGATTAGCACAATCTCGAATGGAATCATGACCTCCTTTAAGCTGGCCGGTGCGGTCACAATCATTGATTTCATAGCGGGCCTTCCTATGGCTTGGCTCCTAAACAGAGGTCACTTCAAGGGGAGGAGATATCTAGATACGCTCATCGATCTACCTCTGGTTGTCCCTACGTCAGCCTTGGGTTTCTCTGTTGCGTTGTTCTGGGCAACCCCCGGGGGATTCGCATTCTTCTTTAATTCCCCAACAGGAGCTATCACATCCAGTTTCATCCTTCTTATGTTGGTTCACGTGGCCTTCTCTTATCCTTACATGGTGAGAACTCTCAGCGCATCTCTGGAAGAGATTGATATAACTTACGAAATAGCTGGAAGAACGTTAGGAGCATCTCCTTTAACCGCCATTCGAACCATTACACTGCCTCTATTCCGAGGGGGAATAGTCTCTGGAACCATCTTGTCTTTTGGGAGGAGCATAAGTGAGACAGGTGCTACGGTGTTGGCACTGTCTATTGTCGGAGCGTCGCAAGCCGATGGAACCGCTCCCGTTTTGATCGCAGGTTGGCGGAAGCTCATAAATGAGGGGGGTTCAATGGCCGAGAAATACATAACGGCAAGCGCGTTCACAAGCGTATTGCTCATTATTCTTGCGCTGGTCCTATTGACGCTTGTCATGATAATCATAAAGAAGTTTAAACTTCCCATCAAGAAAGTATGGCCAGCCCAAGAAAAAATGTTAAGCGGAAGAATCTTCAAGTATCTGAGAGATGCTTCGTCCAACATCTTTCTCATACTCGCGGTCTTGATCCCAGCATTCTTCATCTTCATCTTCTTCTTCAGGGGATTAGCCCAAGGCAATAGCCTGGCGGGGATTGATCTAGCAGGCTTTCTAAATAGTCTCTTCGCATCCTTTCTTATCGCTAGCATTGTGACTGTGGTGAATATGGGGTTAGGTATTCCAATGGCAATCTTGATCGCGCGCAAGAAAGCTGGAACAGTCACACAACCCCTAGACGTCCTCATCAACATCCCAATGATCATACCCTCAACAGCTCTGGGATTCTCTCTAGGACTGTTTTGGTCAGGTATTGGAGGAGGCTTATCATCGCTCGCGAACGCGGATTTCTTGCTGATAGTCCTTGCTCACATCGCCTTCACTTACCCGTTCATCGTTAGGACCGTCTCCAGCGCAATATCAGACATAGACATTTCTTTCGAGGAAGCTGCCAGGACTCTTGGTGCGAATCCCTTGCAAGTTTTCCGTAAAATAATATTTCCCCTAGCCAAACCCTCGATAATGGCTGGAGCCATCATGATGTTCGCTCGCAGCCTCGGCGAGACAGGGGCAACATTGGCAGTCGCTTCGACAGCCGTAACCACCCCGGTCTATATTGTCAAACTAGTAAACGAAAATGCCCTCTTCGAAGCAGCCTTGGCTTGTATAATACTGATCGGGATTTCCTACATAATACTCATGGGTCTTCGGCGCCTCTCATCCGGGAAGTGATGAAGATTGCACGAAATATCACTCCACAATGTCAAGAAGAGATACGGGACTATTACGGCACTTGATGATGTCAGCTTTGATATTGAGAAGGGAGAATACGTTACGATATTGGGTCCTACGGGCAGTGGCAAGACAACTATTCTAAAGCTGCTGGCCGGTTTGATAGAACCCAACGAAGGGGAGGTCAGATTCAAGGGTAGAAGAGTAAATGAACTGTGTCCTGAGGAAAGAGACGTTGGATTGGTCTTTCAGAATTTCATGCTTTTTCCGCACCTTAATGTCTGGGAAAACGTAACTTTCGGCCCACACATGAGAGGATGGGCACGTGAAAAAACCGACAAATTAGGTCGCCAGATGCTAGATCTGGTGCATCTCTTCAACAGGGCATTGTCATATCCAAATGAGTTGAGTGGAGGCATGCAACAGAGGATCGCTCTAGCTCGAACTCTGACACCAGGTTCCAAGATAATGTTGATGGACGAACCCCTTGGAGCATTGGATGCCAGATTAAGGGTAGAGTTGCGATATGAGTTGGTCAGGTTGATGAAGGGTCTAGGCATTACGACAATTCACGTCACTCATGACCAAGAGGAGGCCATGACTATCTCAGATAAGATAATGGTCCTGAGGAGAGGGAAGATTGAACAGATCGGCGCGCCGATGGAACTCTTCTTGAGACCGAGATCAATCTTCGTGGCGAATTTCGTTGGCGAATCAAACTTCATAGAGGGGATAATCAGTGAAATCAAAGATAGCTTCTTGAAAGTAGAGTTGAAGGATGGGCTGACTGTAGTAGTCCCGTCGGTCGACGGCGCAGCTTTGGGAGAGAGGATAGTCATTGCACTGAAGCCCGAAAATGTCTCAATCCAGAAGGGCGTGACAAAGGGGATCAACCACATACAGGGGGTCATTGAGAGGAGGAGTTTCTTAGGTACATTCGTAAAATACTCTGTCAGGCTGGAAACCGGAGATTTGATCAACTCAAAAGTCCTCACCCTGCAAAAGGATAAGACATTAGAAATGGGTGACAAAAGCACCGTTTCATTCAGATCCAACGAAGCAGTCGTATATCATCACCCCAAAGATGGCGTTCGGCGGGAGTTGGAGGTGGAGTAGATGCCCGAAGTCAGTCTCGTCGGGGTCTCAAAGAGTTTTGATTCCATAATCGCGGTGGAAGACTTCACCTTGAAGATTGAGGACGGTGAATATGTAACCTTCTTGGGACCATCAGGTTGCGGAAAGACAACAGTGCTAAAAATGGTGGCTGGACTCCATGAGCCCGATAGGGGTGAGATTTGGATCGGCAAAAACCCGGCGAGAGGAATTCCTCCGGAAGATAGAAATGTAGGCTACGTCTTCCAGAACATTCTGCTCTTCCCTCACATGGACGTTTTGGGGAACGTGACATATGGTCCGAGGGTGAAGGATTGGCCCCCTCAAAAGACCACGGAACTCGCTCACGAAATATTGGCCCTGGCTGGACTCTCAGCTAGATCTAAATCCCTACCAAAAGAGTTGAGCGGTGGCATGCAACAGAAGGCCGCCGTATCACGAGCACTAATATCTGGCGCAAGCCTCCTATTGCTGGACGAGCCGTTGGCAGCTCTTGACGCAAAGGTTAGGGCAGAACTCAGGAATGAGTTGAAGCGAATAGTCAAAGAACTGGGTCTGACAGCTATCCACGTAACGCACGATCAAGAGGAGGCATTGGCAATCTCGGATAAGATTGTTGTAATGAAGAAGGGAAGAATAGTCGAAGTAGGAACACCGGAAGAAGTCTATCTCAATCCAAAAAACATTTTCACGGCCAATTTCATCGGTGAAGCGAATTTCCTTGAAGGAAAAGCAGTCTCTGGAGGAGACAAATGGGAAATAGAGATAGCCAGAGGCCTCAAGATCGCAACATGCAATGAAGTTCCCGCCGGCGATCGTCTTGTTATTGCTGTGAGGCCGGAGCACATTGTTATCGACAAAGGCCAACGAAAAGAAAGAAACGTGTTTGATGGAAAGATTGAAGATGTCAGGTTCTTGGGTGGCTTGGTGAGGTTCGAAATCAAGATTGAGAACAATCTGCTGCTAGCGGTTAAAGCACCTTTTGCTTCCTTTGAAAAGTTTCCGCAAATAGATGATCAGATGACCATCAGCTTTGACCCATCCCGAGTCTTGGTCTACAAATACCCAGAACGCGGGATGGCGAGCGAACTTGCCCTGGAGTAACCAGGTCTCAGCGCCGATCGATTATGTCAGTTGCCTCAGGACCGGTGCCTATCAAGTCCACTGGGACTCCAAGTCTCCGTTCAATCTGATCCACGAACTCTTTCGCTTCATTTGGGAGGTCATCATATCTATCAGTGTGGCTACATGTCGGGAATAACACATCAAACTTGGTGACGGCAAGTGACGTGGCACCGTTGAGCGAAACCGCTCTCTGGGCCAGGTCAAAATTGAAGGGAGCGGCTCGTCTCTTGCGCCCTGTGACAGTCCCTGTTTCAGCCCATCCTCTTTTGATTACCTCTTTTTCAGGCAACTCACCAGGCAAATATCCAGCACCTACCCGCGTCATATACGCCTTGAATACGAGTAGAACGTTGTTAACGCTGGTTGGCCCTATGCCAACTTCACTACAAAGGGCTGAGGCAGTAGTGTCCCTGCCAGTGCAATAAGGATAAGTTCCGTGGAATAAGGATAGGAATGTACCCTGGGTCCCCTCTACTACTACCTTTCTTCCGTCGTCCAAGGCTTTATTTAGTTCTCCAGGAACATCGGCTAGGAAAGGCTTCAACTCATCGATGTCTTTTGCGAGTCTCGCGACTCTTTTCACCCTGTCTTCAAGAGCGGGTCCCACGCCGCTCCCTGTTGTTCCTATCTGCTTAGACAAGAATGAACTCTCTCTGTCCCGCGAAACGTGTTGGTCTTCAATTATCGAACACTGGTTGTCCAGACCCACCCTGCCTCTAACCCCCGTCTTCTCCACCTCTTCGATGAAGACCTTTGGAAAAACATTGGCACCTGGTCCAATGAGAAGCCGGCACTTTTCATAGACAAAAGCGCCGGGGATCATTCTGAGCGAGTACTTCATCTCATGAATGACAACCGTGTGTCCCGCGTTTATTGAGCCCCCTCGAACCGCAAAATCCACTTTGTCCCTCAGAGCCAAATAGGAGACAATCTTGCCCTTGCCCTCGTCTCCCCAGAATCCTCCCACTACCACCGAACATGGCAAAATTAGCTCACCGAGATTTTGTGTGTCATCAAGGGCTCCTATTAAGGATTATATTGAAAAAAGACAAGCGGTAGATCATATGAGTTTTCTCTGGTAATTCAAGTCGATTATATCTCGCACCGTCTTCCAGGATTTCCTGACGGCATCTGGGAAACAACCATTATCCTCAAAATATTTTGCCAAGAAAAGTCGCACTTTCATATCATGCGGATAGCCTGACCCGAAGTCTCCATATACCAGTTTCAGGCTTTCTATGGCGGAGTCTCGCCTCACCTTGGCCAGGATCGAAGCAGCACTGACGACTGGATAGTTTATGTCTGCTTTATGTTCCGAAACTACCTTCGTCTTAGTTCTAAGCAGATCCTCGACCTGGCAGCCATACCGATCAGCTAAGACGTCGCATGCGTCCACATAAGCAATATCCGGATTGAGTTGATCTATGACTCTGGCCATGGCTTTCGCTTCAAGAAAGTTCAGTCTTTGGAATTTCTTCCCTTTGAGAACCGCCTTGTCTATCTCGTCAGGCAGGATGTATGTATAAGATGATTTCAAGACAACTCCCTCTATCTTAGGGACAAGGAGAAGTCTCTTTCGAAAGGTCAATTGCTTGGAGTCTTTAACTCCCAAGGATTTCAGGCTTGAGATACCTTTTTCCTCTACGAGTATGCCTGCTATTACCAGGGGACCTATGACGCACCCTCGGCCGGCATCGTCGACCCCCGAAACTAGAACCAACCTTTCTCTCCTGGCACTTAAACGAGGCAGTGACTCCGTTGAATAAAACCCTTTAGGGTAATTGCTCAAGAAATGAGCTAGTTGATATGAGGTTTCAATTTGGAAAACAGATTTGATTTCCCCTTGGAACGAGTCATGGAAGGAAATGCCAGGGTCTATGTACCGGTGGGCAGGGCTCTTGTCAGAAATAGGTTACGATATAGACCTTCTAGATCGACAGTCTTCTACAATCCTGTAATGAAGCTTAATCGCGATGTGGCTGTGGCCATCTTACAGGTATTTCAACGAAGTCTCAACGACCGGATCGATGTATGCGAGCCCCTAGGTGGGTCCGGCATCAGAAGTATCCGCTTTTCTTTGGAGGTCGAAGGGGTAAGGAGTATTGTTCTCAACGACATCAACCCTCTGGCAGCTAACTTGGCACGCTATAATATAGAAAAGAACAATCTGGAGAACATAGTAGAAGTCACAAACCTTAACGCAAACTTGCTCCTCCAGGAACATTCACGCCCGAAGAGCCGTTTTGACGCTATAGACTTGGATCCTTTCGGTTCTCCCACACCCTTTCTTGATTCGGCATTGTCAGCCCTTAAGGATGGCGGTCTCATAGCAGCGACCGCAACGGACATGGCACCCCTCTGCGGAGTCCATCCATTGGCATGTCTTAGAAAATATGGTGCGGTACCTCTTAGAACAGAGTATTGCCATGAATTAGCCGTGCGAATACTTCTGGGATCGATTGCTGTGACAGCAGCACGTCACGATTTTGGCATAAGAGTCCTTGCATCCCACAGCACAGATCACTACGTAAGGGCTTATCTTACATGTTATTATGGAGCCAAAAGAGCTGATCAGAGTCTCTTGAGCATGGGATTCATATCCCATTGTTTTAATTGTTTTCATAGGGAAATAGGCAGGGGATTTGCAACGAAACTTCCTAGCGTTTGTCCAGAATGCGGAGAAATTCTGAGATTATGCGGACCTTTATGGATAGGTGCCCTCGCTGATTCAGAATTCTGCGCCCTGATTTTGGAGAAGCTGCATGAGATGGGCTCAGATACGAACGCATCTGTGAGGACCTTTGAAAGGATCTCTAAAGAAGCTGATGCACCACCCACTTACTATGTCATAGACAGAATATGCGACAAGTTCAATCTGCCCATTCCAAGAACAGAAGTTGTCATGGAGAAAATTTTGGAGCGGGGTTACAAGGTGGTGGGAACTCATTTCAATCCAAAAGGTTTGAAGACCGAAAGCCCCGCTCGAGTGGTCAAAGAGGCAATAACCAACGGTCAAATATGAGAAATTCTGCCAGACCATTTGGTATAGATAGGATTTCCAATACATAGAGATTTCAGTAGGCTATGTATTCCTAACCGCAAACCTTGGGGAAAGCCCGAGTACATAGATTTCTGAGCTTTGGCTTTTGCTAGCTTTAGGCTTGATAATCTTGACGACTTGGAAAATCAGTCTCAGTTCCTTTAGAAAATCATCCAAAAGGTCTCCCTGGAAAACCTTGCAAAAGAAGGCCCCCCCGATTTCTAGAAAGTCCCTTGCTATTTGGAGGGAAGTCTGAGCAAGGTCGAGTTGGCGGGCGTGATCAACTTCCCAAATTCCTGAAAGGTTTGGTGAGACATCGGAGAGAACGACATCCGCTCTGCCTCCAGAGATCTCCTTCAACCCAGAGACAGTCTGTGGGTTCTTTATGTCGCCCCTTAAAGATTTGACATTTTGGTCAGGGAAATCTCTTATCGGGGATACATCAACGCCTATCACTAAACCCGTATCACCAACGATCTCACGGGCGGCTTGCATCCATCCACCTGGCGCCGCCCCCAAGTCTATCACCGTATCGCCGTTCTTGATAAAATGAAGGTCTTTGTTGGCTTGTAGGAGTTTGTAAGAAGCCCTGCTTCTGTAGCCCTCTTTTTTGGCGAGCCTATAGAAAAAGTCGCGTCTCTTCTCGAGGAGCCGATTACTTGGCAATAACTATGTGCCACCAGACTTGGAGGCAAGTTCCATAAGCCAGTTTCTAAGCAGCTCACATGTCGTCGGAGAAATTGAACCCCCAAATTCGCATTTTGGAACAAGCGCGCAAAGAAGACAAGGTTGAGTCAAGACTGAATCTATGGAGATTGGCTGTCTCTTTGGATATAACCGATAAGTCCATCTTCCTTCCGAGATTTCCTTTTCTCGGCGGATCAATCCTTTGCTCTCGAGTTTCAATGATACCCGCGAACCTTCGCGGGAACTGGCGTCCAGTTTTCGCCAGAGATCCGACTGAATTATGCCTTCTCTTCCGCTGTTAATGACTATCTGAAGAGCCACATGCTCCAAGTCATCTCTTCTGGGCAACGAAGTCCACCGTATTCGTCATATACTAGGAGTTAGCAGCAATTTAAACCCAATCATCGGGGTTTGTTCATTTCACATTAAAGGCCATATGCTTTGTCTCATGAAACGAAGAAGGCTATAGGTAGACGTGGATCATCAATCGACTTATGAGTTCCTTGTAACGATTTCTGATAGTGACTTCAGTCACATTCGCTATCTCCGCTATTTCTCGTTGGGTTCGATGTTCGGATGCTAATACCGACGCGATGTAGGTGGCTGCTGCAGCTATTCCGGTTGGGCCTCGTCCTGATGTCAACCTGATGGAGGAAGCAGTCTGGAGGATTCGAAGAGCCACATTTTCGACCTTACCGGCCAAACCTAACTGATTGGCAAAGCGAGATACATAGTAGTTTGGCGTCAAAGGTGGAATGAAACATTCTAGCTCCTTTACTATGAAGCGATAGCTACGTCCGATCTCCTTCTTGTTTATGTGAGAAATGGTCGAAATCTCATCAAGCGTCCTAGCCACTCCGCACTGTCTGCAAGCCATGTAGAGAGCAGCAGCAGTAACGCCCTGTATCGAGCGTCCTCGAATCAAGTGTCTTTTTACAGCCCTTCTATATATTACGGACGCGGTCTCCAAGATGTTCTTGGGCAAATTTATAGCGGAAGCCATCTTGCTCAGTTCTGACAAAGCAAAAGCCAAGTTGCGTTCAGTGGCATCTGAAACTCTTACTCGTCTCTGCCACTTCCTGAGACGGTAGACTTGAGCCCTCTGACCTGGAGTGAGATTCTTGCCGAAGGTATCTTTGTCCTGCATATCGATCATGGTTGACAAGCCCTTGTCGTGAATAGAGAAGGTCATTGGCGCACCGACACGGGCTCTTCTAGCTTTCTGCGCATCGTCAAATGCTCTCCATTCTGGTCCTGAATCGGTCAAACGGTCAGCAATGACAAAACCGCAATCTCTACAGACAACTTCGGCCCACTCGTAGTCCCTGATGACATTTGTGCTCTTGCACTCAGGGCATTCTTTGACCCTGCGCCTAGATTCTATCTCTTCTTCCAAGCCCTTCCGCCCCGTTTCTTCTCTTGAGCCAATTTGTAGAGGATCTGTCCCACATGATAATCTGGTGTGGCCGGTCTTACAGAAATGTAGGGATTATTGATTGGACCAAACAGGTCCATGACAATACCGATTCTCTTTAGCGACTTATCAACGACCATATCACCAGGAAAAGCGTTGTTCTCTGCTCGTAGGATTAGATTATTGCTTCCAGTTGATTTATGAAGAACAGCCCCCAGCCGAAATAAGCGATCAGGATACAAGAGAACACCGTAGCTGTAAAATAACGTTGATGACTCGTCCTATTAATATAAGGATTTCTAACGACTCTTATTGCTTCAAATTGACGACTTTTTCCTTAAAAGACTTCATTTCTTTGGCTATATTTGAAATAAGAACAGATTTCTTGCTTTTTTTGTCTACCAATACGTTTCCAGCTTTTTCCCAACAAAAACGCGGATAACGCGAGTTTTTTTCTTCTACCGGGTTCAATCCAAGTCTGAGAGCGGCTCCATACATGTCCTGAACTTGGGGGTATTCCATGGCCAATGCCTTGTGTATTCTCCTACCATCTCTCCGGGTCTTAGAAGAATCGAAGTAAACGGGCCAAAGGATATACTTGTCCTTTGACTTCGTGGGAATCAACCGCCTAATCTATTCATGAGCCTTTCTCAGAATCGCATTAAGTACGCCGTCTACTCCTGGTTGAGAAGTTATTTCCGCTTCACCCAATTCTGTCTCTATTAAGGCGCCTTTGGTTATTACTCCACGCCTGTTGTAATCTATGTTGGCAGGATTCCTAAGGAATCTGAGTATCGGAACCTTCGTTGTCTTCTTGGTTGCTGGGTCAGTCACGTTTGCTTGGTCAGCCGTCTTAAGTCTATATTTGACGTTTCCACCCATGGCTCGGACAACTTTGAGGTCAGTCTCACCTATGATCGTCTCGGCCGGAAGGCTGCCTATCTCGTAACTCCTCTTTCTCCTATGAGAGCGAGTTCTGCCGCCAGTTCTTTTTCTTTTTAGAAGACCGCCGTGCCATTGGGGCATCCATTTCACCTTGAGATTTGGCTTAGCTTTCTCAAGGATGTGATATAAACCTTTTCTGAGATCTTAGGAGTGCCAATTCGTTCAGCTTCAAAGAGAGGGTACTAGTTTTGAACGGAGAGAAAATAGGATTGAAGCAAAATCTGTCAATTTGCTCAGAATATGAGCAATTCCGGGGGTGCTGTTGTGTCGCTCCTCTTCAAATAGGTTACTGACCCAATCAGAATCTTGCTTGCCGACAATCAATGACTTCGTGGCGGCTAAGGGACTTCTGTTACTTCGGGAAGCGAGGTTTCTCGGCGAAGCTGAAGCTGTCTCTTCATTTGGCGCAGATCATGGCTCAAGCCAAACAAATCAGCGAAGACGTCCGTCGTTCTTATTATTTTGGTTCTTCCCAGTTTCTCCGTTTCTATCAGCCCCATTTGGTGAAGGATTTTTACATGATCGTAGGCTTGAGGACCTCGGACGTTGGCTACGTGGATCTGAGCCACGGGCTGCTTGAATGCGATGTAGGACAGAGTCTTCAGTGGACCAGGCGTCAGGAGAGGGCTCATCGCGAGTCTCTTGATATGATCAGTGAATTCAGGTTTAAGCTGCATCACAAACCTGCCATCAGGGAGTTCAAGGATCTCCAATGCTAGCTCTCTATTGGCATACTCTTGGAGCAAGGCTCTAGCCAAACTTTGAACCGCTTTCTTTGAGTGGATATCCAAGATCGAGCAAAGAGTTCTCAATTCAAGCGGTCTGCCGGCCGCGTATAGTGCCGCTTCTACAATTGCCAAATTCTTTCTCGTTTGCTCAGGATCTGCCTGTTTTTCAGACACCAGCTTCGCCACCCTGTTTAGGCATTGATATGTATATTTCGCCGAACTCTTCATCCTGCCAAAGGGCAAGTCTTTCCCGGGTAGCCAAGAACAGAAGGATTATGAATGTCCGCACAATGTCGATTCGCTCCATGTACCTAGATAATTCCGAGAAAAGTACCATTTTCTTCTCCTGAAAGAGTGCAAGAAGCCTTTCGAAGAGACTTTCTATGTGAGAATCGATATCAACCAAAAATGGATCCAAGTCCTCAAGGATGGTTGGAGCGGGCAAGAGCGGTTTCAGCACAGGTTCTCTCAATATGGAGAGTTCCATATTAAGGGCATCGTCAAGCGCTTTGAGGAGTTCTTCGACCGAAGTCGAGGATAAGGCGTGTCTGTAGGGAAGCTTAATCAAAGGTGGAAGATCTTCGAATATTCTCGCATCTGGCGGGTGAGGAGGGTCCTCCATCTTAAGAATATCGTCGGATTTCATTCTATATATTGTGGCGGATGATAGAAGAGCGGTGCCCGAGGCTGTGAAGTCCATTACTCCATGCTTTCTCATCTCGTTCAGGAATGAATTCAGCAGGAAAGATAAATTCACGTCCCATGGTCTTAGTCTTTGAAGCCTTATTATGTCAAATAGAATGAGCCACGGTGGCTTGAACCAGAAAGGTTTCTCATCGCTCAAGTCCCAGTATAGCCCCCAACGATCTCCTTTTCCACAGCCGAGGGCAGATTAATGGATGCAATATGTGAGTGCCCGCTTTGGATGAAGACCCCAAAAAGCCTTTCTGCTCGGGCAACCACGACATCTTTCAGAGTTATGACCACGAACTGTGACATTGCTGATCGGTCTTTGAGAAGGTTTGCGAGCCGCTCAGCATTAATAGGGTCTAGTGAGGCGTCAATCTCATCGAAGAAGTAGAACGGCATGGGCTTGAAGGAGTGAAGTGCGAAGATGAATGAGACTGCTACCACGGACTTCTCACCTCCGCTAGCCCCGCTGATCAAGCGTGGAGCCTTACCCGTAAACTGTGCAAATACGTCGAGGCCGCCACTAAAGGGATCCTCTGAATTCTGGAGCTGGAGCCAAGCATTTCCTCCGCCTGTAATTAGAGTGAAAAAACTCTGGAAACTTTCGCTAATCTTCAGGTAAGCGTCCATGAAGGCATTCTTCTTTTTTCTCTCTATCTCCTCTACGAAATCTAGAATTGAGCGCTTCTCTCGTTCCAGCTCGTTTATTCTGATGGAGAGCTGTTTGTAGTTGCCTATTTGTTCAACGTATTGCCTGATAGCCAATTGGTTTACTGAACCCAACTTTTCGAGTTCGAATCGGACAAGGTTAAGAATCATATCAATGGTGTTAGCCACTTCGGGTTCAACTTCGAGAGGTCTTTGGTAGCCAAGGGACATTAGTTGCTCTTCCATAAATCTCATCTTGGCAACCTTGCCTTGTAGGTCGAGTTCCAACTGATGGTACGTGTTGCTCAGAGGCTCATAAGTTGTGTTCGTGGATCTGAGTCTCCCGTCAATCTCGGCTAATTCCTCTTCAAAGCGATCTTTTTCCTTCCTGACTGAGGAGAGAATTGCGGTTAGTCGCTCCTGTTCTTTCTTCAGGTCTGGAAGCCGCTGCTCAGCGGTCTTCATGGAGCTTGTAGCTTCTTCGATACGCGATTGCAGGCTCATTATCTGCTTTTCAAGAGACCTGATCTCTATCTGGGCTCTCTCAAGCTCAGGTCTATACGTTATCTGGAGACTGTTCTCTAAGATGTTCAGTTCACTATCGATTCTGGAGAGGCGTTCTTGGAACGAGCTAACTTCAGATAAATGAATGGATTTTTGGGATTCCAGCTTTGATATGAATGACCTTTTCACTCCTAGGGCTAGTCTCCTTTGCTCTTCCAGCAACTGAGCCAGACGTTTATCGAACTCAGCTTTCTTCTTCTTTATATCAGCTTCATCGGATTTTTCTTTCTCAATAGATCTTCTGAATTTTTTGACCCTCTTATTTGCTATTGAGACGTTTCTTGCGGTCCTGGATATGCTTTCCCTAAGGGTGCTGATCTCTCGATCCAAGGCTTCGAGGAGGGCTTCTCTCCTGATTTGATCCTGGCCAAGCTTCTCCACCTCACCAGCCAAGCTCTCGGTCTCGTTCCTTCTTCTCTCCAGAAGGCTCTGGAGAACATTCACAGTATCATCCAGGTTCGTGAGGGAGACATCGCTTGGGATAAGTGAGAGAACATCCACGGGCGTCCTGTAGTAGCCGCTGACAAGACCTCCTCCCAACTCATAGATATCGCCGCTGAGTACGACCGTTCTATATCCTAGCTTTGATGCTATCAAAGCAGCTCTCTGGTTCTGGGCTATTAGGGTGTCACCAAAAATGAATTTTACGGCTGGTGAATATTTCTCAGGGAAATCAATAAAGTCCAGTACCTTTCCAAGTATGCCCTCCATGACAGGAGGCTCAACAATCTCAGGGTTCTTTGAAAGATCTTGGAGCGGGATCAGCTTTATCTGGCCAATCTTGATTCTCTTCAGGCTCTCAATGCACTTGGCAGCCGTCTCCAGATCCTTGACTATGACACTGTTCATCCACCCGCCTGCAGCGGCATCCACGACCGATTCATAGCCCTTTTTGGACTTCACGAACTTTCTGAGCCGCCCGTATATGTCCGGAATTGCCCCGGCTTCTCCCATATCCTCAATTTCCTTCAGGGCTTTCTCCTCTGAAGCAATATTATCAACGAATTCTTTCTGTGCATGGAATTCCGTCATAGACGCTCTAGCTCTGGATGCGATCCGATCAGCTTCCAAGAGTTCTTGTCTTGTGGTCTCTTTCGACAGAGATTTCTGCGCTATCGAATCCGACGCTTCTTTCAAGGAGTCATCTTCCTTGTCTCTTAGGGCACCGATCTCTTGGAGATGAATCTTAAGATCCTTGAACGCTTCCTCGAATTCGGACCGTCTTAACTCCAGATTATTCAAATTTTCTTCGAGTATCTTGTAACGGGTTGCGCTGCCTTTCAATGAGGAATTGATCTTCACTAGTCGTTGATTTATATCATTTATTTCTTCTTGCGACTCTTCTCCCTTACCCTCTTTATTACTCAGTGATTGTTTCAGTTCCGCCTCTTTCTTGGACATTTCCTCAAGGGATGAACGTCCCTTTTCATACTCTGGAAGGAGATCATCACGCTCCTTATGCAAGACCTTTATTCGCTTAGTTTTTTCATCTATGTCAACTTTTATAGAGTTGATCTGCTCAGATCTCCCCTCTCGCATCTTGATTAGAGCTCTTAGACTTATGCCTCCCGACTCTATCTCATTCTTTAGCGCTGTAATCTGAGAAGAGAGCTCGCCCATGGTTCTCTGAGCCATGAAGAGTTGTTCACCCCCCTTGGCCGAGACTTCCTCATCGAATTCTCTCCTTTCGGACTCCAGCTGATCCCTTCTTGACTCAAATTGTTCTCTTGCTTTTTTGAGTTCCTCGATCTTGTCTTTTCTCAAAGCGATATTTCTATTGAGTTCGTCCAGATCGCTCTGGAGAGATTTCATTTTGAGAGAGAGCTGTATGGCTTGAGACTTCTTCAACTCTGTCTGCATGAAGTTGTACCGGAGCGCATCGTTCCTCTCTCGCTCGAGGCTTTGAACCCTATTCTGAACCTCTTCTATCCTAGCACCCGCGATCTTTAGGTTGAGATCGGCTTGCTGGAGTTGTATTTGAGCCTCTGTCTTTTTTGCTTCATAATCAGCTATTCCGACAAGGTCTTCTATCATTCTTCGCCTTTCTTCAGGCGTGATATCTGCCAGTCTCGTGATGGTGTTTTGCGGCACCATATTGAAGCCACTGGCTGAAATTCGCGCCATGTTCAATACATCCAAGAGTTGATTTCTGGACACTTTCTTGCCATTAAGGCGGTAGATGCTTTGACCTGTGCGATCGACCTCTCTGGAGATTGTGACGGGGTTTGTATCCACGGGTATCTGTCGGTCCGAGTTCTCAAACTGGATGGATACTGTGGCCCTTTCAGGTTTCTCTAATCCTTGGGCCCCGTCGAACAAAGCCTCAGAGAATTTTGAAGCCCGAAGTTCCCTGGGACTTGACTCACCGAGGACAAAACGTACTGAATCCAGTATGTTGGATTTTCCGGATCCATTCGGGCCAGTAATGACTGTTAGACCTTTGTCCAAGGATACACTGATCTTTCTAGGGCCAAAAGATTTGAAGCCTCTAAGATCTATCTTCCGTATATAGACCAGTAGTTATCCACCCGCCCTATAAATCAGGATCTCGGTCTAGCAATATTCTCCTATTCCTAGATATGTTTTATTTCCCTTTTTTTAATCCTAAGGCCTGAAGACCGTATTCCCGGGGCATGAGTCTAGGAGCCAAGGCCATCAGGACGGCTGCTTCCACGAGTTCTTCTCTCATGATTTTACCTCTCGAGACAAAACCTATGAGTCCCATTGATTTCCCAACATTCTTTATACCCACCACTTTCTCGAAGGCTGCGTCCAATTCGAGATTTTCTCCAAGCACAGTGGAAAGAACCCTCGGAGGAAGCTCAAATGCAGGACCAACACCGAGGGTCTTGCCCCCTTCCCGGTCAATTATGATAGCGACATGCTGGTCGAGGTACCTTGAGAACCATTTTATTAGGCCCGCTTCCACTCCTACGCCCAAATCAGCATCAGGTCGTTTGATCAAAGCTCCAGAAGCTCTCTCAAGAGCTCCTTTCACAGTTTCGTTGATCCCAATGGGCTGGTCAGTAACGGACGTCTTAACATCTACTCCAATTATTTCAGCGTCGAAGTTGAACAACTGAAAAGCCTTTTGAACCGCGCTTAGCTTGATCCTGTTCTTAGATCCCACTATGACCAGCAAGAGACGGCGCCTCTCATGGCAAGACTGTTCTGATCGTCGGGATCAAAACATCTGTTACTAGGGCAGGGTATATGCCAAGAATTAACGCGACTACCATCAGAAGTATCAGGGGCACCATCATGAGAACTGGGGGATCCTTGGCTTCTTCCATGTGATCGGCGAGAGGTCCAAAGAAAATTCTCCTCACGGTCCAGAGACCGTAACCCGCGGTCAAAACACTGGAGAAAATTGCAGATATGGCCACGATCAGGCGCAGCACAGATCCAGTTGTCATAGCACTAGCCACAACGCCAGAGAATAGCAGCCACTCTGACTGGAATCCGCTAAGAGGGGGTACACCAGCAATGCCCAAGAAACCTATTAGAGCGGCTAAGGCAGTCAGAGGCATCTTCTTGGCAAGTCCCCCGAGCTTTCCTATGCTGCGAACTCCATGCGTCCGGTATATTATTATGCCCGCCACTGAGAAGAGAATACACTTGGACAAGCCATGACTCACATAGTGAAAGATTGAACCTGAAATTCCAAGTGAGGTAAATGAGGCTAAGCCCAAAAGGAGGTAACCCATCTGACTTATGCTGGAATAAGCCAAGAGACGTTTTATGTCGTCCTGGGCAAGAGCCATCAGACCTCCGTACACCATTGTTACAAGGGCCCAGATGAATAGGATGTCAGAGAAACTGTTAAACACCCCACCGAAAGGCGTTATCACGAGCCTCACAATTGCGTAGGCCCCCAGACCTATCATAGCAGGGCTCAACAAGGCACTTATTGGCGTTGGGGCTTCCGCGTGAGCATATGGAAGCCACACGTGGATTCCGAAGACCGCCATCTTGACAAGGAAACCCAGAAGAAGCGCAGCCGACACCCAGGCTGCCAGTTGGGGATTGGCAGAGGCCAGGATATGCATATCAGCTATCTCGAAGCTTCCCACTACTGGAAAAATCGCCAATATGCCAGCCAGTACAGATAGGGCACCTATATGAGTCCACAGGAAGTACATAATACCTATCCGCTCTTTTTGGCCGTAGCCGAAGGTGCTAAGAAGGAGCCAAGATGGTATCAACATCAACTCATAGAATAGATAGAACTCTACAAGATTGGTGGCAAGGACTGTCCCGACCATGCCTACCGTATACAGAAGATACATGGAGAAGTAGATTGAGTATGCAGTATTATCACCACCTTGTTCGTTGATCTTGTGCTCAATGTAAGGCATCGAAAAAAGAGTGGTTACAAGACAAAGGAAAACTATCGTCAAGGCCAGGGGTAAACTTATCCCATCAAGAAGGAAACCGAAATTGAGCCCCGCGATTGGGGCCCAGAGATATTCCTCGGTCACTCGACCTTGGCTCAGTACACTCGGGGCAGAAAAAGCCAGTAACGCAGTCGCATAGGCAAGAGGGATGAGAGCTACATAACCCACATTCTTGCCCATCCTTCTTCCAAGCAGATACACGAGTGGTACGAAAACAGCCGGGACCAAGAGAACTTGCAGAAGAGACGAAGGGATGGGATTCAGTGAACTCATCTCAGAACCTCCCGAAATTCATTAACATTAGGATTATGAAAAGAAGAGCCAGAACGACTGCAACCATGTTGTAGGATAGAACGCCCGTTTGAAGTCTCTTGAACCTGTTGTATAACCCGATCATGAGGCCGGGTAAAATAATGTTGAAGGCGCGGTCGATGACTCTCGTCTCAAGAGCGTCGTATGTTTTCCGGCCGAAGGCTATCACATTGTTCACGAACAATCTGTAATAGAGACTGTTGATATGCCACCTGTTCCAGAAGAAGCTGGACAGGTTCTTGAGGAGAGGGTTCTTATCTACTATGCCCTGAGAATCTGCTCTCCGTCTCACATAGAGGAGGTAGGCGGGAATGCCACCTATCATAAGCATTGCCAGAGAGAGTGATAGGGCCAAGTAGAAGGGAGGGATTATTGGCGAAGCTATGATTGACCCCGAGGATTCAACCGTAACTAATAATTTACTGAAGATATCTTTCAGATGGTCTTCTAAGAAGGGCCCACTCAGTCCTATCACTATTGTTCCCAGAGCCAAAGCTCCATACGGAATCCACATGATCTTCGGTGACTCGTGCACATGATGACCTTCCCTCTCCATCTCTTTCAAATGCAAGCTGGGCTCCCCAAGAAATGTCCTGAAGATCATCCTTAGCGTGTAAAAGAAGGTCATAGCCGATGTAGCCAGGGCCACGGCAAGTAGTCCATATTGACCAGCTTCAATAGCTGAGACTAATATGGCATCCTTGCTCCAGAAGCCGCTGAGAGGAGGAACGCCAGACAGCGAGAGTGCGGTTATTAGCATGAACCAGAATGTCTTCTGCATTTTTCCTCTTAATCCACCTGTATCCGTCACATATATGGAGTGGGTTGCATGAATTATTGCGCCCGCAGCCAAGAAGAGTGAGGCTTTGAAAACAGCGTGGCTCAGCAGGTGAAAAATGCTTGACACATATCCTTCCACGCCTTCAGCCGTCAAACCCGCGATGCCCAGCGCGAGCATCATATAGCCAATTTGGCTTATGGTTGAGTAAGCGAGGATCTTCTTTAGCTCCAGTGCGACTATGGCCTGAGTGGCTGCCATAATGGCCGTGAAGGCGCCTACCCAAGCTAACACCACGAAGAAGTTCATGAACTCTGTGTAGCCTAACCAGTAGGCTGTATGGAATATGGGGAATACCCTGGCTATGAGATAGACTCCTGCGTTCACCATGGTGGCAGCGTGAATAAGGGCTGAGACAGAGGTCGGACCCGCCATAGCTTCGGGTAACCATTCATGAAATGGAAATTGAGCCGATTTTCCAAAGGGCCCACCAAGGAAGAGTAGGGATACCAGGGTTATTAGACCAGGAGTATTACCTAGGGCGCTTATCCATTGAGTCGAGCCTTGAAGCTCCGTGAAGCTGAATGTCTTTGAGTACACATATATAATGAAGATGGCTACTAGGAGGGCCGCGTCACCAACACGAGTGATTATGAAGGCCTTCATTCCGCAATGCGATGGGGGGTACGCTGGAGTTGGAGCGGGTCCTCCAACCCAGTGCTCACGTTCATCGCTGTACCAGAACCCAATAAGTGCATAGCTGCAAAGTCCTACCCCCTCCCAACCTATGAGAAGCTGAATGAAGTTGTCTGACATCACAAGAAGCAGCATGTTCGCTATGAAGAAGTTCATGAGGAACCAGTACCTGGTTAGACCTGATTCACCTTTCATGTAGCCTATGGAATACACCATAACCGCGAAACTGATTATGGAGACTACATTGGCCATGAATATGCTCAAGGGATCCACCAATAGTCCGAACCTGAGCTCACTCAAACCCAAGGCGGAGAGGGAAGGAAGCCATTTGGCCTCTTCATGGATTGTGATACCCAACAATAGTTCAGGGATCATAGAAACTGCCATGACAACTGCCGCGAAAGAGAAAGCCAAGGCAACTCCGTCTCTCAGTTTCGATGAGAACTTGGACGCTACAATGGAGATCAAGGCTCCTGCCAAAGGCAGAAACCAGACGAGCCACGGTGCGTAGGGAAGCATCAGAGACACCTTACAGAGGTATTATTCTTCTTACATACTCTCCAATTTGCAGAAGGGAGCCCGCCGCATTCTGGCTAAATTCGAACAAGGGCCCAGGCCATAAGCCGAAGATCGTGATGAGAGCGGCCATTGCAATCAATACCATCAACATTGAGGGGGGGACCTCTTTAATGCGCGAGATATCCTTCTCCGGTTTTGCCAGAAAGATTGTTTGTATCACTCTGAGATAGTATGCCATAGACAATCCGCTATTCAGGATGCCGGCTATTGCAAGCACGGGCATGCCTCCCTCGAAGGCTGACAAGAACAGAGTGTATTTGCTTATGAAGCCACTAAAGGATGGAACACCCCCCAAAGCTAGCAAAGATATGGATAGGGAAACAGATGTTACCGGCATTAAGCGACCTACGCCTTTTAGGTTAGTGAGCTCTCTGGATCCGAGCTTATAAATCAGGGCGCCTGCGCTTAAGAAGGCAAGTCCCTTCATGAGAGAATGATTGAAGACATGCATGAAGAGACCTGTTAGTCCGTCAATATTCGCCTGTGATGACCCGGGTGTGCCAGCAACGGCGAGCCCGATGAGCATGTATCCGATCTGGGAAATACTGGAGTAGGCCAAAAGACGTTTCAAATCCTTCTGGAGAAGCGCCATGATGTTACCTGTGGTCATGGTGACTATTGCAAGGACAGCTATCAAAATATCCCAACGGAACTGAAGACTGAACATAATGATGAAGATTCTACAGAATCCGTATAGCCCGGTTTCGATGAGGACCCCTGACAGGAGAGCGCTTATTGAGCTGGGAGCCTCCGAGTGAGCGTCCGGCAGCCACGTGTGCAATGGAACTATGGCGGTTTTTATACCAAAACCTACAGTGATCATTGCAAAGACTATCATTAGCCAAGGCGTTGGCGCAGCATTGAGCAGGGATTGAGAGAGCGACGCCAAGTTGAGTGTCCCTGTAGCTCCGTAAAGAAGAGAGAGAGCGAAGAGTATGGTTCCCGCGCCGAAGGAGCTTATGATCAGATATTTGAAGCTTGCTTCCATAGCGGTTTTCTGGGTTTTCCGGAATGCCACCAAAACGTATGATGTGATACTCATGAGTTCCCAGAAAATGAACAATGTGAAGAAGTCACCTGCCGAGACAACTCCCACCATTCCAGCTATCATTCCGAAGATCAGAACGTAATACTGGGGTAGGCCGGTTTCGTTCTCCATGTATCTTACTGAATAGATGACCACGAATAACCCCAACAATAGGTAGATGGAAATCATGAAAATTGAAACCGAATCAACTTCTAATAAGGTGCCAAGGGTGGGAGCGATAGTTTTCACGATAATGAAGCCATTGGCTGAGACGAGTGGCAGATCATACACCAAGAAGAAGAGGATTGTCGAAACAAAACCAATGACAGAGTAATATTGAACAAGATTCTTGACTCTAATCTTGGAGCTTAACCACCCGACGACTGCTGTCGATATCATAAAGAAAAACAGAACGTCAAGGGTCGCGGTAAACATCATTGGTTTCTCCGGTGCGGACGTGCCTTCATATTACCATTTTAACTCTTTCAGTTCGCTAACATCGAGTGTCTTGTACCGTCGATATGCATAAATCGCGATAGCCAATCCCACTGCGATCACACAGCTGCTAACGCCGATGGAGATTATGACGAAGGATTGAGCTAGGGGATCAGTGAAACCCTGAACTCGATAGGCCGCAAAGGCTATGAAATTCAGGTCTGCAGCGTTGACGATGATTTCGATGCCAATGATCAATTTAATCAAATTCTTCTTTGTTACCAGGCAATATAGCCCTATAAAATATAGAGCCAATGAGCCTGCGAGGAAGAATTCTATGGAGAGCGTAGATCTTCCTCCCTCTCTCCTCTCACCATAGCCAAGCAACAGGCCGCCGCTCCAAAGAGCACGAGGGCCAGCAGAATCAGATCAAGAGGCCGGAAACTCCAGAGAAAATTTGCTAGCATTTGACCCAGGTTGGGCACATCTATCCTTAAGAGTTCACTCGGAGCGCTCGAATATTCAAACAACGGAAACGTGTATCTTGACAACAGGGAGACTATGAAGGCCCCAAAGAGGACTAGAAATGTCAGTCCTAAGGCCAGAACTCGATCAACTTTTGGCATGAATTCCTCCTCCGAGCATTATTGCCGCAATGAAAAGAACTATCACGGCACCAGCGTAGACCAAGATTTGGAAGAGTGCCGGATAGGGCGCACTTAGCAACCAAAAGAGGGCCCCGATCGTGATGCTCATTCCGCCAAGAGCTACAACTGAATGAAGAAGGTCAGGAAGTTCCACAACCAATATGGCCAGAACTATAGAGGCAATTATCAGAATTAGGCTAAGTAATTCTTCCACCCACATTAATTGAAATCTTCCCATCGAAACTTGATAGCCCACTGTTAAATTAGGAATATTAATAAACATTTTCACATACTCTTTGACCAAAAAGCTTTAAGCGGCGTCGACATCCAAAGCTTGAATTCAAGGGTTCATGGTCAATGCCCGGCGTTCTTTCGTCCCCTCCTTTCATAATACTTTTCTCAGTTTTCGTAGGAGTAGCTATTTACTGGATTGGCGGTAGGTTGGGGGCCAAAGGGGAGGCTAGTCCAGGAAAAGAGGAGGCTTATGCATGTGGGGAAGATATGCCGGCGGTCAAGACCCAAATAAACATACAGTCTTTCTTCATATACGCTTTTTACTTCATGATTTTTGACATACTCGCATTTGTCTTAGTGACATCGTTCGGAACTGCTGGTATTTACGCAACCCTTTTCACTGGAATAGTCCTCTTGGCAGTAATTGTGCTTCCTAAGCTGGGAACTGGGGACTAAGATGAACGTAGTCAAGTGGGCCAGATCGAAATCGCCATGGATAATCCATTTCAACACTGGATCATGTAACGGTTGCGACATCGAAGTAGTTGCGGCCTTAACCCCCAAGTTCGATCTCGAGAGATTCGGCGTTCTTTTGAAGGGAAGCCCACGACACGCCGACGTCATTGTAGTTACGGGCCCGGTCACTAACCAAGTGAAGGAAAGGCTGAAAAGAGTATACGAACAGATGCCCAGCCCAAAATTCGTAATGGCCATCGGCACCTGCGCATGCTCAGGCGGAGTCTTCAAAGACTGTTACAACTTATGCCAAGGGGTCGACAAAGTGATCCCGGTGGATATCTATGTTCCGGGCTGCGCGGCCAGCCCCGAAGCTATAATAGATGGCGCAGCAAAATTGTTGAAGAAGATCAGCGGCTAAGGAGAAGGAGCAATGGTAGAAACGAAGGAGAGCAAAACGGGACTCTTAGAGAGGTTAAGAAACTCAATTCCTCAAGAATGGATATTGAGTCTCAAAGCTCCTGAGCCACGCAGGATTTTCCTATCAGTAAAAAGGGAGCATTTCAAAGAAGCTATGACCAAGATGCTCAAAGATGAGGAGATAACACACCTTTCGACGATTACAGGTGTGGATCTTGGAGAAGAAATCGAGGTCATTTATCACCTTGATAAGTCTGGGACCATTCTATCAGTCAAGACGACGACCCCAAAGAGCCAACCCACGTTGCCGACTGTGACGGATTTGATACCAGGAGCGCCACTCTACGAGCGAGAGGTGCATGAGCTCTTAGGGGTTGCATTCGATGGTCACCCAGATCTCTCCCGTCTGGTTCTCCCAGAAGGCTGGCCTCCTGGACTGTACCCACTAAGGAGGGAGATCAGCATAGAGAACATACGTTCTGCACTTGAAAAGGCAAAGGAGGAAAAAAAAGTTGGATGAAGAAAGAGTCATCATCCCAATAGGCCCTCAACACCCTGCCTTGAAAGAACCCATGAATTTCATGCTAAAGGTCGAAGGCGAGAAAGTCCTGGAAGCAATTCCCAACCTAGGCTATAACCATAGAGGAATAGAGAAAGCAGCCACTGTAAGAACGTACATTCAGAACCTCTATCTCGCAGAGAGAATATGCGGAATTTGCTCGATTGCCCACGTGCAATGCTACGCCCAAGGGGTGGAGAAACTTCTGGAGATGGAGATACCACCTAGAGCTCAATACGTCAGATTGATTCTCTCAGAGTTGAATCGACTCCACAGTCATCTCTTGTGGGTTGGGGTCGCGGCTCACGAGATTGGTTTTGACACGTTATTCATGTATCTGTGGAGAGACAGAGAGATAGTGATGGACACACTTGAACTCATAACTGGAAACAGAGTCTCATATGGTTTCACAATGTTGGGTGGAGTTCGAAGAGACATATCGCCCGACATGGCCGCCAGAGTGAAAAAAGAGATGAAAACGGTACGGGATAGAACTCAATACTATAAGAAGATGAGCTCTAATGAAAGAAGCATCCTGAAGAGAACACAGGGTGTGGGAATCCTAAAGCCCCAAGACGCCCTAGCCCTATGTGCATGCGGACCCACTCTGAGGGCTAGCAACATCAAATGGGATGTGAGGAGAGAGGACCCATACTTAGCATACAACGAGATACCCTTCAATGTTGTGACTTCTGATGGATGCGACGTGCTAAGCAGAATGATCGTCCACTACGATGAGGTGATAGAGGCTACAAACATAATCGAATATGCCCTTGACCACATGCCAAGCGGCTCCTTCAGGGAAAAAGTCACCAGAAGGATTCCAGCGGGAGAGGTAGTAAGTAGAGTTGAAGCTCCCAGAGGAGAGGACATACATTACATAAAATCCAATGGAACTGACAAGCCGGAGAGATTCAAGGTTAGGGCTCCGACTCTCGGAAACATACCCGCCGTCTGCAAAATGCTCTCTGACAGTTACATCGCGGACGTGCCAATAATCCTGGCAGGGATAGATCCCTGTTTCAGTTGCACGGATAGGGTCACTTTCGTAAAGGGAGAGATGGGTAAGGGCTGGATCTGGACCCAAGAGGAACTCAGGAGGTACGCCAACAGGTGGTACCAGCAGAGATAATAGAATTCTTAAGCGTTCTAATATATCCGGGATTCATCTTCATCTTTACCCTGGCTTTTTTCTATGAGTGGGTAGATAGGAAATTTGTGGCAAGATTGCAGAACAGATACGGTCCCCTTTACGCCGGACCGGGTGGTATTCTGCAGCCATTCGCAGATTTCATCAAGCTGTTGGCCAAGGAAGACATTACTCCGCGTGCTGCTGACAAGACCACCTTCCGAGTCACGCCCATACTCATGCTTGCCTTGGCTCTTTCGACACTATTCTTCATCCCTACAGCCTACACAACAGCTGTGTCGTGGTTCGAAGGGGACTTGATCTTCGTTACTTTCTTGGTCAGTATATTGGTATTGATAACCTTGATAGCAGCCTGGAGTTCTACCAGCACGTTCAGCACAGTGGGGGGTATCAGGGTAGTGCTCCAGATGCTGGGGTTTGAAATTCCTATGACAATAGTCATGGTCGGTCCGGCAATAGTGTCCAAGACGCTATCCATTACCAATATTGCTCTGTGGCAATACACCACTGGTCATTACTTCGCCATCTACCAGCCCATAGGGCTTATAGTACTCATCATTTGCCTTTTGGCTGAAATCAAGAAAGCTCCCTTCGATATTCCCGAAGCTGAAAGTGAGTTAGCTGCCGGATGGATCACGGAGTTCTCAGGAAGGAAGTTGGCTCTGATAAGACTGACAACAGACGTCGAGCTGATACTGGCCGGGGCCTTGGTGACAGCCCTGTTCCTAGGTGGCCCAACCGGACCTTTCGGAATACCCTCCGTCATATTCTTCCTGATAAAGACCACGGGGGTCATACTCGTCATCTCAAACCTGAGAGCGCTATTTGCCCGGTTCAGGATTGATCAGATGCTTGGAGGATTCTGGAAGTATCTGGTACCCCTAGCTCTTCTTCAGATAATATTAGTCACATTAGGGGTTGGTTAGAGATGGCGATGGAACATGAATTGCTCCGAAATCTAAGGAAGAAGGTTGCCACTGAGAAATACCCTTTTATTAAGAAGAAGCCCCCGGAAGGACTGCGCGGTAAACTGATAATAGACATGGCGAAGTGCATAGGATGCGGTCTCTGCGTCTTTGATTGCCCTGCCGGGGCCATAGAAATGATTGGCAAAGGCACTGCAGCAGATCTAAAGGTATACTTGGACAGGTGCCACTTCTGTGGCCAATGTGCCGAGAGTTGCCCCTCAAAATGTATAGTGTACAGCACTGAGTTTGAGTTGGCGAATTTCGATAAGAAAAATCTGACTATAGAATTTAAGAGAAAACTGTAGTATAACTGATTCTGGCAGCACGAGCTATTTGCGATTCTTGTCAGACTCAGGTTTCGGTGGCATGACCGTCATGAAATGGGAAAAAGATTTGACATCATGGCTCAAAGATTCAAGGAGAGTATTGGTCATGGGAATTGGAAATCCTCTCGGAGGGGACGACAACCTTGGAAACTCAATGATTGAAGCAATCAAAAGGTTACCGCCAATAAAGGGAGTAACCTTACTAAGGTGTGATACGATACCCGAAAACTTCACTGGAAGGATAAGGAAACTGAAGCCAGATCACGTGATTATCATAGATGCATCAGAGATAAATGGAAGATGGGGGGAAGCGGCACTCATACCGCCCTCAGAGATCAAGGGGATACCAATATCCAATCATTCACTGCCCATAAATCTCCTCTCGGAATATGTCCAAGAAACCATAGGTACGAAAGTTATGATGCTTGCTGTTCAACCCAAAGAGATGTCATACAGCGACAGACTTTCTAAAGAGATAGAGAGCTCCATAACGGTTATCTCAAAGAAATTATTTGAAATCCTATCGGCCCGGCGTTCTTGATCCATCAGATCAAGATGAAAATGAGAGTATTTCATGAATGACCTTGGAAAACAAGCCTCTAAACACCTAGGGAGTACTGCTATGAGAATAGAAAATCTCAGGAAAGCATTCTCATCAGATTTAGATCACTTCATAGTGACAAATCCGAAAAATCTATTCTATTTGACAGGATTTCAGGGGAGTGGCGTCTTGATGATAACGCCGGACAGTGCAGTGACCCTCTATGTATATTCGATCGAATTTGAGCATGCAAAGAGCAAAGCAAGAGGATGCGAAATAGAACTCTTGGAGAATAAGATGAAGATTGAAGAGAAGGTTATGAATGATCTGAAGGTTCGGGGAGCCAAACGGGTAGGCATCGATGACCTTCCAATCTCCCAGTATCTGTTATTCAAGAGAAGAAGCAGAGGAATGGAAATCCTGCTCAAAGTCGATCTAATATGGAAGCTACGGAAGAGAAAGGATTCTGTAGAACTCAAGAACATGAAAAAAGCTGCTGAAATAGCGACCCATGGCTTCGAAGCTGCTCTGGAAGCAATAAGACCGGGAGCAACTGAAAAAGAAGTCGCTGCGGAAATCGAATATAGGATGAGGAGGCACGGATCGGAGGGGTTGGCTTTCGACTCAATAGTTGCATCAGGCTTCAACTCGATTCTTCCTCATGTTGGACCGACAGAAAGAAAAATCAGGGATGACGATTTCGTTATAGTTGACATAGGGTCAATTTACGAAGGCTACTGCACAGACATAACTAGAACATACGTGGCAGGAAACCCATCGGTTCGACAAAGACGGATGTACGATGCCGTTTTGAGAGCACACGATAGGGCCATCGAATGTATCCAAGAGGGTGTAATGGCGAAGGTGGTTGATCACAGAGCTAGACAGATCCTGTCAAGAAGAGGCTATGGAGAATTCTTTGTGCATTCCTTAGGTCATGGCGTGGGTTTGGAAGTCCACGAGCCTCCAAGGCTGAGTCCTAATAGCAGTGAGGAACTTCAGAGCGGATATGTGGTCACAGTCGAGCCCGGGGTATACATTCCAGGCTATGGAGGCGTAAGGATAGAAGATACAGTTGCTGTGGTCAGAGGTGGGTCTGAAAGGTTATCCGAGGCCCCGTATGGCCTGAGCTAGTGGCCGAACCGTCTCTTCCTTTTTTGATAAATCCTGACAGCTCTCCAGAGGTCTATCTTTCTCAGGTCCGGCCAATAGACGTCCAAGAAGTACAGTTCGCTATACGCGCTCTGCCAAAGAAGGAAGCCGCTTAGTCTCTCCTCTCCAGAAGTCCTTATAATGAGATCAGGATCGGATTTTGGCAAGTGTGATGTGTAAAGATGGTCTTCGATGAGCTTCTCATCAATGTCCTCTGGGCGAAGTCTACCTTCTGTTACCGCCTTAGTGATCCAACGCGTAGCGTCGACTATCTCGGCTCTACCGCCGTAAGCGATTGCTATGTTCAAAAAATGCTCTGCATAATTTTCAGTCGACTTCTCAGTCTCCGCAATTAGGTCTTGGAGGACTTGGGGAAGTAGATGTATCCTGCCTATAGCTTTGACACGAACCCTTTTCTGGTGGATCTTTACATCGGCCAGTAATGTTCGTATTTTTTCCTCGGCCAGCTTCATTATTGTTGTGATCTCCTCTGGAGGGCGCTGGAAATTCTCCATGGAAAAAACGTAGATGGTTATGGTTCTGACGTTAAGGTCAAGGCACCAATCCAATAGAGTCTGTACCTTTTCAGCGCCCTTTTTATGGCCTATCCAAACTGGGAGTAGGTTCTCGCGAGCCCATCTCCTATTTCCGTCCAATATGACACCTATGTGGCCAGGCATTTGGGAATTTCTTATCTGGCGCCACAGGTATTCTTCATAGGCTTTGTAGACTCCTAGTACTCGTAAGGTTCTCTCTAAAATAGGCGGCATCTCCGGTCTTGGGATTATTCTTCCTCGCTGTGCTCATCTTTCCTGAAGTGATTTGAGTATCTCCTGCTCAGAACCCGCACTATGAAAACCGAGGAAGCGGTTACCAAGATGCCAAATCCTACAGAAGCAACCAGAGTCATTGGCGACACAGATGGGTCAAGAAGGATGAGGGAAGATCTAAGAGCCACCTCTCTTGAAGGCAGTACCATGACAGCGCCAATCACGTTTCGCCAAAGCTTTGAACTCTCGATGAAAAGGTAATAGATGGACCTACCAATAAAGAACACTCCGACGCCTATGGTTATCAGGTCCAGTGAGTAGGCTATGAATTTGCCAATTATGAGTGGCAAATTTGCAAGTATTATGCCCAGATCAAAGGGAATTTGAACCTCAACCATTATTTTGGATATCGCCTGATAAGTGCCGATGAGAACTAGGACGAACCCTGCAGAGCTTGTGAAGAATCTAATCTGAGCCAAAGGAGTTGGTATAAGGCTCGTTCGGACATAATGATTCACTCGCTTGATCCGCTGGTCCAATGCAAAGCCCTTGACAAGCAGTATGACGCCTAGAATTATCAATAGAGCTTGCCCTGTATAGATTAGTTGTTGGTAATACCAAAGGAAAAAGAAGGCTATCAGCAGTATTCCAGGTATTCCCAGGAACACCCGTGAGTACCTAGCATCCTCCGTAATCATTCTGACATATTTGAAGAAGACGGCCCAAGATTCTTCTATGGACTCACTGTGCTTCACAACTGTCCGTTTTATGGACATTATTGGAACGCGTGATTCAACAATTGGGATGACTGATTCATCTCCGTAGCCATCGGAAACCAGAATAGCGTTGTTGGCTGGAAATCTTTCGAGAATCGATTCGAGTTCTGAGGCCAACTTCCGGTCAGCCTCTACTCCCCCAGAGTGAGAACCCGAAATAGAGGCCACTTCAATCTTCTCTTTAGGTTCAGTCAGGGTCTTCTTCATATCATCGAAAATTTTCACCGCATCGAATATGGCGTTGGCATCTGCTTCTTCCGGATCGTTCAGAGCCAATTCTATTGCAGCCTTAATGTTTTCATCTCGCCCTATGACAGGAGTATTCACGCGCCCCTTTGCCTCGATATCCCCATCTCGGTCAACGCATAGCACCAGGATTCTGTCGGACTCGCCTTTGATCTTACTTGCCATGAGGAATCGAGCGCCTTTGGTCAATCTTGAAACAACGATTCTTGATTTCTGGGTACTGGTCAATGAAGAAAGCGTAATAGACGCTCTCTGTCAAATAGTGAGCCTCTTCACTGTAACGGTTCCATCCTCGGTTACCCTTATCTCGAATTCATCACCATAACTGTATTTCTTGGTGAGCCGCTCCCATTCCTGAATTGTCAAGTAAAGGACGAAACGGTTTGTGTATGCTCTTGCCTGAGGAAACATCCTCGGAAGCTGTTTGAGAATAGGCATAACAGCCATTACTTCTGGAGACGAGTTAGAGGGCATGGCGACGACACTAGTTTGTTGGGATTCTATGGCAAACTCTATGCTTATCAGCTCTCCACCCATGCCATCGAATGTTGGATGTACCGCAGTAACCTTGCAACTGATCGTCGTTTCGACCATTTTCTACAACCTTTATTTTGTTCTTTGGCTCTGCTATAAGGTGGGGATGGTCACTATTGGGCATTTCTTTCCTTTTTTCTACTAAGATAGTCTTGTATGGCGGCGTGTAAGCCATCAGCCGCCAGATTTGAGCAATGCATCTTCACCGGAGGCAATCCTTCCAAGGCATCGGCGACATCTTGCCTGGTGATCTCCATGGCTTCCTCCAGAGTTTTACCCCGGGCTAACTCCGTAATCATGCTACTGGTCGCTATTGCTGCTCCACAACCGAATGTCTTGAATTTAATGTCTTCTAGCCTGTTATCTTTGACTTTTATGTATATCCACATCAGGTCGCCGCATACAGGGTTGCCTACCTTCCCTATGCCATCTGCATCTTTTATCTCGCCCATGTTTCGAGGGTTTCGAAAATGATCCATAACCTTCTCGGAATACATAGTCAAACTATCCTGGTCATCTTTGTGATTTGAAGATTATTTGCCTTGCTACTTTTATGTTCATCGATGAATTGGGGGGAATATATTGAGCCCCGAGAGCATTTTGGGCGTGACCGAGAAGATGAAACAATTCTTTCTAAGCAACATGATTGTGTGTATGAATTTGTGAAAAGCGGTCGTATTTATCCCTCCAAATATGATTGGGCCTCATCGGAAAAGGACAGTTGCTCGGAGATCTTGGGTTTCTGTTCGGGATGGTTGAGCATGATGACTTTCACGACGTTCAAATAATCCTCTGTAGCGGTCCTCTTTGACACATGATACCTAAAACCGATCTTCTGGGCCAACTCATCCAATAAGGATCGGGTTGCCCTTGACCTTCCTAGCATGACAAACCTGCCGTGTGGAAAGTGAAAGTGATTATTTTCTTTCGCCGAGTCTTTGGCCAAGACAATCCCTGATACCATCAGTTCTAAGGCATAGCTTAGGAGGTGCCAATCTTGGGTCTTCTTGATCTCCCCAAAACAGATGTCAGCTTTCGAGAGATAGTCGTACGCTGTAGCCAGGGCTTCTGGGTCTCGAAACCGAAAGGGTAAGTTATCATGGAGTGCCTGATATATGGATTCGTAGTCCATGTCTGATTCATCGATAACTTTCTTCGCTTCTCGCAGGGTTTGAGCTGCAAAGATTGAATTCAGTGTCTCTGAAATGTTGGCAGGCCTGTCTCGTGCAAATAAGCCAGCTATGTTCTCTCTTCTAAGTGTGACAGCGCCGGAAGAGGTGGATTGTAGATCATTTATGGCCGATCTTACATCACCCTGACTCATCTCAGTTATCATTTCTAACGCCCCTTCTTCAGCGTTTATCCCTTCGAGGCGACATATGTTTTTGAGAAGAGCCAGTAGAACAGGGGGGCGAACCCTTTGGAACCTTACCACCTGACAACAATGAATTAAAGGTTGAAGGGCTTCTCTCTGTGTACTGTTTGCTGCAAGGATTATTGGGACTCGGGTCACTTCCAGAATCTTCTGTATTGCTGCCATACCACCATGATCTTCTCGACCGAAAATCCCGTCAATTTCATCGACAAACAAAAGGAGACCACGGTATCCATAGAATGCTTTGTCCAAAGAGCCTTCGATTGAGGCTGGGCCCATGACGCGTGATATCTGTTTCTCGGTACGGACGTCGCTGGCGTTCATCTCGATGAGTTGATATTGAAAATCGTGGGCTGCGGCCTGGACGAGGCTAGTTTTTCCCGTTCCGGGAGGTCCCCAGAGCAGAAACCCCTCATTTCCGGGAACCCAATTCTTCAGCCATTTAACGATGGCTACTTTAGCTTCTTCATTGCCTATGATCTCACAAATGCTTTTGGGGCGGTATTTCTCCGTCCACATAACGTCCTTCATAATAGCTGCCAGTTCCTCTCAGACTCTTCTGCAGAATTTCACAACTTGAGCTAGGAAAGCGCTCAATTGGATGTCTTCGTTTGCACCTTCCAGCAATCTAAAATCATATTCTCCAAGCACCCGGATCAGTTCTATTCTGACGTCTTCAGGTACATCGAGCACGAGTATTTGGCGATGGATCTGGCGAATGATCTCGCTCCCTGAGAGGCCCTTATTGAACATGAGGCTAAACAAGGTCTCTCGGGCCCCTCGGAAGTCGCCTTCTAGGGCCTTATTGATCATTTTCTTAATGTCGCTTTTGTCGATTTCCCCTAGGAATTGATTTACGGCTCTCTCATCTACAGCTTTTTCCATCGCTGAAGCAGCCTGAAGCGTGTTTATGGCTCTTCGGAGATCACCGTTTGCGAAGGTCGTAATAGCATTCAAGCCATCATCCAAGAGCTTCACACCCTCTTTATGGGATATTTCTTGAAGATACTGTGCAACGTCATCCCTTTTCAGAGGTAAGAAACGGAAGATTGCACATCGACTTTGAATGGGTTCTATGATTTTCCCAGAGTAGTTGGCAATGAGAATGAAACGAGAATTTCTTGAACTGACCTCCATAATCCTTCTCAACGCGGTCTGAGCGTCGGAGGTCATCTGATCACATTCATCCAAGATTACCACATTTATGGAGAGCCCTGATAACCTGCCCGTCGCCATGCGGGAGAAATTCTTCACCCTTTCTCTGATCATCTGGATGCCTCTCTCATCAGAGGCGTTCAGTTCGAGGATGTTGTTTCTCCAAGTTTGTCCCAAGATCTTTTGAGCTGCACAGAGGGCAACAGTTGTTTTTCCTGTGCCTGGCGGGCCCGCGAACAGGAGATGTGGCATGGTGGAGGGAGAAACCAACAAGGCTCCTAACATCTTTATGATGTCTTTCTGATTCACAACGTCGTCGAGAGAAGATGGCCGGTATTTTTCGGTCCACATTACTTCGTTCTCTTGAGCCATGGCGGTATGACCTGTGGTGCGCTCGGCAACGAGTAACTATTCCACCAACACTATTATAAGTTATTAGAATCATGCGTTCATGCCAATTTGCATGGATGTCTGAAGTGACATGAAATGAAGATCGAGCAGCGGCAAAAGTGTGAGGAGATTTAGGAGGTTATTCTTTGACCGGTCTCGACGCCAAATGGGACGTAGACGAAAGCCACTATGCAGCATCCATAACGATCTTTTGGAACGCGCATGCTGCTGACCACCGCTTTGGGGTTAACGAGCTTTACATCGCGGTCTGAAGCCATCCTCTTCATTCTCTTGTAGAGCTCTTCTTCAATGGTTTTTGCATCTTTGTAGCCATGATTCTCTGCGACAAAGCCATAGGTTGGACCCTTCTTGTTCATGCAATTGGAATAACCAACGCCAGCTCCTATGTTCTCCCCTTCATCACCATCCATTCTAGCCACAACGGCGAAGGTCAGAGTACCCGGAGTGATGCGGCAGGGTCTGACTTCTTTTGCGTCTTTAGGAATTATAGATGATATGTATATTAAGTTACATTCATCTATCTTGGCCTCGCTCAGAGCGTCATCAAATGCGTTGAGCATTGATTCTGTGCTGGTTCCTTTGCCACTGGTCACAAAGAAGGCTTGAGGCAGGAAAATGCCGTGGGTAGTACGATAATGTTTCATCAAATGTCACTTAGAGAACAATGTGACATACAATCTAAAATACTTACGTTTCTGTGAATTTGGACCCTGAATCATATTTCAAGTATATAGAATTCGGCGCTAGGTTTTGCGTATAAACCGAGAAAACGAAGTTAGTGGGGAGGCCGGGATTTGAACCCGGGATCACCAGCGCCCCAGGTTCCCCGCGTTTTTTGAACGCTCTGGAATCCTGTTGGCGGTCTGAACCTTGACCAAGCTAGACTACCTCCCCGCAGATTCGTTAAGAATTGCGGTTTCAGGTTTTAACGCTTTCTAAACCGAGGGCAAAAAGGATTTCTACGAAATCTCTTTGAGCCAAGGTCATTTTGTATTTCCGAAGTTTGTCGATCAAATAGGCTTTGTCAAAGGGTAGCAGCCTTCTGGTTGTCTGAGAGATTTCGCTTCCAATGAAGAGATATTGGCACATGGAGGTGACGTTAGAGGGGTGCCGTGTTGTGCTAGCTGATTCGAAATCCAATATAACCGGTTTTCCTCGCAGGGGTATTATGAGATGCTTGTGGGCCGTGCTCATTTCACCGTGGTCGAGCCCGATAGAGTCGAGTTTTCTGCAGTCGCCCAGAATGGATCTGAAAACGGGCTTGAAACTGCATCTTGATTCTTCAGACTGCAGCCACTCTGCTGGTCTCAACCCATCGATGAATTCCATCAAGAGAAAGTTTGCTGATTGGGCAATTAGCTTTGGGCCCACTCCTAATTCATTTGCGTGCATCAATAACTGGGCTTCTCGATCCATGTCAGGTCGATTAGCATCTAGCCTACGTATTTTCAAAGCCACTTGTCCTAGACTAGTGTTAGCCAATAGGACTAGACTGACGCATCCCTTTCCCAGGATTTTTATTCCGTCAAGAGTTTCCGGCCCATAAGGGATAATCGCCTTGACCCCTAGTGATTCAAGCTCTTTGATTCTTGACCGGAGTGTGTCTATGTTAGGTCTTGGGTAGCAGAGAAGATGGGCTATTCTCTCTCCATTAAAATAGATGCTAGGTATTGCCTCGGTCGGATTCAAGCCATCTAGGCCTCCCGTACAAGAAATCTGTCAAGAAAATTGCGAAATCTCTACTGGAAGAAAGGAAATCAAGGATTTCCTCGTTCACGAAGATCTCCAAGTCCCTCATTGCAGCTTCTGCAATAAAACTACCGACACCGATATCTCGCCCTCCATTCTTCACTTTTCTCTCCAGTAGTACCCGTGCATCCATGGATCTTCTGCGGATTTGGGCGACCCATCGGTTATCCTCTATCCAAGGCCCGGCCACCAATTCTTTTGAGCCTAGATATTTTTCAAGGAAATCCGCGGATTCCTTGATCTTAGAGATAGGAGGTCCAAGATGTTTCTTTGTCATTGACAGAAGGTTTCTCTCAAGCTCGAATACTAGAAGGCTACAATTTGCTTCGTCGCTCCATGCAGAAGATCTTAGAACTTGGAAATCGTTTTGTCTAAGGTACCTCTCGATCGATCGGAGAGTCTTGTAAAGTTGACCCCAAAGGATGTCGGATACGACGCCCGCACCACCAATCTTTATGAATATGATATCTGTGCCTTTCCCATCCATCGTCGATATTACGCCATCGGGCCCAAATGGCTGAGTTATTCCTGGGAAAAAGAAGCGTTCACGTGGGGATTTCAGGAATATCCTCGAAGCTGCTCTGAACTCATTTAGCTTCCTTGAAGACACTGATGAGGCGACGTTTCTACGTCTATCGACCGGATCCACCACAATAAAATTAGAGGAAAAAAACTTCTGCAGTTCATCTCCATTTCGGTAGGACTTCATGTAGTCGAGAGTAATCATCTCGCCACTTGCAGCAATGGCTTCCAGAACTTTGATGAAAGACCCATAATGGATAGTCAGAAGTTCACACAGATAACCGCTGAATCCACCCACTCTGATCTCAGCGCCATACACTCCGATGCCCTTCATGAACCTCTTTAGGAGTCGCACATCTCCCTTCAGGCTGTCTCCAAGGTTCTTCTTTATGAATTCCGTGTGGTATGGTGTCCGATCAGTAGCGCTCATCCAATCGCTTCTCTTCGCTCTGTCGGAGGAAATTTTGTAGAAAGGAACAAGATTTATTCTCGTACCTTCAATCCGTGCTTCCAGATACGGGTGCTCCGCAAATCTCTCTTTCTGTTCATGGCCTTCTGCCACTTTTCGAGCTATCTCCAGGGCAACCTTTTCGAATCTCTTCCTTCCCACTTCAGGAGAAAAACCTATGAAAAGGTCTATGTCCACGTCACTACTCAACCATGTGTCTTTTGCCAAGGAACCTTCTAGCCGAACTGATACCTCGAGGTTGTTCTCTCTTGCCGAAGTCTCCGTCCTCTTGATCAATCTCAAGGTCAGGTCTTGAAGTCTCTGCCTCTCACCAGGCTCTGGCGTTACTTCTTTCAGGACATGTGTGCAGATCTCTTCAAGAATGGAACTCAAACAGCTACCTCGCGTAGGGTGCTGTAGATGGGACCGCTTGGAGTCAGAACACTCTTTTTCAGCTTTAAGCTATTCACCCTAATGGATCCGAATTCGAGACCAACAAGATCGTCTATCTTGTGAACTAATACGTCTTTGTTCTTCGCCGATTTGACTCTAATTATTGTAAGGTGAGCGCTAAATTTCCTATTCTCAGGCGGAAAGCCGAGGTTCTTCAATCCAGTTTCAAGACTCTCTGCGATTCTGGATAATTCTTCAAAGCCATTCGTTATTCCAATCCATACAACATTCATCCTCGAGAGGCTTGGAAAGACTCCTACATTTTTGAGCCCCACGTCGAACGCTTTGACATAAACGTTCTTCATCACATCGTGAACATCATCTATCATAGAGGATCGAATGTCGCCAAGGAATTTCATCGTGATATGGATATTCTGAGGTTCCACTATTTTGAGGTCAGCACCAGTGGCTTGGAGTAACCCTTGAACCTCGGTGATTCCTCGGAGAATGTTGGGCTCCGAGATGTCGAAGGCTATGAAGCTTCTATTGATCTCGCTGGCCAATATTTCCACTTCCAAAAGGATGACCAAATATACGAACAATTAGCTGAGATGAAGCTGGATAAATACCATTATAAACATATTTTGTGTTTTATATGGAGACAAGCTCCAATTAGGGATTTCTCACAGCCACGAAATAGAGCACATTAGGATGGAGATGAATAGGAAGAGCTGATGACAAGTAAGAAAAGGACGGACACATCAATGGAAGAGAAAAAGATCATCGGTATCACCGGCATGCCAGGTGCAGGTAAGGGATCTGCAATGGAGACAGCAAAGAAAGCGGGCTACCCTGTCGTTGTGATGGGGGACCTCATAAGAGAGGAAACTGAAAAGAGAGGCCTAAGTCAGACGCCTGACAATTTGGGCAGAATCATGCTAAAGATCAGAGAAGAAGGAGGACCGGGCGTTGTGGCAAAGAGATGCCTCCTCAAGATAAGAGATTCGATCGGACAGACGGTAATAGTAGAAGGTATTAGAGGTCTAGCAGAAGTTAATGAGCTGAAAGAGCACTTTCCAGATATGTTTTTAGTTGCCATTCATGCGTCGCCCAAGAAAAGGGCTCAGCGTTTACGTCGTCGCGGCAGAAGCGATGATCCGAAAACATGGGAAGAATTCCAGAAAAGGGACTTGAGGGAACTTGTAGTGGGAGTGGGTTCCGCAGTAGCCATATCTGACCATATCATTATCAACGAAGGAACACCTAAGCAGCTAGATCGTAATGTGTCGAAAATGTTAAAGAAGGTAGAAAAGCGCTGGAAGATGTAATTGTCAGGATAGAAACAGACGTAAATCCCACAGAAGACCTCGAAAAGGTGAAGAAAGCTCTCTCAATTATCACGCCTGACCAAAACCTCGAGGAAGTGAAAAAGGGCTATAAATCATTCATAGGACTTGAGAAGAAGGGGATTGCAGCATTAGCCCAGCTGTTTAGTAGGCTCCGGGATGAGATGATTCTCGATGCAGCCAGGAAAGCCTTGTTCTCTTCGACAAAGGAGAATGTCATTAGTTTTCACTTGAATAAGCAAGCTGCCTTTGCAGGACGCATCTCTTTCTGTAAACCGACTGGCGAGTCGCCCCTAGGTCCCATAAGTGTTCATATAAGATGCACGGATCCAGAGGCATTAATAGAATGGCTAGCGCCAAGCACATCCAGGAAGCAATAAAGTTGTTACGTCTTTTTGTAGGATATATTTAAGGTCATGAAATCTTCAGCGACAAAGACGTTAGTAAAGAATTGTTTAGCTTCTTCTAAGAGAATCTTAGGATTAACATAGCGGGCGCTTAGATGAAAAAGGGCCAAAAAACTGACTTTCGACTGTTCTGCAATTTGGGCTGCTTGGCTGGCCGTTGAGTGACCTTCTTCGGATGCTTTTTCTTGCAGATCGTCGCCAAAGGTGGAGTCGTGAACAAGAAGATCAGCCCCTTGGGCAAATTTCGCGAGCCTTGCGGAAGGCTTTGTGTCTCCTGAGTAGACGATTTTTCGCCCCGGTCTTCTTGGATCTGTCACCTCTTTAGGGGTCACTATTCTGCCTCCTTCGAGGGCTATCGGCTCATTGTATTGAAGTTGAGACCATTTAGGTCCCTTTGGAATACCCAAAGCCATGGCTTTCTCGGGATGAAACCTGCCTGGCCTTTCTTTTTCAAAAAGTCCATACGCGAGGGCAGGTATTGAATGCTCCGCCTGTGCACATCTAATAGAATAATCTCGTGTCTCGTAGAGTGATCGACCATCCCTGATTTCTTCTACTATTACAGGAAAGGTCAGACCGAATTGGACTGTCTTCTTGAATGCTTCTATGAATTTTTGGAGACCTGGGGGGCCAAAAACCTCCAAGGGTTCTTCCCGCCCCAATAGTGACATTGTTTGAAAGAGACCGGGGAGACCAAGGACGTGGTCACCATGCATATGAGTAATGAAGATCTTAGTTTTTCTACCGAACCCGACCCTAGCTATGAACATCTGCCTCTGGGTCCCTTCGCCACAATCGAAAAGGAAAAGCTCAGATTGACGTAGGATGGCCATGCTTGGCAAATTTCTATTGGCCGTCGGGATGCTCCCCGAGGTTCCTAAGAAGGTGACCAACATTGTTCATGACACCGAATACATTTTGTCGAGTTTCTCTAATTATCCTTTGCAGAACACGGCTATCTCTCGTGTTAGACTGCTATGAACGTAGAGAAGATGGCTCTCAATCAATGCAAAGCCTGATTCTAGGCCTATCTCCTTCAATTTCGATCCTTGGGGATACGCCAAACAAATATGGCGCCCCTTCATGAGAAGACGGCTTGCCTCCTGAAAGAAAGCTCTCAGAATCTCACAAGAGGCTAATCCCATAGTTGTCGCTGCTCTACCATAAGGCGGATCGGTGACAATGACATCAGCAATCCTGAATGGCGTCTGCCGAGCATCGTGTAATACCAATGCTGGATCCAAGTCAAAATGCCTTAGGTTTTCAGCACAACCCACCACCATTCGTCGCTTCACATCACCCCCCGCGACTCTGAAGCCCATCAAACCAGCCTCCAATAGAATGCTACCAGTACCACAGAAAGGGTCCAAGACCAGGTCATCATCTCGGGGTCTGGCCAAGTTGACCATACATCTTGACAATTTGACCGACATTACGGTAGCGTGAAAGAAGGGTCTCTTCCTAGGCCGTCTCTCGAAAAATCCTTTTTTTGGTAATGGCCCTTTCCGAGCTCCCAGAATGAAGAACTCCTCTGCCAAGACACCTATCAGAAGCACCTGAGGCTTCCTGAGATCGACATTCAGACCGGGAATGTTCGAAACGGCTGCTGTGCCAATCTCCTCTTCCAATCGCTCAATTTTCTCTCCAGAAACCCGGCCGAGTCTGATGACTCTTGCCGCGATTCGGTCGCCCTTTCTAAGAACCGAGTCGAAGCTCAGTCTGCGCAAAGTCCTAGAGATTCTTTCGAGATTAGGTTCCATAAGGGCTATTTCCAGACAGCCGGCTCGGGTCAACCCACAGCGAGCATCAATCACGGGCAGGGCACTCTCGTCAACCCTTAGACGAACCACTTGGTGCATCTTATCCAATAGCGTGTAGTTGAAGGATTCTGCATCCAGTACTGATCTGAGCTCAGCGCAGGGCAATGTCGGATGCTCGCCTGAGAGGACGAAGAAAATGTTGTCCACTCGCGAACCTCATCTAAGAATGGAAGCTATGGCGGGGGCGACTGACACAATGCTGGTTTCATTCTCCACAGTGTCAGTGCTGATAATGCTCGTGACCCCACTTTGCTTTATTCTTTCTTTGGCGTCTCCCATGAGGAGGGCGTGCGTGCACGCTACATAGATGGACTTGGCCATCCGTTTCGAAGCCATCTCCGCAGCCTTGACTATGGTCACTCCAGTAGAGACTATGTCATCAACGACCACAACTTCCCTTCCAGCTAGATCTATGGTTCTTTCATCAATATCCACCTGACCTGTAACGCGGTCTCTATGTTTGTCGAGGACAATGCAATCTGTTACCCCTAATGTCTCAGCTACTAGTTCGGCATGATGCTTGGCACCTTTGTCTGGAGCCAATATCAAGGGTCTTTTCATAGGGAGCATTCTCAGATACTCTGCTAGAGCCGGCATGGCTGAAACATTCTTAATGGGGATTTTGAAAGGGGCCAGAGATTCCTGAGAGTGAACATCAACTGTCACAACCTCCTCGATCCCGACGGCCTGGACCAATCTTGCTACTGCCTCAACGCTCACGACATCGCCAACTCTGAAGGCCTTGTCTTGTCTCATATAAGCCAAGTAGGGGATAACAGCTGAAACATTATCCGCGCCCATTTTTCTCGCTCCTTCAGCCATTAGGAATAATTGAATTAGATTTCTGTCAGTTGGAGGGGGACAAGATTGAACGAGAACAACGCTTTCGCCCTCGATCGGTCGGGGGTACCTAATGTAGGATTCTCCGTCTGGAAAGATTCGCCACTCCAACGGATATGGTTCAACACCCAATTCAACTGCAATTGATCTTCCCAGTCTTTGAGAAGCTGGTCCAGGGACGACTATCATTTAAGTATACAACTCTCGAGAATATCAAGAGGATAAGACACTATATATGATTTAGTTGGTGTCTGAAAGAAGTTAATTAGGAGGAAAATGCACCTCAACTATTCGTTTAGGATTTCTTTTTGAGTGGGTACTTGTCATGCCAAGGAAAGAGGCCTTAATGTACGAGGTGTTGGCCAAGGATATAATTCACTGCAAACTATGTCCAAAGAGTTGTTACATCGCACCCAATAAAAGAGGTTTCTGCAAGGTCAGAGAGAATGATAGAGGAAGACTATTCACATTAGCATACGGTGAAACGACTGCTCAAGCCATAGATCCGATTGAGAAGAAACCACTCTTCAACTTCTGGCCAGGTAGTCTATCATTCTCAATAAGCACCATTTCATGCACCTTCTCCTGCGTCTGGTGTCAGAACTGGAATATTTCACAGGTTGCTCCGGGAGAGATTCGAACAGAAGAGATAAGTCCGGAAGATGCTGTGAAACTGGCGAAGAAATACGGATGTCGATCAATCTCATACACATACAACGAACCATTCGTCTGGTATGAATTCATCATGGACACAGCGAAGATCGCTCAGAAAGAGAACATATTAAATGTGATGGTAACAAATGGATACGTAACTCTAGAGGCACTAGACCAGATTGCTCCATTCATAGACGCGGCTAACGTTGATATCAAAGGATTCACAGAAGGATTCTATCGCAAGTATTGCGCTGCTGAGCTCAAACCCGTTTTGAATGCGACAACGGCGATGAAAGACAAAGGGATCCACGTTGAGGTCACAAATCTCATAATCCCGGATCTGAACGATAACTCGGAAGAAATCAGGGAAATGTGCAAGTGGCATGTTGAAAATCTCGGAGAAGAGACACCGCTCCACCTTAGCAGATTTTATCCCCATTACAGACTTGCTTCCACTCCTGAGACCCCGGTGAGTACTCTGGAAAAGGCTCAAAAGATAGCTTTGGAAATGGGATTGCATTATGTGTACGTCGGAAATGTGCCTGGACATGGCGGAGAAAACACGTATTGCCCGAAATGCAAGGCTCTTCTCATCGAAAGGAACGGCTTTGACATTACAGAGTGGCGGCTTGCGCCAGGGAAGAGCTGCCCAGAATGCGGTTTCAAGCCAAACATCATAGGGGAATACGAGGCACGATCACGAGTACCGCATTCGACGATTTAGGGATGTGAAAATTTTGAGCAGAGAAGTCCAAACTAGGTTCAGCATAACCATATCTCCACCCATCTTGGAGGAGTTCGACCGAGTTGTCCATGATGTAGGATACAGGAGCAGGTCAAAGGCTGTGCGTGACGCCCTTCTCAATTTCATTGCCCACCAGAAGATGCTCAGAGGAAAAGGAACCAGGGCAGGAAGCATAACGATAGTGTATGATTACAGGGACCCAACAAACGAATTGACTTCTCTCAAACATAGATATGCTGGCATAATTGAAGCGACCCTTGATGTGAATCTTGGAGAACACCATAATCTGGCGATTATGGCTGTAAATGGTGATCTTGGCGATATAAGTAAGCTCACCAAGGCACTTCAGACTCAAAAAAACATAAAACACACCGAAACCGTGATACTGACATCATCCAAAATCGACTAGTACCAACCTTTGAGAAGTGCCGCCATGTTGGAGTCCAAAGTAGAAAGTGGTTTCTGAAGGCATCTCAGCTGGAAGATTGGCAGATACATTGAAAGAAGTTTCAAGTGACGATGGTCATAGAAACATGACCAATGTGACTTTGAACTAGCCTTCCAGAACATTTCGCCTTTACTATCATTCCCCTTTCCGAAAGCGGAAGTGTAATCTCCGATTCGTAGATAAAAAACTTTTTAAGGCGACAGACTCAATTCGCTTAACCCTTCGAGCGCGAGATGGAGGACCCAAAGATTAATGGTTTCATGCACTGATTGCCACGCGGAGATGTCATACGATCCCAAATTCAAGAAGTTTGTATGCAAGCATTGCGGACTTACGCTGACTTATCAAGAGTACATGGAGCTCAGAGACAAGAATCGCTCCGATGATGAGTCAGACGCAGATAAGAAGAAGAGAAAACACGACGAATACCTGAAATGGTGGCTATCCAAGAAATAATGAAGGGAGCGCCACTATTTGGTCTGTCAGGTGGAGTTAATATGCATAGGTAACGAACTTCTCATAGGCAAGACCCTAAATACCAATGCGCATTGGCTTTCCAAGAGGATCACGAGCCTAGGCTGCATAGTTAGGAGAACAACGGTCGTCAGGGACGAAATCAGCGAGATTGTCGCCTCAACCAGAGAAGCCATTGCACGAAAACCGGATTTTATAATAATCACGGGAGGGCTTGGACCAACCTTCGACGATATGACCTTGGAAGGAGTGGCCAAAGCTTTGAGTAGAAAGTTGGAGATGAACGATGAAGCCCTTGAAATGTTGAGGGAAAGGTACGCAGAATTCACCAAGATGGGGCGTATTAAGGATTCAAATCTGACAGAATATAGACTAAAAATGGCTCGCCTTCCCCAAGGTGCGAGACCGATTCACAATCCTGTTGGGACTGCACCAGGAGTAACGATCCATGAAAACTCAACGACCATTCTCGTACTTCCAGGAGTGCCACAAGAGATGGAAGCGATCTTCGAGGCAAGTATCATTCATCTATTGCGAGACAAGTCAGATGGACTATTCTATGTGGAAAGGAGCCTTCAGGTCCTTGGGGTTGTTGAGTCATCGCTAGCTGCTCTGATAGATCGAGTGATGTTGGAATATCCCGCAATCTACATAAAATCTCATCCAATTGGATCCGAACCAGAGGTTCACATTGAACTTCACCTCACAACCAGCTCCAGAAATAAAGAAGGGGCGGAGGAGGAGATCAGCAAGGCAATGGAGAAAATCCAGGTCTTAATCTCGCAAAAAGGCGGGAGAACAGGGTTCGTTTAGAAAGAGAATGATACAATTGTTCGCGATATTCGTTGTTGGAACGGCGGGTTCTGGGAAATCGCTGTTTACGGGGTCATTCCTAGAATGGCTCAAAGCAAAAGATCAAAATGCTATAACGGTTAATCTCGATCCAGGGGCCTCGTATACTCCGTACAATCCCGATGTAGACGTTAGAACCAACATAGACGTCTTGGAGATCATGAATGAATATAGGCTGGGCCCTAACGGAGCTTTGGTGATGGCTGCCGACCAAGTTGCTTCGGAGCTGGACAGTATTCAGGAACAGATTGATGAGTTGAACCCTGACTATACGATAATTGATACCTCTGGACAGATGGAGCTTTTCGCCTTCAGGGCTAGCGGCCCATATATAGCCAAAGAAATCGTTGCTGATAATAAGATCGTACTATACATGTTTGACAGCATCTTCTCCAACAACCCCTTCAACTACGTTTCAAACATGTTTTTGGCTGCCGCAGTCAATAATCGCTTCAATCTGCCTCAGGTTCACGTCTTGTCCAAGACAGATATACTTCCTCCAAGCAAGGTGAAAGAGATTCTGGATTGGTCGTCGAGGTCAGGTAAGCTGGAAATGGCATTGGAAAGCAGTGGTGAAGCAACCAGGATGCTGCTAAATAGAGATGTTCTTAGAGCATTGGGGAGACTCAATCTAACCTTCTCTTTATTGCCTATTTCCTCCACGAATAATGGTGGATTTACGAATTTGTTTGCTGTGCTTCAGAGAATCTTCATGGGCGGAGAAGAAATAATCAAGGGATAATACAAGCATAAAGATTGCATCAGGCCTTATGGCGGGCGCGGCGTTCAGCATAGTTCCGCTTAGGATTCGTCTTCTTTCTGAATGTCATCTGAGGTTGGATCTTTTCGTTTGCCACGAATTACCGCATATGCTACTGCAACTAAGGATATTCCGCTGATTGCGTATGCAACCAATTGCATTAGGCCACCTTGCTTGCTTACTAGTATTAGCAGCGGAGCAATAAGCAGTGAGATCAGGTTGACTACTTTAATCATCGGATTCAAAGCCGGACCTGCCGTGTCTTTAAGCGGGTCACCAACGGTGTCACCAATAATGCTTGCTTTATGGCGAAGCGAGCCTTTGCCAAGATTCTCATCCGGTGCACTTCTTTCGCTTTCAATCTCTTTCTTAGCATTGTCCCAGGCGCCGCCCGCGTTTGCCATGAAGACAGCTAATAATTGACCAGTTATTATCACACCCGCTAAGAATCCGCCTAGAGCAAGTTCGCCTATTAGAAAACCTATGATTATCGGCATCAAAACAGCCAACAACGCCACGCTAATCAGTTCGCTCTGGGCAGCATTCGTGCATATGCGCACGACCTTTGCATAGTCTGGTTTTGTTGTGCCTTCCATCACACCTGGAATTCTGAATTGTTTGCGCACTTCCTCTACGATTAGTGAAGCTGCTCTTTGAACGGCGCGCAATAGAATTGAACTGAACAAGAACGGCATGGCTCCGCCAATCAGCATCCCGATGAAGACGAGGGGCTGTGCGATGTCCAGTACTATGTTCAGGCCGAGTGCTTCAACAAATGAGCCAAACAAGCTGACGGCGGCAATGACGGCAGAGGCAATAGCAATGCCTTTCGTAATTGCCTTGGTCGTATTGCCCGTCGCATCCAAATCGGCAAGAGTAGCTTGGCCTTCCGTGCTCTGGAAGTCTTCCTTGCACATCTCTGCGATACCGCCCGCGTTGTCCGAGATCGGTCCGAATGCATCCATAGCCAAGTTGTTGCCAGTATGCGAAAGCATTCCTATTCCGGTAAGAGCTACAGAGTAGAATATGAACAGCACTTGGTTTGTTGGCGGGATTTTAAAACTACTGATGATCAATCCGAGCACTATAACGGCCATTGCTCCGAAAACACCAATTTCTATCTTCTTGCTTCGCCTAGCCAAGAGAATTCCCACTATGACGGCTGCTATAACTGCTCCCGCTATTATCATGGGTGCTAGTGCCACTGGGGTCGTGAAAGAGTATATGGAAACTGCTCCCAGAATTGATAATGCGATTATCAGAATAGCCCATACACTGCTTTCGTAGCCTATGGTAATTCCAGATAATATTACGATGGCTGCGCCAAATTTAGTGGACCTAACTATGTCTTTAACTGAACCTGTATCTCGTTGAGTGAATGCCCCAGTGTATTTGTTAAATGCTATTGCCAGCAAGATTCCTGTTGCTGTTGCTGCAAAAAGGCGTAAATCTTGGACATAGAAGTAGGCGATGAAGAAAAAGGCAGTTGTGGAAATAACCGAAGACAGGTCGTAGGAAAGATCCATCGCCCGAAAAGCATCACCTTTCGTCGGCCACCAATTAACCGCGTAGGTCCCAATGATGGAGCTAAATACACCTATAGCGCGCACCAGCAGGGGGAATATGATATACTTGAGACTGTGGGTTGGGTCGATCGCTGATACAGCTAACCCCAAGATCAACGCAGAAACCATCGTGACTTCATAAGACTCAAAAACATCCTCAGCCATCCCGCTGAAGTCACCCACGTTGTCACCGACTAGGTCGGCAATGGCAGCCGCATTGCGCGGATCATCCTCAGGAATGTCATGTTCAACCTTACCAACTAGGTCAGCTCCTACATCAGCCGCCTTAGTGTAAATGCCACCTCCGACTCTCATGAACATGGCTAGCAAAGTGCCTCCAAAGCCGAAGCCCAATAGCACATCTGGGGCGTGAACACCATACAGAATGAATATGACTGTGCCTCCAAGCAACCCGAGCCCATCTGCTAACATTCCAGCAATTGTACCAGCTCTATAAGCGACCCGCAATGCTCCTTGAAAAGATCCGGCTCGAGCTTGTTGGGCGACTCTGACGTTGGCTCGCGTCCCAATTACTCTAAGTCCAATTTGCCCAATCGCCAGCGAGCAGGCTGCTCCAAACAGTAGGGCAATTCCGCGTCCAATGTAGATCTGCCAAGGATACTGCGAAAAATATGCTGATACCGCTAAGGCTAACGCGAGAAGAAAGGCAATTGGTATAACTACTTCCATCTGACGATTCAGATAGGCAATTGCGCCCTCACGGATAGAGTTCGAGAGGTCCTGCATCTTCTTGGTGCCTGGGTCTTCTTTCAGCACCCTTCGAGCCAGCCAAAAGGCGTATAAAAGCGCTGCGACACCCGTGCTGATCACAAGTAGCAGAGCTATTTGCTCAAACTGGGATAGGCCGCTCGTCAGAATTGAACTCATACGATAGAACCTCCTAGTGCGCGCGCGGCGGTTTCCACGATGGCATGACCCTCAATCATTACAGTTAAGAGTCTTAAAATTTCAAGGGCGCATATAAAACCTTTTCCCATCATGATCTAATCAAGAAAGAAACTATAGCGTTCAGGAAATTGAAAATTCATGGACAAGAAACGCTCAATTGTGCCCTCGTAGAGGGAGTATGAACATGGGAAAAGTTAGGGCCAAATATCGACAATCTTGTTATTCGATACAGCATAAGGAAGAGATGCTTTTTAATAACAAAAGAAAGGGTTACGAGAATTCAAAGCCGTTCAAGGATTCATGATTGTGAAAGATTAGATCATTCCGCGCTCAACCAGAAGTTTGAATTCATCGAAGGTCAACTTGTCGCCTTTCTTCAATTTCTCTGAGGCCTCTTTGGCAGTGACCTCTCTGGCTTGCAGGACTCTCTGAACCTGATCCATCTTTAGATTCTTCTCATTCTGATGGATCTGCCTTTCCAATTCCTTGATCTCTATTATGAAGTTGATGTAGCTATGGTGAGATTCGTCCGCTTTCTTCTTTGAGTCCAGGAACGTTTGGTGAGCGGAATCAGCTTCGGATTTCACGGCGTCCAACTCTTTAAGGGATTCCAGCATTCCGATGTGATTCTCCTGACTGGCCTGAGCCAGATCCCTGATCTGGGAATACACATCGTTGTTCTTGATTTTTTCAGATCTGACCTTGGCATTGATTTCTATGAGTTGAGCTCGCAGTTTGTCGATCTGCTCAACATTCTTAATTTGACCCTCCAGACCCTTCAACTGCCTTATGATTCTCGCCTCGTCCTGGAGGTTCGTTGGATCCGTCTGAAGTTTCCACTCAAGTTTCTTGAACATGCTCTTCGCCCTCCTTTCCTTTCCAGTCATTTGTTTCTGGAGGGCTTTGAGTTCCTCTTTTATCCGATCACTCTGTTCTCTTAACCCCGAGAAGTCTGTCTTAGTACTTTCCCTGAATTTCTTTAATTCTTGGATCTGGCTGTTGAGCTCATCACGTTTAGCCCTTTGGTCCATAGCTTTGTTCTTCAGCTCTCGAGCCCGCTCGTTTAGCTTATCCCTCTTCTCCGCAGACTTTCTGACCTCATCGTTCATGTTATCGCGCAATTCCTTCAGCGGTAGAGCCTTTGCTTCGAGGTCACCGAGCTTCCTCAACATCTCTTCTGTGGACGCCATTCAAGTCGACCTAAAACTTCGAGATAATGTGGGTAGAGATCATGATGTAATTAAGTTTTTGTCTTTCTCGTGATGAAAAAGTGTGAAAGTCTACTTTGTGAGTATGATTCTGGCATCCACCACTTGAAGACCATCAGAATAGAGTATAGTGGGATTAAGATCCAACTCACTTATTTCTTGGTGTTCCGTGACAAGCCTTGATACCTTCAATAAGAGATCTGAAAGCGCCTTCAAATCCACTGCAGGATAGTTCCTGTAGCCCTTCAATATGGGGAAGGCCTTAATCTCGGTAATCATTTCCATGGCATCGTTTTCGGTTATTGGAGCGACCCTGAAAGAGACATCCTTTAATAGCTCAACGAAGATTCCTCCCAAACCAAACATGAGTGCGGGACCAAATTGAGGGTCTTTTATGGAGCCAACTATTACCTCAGTGGATGAAGGCGCCATAGCCGAAACCAGTATCCCGTCAATCCTAGCATCAGGTTTGTTCTTTTTTACGTTTGCCATGATCAATTCAAAGGCGGCTTTCACCTCATCAATAGTCTTGGGCCCAACGACTACACCTCCAACGTCCGATTTGTGAATTACATCTTGTGAGACTATCTTTAGGACCACCGGGAAACCGAGTTCTTTGGCAGCTGAGGTGGCCTCGCTCTCGCTCTTTGCCACTCTGAAGCCGGGTACAGGGATTCCGTACTCGATGCATATCATCTTGGCCTCAGGTTCCAGGAGGTATGTTCGGTTCTCATTCAACGCATTTCGTATTAGGTTATTTGTTATCGAATCCATTTCTTGAGACCTCATTTCTTCTTTAGCCAATCACCATAGCTCTTGAGTGCTCCCATGGCCTTTACCGCCCTTTCAGGGATAGGATAGGTCGGGATCCCTCTTTTCTCAAGCTGATTGACAACTTTTGCGGTGTATTCACCGCCAATACAACATAAGACTATCGGTTTCTTGCTTCTAGAGCAAATATCGTCTAAAACGTCCACAATGTCGGTCGATAGGAGAGGCGCCTGCAAAAGAACATTGACCACGGCTCCATCAATCTCATCGTTCTCCAGAAAGGCCTTCTCCAAAGCCACCTTGTATCGCCCGATATCAGTATCACCAGTCACATCTATGGGATTATGGGTTATGCAATGAGATGGGAAAACCTTCTTCAATTCCTCTTGAATTGTAGGTGAAAGCTCTTGGACTATAAGTCCGGATTTCTCGCAAGCATCAACGGCCATGACGCCGCAACCGCCTCCGTTAGTGAGGATTAGGACTCGGTTATTCTTCAACGCAGGCTGAGAAGACAGAGCCTTGGCCATGTCGAACATGTCCTCGAAATCGTTAGCTTCAATTATACCGCTCTGTTTCATCGCCGCCTCATAAATCTTATAGGTTCCAGCCAGAGAGCCCGTATGAGATTTTGCGGCAGCAGCGCCCCGCATGGTCTTCCCCGCTTTTATTAGGATTACGGGTTTTGTGGCGGACGCCTTCGCCGCAGCCCTCATGAAATCATGCCCCTCGCCCTCATCTATGCCCTCAATGTAGGCGGCGATGACCTTGGTCGATGAGTCACCCGCCAAATATTCTAGAAGATCAGAATCATCAACGTCGCTCATGTTCCCATAGCTGATACATTTGCTCATGCCCATCCCCGCGTAGGATGCCCAGTCAAGGATGGCTGCCCCGAAAGCGCCACTCTGGGTCATAAAGGTTATAGAACCGGGTTTGGGTCGACCCATCTTCTCAGGCGTAAAGAAGAAAGTATCCACTTTGGACGTTCCGTCGAATATTCCTATGCAATTTGGTCCTATTATTCTGACTCCGCTCTTCTTTGACATTTCAGTCAGAATTCGCTCTCGATCAGCACCTTCAGGCCCGATCTCCTTGAAGCCACCGCTAATTATGACAACTGTTTTGACGCCCTTCTCGATGCACTCTCCCATAATATTTGGGACGATAGCGGCAGGAACCAGAACAACCGCCAAGTCCACCTCTGAAGGGATATCTTTGACAGTAGGGTAGCAAGGGTGCCCAAACAGCTGCGAATACTTGGGGTTCACGGCAAAGATCTTTCCAGCAAAACCATTATGAAGGAAATTCTCATAGACTACTGTACCGATCTTGTTATGAATATCTGAGGCCCCAATTATCGCCACCGCCTTCGGGTGAAAAAAGGGCTTCAGAGAAGACGATCCAACTCTTCCCATTAAGATGGCACCGAACACTCGCCAAGATAATGTAGGTAGTATAAGTGTTTATGGAATCGCGTTGTCAAGATCAAGGCCGAGAGATGCCCACGATCATCTGGAGCATAGACGATATATGACAGGAGCAAGACTTGTTTGGTAGGTGACATCCCATGAAGATCATAGCCGGAGGCCGTTTCAAGCTTCCATTCGTAGGGAAAGAAACATATATTGAATTGATGAGGGCGGGACTAGGTTACAATAGGAAAGACGGAACATTCTTCCTGAAGGAAACAGAAAATGTAGACACCGCAAAGGTTCTACTTCAAAGAATCCTTAGGGAGGAAGTGGTCTTTGCACAACGCTGCTTCATTTGCGAATCGCACTTTACGTGTTCTATTTGCGCTTATAAAGAGAAGTGCAGAACACCTGATCTGCCTCTTTGTTGTATCTGTTATCAGTGCAGGACAAGAACGAATCTATACGATCTCTATCTCGAAAAGAGTAGGAGAATGATTTGAAGGACTCTTCAGAGATCAATGCTATGACATGTGGAGGATAGAAGGTCAGTTTTCTCTGACATGTTTCACGACGTGCCCGATTTCAGGTATTATAAGTTTTCCCAAGGCAACCTCAACGGCTTGAGTGGAGCCAGGGATGCAGAAAACTACCTTGTCTCCTATTGTACCAGCGATGGCCCGAGTTAACATGGCTGCAGAACCAATAGTTGAATAGCTGATCTTTCTCATAAGCTCACCAAAACCGGGCAATGTCTTAGCAAACATGGGTTCAATTGTCTCGATGGTCACATCGCTTCGTGTTATGCCGGTTCCGCCGCAAGTAATAATGGCATCCACTTCTTCTGCAGCGACAAGAGCCTTCAAGGCGTTGATTATTGAGGATTTGTCATCGGGGATAATTCTCCTGAAACTCACTTTGTGCCCTGCATCCTCAAGGAGCTTCATGGCTGCGTCACCCGACTGATCTTTGACAGCGACCCCATTGGTCAGTTGTTTCATCCTGGATGTGCTTATGGTCAAGATCGCAAATGTCAGTTTTTTTGGAGCAGAAGCTCTGTGTTCTTCCACAGTCTTACTCATTGGAATTGCACCTATCTTGATGATAGTGGATCACTAATTTCGCTGCCAAGGGATAATCAATTTGTTCTTTTTCAAACATCAACCTTCACCCCTGCTTTCACCGGGCATACGAATTCCTTACTTGAGATTCTAAGAGTGATTTTTCTTTGAATTGACCTCGTCTTTCTCGTACGGCCCAGACAATTGGGAAGGAGAGGGCCCTCCGAGAGTTGATTCTTGAACAGCCTTCTGTCTCATCTTGAGATCGAGTATGGCTTTTATGATTGGGTTGGGGTTTGCCCTGGCTTCTTTTAGAATATGGAGAAAATCGGATGCCTCCACGAGGGCTTGACGGAGTTGTTCTAGCCCCAAGCGAGAGTTTGTCAACGGCTCGGTAGTCCTTTGAAACAATATTTCCCTAAAAGTGTTGAGTCTTTGAACCATGGCTTCATAATGGTGATTTATGGTATGAAACCTCTCGGGCTTTAGTGAAACTGCTTCTTCCCTCAAAGCAACCGCTGACTCCAATAGGACCGCAACCGGTTTCTCAACCCTTTCCCAGACCACGTTTGGAGCCATTCTCTCAAAGAAGATTCCGCCAGTCAGGTCTATCGCTATTTTTCTCAATAATAGCTCGAAGTCTGTGGAAGCCTTATCCTCAGTCATCGGTAATTCCTGGGCATGTCTAAAGAAGATTATTCTAGATTTATGTGCTTTGTTGCAGGTACCGGAACGGCTACTCTAGACGTACTTGATTCTTGTAAAGAAATCTATTAGATGGGGGATGTTGGGGTTTCTTGAATTCACTCGGTATTTTTTCAAGTCGTTTATCTGGGTGGATTGAACCCATCCTGTTTCAACTAGTTTGCTCAGATGCTCCTCTACGGCCTTGCCCTTGAGTCCCGTCAAGACGGCGATCTTGTACTTTGTTAGAGACTCTTCTCGAGAAGGATTCTTGATCAAAAACTTTAGGATTCGAAGTCGTGCTTCTCTGCCGAGTCCTTTTTCTATCAGTTCATCAACTTCAGCATGATTTTCTTTTCTTATACTACGCATTCTTGGCCCTTCTCTCTAGAGTTAAAATCACCCTATCGAAATCTTCCATCGTGGCACCAGTTATGGTTATTCCTTTATCCAATCTGTATTCTATGAAACTTCTAAGGCTCAAATCCTGAATGTGATTCCTAAAAGTTCTATATGAGTCAGGAGAGATGTTTTCCTCCTCACACACGAGAAGATAGTCTTGCCAACACTCCTGGATTGACACATAAGGTCTTTGGCGGGTCTTGAGAGCTCTGACCGTCGCCTTGAGAACTGGCAATTCTCGGTCGCTAAGCGTCATGAGGTCCTCTGTCCTCATGCCCGGGAAACTATCTTTCGCAACCAACCTGACGTATTCTGGGATGATTTTCCTAGAACCTTTGGTGTCGGCAACCAAGCCGCTGTAAAAGAGTATGTCCAAGGCAAACCGGCAATCACCAGGATTCAAAGATTTGTTGGCAGCAATATCAGCTATGTATGCGATGGTTTCTTCTGACAAGGCGCCTTCCTTGAAGGCTTCTTCAGCTCTCTTTGTCAAGATGGCATTCAGTTGCTCGGCTTTGTAGCTTGAGAGTTGCAACTTCAAATCGCCTAGAGTGCTCTTTTCTGATGGGTCTAGGAGGTTGCACCAAGTGAAGTCTCTAGAGATGAAAATGGCACCCACTACTGGCCCGAATGGACTCAGCATTATTTCATTGATCCTGGTGAGGTCGTATATTACCGAGCCTATGTCTTTCTGCTCCTTCATTCTTCTAATTAGGTAGTCAATCTCATCTAGAGCTAATATGACGAATAACCCCTCACCATGAAGATAGTTTACAAGTTGAGTTAACATCTCCTCGGGAGAGAGACCGCGTGAGAGGAGATCAGGTGAGATTTTCTCCAAAAGCTTCCGATACAAGAGAAAACGGGAACCCGCTTCGAGCTTGCAATTTGTGTAGACAAACTTCAAGGGGATCTTTAGAGCATTTGCCTCTTTTTCGAATTCTCTTCCAAAGCTCAGGACTGTACAGGTCTTTCCTGAGCCTACCTCACCGTGCATGCGCAGGATCTTCTCAGAGGTTCTTCCGGACTTCTCCAAGAAATCCCCGAAGATCCCGTGGAGGAGGCCTATCTGCTCCCTCCTGTAGGGCAAATCTGCAGGTATGTATTGTGGAGAAAGTCTCTCCTTGTCGGCAAAGACGGTCAACTTGAGATTACCACCCGAAATTGTATGATCAGTTCTTAGAATTGCCTACTCAAAGCCACCCATAGATGGTCAGAGATGGGTCTCGTCAAATCCCTTGCTGAGGAATTGCGTGACACAATCTTTCTTCCTTCAGATTTCTTGACAATCTCACCCACTATGGCTGCTGGTATGCCTTTCTTTCTTATTCCTTCAAGTATTCTCTCAGCTTTCCTTCTCTGTGCTGTGATCAGAAGGCAACCGGAGCTGATCAGTTGTAGCGGATCTATGCCGAAGAGATGGCATATCTTGATTGTTTCTGGAAGGATTAGCAGGGAGTCTTCATGGACTCGGAAGCCGGTCTCGGCCGCATCCGCGACTTCGTGGAGTCCTCCCGCCAGGCCGCCTTCGGTTGGATCATGCATGGCGGTCACCCCACCGCTTTCCACTGCAGTCATAGCTTCATCCACAATGCTGATCTTCTCGAAGAAAAGTTCGGCCCTTTTCGCAAAATCGGACCCATATTTCTTGGTGACAACCATACGTCTATCGGAGGCCAGAATGGCTGTACCTTCGATCCCTACACCTTTCGTAATGATTATTTCGTCTCCCGGTTTGGCTCCACCAGATGTTACGTATGATCCCCCATCGGTGATGCCGAACATACAGCCAACCACGATGGGATGGACTAGAGTCGGTGTAGCCTCGGAGTGACCACCCACTATTGCTATTCTGAGTCCTTTGGCGGCTTTGTCTATCTGAGAACAGATGTTCTCGAGAGCAAATCTATCTGAGTTTTCGGGCATAAGGATGGTTGATACGAACCATCTCGGTTTCACTCCACGAACTGCTATATCGTTGGCGCACACTTGAAGCGCCAACCATCCGACCTTTTCCACCGCGCCCGTCACCGGATCTGATGAGATTACGAGATACTCCTTGCCCAACTTGATGATGGCGGCATCCTCTCCAACAGCCGGACCCATCATTACTTCTGGGAGTTTTGCCCCTAGATGCTTGAGGACAACCTCTCGAAATATCTGAAGAGGTATCTTGCCAAGGGGAAGAGACAAGGTGTTCATATCCAAGTCTGAAATAGAGCATTTAGGCTATAATAAGAATATTTGCCAGTTGCATTATCAGGTCATGGACTTTTGTAGGACGTAAGAGAATGAGAGGTTCTTGTACAATCAAAGTGGCAACATGATGGCCCCTATTAGAATCAAAGGAACACTTGAAAGCAATAAATCTCTCATAACGCCCCTAAGAGATGCGATCTATTTAATACAATGCCGTCAAAAATAATATTTTACACCACCTATAAGCATAGGTAGTTCGAATTGCCCCCACCCAGAGACGAATTGTTATACTTTGTGGGTTGCACCACATCCTATCGAAATGATGAAATAGCCAAGGCAACAGTGCAAATCTTGGAGAAAGCTAAGATATCTTTCTCAATCTTGGGGCTCGAAGAGAAGTGCTGCGGGGTTCCTCTCGCTAGTGCTGGTTTCGACGGTACGTTTGAATCGCTAGCACGTCACAACACTGGGGTCATTGAGGGAAGAAGAACAAACTTGGTACTAACTACTTGTCCATCATGTTGCAGGGCGCTGAGAATAGACTATCCAAGGCTTCTAGGAAAGGTCAATTTCAGAACCGTTCACATAAGTGAGTTACTTTTGGATTTGATGAATGATGGACGCCTGAAGTTTATACATCCCGGAAATAACCGAACTATTGTCACATACCACGATCCATGCCATCTAGGACTTCATATGGGCATCTACGACCAACCCCGAAGGGTTCTGAAGGGTATTCCAGGGATAGTGCTAGTGGAAATGGATCGCATCCGAGAGAGAAGCTATTGCTGTGGATCAGGAAGTGGCCCCTTGAGGGCGGCATTCCCAGAACTTGCCATGAGCATGAGTGAAGAAAGGGTGAAAGAAGCCAAGGCCACTGGTGCAGAGATTCTGGTCACCAGTTGCCCGGACTGCCTATTTAATCTGGAACAGGCCTCAAAGCGCATCAGGTCGGGTCTAACTGTCATGGACCTTTGTGTAATGATTGCTAGTCGATTGGCTTAAACCGGGGGACTGAAGGTGAGTGAAACCTACTTTCAAGAAAAACGAAGAGAGATAAAGAAGAGGGTCCGAGACGAGAGACTGGATGCAATAAGGAAGTCTGACAAAGAAGGCTGGAAGCGGAGAACCTCTGTTGAAAAAAGAATAAACCTCATCGAGTTGGCGAGACAGGTCAGAGCCGTCAAAGAAGATTCCTTGAAAAGGCTAGATGAACTCGTGAAAATAGCGAGGGAAAGCTTAGAGAGAAATGGAATCCAGACGTATTACGCGCGGACTGCAAAAGAAGCGGCCGACATATTTCTCGAGGTAATAGGGGATGCAAAATTCGTTGCAAAATCAGCAGCTGACGTTCCCAATGAGATAGGTCTCCCCAGAATTCTCGAAAAGAAAGGTATAGAACTACTCAATACGGATTTCGGATACTTGCTGTGGAACTTCGTTCCCGAGGAATATGGTTCCACAAAGGGTATACCCATGGTGCACATTTCCTTGGAGACCATGGCGAAGGCCATCTCGAAGAAGACTGGTACTCATGTCAAGCCTGAACGCGAAGACATTCTGAGAAATGTGAAGAAGGTAGCTGAAAGATTCTTGGGAAAAGCAGAGGTTGGTCTCACGGGCGCCAACGCCATCGCAGCCAATGAGGGTTCCATAGTGTTGATTCATGAGCAGGGCAACATCAACCGGGTCATCAGTCTGCCTCAACATGTGGTAATGGCGGGGATCGACAAGGTTGTGCCGACGCTTCTGGACTCAGTAGCTATTGCCGAGCTGACTTCCGTCTATCAGCTTGGTCGACCCCCCAGTAACATGAACATAGTGAGCGCGCCTACGGAAGATTGGAACATGGAACTCAAGCCGACCAGAGGCATATTTGGCTCCAGAGAGATCCACGTCATAATGGTCGACAACGGGAGGACAAAGGCGATAGAAAAGGGGTTCGCTGAATGTCTCTACTGCACCAGATGCTTCGCGTGCCACAACGTTTGTCCCGCTCAAGAACGAGTTCGGAACCTCTTCGGATATAATAATTCGTACATTTCTGGAAGAGGAATAATTCTCTCTGCCTTCGTCGCTGGACTGAAGGAGGCCGTGGAGAGCGGGCTGTTCCTATGTACCCTGTGCGGTGCATGCAAGGAGGAGTGCCCTATTGACATTGATGTCCCTACAATGATAAGGAGATTAAGAGTGGAGGCAGTATCCAAGGGTTTGGTTCCAAAAGCGGACACTCAGATGGATAACAACGTGCGAGATACTGGCAATCCCTTCGGCGAGCCCGAGAGGGAGAGGACTCGCTGGATGAATGAAAAGAGTTAGAATCACCTATCATCGACCGCAATCACTGGGGTTCAGCTGGAGGAAGATTCTTCTAAGCGTAGCTCATTTCTGTCATTTGAGGAAGGCATGTATCGTTGGAGCCCTTGGAAGTTCTTCTTAGACCATTCAGGATAGCGGACCTTGATCAAGTGCACGAAATTGAGAGGCATTCCTTCCCAAAGCCCTGGCCAAAATTCTCTTTTGTGGTCTTTCATTACAAAGAACCCGATGGCTTCCAAGTCGCGACTTCGAATGATCAGATCATAGGCTATGCGATCATGGCGACTGAAAGGGCTAGAATTGCGCCTCATGAGCGGACGGCGCACCTGGCGAATTTGGCTATTCATACAGATTTCAGACAGAGGGGTATAGGAAGAAGACTTGTGGAGACCATGATCGCATATGCCAAGAACATGAATGCTCACGAAATCACTCTGGAGGTCAGCATTCATAACGGCGTCGCAAGGGATCTATACTGTAAATTCGGCTTCGTTGAAAGGAAGACTATTAGGGGATATTATGGGAAGAGAGAAGACGCCATTCTCATGGCCAAGAGGTGCTTAGAGAGGGAAGACAAATATTCCTCACCAAATATAGGAGTGCTTATGGCTAAGAAGGAGGATATTCGCGAAAGAGTCGAGACTGTACTCAACGAATTAATTAGACCTAGCCTAAGGGCGGACGGGGGAGACATTCAAGTCGTAGACGTTAATGAGGATAAGGGTATCGTGAAGTTGAGACTTATGGGCCAATGCACCGGGTGCCCAATGTCCGGGAACACGTTCTATAACATGGTCGAGAAGACTCTGAAGGAGAAAATCCCGGAAGTCAAATCTGTGAGACAAGTTTCTTGGGGACAGTATCTGGAAGTGTAGTTTGAGACATTTCCAATTTTGGATCCGATTCTCTTGTTTTGTCTCGAGCGATTATGGAGAAACGTCTATAATCCCTTTCAGACTGATATGAGGCGACAAAGGGTAGAATCCATCGATCATTCGTTTTCTTGTCTATGCTGTTTCATTTCAATCGATTTTCTTTGTTACAGGCGACAAAAGCGATGGTTTGAATAGCAGCTAATGCGGGCGTGTTCCGCACTCAAGATCTATTTCATCAATTTGATATGTCAAACAGGCCAGACTCATCATCACACACCCAATAAAGAGAAATAACAATACCGATAAAAAGGTATTTTTGTCCATTCTAAGCAGAGCGATACGATGTGAGAAGCTTGGAGAAGAAACTGACAGTTCAGGCAAGGTTTGAAGGATCAGATGTTGTTACATTTGAAGGTGACGCCGATGAAGTGGCAAAAGCCTTTCTCAAATTCCTTTCCCAAGTGTACCCTTCTTTTGACCTCCTCAGAAGGCTGACTATTACGGTAGATTTGGAGGATCTTCTGAGAAATGCAGAGGGAGTCTTTGCCTTTTCAGAGAGGGGTCCAATTGTGCTCACGACCAAGTCTAGAATGTCAGATAAGGACGCAGTATTGATTCATTTGACGAGACAATACCTGGCCGAGAGATTAGGGAGAAGCCCGAGTTCTTCTATGTTGTTGGAGGAGCTTTCCACAATAGTGGGTAAGAGATCCAAGACCGTTTCTGCCCGGTTAGCTGAATTGATGTCTTCTTGGTATGTCGAGAAAATTGGTAGAGGGCAGTATGGTATCCTTCCAGCGGGAATAAAATACGTGACCTCTGCAATATTACCGGCGTTGAAGGGAGGAAAATGAGCGACAAGCCACGCCTTACCGTGAAGATACAATATGATGGGTTCTCCGAGGATCTCTCCGGAGAATTCGATGACGTTGCCCGCCAAGCGATGAAGTTTCTCTATGATATAGCCCCAAAACTGAGCATCCTAGATAAATTGAAGCTCACCGTGGAAGACGATGAATTAATCGAAGAGTTAGGTTTGGTCATGAAGATAGCCCCTGAAGGCCCCGTATTCCTGAAGGATTTCAAAGGGATAAAGACTTCCGACGCGATAATCAGCTATCTAGTGGGAGCTAGTCTTGGTTTCAGACTTGGAATATTGTCCAAGCCTGCTCTCTCGATCGATCAACTGTCGATCTACACTGGGGCTGGAAAAGAAGTTGTTCGAGCCCGACTGAGCGAACTGAACCGCTCTTTGATGGTAGAGACAGTTGATTTAGGTGAGAAGAGGATAACCACGAGCGGGTTATTGAGATTCAAAGATCATATCTTACCTAAGCTGATAGAAGAAGACTAGTTGGCGGTTTCTTCTGAATGTAGTTGTAGTGGCCCTTCATCCCTTGCCTGGTCAGCAAGCCTTCTCTCACGAGATCTACCAAAGTATGGGCTATGGCAGTTCTGTCATAGTTGTACCCCCTCCGAGACAGCTCTGTATGCACTTCTGATAGATTCCGAGCTGTGCTGAACCATCCTTCTGACCAGAATCCTTTGACTAGGTCAGACACAAACACCTTCTTGTGGGGGGTGGATTCCGGACTGGACCCCAGAGGCAGGCTACTCGGAGTGGAAGCGATTTCTTTGCTTTCCAAAGCTGAAATGAAATTCTCTACCGCTGCCTTGAGCTGATCTGGCTGACAAGATATTTCGGCTTCTACATTGCCTATTTTGATCTTGATGTGAACAGTTCGTTGCTGCTCAGCCAATGATGCTTTTCTCCGACGGTGTTGAGTGAATATTCAATGATAGTGGTGCACAACGCTTATATACTTTTGACCAACCCTATTGATTGTTGATTGCGCAATCAATACTATTGATTGTACAACGAAAATCAAGGTTGTTGACAATGCAAGTACTTGAAAACACAATGCAGTTCCACGATGAACTAATGAAACTCAGTCAAGATTCTCTGTCCGGTGTCAGAAATTGTCGGGTAGTCTCTGATAAGACCGATCCGTCAGACATGAGTGTGAGCCACGACAATGAGCCTTGGATGGAACTCAATCTGAGCCGTGAAAACGCAGCAATCAAATCAATCCCTATACAGTCTGACCCTACAGAAACTACAATTGTTGGCATCGACACAACAAACGTTGATCTGGGAGAGACGAATGAAGGCGGTTTATTCGCGCTTCGGGGGACAGTGGTGTGGGCCCAAAACCATCACTATAATCTGACGCGTTACGGTCCCTTCATAGTATTCGCGACGGAGAAGAATAAGCAGGTCCTTTACAACACTCTTGCCGCGAATTTACTGTCAATCAGGCAAACGTACAGAGCGCCAGACCGCCCTTATGTTTCAAACGCTTTTCGCGCCATTTTCGAGCGAGCTCTCCAAAGGAATGTATGCGGGAAATTCAGGAACGCCGTAATCCTTTGGGATGGGTCTCTGACCGTTTGGACGAACGATCCAACTTATTATGCGACACAACGGATCCTAAGAGACGCGAGAGAAAACGGCAACACCGTCATGGGGCTCTCCAAGAAAACCCAGCTCTATGTAGGCGACAGATGCATCACCGATCTCATAGATGACGGATGTTCGCCCTGCATGATCCCCTTGAGCTTCGTCACCAAATCTGGTGACGAAGAGGCTGTCAGGTCGTTTGGGAGAGTCTACGTAACTAAGCTTGCTGCAGGGTCTTGCACGTTCAGGTTCGATATTGACAGGGAACTAACAGAAGAGCAGGGGTTGATAGGGGTGAGACGTCTGATAGGCAATGACCTAATCATCGAAAACTATCCTGAAACGTTGAGACTAGCTCACATATTTTCCAGATTCACGGCAACCGAAGTTATAGGTCTTCAAAGATATGTATCGGAATACTATTCCTTTCGTATTTCAAAAAGACCCGATGTGAGGCACATAATATTCGGTCCGTTCGGGGGGAGACAAATCATGGAGGGGCCAGCTTATGATGCGGTTGTATAAGATCGAGAACGGCACCCTCCAAATCCTTAGTTGCCCTCCTGAGGGATTGAGGAGAGGAGATTATCTGCTTGTCGAAGACGGCGGCAAGGCGCTGATAGCGCACATCATCGATGTGGCGTTCGCGAACGTTCCGGGCATCATGGAAGATCTCCTCAGAGACTTATCAGGTCTAGACATAGACGCCGAGGATGTAGACCCGCTCAATCTGAAGTCCTACCTCAATCAGGTAAGGGATGCACAGCTCTACATCTGCAAGGTAAGAGGAACACTGTCGCAAGAAGGGCTCAGCTCCGACGTTTCTTGGATTCCGTCGAGGTGCACCGCCAAGATCGCTAAGATTTCAGACGAGAAAATTCTAAAAATGGTTTCACCCGACGACTCCATGGCAATAGGACTGGGCTTCACAAGAAGTGGCGCCGAGATCGCCATCAGCGCTCACTCCATAGACGGAAAGTTGAACATAATCACCGGAAAAAAAGAGTCTGGAAAATCCAACTTCTCAAAACTCTTGATGTTAGGGCTCATAGACCATGGTGGCAAGTGTATCGTTTTTGACGTGAATGGCGAATATACGAAGCTGGGATTCAATAAAGATGGGACCCAAAACAAATACTACGAAAAAGTGGTGGTTCTGACCCCAGGTCGCAATTTCCAGACCGCTATTTCCTATGTGGGGATTCGCGTTGTCTTGAATATCCTCAGAACTGTGTTTGATCTTCCAGAAACCTCAGCTTGGGAGTTCAGAAGGATTTGGGAGAGCCTCGACAAAAAAAGTGTCCCCACATTGCAGAGTCTAAAACAAGCGATAGAATCTACTCAGAATGAATTCATAAAGGACGCGTTGATCAGAAGGTTCGACGGACTCATAAACTCAAGTCTATTCACTGACGACCCCAAGCTGACCACGACGCTTGAGGATCAATTCAAATCGATCCCGAAGGGCGGAACTCTGGTGATAAATCTCAGAGAATTGCCCCAAGTATACAAGAGACTGGTTGTAGAGTTCGTCCTAAGTAAGCTCACGGGTCTCTTGGAGAGATGGACGTTAAGAGGGGTCTTCCTCTTCGCAGAAGAAGCTCATTTGTATCTTAACGACACGTATTGGGAAGACATAGTAACAAGGATGCGGCACTTGGGAATATTCACGACGTTCATAACCAATCAGCCAGACAGCATAAAACAGGCGATTTACCGGCAGGCAGACAACGCATTTCTTTTCAACTTCACCAACGAAAATGATTTGGAAACAGTTTCAAAGTCATCGAAAATAGATGTGGAAACCGTGAAGATATTGGCTCGAGAGTTGCCACCGCACCATTGCTTGATTCTCGGCAAAGCGACAAGTGACTACCCCATGGTGGTGAAGATAAAAGCTCTCAATGTGTCGACATTGGGGGAAACACGGTTCTTCTTTGGCAATAATTAGACGTCTTCGAAACGACGCAAAAACGAATATTCCACAGGCCCTCTGACCCGCCTTTCATAAGATCGAAAATGAGGTAATTCACCCGCACATATGAATTTTCTCAGTGATTCCTTTACATTTCTTCTTTGGCAGATAGCGCGCTGAAAATCAGCCTAAGTTTTCCCTCAGCAAGTAGGGATTTAAGCGCGCAACGTCTTTAATTTGCAGTCGGTTGTACTAACTTGAATGGGATTGTGATCACACCACTCGCCTTCGAAAGCCTTGGCGTTAGATCGATGTGCACATTTATTGAAACCCCAGATGTGAAACTCCTAATTGATCCCGGCGTATCTCTGGGTCCTCGCTTCGGTCTCATGCCCCATCCTTCAGAGTATAAGGCCAGAGCGGAAGTGCGGGTGGAAATAGCAAGAAGAGCCCAGATTTCTGATCTGCTGGTCATCACACACTGGCACTATGATCACTATACTCCAACATTTCATGATGAGATATGGAACGGGAGTAGTCTCCATGCAGCTGAAGAGATCTTCAGAGACAAAACCGTCTACGCAAAAGACATCAAAGGCGACATCAACCCAAGTCAAAGAAGAAGGGGGTGGTTGTTCAAGAAGACAACAGGACGATTCATTAGGAGACTGGAGTCGGCAGATGGAAATTCGATTGAGTTCGGAAAAACCAGAATAGAATTTTCAGGCCCAGTCTTTCACGGGGAAAGGGACACTGCTTTGGGATGGGTGGTAATGGTTACCATCTCGCGCGACGATGCAAGTGTTACATATGCATCAGATGTACAAGGTCCTATGGTTCAAGACACAACTAAGATGATACTTGGAGAAAATCCAAGAATTCTGATAACGGGCGGTCCCCCGACATATTTGAAAGATTACAGAGTACCGGAATCATCACTCAGAACAGCATTGTCCAACATTGGCGAAATGGCTATGGAGATACCCACTATCGTTTTGGAACATCACCTTTTAAGAGACAAGAATTGGAGGGAATTTGCGGAGCCAGCGTTCAGAAACGCTAGGAAACATCACAATAAGATCCTAACGGCAGCTGAATTCCTTGGAGTTGAGGAGAAGCTTCTGGAAGCTCGGCGAGAGGAACTCTACGAAAAATATCCCCCGTCAACTGAATTCCTGAAATGGACCAAAATGCCCAGTGCAAGAAGAGAGAATATTGCTCCACCCATATAGACAAAGGGTCAGGGAAGAAAGTCATGGGATGGGGGCAGAATATTGTCATATGATGCTGACTAAGATGTCTTCAATCACTTCTCAAACGATTGAAAAAAGATTTGTCCTCTGAGACATCTTCCCCGGCTTCTTTTGCCAGGAGACGATAGAGTTCTTTCTGTCGAACGGTCAGTCTTTCGGGTGTTATGAGCTTTATTTTGACATACTGGTCTCCTCGATCTCGGCCTTCAAGACGGGGCATGCCTTTTCCCTTCATTCTCAGCACAGTCCCAGATTGAACCCCGCTCGGAACTTTGATGACCGATTTCCCATCAACGGTTGGCACTGTTAATTCTGTTCCAAGCGCTGCCTGAGAGAAACTTATTGCGGCATCAAATGTTATGTCATCGCCCTCCCTCCTGAAGAGCTCGCTTGGTCTAACATGCACCACCACATATAGATCTCCCGGAGGACCGCCTCTAATTCCGGCTTCACCTTCACCGCCTACTCTCAGTCTAGTGCCTTCATCTGCCCCCTGCGGTATCTTTACGGAGATTGTTCGCCTCTTCTGAAGCAAACCCTCACCCCTGCAAGCGCTGCAGGGAGTATCTATGATGGTCCCTTTTCCCTTGCACGTGGGGCAAGTCGTGACCTGAACGAATTGGGCGAAGCCAGCGGATCTGGTTCGCTGAACCTGACCTGCACCGCCGCATGTTTGGCACTTTCTTGGATTTGTCCCCGGTTTGGCTCCAGTTCCCCTGCAAGCATCACATCTCTCAGACCTTGTGAGAGAGAATTTCTTGTCCGCGCCTCTGAAAGCCTCCTCGAGGTTGATCTCCACATCATATCTGAGATCAGAACCCCTTTCGGGACCGTATCTTCTTCGTTCTCTCCCGCCAAGGAACACGTCGAATATAGATCCGAAACCGCCGAAACCAAATCCAGAATCTCTGAAAACCTCGTTGAATATATCCTCTCTGAAAATATCTTCCCTAGTGTAGCGGCTGTCTATACCTTGATGACCGAAATTATCATATTGTTTGCGCTTTTCGTCGTCCGAGAGGACAGCGTATGCTTCTGAGAGTTCCTTGAATTTCTCTTCGGCATCAGGGGATTTATTCCGATCGGGGTGGTACTGGAGGGCCAGTTTCCGATAAGCGCCCTTCATTTCATCTTTTGAAGCCGATCTCGGAATGCCTAGGATTTCATAGTAATCTCTCTTCTCGCCCACTAGACCACCGGAAATGAATCTGTCGGGCTTCTACTTCACTTCTTCATCAACAGTCTTGCTCTCGACGTCAACGACCTTTTCTTGATCGCGATTTTCCTCTCCAGGAGGACCTTGCTGGGTTTGTTGCTGTTGTTGCTGTTGTTGCTGTTGTTGCTGTTGTTGAGCTGTTTGTTGATAGACGGCTGAGCTTGCGTCTTGAAGGACTCTAGTCAGATCGTCGGCCTTGCTTTTGATTTTCTGGACGTCTTTGGCAGTCATTGCATCCTTTACATCATTGATCAGATCTTGGATCTGCTTCTTTTGATCATCGCTGAATTTCCCACCTAGGTCCTTAAGGGTCTTCTCGGCTGTGTAGATCAACGAGTCCCCGCTATTGAGCGCTTCAGCAGTCTCCTTCTTGACCTTGTCTTGTTCTGAGAATTGTTCCGCTTCCTTCACCATCCTATTCTTCTCAGATTCGGACAGCTTTGTGGAAGCGCTTATTGCAATCTTCTGTTGGTTGCCCGTGGCTAAATCCTTGGCGGTTACGTTGAGAATGCCGTTGGCATCTATATCGAAGGTAACCTCGATCTGAGGAACTCCTCTAGGAGCTGGAGGTATACCCACTAGGTTGAACATGCCGAGCGAAACGTTGTCAGCAGACATCGGTCTCTCGCCTTGAAGAACATGTATGGTGACACTTGTTTGAAATTCTGCAGCTGTGGAGAATATCTGGCTTTTTCGGGTTGGTATAGTCGTATTTCTCTCAATTACTTTGGTCGCTATTCCACCTAGAGTCTCCACCCCGAGTGACAGCGGTGTGACGTCCAGAAGGAGAAGCTCTTTTATCTCTCCTGCCAATACGGCCCCTTGAATAGCGGCACCCACAGCCACGCATTCCATGGGATCGATACCTCTCTCCGCGGTCTTGCCTAACAAGTCCTCAACAAATTTTCTGATGAGGGGCATCCGAGTCTGGCCACCAATCAGTATTATCTTGTTTATGTCTTTAGGTTCCAGTTTTGCGTCGGTTATGACCCTCACTATTGGCTCCCGGATCTTCTGAATTATAGGATAGACGAGCTGCTCAAGCTTCATCCTAGTAATGGTGTAGTGGAGGTGTTTCGGTCCAGTAGCGTCAGAAGAGATGAATGCGAGATCTATATCGGTGGTAGTTAGATTTGAGAGCTCAATCTTGGCCTTTTCAGCTGCTTCCTTGAGTCTCGCCATGGCCATCTTGTCGTTTCCAAGGTTTATGCCTGTTTGTCTCTGGAACTCCCCCATCAGGTAATTTACAAGTGCGCTATCCAAGTCCGTGCCACCTATCTTTGTGTCACCGCTTGTAGCTAGTACCTGGAAGACTCCCCCTCCAAACTCCATTACAGTTGTGTCGTTGGTGCCTCCGCCAAAACTGAAAACCAGAATTTTCTGTTCCTTCTCCGCCTTGTCTAGGCCGTATGCCAATGCGGCGGCTGTGGGTTCGTTTATTATCCTCACGACTTCAAGCCCGGCTATTTCCCCAGCGTCTTTCGTAGCTTGCCGCTGATTGTCGTTGAAGTGCGCTGGAACGGTTATCACAGCTTTCTTTATCTGCCCACCTAGAAATGTCTCGGCATCCTTCTTGATCTTTTGGAGAATAAAGGCAGAGATCTGTTGAGGAGTATAATCTTTGCCTTGAATATTGACTTTATAGTCAGTGCCCATCTTCCTCTTAATTTCGAAAATAGTGCTTTCAGGATTCGTTGTTGCCTGTCTCTTGGCAGGTTCTCCCACCAGCATTATCCCTTCTTTAGTGAAAGCGACAACTGAGGGGAACATTTTGCCTGCCATGGTGGGGCCCTCGGCACTCGGAATTATCACGGGATGACCGGCTTCCAGAATGGCAGCCGCTGAGTTGGTTGTGCCAAGATCTATTCCCATTATCTTTTCTCTTTCTTTACTTTCAGAACTCATTCAAGACACCTCAGATTATTCAGATTCATTAGTGGGAGGGATTTGTGCTGTAGCGACTTTAACCATACTCGGTCTAATAACCTTACCCTTGTAAGTGAATCCCTTCCTTATCTCTTCCACGATCATATCTTCTTTCTGACCTTCAATTGTGACCTTCGAAAAAGCCTCATGCTTCGTCGGTTCGAAAGGTTTTCCTACCGCCTCGATCCTAATCACGCCCTGGCGCTCAAGGATTCTATAGGCATTTTTTAGAATCATCTTCAATCCATCAATCAATCCTTCTGGAATCTTGCTCTGCTCGCTATTCCGGATGGCCAGTTCAAGTTCATCGACAACAACTAGAAACTCTAATATGAGGTCTTCATTCCCGTAGTTGACGATATCGTCCATTTCTCTCTTAGCTCGTTTCTTGTAGTTCTCGAAGTCTGCTTGAAGGTACCCTAGGCGGTTTAAGTAATCCGCTGTCTTCTTCTGCTCCTCTTTGAGAGCATTCTCTACCAACTCTAGCCGCCTCTCCAAATCCTTTTTGTCCGCACCCTTCTCGGCTAGCAGTAGCTGCTTTTTCTCCGAAGGTGTAATCATAGAGAACACTACTCTGTATATTATGGAAAATAGAAGAAAAGAAAATAAAAAAGGTTATGGATCTATTCCATTCCGCCCATGCCACCCATACCACCGCCTGGTGGCATCGGGGGTCCCGCTGGAGCTCTGGACTTGCCTCCCGCTATGACGTCGTCGACCCGCAGAATCATTGTGGCTGCTTCGGAAGCGGCTTTTATGATCTGTTCTTTGACAACTAGAGGCTCATAGACTTCCAGCTTAGCCATGTCGGTGGCTTTGCCTTCGATCGCGTTGACGCCGTACCATTTTTCGCCTTTCTCGTGTCTGGCCCTCAGGTCCACGATGATGTCTATTGGATCCAATCCAGCGTTTTCTGCTAGGGTTATCGGTATCACTTCAAGGGATTCGGCGAATGCAAGAGCCGCCAATTGTTCTCGTCCTGAGAGTTTCTCAGCCCATCTTCTGAGTCTGGCTGAGGCTTCGGTTTCAGGTGCGCCTCCTCCGGCGACGACTTTGGGTTTCTGAACAACGTCCTTTACTACGCTGAGCGCGTCGTGGATCGATCTTTCCGCCTCGTCGATTACCTTGTCGGTTCCACCTCGGGTCAGTATCGTCACGGCGTGTGGGTTGTGGCAGCCTTCTATGAAGGTCCATTTATCTTCGCCCACCTTTCGTTCCTCCACTAATTTGGCTTTTCCCAAATCGCTTGCTGTGAGGTCGTTCAAGGAATTTGTGACTCTGCCGCCGGTGGCCTTTGCGAGCTTCTCCATGTCGGACTCCTTGGCTCTCCTGATCGCCAGGATTCCTTTCTTTGCCATGAAGTGCTGAACCATGTCATCGATGCCCTTCTGGCATATCACAACGTTGGCGCCAGACTTCGCTATCTTCTCCACCATGTCACTTAGCAGGTGTTCTTCCTCGTCCATGAAGGCCTTTATCTGTTCGGGTTCTTCGATGTTGATCTTTGCGTCAAACTCCGTTTTCTCTATTTCCAGGGCGGAGCTTATGAGCGCAATCTTGGCGTTCTCGACCTTCTTTGGCATTCCAGGGTGAACGACTTCCTTATCCAAGGCTATGCCATCGATCTTCTTCGTATCGTCCAGTGATCCTCCGGTCTTCTTCTCGATCTTTATGTCATCTAGACTCACTTTGTATTCGTTTCCAACCTTTTGAGCCACGTTCAATATAGCTTCGACAGCCAGATCTGCAAATAATCCTTTGTTTTCTGAGACCATCTTGGTGGCCATTGATGTTCGGGCAATTTTCCTCAGCATCTCTTTGTCGGTCGAAGTTGTGGAGATTGCGAGATCCGAGTATATCTCCAAGGTTTTGTCTGCAGCTTTCTTATAGCCATCTACGATTATCGATGGGTGGACATCCTTGTCGAGGAGACCCTCCGCTTTCTTTAGGAGTTCTCCCGCTAGAACCACGACCGAAGTGGTTCCATCGCCAACTTCGGTGTCGGTTGTTTTTGCGATTTCAACCATCATCTTTGCGGCAGGATGTTCTACGTCCATCTCTTTCAATATTGTGGCGCCATCATTGGTTATGGTGACATCACCCAGGCTGTCAACGAGCATCTTGTCCATTCCTCTAGGGCCTAAGGATGATTTCACGATCTCCGAGATTACCTTCGCTGCTGAAATGTTGTTCCTCTGAGCTTCTTTTCCACGAGTTCTACTGGATCCTTCCTTCAATATCAGAACAGGAACTCCTCCAGCTGAGCCCATACTTGCCATTCAAAATTCACCTCAAGAATTACTTTTGACGGAAAAACTGACTATCAGGAACAGGTATTTATTTTTTTTCTTTGGTCATGCCCCAGTGACACAAGAATCGCCAATATTATTGAAAAGCCTAATGAATCACGGGGGAAAGTTGACGGCTGATAATGTTTTTAAGAGAGAGAAGTCATCCTTTGATACAAAACACTGTTGTCAATAGTACTATTTGAAATACAGAAAAAACATTTGAGCGTCGACTCCATCCTTAGCAAATTCCAAGGTCTGAGAACATGAGCATATTCAAACTTCAACTATCCATGCTTGGGACACTGGCGTTAATAGTTGGTGTTTCCACACTTTTCTTTACTGTACTCTTGAGCCTTCTGGGAACAGTAGACCTACTATCCCTAGCATTTCTTGTTATCATTATCAACATTGTCCAATGGCTTGTCGCACCTTACTTGATCGGTGCGTTGTACAGAGTCAAGGAGGTCCCTGTGAATGAGCAACCTGAGTTGCATGCGGTTGTCAAGAACCTTAGTCAAAAGCTGGGTATCCAGACGCCCAAACTCATGATGGCGGGTATTCCAGTGCCGAATGCATTCGCATATGGTTCACCATTATCTGGAAGCAGAATTGCCGTAACCCAAGGCTTGACACAGAACCTTGAGATGGAAGAGGTTGAGGCGGTCATCGGTCACGAGATGGGGCACATCAAGCATCGGGATGTTCAGATCATGATGTTCGTGTCAGTTCTCCCAGCCATATTCTATTACATCGGATACAGCCTCATGTGGAGCAACATGCTCGGCGGTAACAGGGATAGAAGTGGGAACAACGGAGCTGGAACAACGGCTCTCATAGGTTTTGTGAGCATAGCGCTCTACTTCATTCTGAACCTTTTTGTGTTGGGGTTAAGTCGCCTAAGGGAATACTACGCGGACAGGGAGAGCGCCGAGAACGTGGATGATGGGGGAAGGAAACTGTCTGAAGCATTGGCTAAGATCGTGACATCCACAGGCAAAATGAAGAGCAAAAACAAGATGAATTTCCGTGGACTTAGCAGCTTCAAGGCTCTCTTGATAAGTGACCCAGATAATGCTCAGAACGATATGGCATCAATGTCTTATGCCGGCCTCAATAAGACAGATCAGCAGTTGGTGAAGGAAATCATGGAGAGACCCGTAACGAGCACGGATAAACTGGCCGAAGTCTTTTCGACGCACCCTAACATGGTCAAGAGGCTCAGGGCGCTGCAAAACGCTTAGAGATTGGATGCGGCCGCCGGGATTTGGACCCGGGTTAGAAGCTCTCCCTCAAACATATGGGGGGCTTCCGTCCTAGACCAGACTAGACCACGGCCGCTCACGTCTACTATGGACTATTCTGAGAAGCTGCGATCTATTAATAAAAATATTCTGAATCATGCGACACTTCGACGAAAATATGTTTGACCCGAAGCGCCTAGTTGAATAATACTTCTACCTCGTTTGAAGCCATTAGCGTGGAGACTGATACCATTCGTGATGCAGAATGGACCCAAGAAGCCAAGGTTTAATATGGATGCGAGAGAGGTTCTTGAAGAATGAAATGATCTCAGTTTGATGAATGAATCACCATCTTCAACAATAATGAGAGAGCTATTGAGATTGAGACAGCCTAGAATCAATGTTGAGAATAAGGAAGCCCTATTTGAGGCTCTTGTTCAGGAGAACCAAGAGACAGAGAGTGACTATGCCCAATGTCCCTGCGGGCGCCTCATAAGATCTCCGAGGGAGTATGGGATTTTCTTGTTCAACATAAGAGAGCATGAGATCAACATACTGTGCCCAAATGAGGGATGTCATCTGGGAGAATTGGGAAGAATAAGGTTCACGACCAAAGGTAGGTCATGGTCGGTTGAAGAGGCTTCCTTCAACTCATTTTTCGTATTCTGGAACTCCGATCGGCTTGGGGAGGAGAGGACAAAAGCCTTGCTGGAAAGCCATCTGAAAAGCGTGATTAACGGAATAGATTGGCTTTCTGTCATGGATAGACTTGAGATCAGCCGTTAGACAACCTTGTTTACGTTTTCGGAACGATGTTTTTCAGCCTCATAAGGGCGTCACTTAGCTCGTTCCCACCCAGTTTCGAGGAGTCAATGGTTTCCCTAAGGAAATCGACGCTTTCATCCATAGATCGCCTATCAACTGGAAAAGGGACACCGTCCTTGCCGCCATAGGCCCAGCTGAACTTAACGGGGTCTTTCCAGCTAGGTTCGCTCCCGTATACCAATTCAGAAATCAATGCCAAACCTCTAACTGTGGCAGGCCCTATTCCTCTGAAGGCAAGCAGTTCTTCGTAGTTCCTAGGTTGAAAGTCATACACCTTTTCCAATGCCTTCCAATTCAGGTCTACGGGGAGATGCATTGCTCTGAAAGTCTTTCTATCCCTGTCTGACTTTACTTGAAGCCATTTCGTGAGAACCTCTTGATGCTGCGGTCTGAGGGAATGGAAATCCCGCTTTATGGTTCTCGGTCCATCCCTTGTCAAGTCGAGGGAAGTTTTTTGGCAATCCTCACTAACGGGCGAGGTCATATTGAGAACAGTCTGTTCAACTCTGTCAGAAATAATAGCGTTATGAGGTTCCTTCACAAAGCTCTTGACCCGATCCGAGAGCCAGTGATATCTTCGGGCTGTCTTCTCACAGACGTTCATTCCCTGTTGAACAACAGCCCATGTACCGTTCACAGTCATGAAGAAGGTGTGATGATAGAGTGGATAACCAGCTTGAATTGCTGCGTTGTCGACCTTCGCACTCATCCGACTGGAGTATTTCAGCTCGTTGACCTCCTCTTCCGAAAGGGAGAATACTCGACCTATCTGTTCAATCTCGGAGGGAGTCTTCAAAGAGGCGGCACCTTTCCCGCCAGCAACAGCAAGACCATGTTCTTCAGGTTTCAGCACGTTCTTCAGGATCCCCGTGACGACAGTGGTAACGCCTGAGGAGTGCCAATCATAGCCCAGAACGCATCCAAGGGACTGAAACCAAAAAGGATCGGAGAGTCGTCCCAGGATTTCATCAGGACCATACTTATCCAACATCACGATCATTATTTCTTTGGAGAGTCTCTTCATACGACCGACGAGCCAAGCTGGGGCATGCCCATAGTGAAGGGGGAGACTTGCCATCCCAATCTTTTCTTTCAAGGTTCGTGCCTACTTTCAGAGCTTATCAAGCACGTCTGAAATTTGGTCGATGGAGAGAATTCTGAAGTCGGGTTCTACCGGGTCCAGGGCTGGGCAGATGATTTTCCGTCCAGTCGGATCATTGGCTTTGCTCATTATCAATATGGTCTTCATCCCTAAGTTCTTAGCGCCATAGATATCGTGGATCATGCTGTCTCCGACGAAGACTGCTTCTTGGGGCCTAATGTCGAAGGCTTCTAGGAAGTCTCTAAAGATCTTTGGGTGCGGTTTTCTCAGGCTTTTTTCCTCAGATACTACTATTTTGTCAAGAAAATCATAAAGACCAAGTCTCCTGATGCTTTTGTGAATTGCCCGAGCAATAGTGAAGTTTGAGATCAAGCATGTGGCAAATCTGCGATGTACCCTGGACAGCGTGGACAAGGTTTTGGGGGAGAAGAATAGAGAATCGATATATGGCTGGAAGTAAGCGTCTACTGCAACTCGGATCACTTCGCTGTTGGGTTCAAGGGAATAACCCATCTGGCATAGGGTCTCAGAAACCCAGACCTCATTGTTGACCTCAACACAAGTCATCTCTCTGAAGTCTCTATACTTGTTCACGACTACTGCGTGAATAGCCTTGAATCTATCCGAAGAGAATTCGAGTCCAGCCGCTTTCAGGGTCTCTATGAGTTGTCTCATGCAGGATTCATGGTCAGCGTTGGATTGGACTAAGGTCCCTACGAAGTCGAAGCCAACCGCTTTGATCCGCATGATTTTCCCCTGAAATTAGGTAGCAAATCCTGCCCAATAAACTGTTTTTTCATTTGACCAACGGATTTCAGGGAGGTTGAACTGCCTGGCTCACAGCATGTTATCAGATACAGTACCTGAGGTCGCATTTACTGTATAGATCAAACCTTGCGTGAAAGAAATAAAACCCTGAGTACAGTAATATAGAGGGAGTTGAAGAAAATGGGTTCCTCCGAAATCTCAGGATTCTACAAACTCACGCCTGCTGAAAGGTTGGAGAAAGTCAAGATTCTGGCTGGATTGACCGAGGAGGAGGTTAAGACCACCGAATCTATGGGTGGATTGAGTCTCGGGCAAGCCGACAGAATGATAGAGAACGTTATTGGGGGAATTTCGATTCCTTTGGGAATAGCCGTTAATTTCCTCGTAAATTCCAAGGACTACCTAATACCGATGGCGATAGAGGAGCCATCGGTAGTGGCCGCGGCAAGTCATGCCGCAAAGATTGCCAGAGTAAGGGGGGGCTTTTGGTCCACGAGCACTCCACCCATTATGATTGGCCAGATACAGATTGTTGATGTTCCGGATCCCATCAGCGCCAAGGGATTCATACTCAAAAAGAAGATGGATATTTTGAAAGTGGCCAACGATCAAGATCCAATACTTTCGAAGCTCGGGGGCGGCGCGAAGGATTTGGAAGTGAAGATCATAGACACTCAGGTTGGTCCCATGGTCATTACTGAACTCATGGTCGACTGCAGGGACGCCATGGGAGCTAACGCCGTGAACACCATGGCTGAGGCTGTTGCACCGATGGTTGAAGAGATATCTGGTGGGCGAGTCAACCTGAGGATCTTGTCGAACTTGGCAACGAAGCGCCTTGTTAAATCCACGGCGACATTTGAAAGGGAAGCGCTTGGCGGGGAAGTGGTGGTGGACAGGATAATCGAGGCCTACGCTTTCGCTGCCGCGGATCCGTATAGGGCTGCAACACACAACAAAGGAGTCATGAATGGCATAACTTCCGTTGTATTGGCTACTGGCAATGATACGAGGGCTATAGAAGCTGGAGCTCATGCCTATGCTTCAAGACTGGGACGATATACCACATTGACAACTTGGAAAAAGGATGACAACGGTGATCTTTCTGGGGTCATTGAGATGCCTCTAGCCGTGGGTCTAATCGGGGGGGCCACGGTTTCCCATCCTATGGCCAGAATCGCAGTGAAAATCCTTGGAGTAAGGAATGCAAACGAGTTGGGAGAAGTGATTGGAGCAGTTGGTTTGGCGCAAAATCTCGCAGCTCTCAGGGCACTGGCAACCGAGGGCATTCAAAGGGGTCATATGAGGCTCCATGCGAGAAACGTTGCGGTAATGGCTGGTGCTAGCGGAGAACTCATAGATAAAGTCGCAGAAGCGATGGTTAGAGAGCGAAAAGTGAGGGCTGACGAAGCCAAAAGACTGCTGCATGAGATGGAGTCACATGGAAAAAAGACCTGACTAGAGCAATAAGCTTTTAAACGCTAGTGCATTGTCCTCTTGTAAACTCTGTGTCTTTCGGAGGATAACGATTGCCCAAAGCCGAGAAAAAAAAGATTAAAGACAAATGGCGAGATAAGACATGGTTCTCGATATCTGCGCCGCCTTACTTTGGAGGGAATATTGTCGCGTTAGCACCATGCAACGACTCTGTTGAGATATTGAATCGCGCCGTTGAGACTACTCTATACGACGTAACTGGAGATTTCTCCCAACAACACATAAAGCTGTACTTTAAGACTGCAGACGTCAAAGGGAGCAAGGTTGACACAGTATTCAAGGGCCACGAATATTCTCGTGATTACCTAAGGAGCCTCGTCCGACGAGGTAGCACACGGATAGAGGGAATTTACAAGGTGACTCTTGGGGACGGACACCAAATGAGGGTTTCCGCAATCGCATTCACGGCCTCCAGAATAAAGCAAGCTCAGGGCCATAGCATCAGGCGGATAATGCGTGAGACACTCGAAACAAAGGCAAGCACGCTGGGGTTTGATAATTTCGTTCAAGAGGCGGTTCTAGGTAAGATAGCTTCTGAGATATTCAATGAAGCGAAGAAGATAGCCCCCCTCAGACACGTGGGCATCCAGAAATCGAAGCTCATCTTTTCGCCGACTGTTGGAGATCAAGGAGCCAAAAAGGAAGAAACAGAAGAGAAAGAGAAGCCGTGATTCATCCCCAAATCTCATATCTTGGAAAAATTTTAAGTATATCCTCATAGTAGAAGAGATTTTGCTATCTATCTAAAAGGTGCATAAATTTTGTCTGAAGAAGGCGAGAATTTAGGAGAAGTTTCACCTCAGGGTGCAGAGCAGAAACCTAGAATGGCGGGCGCCAAAACGCCACCTGTGACTGAAGGCCAAGAAATCGAATTGGAGGTCATCGCCAAAGGAAGGAAAGGCGATGGCATAGCCAAGATTGAAGGCTACATAATCTTTATCCCGAGTGGGAACATTGGCGAGAAGACGATGGTCCGCATCACGACGGTGAGACCGAACTTTGCTATATCTGAAGCTATAGAAAAGAAGCAAGAAGGGGAATAGAAGGAGCCTACCTTTATTACCTTAACTTATTCTTTCTAAAGCCAAAGCCTTTTTTTATTATATTTTTCGGAATCAGCCCAGCCAATTTCAAGCGAACCTTTTCAAATTGAATTGCGCGGCTACCTTTCAGATAAGTTGAAATCCAGGAAATCGTTTCTTCTTCTCTTGCGAGTCACAGAGAGATATGCGATGAGAATACTTGGCGCGAACGCTGAAATTACGGTGCCTCTCGAGAAACACCAGACCGCAATCAACGTTATTTCTTCTTTCTTCTCGAGCATAGGAACTCCCACAGTGAGAGTTTACGTGGAAAATGGAGAGTTTACCTCTGAAGAAATGCCTCTCCAGGAGCTTCAAGGGACGATCACAGAGTTGCTGGAGAAGAAAACGAAGGTTGTGGGCGCCAGCGTGGTCAAAGGCAATGTTGCCGACATCGAAAGACGCGGTCTAATCTACAAGGCCAAAATAAGAAGGGAGAACGAAGATTCCGTCGAATTCTCTTTGAGAAGTTTCTTCCCATCAGAATTGAAACAAGAATTTGCCCTCAAATTGGGAAAAGCGATACAAAGTGGCACCCAACCCGAGGTTGACCCTTTGATCAGGAGCTATTTTGAAGGGCTCCGAAAGGCTTACGGGAATTTCAAACAAGCATCAGGGACAAGAGTGGACACTTTCTTCGAAATCAACTACTACAACCAAGGGGAAATGAATGAGTTCATTAAGGTTCTAAACGATGACCTCTTGAAGAATGAACAGTGCCTGGTGACGTGTTTTGATACTCTGAAAGACGGAAAAATAGAGGTAGAATGCGCCGAAGAGGAAAACACCTATCTCCGACGAGAAGAGCCAAATGTGAGTAAAATAGCTGCACTTGTAAACAAATATGTCATCGTTACTCTTACGAGCCCTAGAATGAAAGTGGAGCTTGACCACTGGATAGAGCTAAACACTCTCGTTTGTCACTTGTCAAGCAGCGAAAACGCATCCCAGGAAGAATTATTGGACAATTTCCTCAGAATATTGAGAATGGAGTCCGGAAGGCAGCCAGTGCCGCTGCCCATCTTCGAAAACGTCCTCAAAGGATAGGCGCGATTCCCAAGCGCTATTTGAACGCTGGAATCACTTTTTCTCCAAATGCCTTGAGCACTTCCGACGTCTTAGGGCCGATGGGGTCAACTAGTACTAGCTGGGTCATGCCGCTTTTTTCCAGTTCTTCGATTCTTGAAATGCACGTTTCCCAGTCTCCAATAATGGCGAATTCTCGCAGAATCTCGTCAGGGAGGTACTCTGGGACTTTGCTGAAGTCACCTCTTATCAGGGCTTTTCTCAGCATCTCAACGGGTATTTTATCTAAACCCAGCATCCTGTGGACTTCGGGAACGGAGTCGAGAATTGAAGGGGCTCCAGACATCTTCAGCATGTCCATGTCCTTCTTTGATACTTCTTTGGAAACCCAGAAAGATGTTGGCAGGTATGCCGTGTCAAAGTCTGACATGTTGCGCCGAGCCTTCTCAGCCCCCTTTTTCAAATGTTTCTTACTTTCGCTCAAGGTTCTTGTCGAACCTTCGGTTAATAGTCCTTCGGCGACCTCTCCCGTGAGTTCTAGCATCTTTGGTCCTCTTGCGCCCACATAGATGGGTATTGGACGAGGATCAATAGGGTAGGCGAGTTTGAAGTCATTCATCGTAACATATTCCCCTTTGTATGTGGCTGGTTCGCCTTTCAGAAGTTTTCTGAAAACGGCTATCTGATTTCGAATCGTCATTGCGGGCTTCTCTAGTTCGATACCCATCTTTGACCGAGCGAGAAAACCACCGACCGAGATGCCGAAAGTGAACCGACCTTTGGACAACTCCTGAATGGTGGTTGCTGTTGATGCCCATATTGAGGGGTGACGGGTGAACACGCCGGCAACGGCCGTTCCGAGTTTTATCTTCTTAGTGTTCATGGCTAAGACAGACAGGGTTGTAATAGCATCCCGAATGGCTGGAACGTCGGCGATCCATAAGTAGTCGAATCCTACGTTCTCCGCAAGCTGCCCTAACTCAATCGTTTCTTCCATGCTACGATATATTTGGATGCCAAATTTCATTGCTTATCCCATCCTCGATTGGCGTGTTTCTATGGCGTGATAACGACTTTTATGCTTTCATCCTTGGCATTCATTTTCTCAATGCCTTTGGCCGCGTCTTCTATGGAAAATCGATGAGTAATCATCTTCTTGAAGGGAAAGCGATCTCTCTGATAATAAAGAAGGTTCAAGGCGGTTTCGAACTGAGTCGGCGGATAAGACCACGATCCTAGTATGTCAACATCGCGCCAACAAATGTCTCTTGGGTTTACTTCAACAGTGCCCACATTCGTATAGTGACCTAGCTCCACGAGTTTTCCGCCTCTTCGAACCAATTCCAGTCCTTCAGCGAACGCGGCAGGAACCCCAGCACATTCTAGAACGACGTCGGCACCTTTCCCGAGCGTGAGACGTTTCACTTCCGCCACTCGATCCTCTTTCTTTGGAGCATTCTTCATATTTATCGTGACATTGGCACCAAACTCTTCGGCTGCGCTCAGCCTCAAATCGACTGAATCAATAGCTATGATCATCCCTGCGCCAGCCGCCCTTGCAGCCACCACTGCGAACAAACCTATTGGTCCTATACCCTGGACCACAACGCTCTTGCCTATTCCGAAACCTTCCCGCGCGTAAGGAACCCCCGGTTCGTATGCTCGTTCCAGACCCTTGGTCGCCACGGCTAGAGGCTCTGTCAAGACAGCAAGGTCAGAAGGCATATCATCTGGAATCCTATATATCGACGATCTGGGCACGACATACATATTCTCAGCCATACCTCCTAAGAGGTGAGGCGGATTCTTGCTGCTCATGGTTATGCCGTAGCAGATCCTGTTCTCGCAGAGGTTAGGTCGGGAAGGAACATTCTTACAGTAGAAGCATCTGCCACAAGGTATGCATGGAACGACCGCAACCCTGTCGCCCACTATCAGGTTTTGGCCCCTTGCCTCCATGCCAACAGCGCTGGCGCCAAGAGTCTCCACTTTCCCAACGTATTCATGGGCAGGGATGATTGGAAATGGAACGGTAGGGAGGTGGCCTTGAAATATATGGACATCGGTGCCGCATATGCCAGCGACCTCAGTCTTGAGTAGAATGGAATCAGAATCCACCTCAGGTTTCTCAAAATTCTCAATGACGATGCTTCCAGGCTTGGTCATTACTGCAGCTTTAACCATTTTAGCCATATGCAATTACTCCAAGTGAAAACGAAACGTATTTTAGGACTATTCTGTGGAGCAATATAAGCATTAATCACCACCAAGGGATAGCTAATGCCAAATCCTTTTCTAACACTGGACGCCCCAGGCAAGAGAGTTCTTTTCATGGGCAATGAGGCCTTCGCACGAGGCGCACTCGAAGCAGGAGTTCAAGTTGCCTCAGCCTATCCAGGCACGCCCTCTTCGGAGATCCTGGAGTCAATAGCTTCTGTGGCAGACCAGTTCAATATCCACGCCGAGTGGTCGACCAACGAGAAGGTGGCCTTCGAGGTTGGCGTAGGTTCCGCCATCTCGGGGTTGAGAACTTTGGTTTCCATGAAGCACGTAGGGGTCAACTGGATAGCGGACCCTCTCATGGCTGTGAACCAGACTGGTGTGCGGGGAGGCCTCGTCATCATAGTAGCGGATGACCCCAGCGCCTATAGTTCCCAGAATGAACAGGATTCTAGGTTCTATTCTTACTTCGCTGAAATACCTATGCTGGAGCCCTGCAATCCCCAGGAAGCCAAGGACGCCGTGGTGGAGGCTTTCGAGCTCTCGGAAAAGCTGGAGCTACCCGTCTTCGTCCGATCCGTGACGAGGCTAAGCCACTCGAGAGGCGACGTTTCGTTGGGCGAGTTGAGGAGGGAGAGGAACGAGTCTAGATTCATCAAAGACCCGAAGCGCTGGGTCATGGTGGCTACCCAATCGCCAGCCAGACACAAATGGCTTCACGAAAAACAGAACCAGATGAGAGAAGAGACGGAAGAACTCTTCCTGAACCACCTGGATCTGCCTAGAGGAGCTGAATCAGGCGTCATAGCTCTAGGGGTACCCTCCACCTATGTTTCTGAAGCCATGGAGCTTCTTAACCTTGAAGACAAGGTGGCTTTCCTGAAGATCGGCGTTGTTAACCCTCTTCCAACAAAGAAGATCAAGACGCTCCTCAACACAGTGGAGAAGGTGCTGGTCGTGGAGGAGGTTGAACCATTCGTTGAGGAGAAGGTCAGGGCCATAGCATACGAGGTAGAGAATAGGGCGGATATCAGAGGGAAATTGACAGGAGACCTTCCCAGGGAACGCGAGTACACCCCAGATATTGTCCTCAAAGCCTTGGCAGGATTCATGGATGTGGAATATGAGCCTCGGTCAAAGGAACTGAGAGAAAGGGTCCGGGAGGCCGAGGATATAGTGTTGCCCAGGGCCATAGCCATGTGTCCAGGGTGCCCCCACAGAGCCACCTTCTATTGCATAAAACAAGCCCTCAGAAAAACTGGAGAAAAGGGCATAATAGCTGGCGACATTGGATGCTACAACCTTGGCGCCTTTCCGCCGCTCAGCATGCAGGATACTACCTATGGCATGGGGGCCAGCATTGGTGTGGCCTGTGGCTTGGCTCATGCTAACCTCCCTGAACGCGTGATCGCTACCATCGGGGACTCCACATTTCTCCACGCGGGCATCCCGGCTCTAATCAACTCGGCCTACAACGATGCCAAGATGACCGTGGTGATTTTGGATAATTTGGCTACTGCCATGACAGGGTTCCAACCGCATCCAGGCACCGGGATCACTGCAACTGGAAAGAAGACGGTAAGGGTTGATACCGAGACAATAGCCAGGGCATGCGGAATTTCGAGCATTGAGACGACCGATCCATATGATGTTGAGAAGACGACCCAGACTCTGATGAGAGCCCTCCAGTCCAAGGAAGTCAATGTCGTCATATCCAAGAGGGAGTGCGCCTTGGATGCGCAGAGGGAAAACCGGAGGAAGGGAATAGCCGTTCATCCGTACACGGTGGTCAAAGAACGATGCACCGCTTGCAGACTCTGTGCCACGCAGTTCGGTTGCCCCGCGATAATCTGGGACAAGGACGGGAAGGCGGACATAGATGCCCTCCTCTGCACAGGGTGCAGTGTCTGCGGGCAGGTTTGTGCGGCAGGCGCAATAGTGGAGGCCAAGTAGATGAGACTTGAGGAAGCGAACGTTTTGGTGGCAGGGGTGGGGGGCCAAGGCAACATATTGGCTTCAGCCATCATTTCCAAAGCCGCCATCGACTCGGGCTACAAGGTGATTGCCAGCGAGACCTTCGGCGCTTCCCAGAGAGGGGGAGCCGTGGCTAGCCACGTAAGGATAAGCAGGAGAAGCCTCAGTCCGCTGATACCCGAGGGAAAGGGCGACATCCTCTTGGGTTTCGAGCCCGTTGAATCCCTCCGGATAGGCGCCAAATTCCTCTCGCCCGAGGGAATCGCTGTCGTGAATACCAGATCCATTTATCCGGTTGATGTGATTATCGGCAATCGGGCTTACCCATCTGTTGAAGAGATCCTGAGAGTCCTCGGGGGCTTGTCCAGTAAGGTGATTACCATAGAGGCAACGAGGCTGGCTGAGGAGGCCGGAGACCCGCTAGCCATGAATGTGGTGATGGTGGGGGCGTTGGCTGGCATAGAGAGGCTGGATATTGAACTGGCAGTCTTCAAAAAGACCATTGAGGAGATGGTTCCTAAGAGGACCATCGATCTGAACCTGAGAGCGTTTGATGCTGGTTACGGGGATATAAAGAAGAAGATCGAGAGAGAAGCGCCATAGTCTCTTGAAGGGTCAGGCTGACGAGGCCTCTCCCAGCTTCGCCAGATCTTCAGCAACGTCCTCCAAGCCTAGTTCCTCGAGCTTTTCACGCGTTGGCAGTCCGGTGGCTACGTTCCATTTGTGAAGGATGTAGTATTCGTCCAGCAAGGCGTCTAGCTCTACTACGGTGGGTTTGACTCCGGGGATGGCGTATGGCTCTTCCAGCAACCTCCTTGGTAGGGTGTCATCCTTTCGGGTATAGCCGTCCCGGGCGTTTATGCATCGCTCCAAGTTTACTATCCTTTCAGCAGCTTGGAGCAGTCCGGCCTCGTCCATCTGGATCCCAGTCAGCAGCGAGAAACCCTCTACTATGTCGGCTGGTGTGAGAACGTAGGTCTCTGCGTTGCTGAACTTGCACAAGCTCAATGAGTCGGACATGGTGCAGACTTTCTCGGTGAAGGTGACTTGGAGAGCCTTGAACTTGTAGTTTCTGAGATCCATGAATTCTTTCAGATCATCCTCCGAGAGGTGGGGGAAGTACCTTCGAGCTATCTCGTAGTTTCCGTAGCCGATGGTCGGCAGGGCGTACAGGTGGTCGGCCCCCCTGTTCCCAGTGGCATGAGCCAGACCGAAGGCCTTGATGGTTCGGCCCTCCTGGGTTGCGAGTTCCATGCCCTTGACGTGCATGGCGTAGTATTCGGCGCCCTTCCCTATCTTTTCGGCGGCTCGCTTGACGCCCTCCGCTAATACAGCGCCAAGACCTTGGCGTGAGGCGATCATCTCGATCAGGCTTATGATGGTGGTCGTGTTGCCCCAAGTGAGGTCGAGTCCGCCCACATCCTCCGGGGTCAGGATGCCTTTCTCCCAAAGCTCCATGGCGAAGCCTATGGCGACGCCGGTGGACATGGTGTCCAAACCGAGGTGGTTGCACAGTTTGTTCGCTTTGGCTACGCACCCGAAGTCGCCGTTGAAGCAGTTGGGGCCAAGAGCGTCGGTGGTCTCGTACTCTGGTCCTTCCCCGATGGTTCCTGCGAATGGTCCCTCCTTGATCTCTGTAACGTGGGAGCAAGCTATGGGGCAGGCGTAGCATCCTCTCCTGGATATCGCGTATTTCTCCGTGACGGTGGGGCCATCCATGTTGGTGGCCAGGGCGAACTGACCTGTTTGGCGGTTCTTTGTCGGGAGATCGCCTATTGCGTTCTTGGATCCCATTAGGGAGAGGGTCCCCCAATCTCTCAACCACTTGGTTCGGGGGCTCTGTCTGACCATGTGATTTTTCTCTGCGGCCAGCTTGAAGAACTTGTCCGGCTCGGCCACCGCCAAATGTTTCGTGCCTCTAATCGCGACGGCCTTCAGTTTCTTGTTGCCCATGATGGCTCCCGGACCGCCGCGGGCCGCAGCCCTACCGTAATCGTTTATTACGGCTGAGATCAGAACTAGCCTTTCTCCCGCGGGCCCTATGGTGGCCACCTTGAGGTTCATGTCGCCCAGATCCTTTTTCAGGATGTATTCGGTCTCGGCGGTTGTCTTGCCCCAGAGATCCTTTGCCGAGCTCAACTTCACGCTGTCGTCTTCGATGTGAAGATAGACGGGTTCCTTTGAGATGCCTTCGAAGACGATGGCGTCGTAGCCCGCGAATTTCAACTCTGGGCCAAGGTGGCCCCCTGAGTTGGCGCAGCCAAAGGTATTTGTCAGGGGGGATTTCGTGCTCACTTCAAAGCGGGAGGAGGTGGGCCACAGGGATCCGGCGAAAGGCCCCACGGACAGAATGAAGGGGTTGTCAGGTGAGAAAGGATCGGTCCCGGGTTTGAGGAGCTCGTACAGGAGTCTGGAGGAAAATCCTTTCCCTCCGAGGTATTTGACTGCGAAAGTCTTGTCCAGAGGTTTCTTCTTTATCTGTTTGTTTTCCAGGTTCACGTGTAGAATGGTTCCTGCCCATCCGAACATCTTTCCACCGTCCAGAAGATTGAGACTCATTTTCCGCCTGGTTCATGGTTTTGGCGGCGGTTTCTTAGGCGAATTTATCGCCGTTCGGTCTATTAAAGAATTAGACGTCGATTCTATTTCTCGTTTGTGATTGGATTTTGGTCGAGAATCCGGACTTGCGCTGACTGAGCGCTTAACCTTCCCTTATCGCTTCCAAGCAATTAGTTGCCTGTTCGCTTTCTTGTGGCTGGTGGAACTGGTGAGGAATTCCGAGAGAAGCTGGAGCAAAACTTAGACAGAGAAGAATGAGCGCATGAGATTGGACCTTGATCCTCAAAACCAAACGAGTGAGATCGTGGAGGACTTCGAAGCTGACTCGGCTAATCATGGTCGGTTCGCAGAGGAGTTCGAGATGCCGTAGTAGGCTGACGTCGTTTGGGGGCTAGCTAAGGCGTGAGCGAGCTAGCAAGCAAACCAAACGAGCAAGCAAGCAAAGCAAACCAAACGAGCCAAGTGAGCTAGCCCAGCTAGCGAGCGAGCCAGCCAAACGAGCCAGCTGAGCCCGGGCTCAGCCACAGCTAGCCAGGGAGCTATACCATGCTCCTGGCCAGGCTGCAAAATTTCTTTTAAGAGCGAACATGCTCGAGCCGGGCATCTGCGCACCCATTATGCTGATGAGCGAATGAAACTTTTGCTGAGCCAGGCTCAAATGGCTAGCGGGGCTGAGCCAGGCTCAAATGGCTAGCGGGGCTGAGCCAGGCTCGCAAATGAGCCATGCTGAGCTAAATTCGCCGCCGCCTCCGCCAGCCCCTGGTAGCACCTCAAAGGCCCCTAGCACTACTAGGGGCCTTGCAGGGGACTCAGAGGGCTCAGAAGCGCTAGAGGAAGCGAGCGAAACGAGCAAAGAAAGCAGGCAAACCGAGCAAGCAAGCAAAGCAAGCAAAAAAAACAAAAAAAAGCAAAACTAGCAAACTGAGCTAACCTAGCAAAAAAAGGATCCGAAGAGCCCTGTAGACGACAGGCTAGTGGGGCTCAGCTTTGACCCCGAAGGGGTGATGCGCTCAGTGAAGCAGAGAATCGACAAATCGGTCAAGGATAAACCAAAGGCGAAGGGATTCGTCCAGGATACTGGCCACGAAGATGGCGGTCCCAAGTATGTCGACACGCCCGATGGTGAAAAGGTCTACGAGGTGCCGGGAAAAGAGTT
>MEZH01000005.1:0-5719 GCA_001775995.1 Candidatus Bathyarchaeota archaeon RBG_16_48_13
GGAGGAAAACCCAGAGCTTCAACCCTCCCAAGCTCTGTGTTCCCTGTGAGAAGAAGTCCTGGCAGTATGATCTCCTAGATCTCTCCGACATGTTAGATGGACAGCTGGAGAGGCTCCGAGAGAACTTCATCCAACACGGGAGGATCACTGAGGAAGAAAAGACTGCTCCCCTTGAGAGCTTATACTTGTGGAGACCTCTCAACCCGACTGGGGACTCATTCATGGATGCCTGTCCTCCCACCGAGAAGGCACAGGGAAAGCACTGCCCAGTCTGCAACAGGGTCGTGGAGAATCCTAAGTCATGGGAGAGGTACTGCTCCAAAGCCTGCAGGAACAAGGCAGCGGAGGAGCGCTGGAGGAAGAAGAAAGAGGTGAAGAAACTTGGATGAAATCAGATGTGTCTACTGCAACTCGAAACAGTGTGAACCTACAGGAAAGGTCTGGACCTCGACAGAGGGAACATTTGAGTTGACTTTCTGTAGGCGTTGTGGTGCACGATTCAGAGTCTTAAAGAAAGAATACGAACCAGCAGCCTTGGAGGTTATCGAGGAGTGAGAGTCTACTGCCCTTTTTGTCATCGATCAGATGGCAACCAGCCCGCAGGGAAGAGCTGGCTAACACAGCAGGGTCTCTACGAGCTCAGAGAGTGTGACTGTGGGAAGAAGTTCCCAATCAGAGTTCTCAGTTGGACACTAGGGAAAATGGAACTGATAGCAAATGAGAGAAATCTTAGCAAGAATGAAGAGACTGTTTGGAAGAACAACGATCCAAGAACAGACTAAGTTTTGTAATCACTCGGACTATGAGGTCTTCTGGGATCTCAGGTCTGAGGCTCTGTGCATGAGATGTAGGAGTTGTGGCACCGTCTTGGGTTATGCTGAGGAGAACAGGGATCTCAGTGATGGGGACTGTGCGAAGCTGATCAACCTACTGAAGAAAAGGAAGTGAGAGAATGAAAGAAACAATAGATCTTACGAAGTACAGACGTGACTTCCCTGCCTTCTTCGAGAAGGTCACAGGCTATTCCCCGATACTTGAACAGGAGAGACTCCTCAGAGACCTAGAGGATCTTAGCAAGAGGAACATCCTGATCTGCTCGGGGAGAGGGATGGGCAAGTCCTTCGTGGATGCAGTGGTCGCTCTGATCTATATCTATGTCCTAGCCAAGACAGAGAATCTTGGAAGAGGAGCAAAAGTGTACATAATCAGTGGCTCACAGTCCCAGAGTGATCAGCTGTTCAACCATTGCAGAGATCTGATAGAGAGGAATAGTTTCCTCAGAGATGAGCTACGGAGGAAGGGAAAGACCAGAGAGACTACAGTTGATTCCATAGAGCTCAAGGATGGGAGTGGAATCTACTCCCTTCCGCCAACTAGTACAAAGATCAGATCCGTCCACGGAGACCTACTGATAGTCGATGAGGCTTGTGAGGACAAGGCAGACAAGGTGATGTCGATGAGCCAAGCAATACCAATTACCTCTAAGATTCCTAGGTGGATCTATTCATCTACACCCCATGGGAGAGACAACCTCCAGTTCAAGCGATGGATAATAGACCTGAAGAAGAACAGGATGAGCTACTACCACTGGAACATCAACGACATCTGGATAGATCAGGAGTTGAGGGACCAGATGATCGAGAAGTACGGAGGCAAGGACACCAAGGAGGCAAGGATAGAGCTCTTCGCTGACACGAGTGTTGACGAGAAGGATTTCTGTGTCTTCGAGGTCAAGGACATCGACAGAGCCAAGAGAAGCACTCCGGCTCTCCCAGAGGGAGGAGATATCATCGCTGGCATAGACTTCTCTAAGGTCCAGGATCAGAGCAAGAATGCCATGGTCGTCATCGAGAGAGTAGGGACTAAGGACAAGGTTGTCTGGTGTAAGCGCTGGAATGATGCTACCTTGATGCCTGATCTCTTCAGTGAGATAGGGAAGGTTGTACAGCAGATGAAGGTCTCAAAGATCAATTACGATTACTACCCCGTGGGCATGGATGACTACCTACAGAAGGTGGTTCCAACCTACGTGAAGCTCTGTCCCATCTTCATGAAAGGAAAGAAGGGGATGATGATAGGGACTCTCGCTAGGAAGTTCAAAGATTCCAGGATAGAGCTCTACTCCTCTCCCAACATGTGGGAGCTTATCATCGATCTTAACAAATACTATACGACTATGAGACTCGGTGATGATCTTGTCGATGCCTTAGCCTTGGCTAGCTATGAGGAACCAAAGTTCGACATAGAGATTCCAAGGAAGGACGACTTCAAGACTATCATGGATGCATGCAGAGAAGCAAACAAGGAACTGAGTGGTGAACAGAAGATCAACAAGATCTACGTCAGTGGAGGCTTCCACTCTGGTCCTTCTCCCTAGGACTTTCTACATAAGAGTAAGATTAAGAGAGGTGAGTTTGTTGAAAGAATGGAAGAATGAAGCATATCAGAGATATGCCAGAACAGAGAAGGGAAAGAAGGCAAGATATGAGGCTGTTAAAAGGTTCATGGAGAGAAATAAAGATCTCTGGAGAAATCATCATAGGGAGTATATGAAATCTCTATGTGAAGGCTCTCCACGTCCTTCCTTGAAAGTAGAGGACTGGAGTGGAGAGAAGATCAGAGTCTCAAGGAAATCTAATGGAAGATTCATATCTTGGAGAGAAGTGGACTAGAGCTTTCCTGCACTCCGTGGGTGATCTGTATATCCCAAATCCGAGGATTCCCAGCAAAGAATGAGGTCTCCAATTCTGAGGTCTGAGCCTTCCACATCGATGTTTCCTTCTAAGATCCCCGAGGGAGAGGGATGAGGAAGAAGAGAGTTGAGATAGAACTCTGGAGGTACATCCTCGGAGAGTACAAGAGCTTGAACTGCCTCTGGTGTTCCTACTTCGATAACTACACCTTCACGGACAGGACCTGCAAGGAGTTCGTCTGCCTCAAGGGAATCCCTATCCCAGATGGGGACCAGTGGACCTTCTTCTGCTCGAAGATAAGAGTGGACGACTCAGAGGTCTACCACGTTTTGGACGGGAGGTTCAGGAGGATGAAGGAGAAGTCCCTCTGCACTAAGGGAGGCTTCGGCTACGGATCTAGGAAGCGGAGATGAGAGGTAGTATTCTACTATCACCAAAGAGGAGAAAGAGGAGGTGAGTAGGGACGAAGACTTTGAAGCAGCTGGAGAAGGAGAGAAAGCCAAAGATCGAAGACGATAGTCCAGAGGCTATCTATGGGAAGACAGCCAAGGGTATGGTAATAGTCAAGGAGACCCCTGAGGAACGAGACAAGCGACACATGGAGGAGGTAATGAAGAAGAGGAGACTCCATCACAAGTGAGATCTCTTCCCTTATTTTGTTGAAGTTTCTTCCAGCATCTATTTTTTGTTGTGAGCCCTCAGCGGGGTTCTAATGAGGCGGGAGACCATGCTGCGGGATCTTAGGCTGTGGGAGCACCTCTGTGGGTGATGCCACCAAGAGTGTTGCCTCTTCTGGTGACTTTCTCTGCTGTCGTTGCTGTTGCTGTTAAAGTTTCTGACATTCTAATTTCTCCTTTACCATGAATCTGGGATTGCTCCCTTGAGCTTCTTCCCGTTCTCCTTGAGCCACCACAGAACGGGCAACCGAGAGAGGGGTAAGGGTCCGAGCCACCAGTGAGGACCCGAATGAGCGTAACGAGCGAGGACTCCAGAGGAGAGTCCGAAGCGAGTGGAGCGAGAGTCTTCTACCAGAAGACGACAGAGAGAAGTGAACACAGAGTCTACAAGAGAGAGACGAGTGTATCACTGAAGATGTAGAACCAAGAGTTCTATCTGTAGCCGTAGAGCCGAGGGAGCAACATCAGTTGCGACTGAGGCGACATCTCCCACTAAGGTGTAGAATGAACTAGAGAGGAGACGATGTACTAGTGAGAAGGATATCACCCGAAGTCCAAACTTTTAGTTGGATTTTAGCATTTTCTGATATACCAATTAGAATATATGCGTTTATAGAAAATAAATCTTTCCGTAAAAATGAGTTTCTCTTTATGAAAAGCTTAGCCCGACGCATTCTGTTTTTCCAGATTCTCCTTCTTCTGTGACTTTTGGGATACTCTAAACTTGCTTTCACCTCCTTCAAGATTCCTTGTGGATGTTCGATCAATCGCAAACCCCTCCCAACCAAAATAATTGCCAAAGACGTATTTTTGATTTCCTACCAGCCAAATTAGCGCGCACATTCAAGTGAAGAAAGAGACGGGGGTTTCAATGGGCTCATTCGCTACAGGACCCTGAGGGAACCCTCCCAAGGGTGCCTCCCTCACCCCTCCGCTCATTCGCCAGGGGAAAGGGACTTGTGATATGATTATCCGAGGGAGTGTTTGTAGCCTTTCGCCTGTCGCTTCGCTCAGGCTCAACGGGAGAGGTAGCATCGCTCCCGACCTCTCCCCGTCTTCGGCTCCCCACACCCGTCTAGCGCGCTAGAATGGAACTGGGAAAGAAACAGAAGCGCTTGGAGAATCTAATGTGGCTGGATTATACCAAGCGTAGTGGTTAAGAACAGTACATATATGAAAAGGAACATGACACCTTCCCTCCAGCCTAATTTCTCTCTTGACAAGAAATACCAGAAAAACAGATTGGTAATTATCGAGAAGATTACGAGGTTTTGGAAGACAATCATGTTCAAAACTACAGTTCTGCCTACAAGGGCTGGAAGAAACAAGGTGATCCCTAAAATTAACGTGATGTTCACGAAACTGCTTCCGATGATATCCCCGAAGGCAAGGGCTGAATGACCTTTCATAAAAGATTTCAGATCTAAAGTAACTTCTGGCAAACTCGTGCCAAAAGCAATTATTGTTGCACCTATCACCGACTGGGGGATTCCTATGGATTGCGCTATTGCAACGGCAGATTCCACAAGAAAATAGGCACTTATGACGACGCCTACAACACCGAGAACAGTGAAGGCTAAGTATCGTTTCAACCTGTTTTGCTCATTTTGAACAAGAGTATCGCTGTTTTCAGGAGGGAGTCTCACCTTTGATAATTGATAAATGTAAATGGCAAAAGTGAATATTAGAAAAAGACCGACAAGCCATGTCGCTTGCGAAATGTAGACTAATGTTAGGGGAATCATGGAAGATATGAAAAGACCGAAATAAATACTGCTCAACTCATCCCTGGCGAAGGAAGGGATAACATTAGATCCATTAGATCCAAAAGGACGCCTAAAATAGAGAATCACCGAAGCCATACCGACAATAAAACAAATATTCACTATATTTGAACCCAAGACATTGCCAACAGAAATTGCAGTATCACCAGACAAGGCAGCAATGAACGCCACAGTCAACTCAGGCAATGAAGTAGAAAAAGCGATCAAACTAAAACCAACAGCAGTTTTGCTAAGCCGAGTTACCTTAGAAACTTTAATCGCATTACCTATTGTTAGGTTGCTTGATGAATCCAAGACAAAAAAAGAGGCACCAATAATCAACAAGTTCACAATCATATCCGAAAGTATTATTTCTGTCATGTCTCTTCCCTTCGAAAATGCCTAATGAGCAATCAGAAGCAAATAGGCAGATCTCCCAAATTGGTTTCATGCATGCATGCATGCTCCCTGAGTTTTTTCTTTTTAGCTCTTTCTTTAAACGACAAATCATTTCACCAATGTTTTAGTGAATATCTGCTAAGAAGATCCCATGAGGAACTTAGGCTTTCAAGACCACACGCTCGAA
>MEZH01000005.1:5770-7719 GCA_001775995.1 Candidatus Bathyarchaeota archaeon RBG_16_48_13
GGAAGTTGTTTTTTCTTCTTTTTCTTATCGGACATTTCTTCGCATCTCCTCGAGCCATGGACAGTCAATAACCATTTTGCCAACAATATCACAGTTTGACTATTTAAATAGTTCTTTGACTAATTAATGATGACATAATTTCTCTTGTTGAGACTTCTCTCCTAGAAATGTGAGGCTGAAATGAGGACAGTGACGATAAATATAGAAATTAGTTATAAATATAACCAAATGATGTTAATATCGCAAATTGTTATACTGTAGAGACATGGATCGTTATGAGTGTCAAATTAGACGAAATCGTTGTTGCTGGTGACGAAGCGTTAAAGGTGGCTGAAGCTTTGACGGCGACCACACTGAGGATACTCCGATTACTATCAAATGAACGCCTTGATGTTTCAACCATTGCCATCAGATTGGGGTTAAGCGAAGCTTACATAAGCGAGCAGATAAGGCTCTTGGATGCTCTTAAAATGATAAAGGTAAGCTATGAGACAGGCAAAAGAGGGATCAGGAAAGTCTGCCAATCTGCGGTAAGCAAAGTCACCATCGTCATAATGCCCGAGGAATAGTCTTTTTCAAGAGAAGTATCTTTCGCTGAAGATAGATGAACGCTCGCTTAGGTCGTATTCTACAGATCTTATTTGTTCAAAGTTGAGTTTGGCAAGCCATACGCCTGTTTTGATTTTTAAGACGTCGATTGAAACGAAACCGAGAACATGGAACTTCTCTTTTTCTATGATTTCGCCTGTGAGAGTGGTTTGACGTGTTTTGTGGTTTGAATTGTGCATACAGTTTATCAAGTCGGTTAAAGCCTTGCGGAAGCTGCCGCTTACTGAGAAAGCACGTTTTCGATATGTCCAGCATAGAGCCAGCGTTTTCGAGCCTTTAGAGTCAGCTCGCTCAAAATCAATGCTTTTGAGAAGGTATTTCTTGAGGTAAGATAACCCGCCAGCTAATGAACTCATAGCCTTGACGTCTATGTTGCTATGCCAGCCTTCAGCAAGAACGTCTTTTTCATGAACCCGAAACTGACCTTTGCGATCTCTGAAAACCGAAAACCAAGCTTCAAAGAGCAGAATACAGTGGATGTGCGGATATCCGTTTTCAAAAGACTCGAAGACCCTACAGCATGAGACTTTTCCAAACTGTTTTCTAACGTAAGCCATGAATCCGTTAAACTCGATGCCTATGTTACTCCAAGATTCTTGAAAGGAGCAGAGCTTGCTATCGTAAGTTAACGTAACCCACAAAGCCCGTGTTTTCTTTGTGTCTCTGTCTTTGCGATTGAAGAAGACCAAGTCTTCAGCTTTGGAGCATAGGCCCTTGAAACGATGATAAACTCGGCTGCGATAAACGTCATTGCCTCTCTTTGCGCATTTTACCGCATAAACCTCGTTCTTTGAACCGTTCCAACGGGAGAGAATCATGTATTTGTCGTCTTCTATCCATTCAGTGTAGCGGTCAACGATCTCAGGAACTGAATAATGAAACCGAACGTAATCTTTGAGAAAAGCGTGAAGAGAAGACATGTGCTCTGCAAGCAGAGACCCCCAAAACAGTCACTAGAAAGAGAAAAAGGAAAAAACGGTAACTATGCTTGGTCTGTTTTTCCATCTTTAGATTTCTTGGCTTTGTTTTTTCCTATCGGAGTGAGTCCAGGTGCGTTAAGGAACATGTTGACTTCGCGCATAGTTGCGAGTTCTCGGTTCTTTTCTGCTTTTTTGAGTTCCTTTGTCAACATCTTTTTGAGTTTTTCGGACATTTTCTTTTGCTTATGCTCGAAGAATTGTTTGAGGAATTCTTCAAGTCCTTCAATGCTGCCAAAAATATTCATCAGGGGAATAATGCTAGTCGTTATTTTTTCTGACACAAAGTCTAGTTCTTTTTCGGCTTTTGATAATTGCTCCTTTATCCGCAGGTTCTCCTCAGAAATAACATCAGTTATCGTT
>MEZH01000006.1:0-385 GCA_001775995.1 Candidatus Bathyarchaeota archaeon RBG_16_48_13
GGTGGTTTTCTACCTGAATCACAGATTCAGTGCGGATCAAGGCGTGACCTTCAAGCTCAAGACGATCCTCTTATCGTTCGTCAACCCGGCTTCTATGAAGGAACGGTTGGGAGTCAAGACGGTCCGCCGCGAGGGTTTGGGCTCTATAACCGGAGTCGAGTGGATCGGGATTATCGCCACTTCGGCGATTTTTGGCATGGCACATTACCTGGGCGGTTGGGGGATAGGTAAAATTACCGCGACTTTTGTCGTAGGTTTGATTCTGGCTCTATCTTATGTAATCTATGGAATATACGCCCCTATCCTCATCCATTGGTTCTTGAATTTCTATTGGGAGGCACTATATTTGAGCGCGAGCCTATACCCTGCGGTCCTGTCTCCTTTC
>MEZH01000006.1:459-14619 GCA_001775995.1 Candidatus Bathyarchaeota archaeon RBG_16_48_13
GAGAGTCTTGAAAAAAAAGAGTAATATCCCAAAACAATAATTCAACTAGGATAAGCAGGTTTTCGTCCATGAAAGAGGCGGTAGACTCGGATGTCTATACTATCCCCTTCATCAGCGAGCTTGGAGAGAAACAGGGGGTCTCCAGAGAGATGGAGCTAGCCATCATCTTTGAGAGAACAGACATTATCTGGAAAAAGGAGAGTTTCCTGGGAAATAAGGAAGAAGATGTGCGTTTTATTGCTCACGGACATTATCCTTTCTGGATTGTATCCCAAAAGAATGGGGTAGCGATATTTGACGGTCTGAAGCAAACGACTTCAAGAATTGTGCATCACAAGATCTCGAATATCGAAACCTTCGTCTCCGACCTGAATGCGACCGGAACGCAGAGGAGTCTTTTCAACCGAGTTCTCATGAGATATAAAGAGATTTTCGGATCATCAATTCAGGAGAAAGAGGAAACCATCTCAGGTCTAATTACTGAAGGAAAACTACTCGAAGATTTCGCTGCTATCCTAGAAGAGCGAAGAAGATGCGACGTTGCGACCTCTCGAAAAGGACTTTTTTTGAACCCGCTGATTTCACGCGAAAATTCTGGCGAAATCCTAGATAGACTGGAGAGCCTGGAGAACGCAACTCTCAAGGAATCCGCAGATTTGGAAAGGGCATCAATGGCGCTAGTTGAGAAGATGAATGAACAAGAGAACCAAATCAACCACGAGATAACTGAGTCAGAAAGGGAAGGCACCCAACAGATCGCTGACACTAAGACCATCGTAGATGAGGAGATTGCGGTGCTTGAGAAGGATCGCGTGGGTGAAATCAAACTGATAATGGATCAATTCGAAGCTGCCAAAAAAGTCCCCCTGGAAAATCTAAGGACCACGGAAAGTGATCTGAAAGGTGCATCGCGACAGCAGACCAGCCTGAAGAGCAGCGTCAAAATCAGCAAGAAGAAAAGGGATCGCGTGAGCGAAAAAGTCTGGAAAAAAAACCTCGGTTCAACTGAGAAGGAAATGAAGAATCTTGAGAAAGAGAGACGCCACATCATAGAACAGATCGAAGATCTGGAGAGGAAGAAAGAGATCGAGATTCAGAGATGCAAAACCTATTTCGAAATTCAAATGGCGGAAAAGATGAAGCCCTTGAAGGACCTGGAAGCGAAAATGAAAACTGAGGTTGAATCCAAACGAGCCGAACTGACAGAACTCAAAGGAAACTTTACGAGCCTAAGGGGGATCATTGAACAATACAAAGAAACGCTGAAGCAAGACGCAAAGAAGCTTAGAGAGACTATAATGAGCAAGAGCATCGGAGAGACTTTTCTCCTGATGGTACCATTTTACATTTCCTCATTTGAGTCCCGGCGCAAAGAACGCTTTGTGATATTCTCTCCTTCGACCTTGGCTAACAAGAAAGGCATCCTGAAATCGCTTCTGCAAAGGGTTGGAAAATCTGAACCGACTATTCGTGCGAGATACGAGGGGATAAGAGAGTTACTGGAATCAAAATTCGTCCAATCTATTACTGATGAACTGGGTCTAAGGAGCGAAATTTCCAGAATGGGAGAAAGAGCAAACATCTTGAAAGATGAGGAATTGAGAATTGCTACTGATCTAGGTTTGGAACAACTTGTTGATCGGGGATTGATATCCGAGAAAAAGCGAAGGGAAATTTCAGATAGTCTCCTCACAAAAAACGGTCTATAAATGGATCCACAGAGGGAAAACTTGCCAGGTAGACTCTTCGGCACTTCAGGGATAAGAGGCCTTGTCAACAGGGAGATTACCCCATTCTTGACCTTGGATGTCGGTTTGTCATTGGCGATGAGGACCCGAAGCGGTCGGATAGCAGTTGGTACCGACACAAGGATCTCAGGTCCGATGCTCGCCAATGCCTTGGTCTCTGGATTGATAGCGGGGGGATGCGAAGTTCAAGAGTTGGGTATTGTTCCCACTCCTGTTTTGGCATACTTGACGCGAAGCCTGGGCGCGAGCGCAGGAGTCATGGTGACTGCATCTCACAACCCTCCAGAATATAACGGCATAAAGTTGTTTAACGGCAACTCTATGTCATTCACGGTTCAGCAGCAATTTGAGATTGAGAAACTACTCCAAGAGCGCAACTTTGTACATGAACCTTGGGACAAGCTAGGAAGAACCACGGTGTTGGCCGAGACAGCAAGATATATCCAGGAAATTGCCAGGAACGTCAATTTTAGAAAACATTGGAGAGTGGTTTTGGATCCTGGTTGCGGAGCCACATATGACGTTGCGCCCAGGGTTTTCTCCCAAATTGGATGCAAGATAAATTCGATGAATGCTCAGCCAGACGGGAATTTTCCGGGCAGGAGCCCTGAACCCTCACCTGAGAACATAAAGGATCTGTGCGCTTTTGTCAGGGAGAGTGGAGCAGATGTAGGGTTCGCATATGATGGAGATGGGGATCGCTTCACCGTAGTGGGGGAAGATGGGGTAGCTCTTTCGCTTGATCAAGTTTTGGCGGCTTACGCGATGCATTTAACAAAGAAAAAGGGCGGAGGACTTGTCGTAACGACGGTAGAAGCGTCTATGATGGTAGAAGAGGCGGTCAGATCGGTTGGAGGAGAAATCGAGAGGACAGCCGTCGGCGATGTGAACGTGGCTGCTTCAGTTCACGATCACAAGGCCATTTTTGGGGGGGAGCCCTGTGGTGCTTGGATTCATCCAGAACAACATTTCGCCCCTGATGGCATACTCTCATCCCTTTTGTTCCTCAAAGCACTAGACGATATGAGATTGAGCGCTTCTGAGTTCGTCGGTTCAATGCCAAGGTACGCGACAATACGAGGTAAGTTTAATTGCCCAAATGAAAGAAAAACTGATGTGATGACTCGGATTGCCAAGCTCTTGCCGCCTTCTTTTCCAGGGATCCTGGGTGAAGAATCGACGGATGGTCTTCGTTTTGTCCTAGAAGAAGGATGGATTTTGGTGAGACCTTCAGGAACTGAACCCCTTTTACGGATGACTGTTGAGGCCAAGACTGCTTCAATAGCTAAGGAAATATACCGATTGGCCAATAAGGTGATCGGAGAGATCATTCAATGAAGGCCGTTGTCTCAGCCGCGGGTGAAGGCGTTCGGATGAGCCCTCTCACGCGCAACAGATCAAAGCATATGCTACCGGTCGGCGGAAAACCCATCCTGCACCACGTTCTCGAGACGATAAAGAGGTGCGGAATAAAGGAAATATTGATGGTTGTTGGCTACAAGAAGGAGGTAATAAGAGACTATTTCCAAGACGGGACCGACATGGGTCTCCGAATCACCTATCTCTTTCAAGAAAGAGCTCTCGGAACGGCTAGCGCAGTGATTCTTGCTGAAGACCATGTCAACGAAGACTTCCTAGGGGTTAACGGTGATCTCCTCTTCACGGATGAAGCCCTGCGAACACTCCTTAAAGCGCATAAGGGGAAACCTGCGGCCACAATTGCTTCCGCAAAGGTAGATGAACCCAGCAACTATGGAATGATTGAGCGCGATGGCGACAGAGTGACCAGGCTCGTCGAGAAGCCAAGATCCGATGACGTGTCAAACAAGTTGGCTAATACTGGCATGTACGTGTTTTCTCCAGAGATCTTCAAGTCCATCAAAGAAATATCCCGATCCATCCGAGGAGAATATGAATTAACAGACGCTATAATGCGTCTCATAGAAAAAGGGAACATCGTGAAGACTGCAGAGATCCAAGCGAAAGACTGGTTCGATGTCGGCAGGCCGTGGGACCTTCTGGAAGCAAACAGGAGGGCCATTTTGCAGTCAGACTTCAAAATTGAAGGGATTGTTGAAGAAGGCGCTCACCTTGTGGGACCTGTCAAGGTTGGGCGGGGGGCGAGAGTCAGATCAGGTGCCTATGTCGAGGGGCCTTCAATAATCGGAGATGAGAGCGACGTGGGCCCAAATTGCTATATCCGTTTCCATACCACCTTGGGAAAGGGTACCAGAATAGGAAATGCTTGTGAAGTCAAGAACAGCTTGATAATGGATGGAACGCACGTGGGTCATCTTTCATACATAGGGGACAGCGTGATAGGCTCTGAATGCAATCTGGGGGCAGGGACGCTCCTAGGGAATCTAAGGCTTGATGATAAGACGGTGAAGGTCAAGGTCAGAGACCGGGTAATTGACAGCGGCAGAAGAAAATTAGGTGCCATAATCGGTGATAAGGTCAAGACAGGGATCAACGCCAGCCTGATGCCGGGAGTCAAAGTTGGTAACAACAGCTGGGTAGGCCCCGGCGTGGTATTACATGAAGACTTACCAGATGACGTCGTAATATTTCAGAAGCAATCATTTGAGGTCAAGCCTATCTAAGATAGGCGGGAGAACATTGATCTTGCGCCGTTTAGATTTTTCTCAAACCCTCGAGGTCGGTCTATGTCTCTGATAGAGTTGAAGCAGGCAGTGATTGAGGGAAACTCAAAGATGGCTAGAGCGTTAGCCAAGCAGGTAGTGGAAAACCCCAGCGAAATAGATCATGCCATAGATCAGGGAATCAAGAAGGCGTTGGAGACTGTCGGCGTAAGATTCGCCAAAGGAGAATATTTCATCCCGGACGTCATGCTCTCGGTTCTGGCAGCCAACGCAGCCTTCAAGATCTTCAAACCCTTCTTTAAGAGACAGGGGGCATCAGTAGGCACTGTTCTAATGGGTACGGTGGAAGGAGACATTCACGACATAGGTAAGAACATTGCCATAGCCCTACTGCAGGCAGGTGGTTTCGAGGTTGTGGATTTGGGAGTTGACGTGCCCCCCAGCCAGTTTGTTTCCAAGATAAGGAAACTCAAACCCCAAGTAGTAGGGCTGTCTGCACTTCTATCAACTGCTCTCACTTCGATAGAGAGAACCGTTGTGGAAATAAAGGAAGCGGGATTGAGGGACAAGGTCAAGATCATGGTGGGCGGAAGTGCAGTGACTCCAGAATTCGCCAAGGAAATTGGTGCTGACGGTTATGGAGCCGATGCAACAGATGCCCCTAAGCTAGCCCAAGGTTTCATCAAATGAAAAACACCCAGCGAGTTGTGGAAGAATGGAAAAGAATGAGGCCAAACGCCTATTCCCAAATCTCTTAAAAGAGATAGAATGCGAGGAACAGACAGTCGCCATAGGCTCTGTCAGAAGCAACACAAAATCTGGTGAAGAGTACGCATTAGGCGAGCCCCTCGATGTGATCAGCTATTTGAGGAAGTGCGAGAAGGAAGAGGAAGCTTTGGAAATAATAGGGTATTTTGAAAAGCAGGGGAAGATATCTTCAGAATATGCGAAGAACCTCAGGATTCAGCTCCTGCAGCAGGGGTTAAGAAGTTTCGGCAAGAAGGACTGAAAGGCTACATCCGGGCTTTTGTGGCAACGATCTTTATCACCGCGCCGTTTTTCAAAGGGTGCTCTTCACCTATTCTCTTTTTGTCGTGGGCATCAATGGCATACAGAAAGCTCTCTCCGAGATCTGTGTGGATGATGTAGGCAAACTGTCTGGCCGTAGTTCCATCTGGAACGAGAAAAACGTCTGGCAAGATGCGTCCCTTATGGTCTGAAAGGTGCTCCGCATCTTCTACTGGATAGACCGCTATCAATTTCAGAAGTTGGAAGAAAGCTTTGTTCATCACTTCCTGAACTCCGGTGGAACTGAACTTAAAGAGAACTCTATTTCTAATGATCTCCAAAACCTTCCTCTGATCTTCAGTCAAGTCAGTTTTCAGTGCATTGAACGTGGATTCGCCAACATTATAGTCTATGAAGCCTTTATCATGGGCTCTTCTCAAGGTGAGTTCGGCCTCCGCAGAACATGGAACAACTTGGTAGCCCATTTCTCTAAGCATCTTGGCGTTCTCCTCCGAGTACGGAAGGTCCATCTTGTTCGCGGCAATTATGAGGGGCTTTGATGCCTTGATGAGTTCACCTGCTAAGCGTATCAGGTCGTCTTCTTTCCATCCGCCAGCCGATGAAGTATTTAGCTCTAAATTCTTAACGGCACTCAAAATATGGGGTTTCTTGATTAGGAGGCCGCTTAGACGCTCTTCTAAGATATCGATCAAATTCTCTTTGAGCATTTCTATTCTTCGAATGGTTTTGGGCCAATCTCTGCTGATGATTTGGTAAAGCCACATCGTCAATTCATGTTCGAGGAACTTGACGTCCTCCAAAGGATCATGTGTTCCGATTTTAACTTGTCTGCCCTCGAGGTCCGTACCCCCTGACGCATCAATAACATGAATCAAAGCATCGGCTTTTCTGATCTCATCCAAAAACTGGTTACCCAGGCCACGACCCTGCCATGCACCGGGTACCAAGCCCGCACAATCAATGATCTCAACAGGGATTAGGCGATCTCCGTTCAAACAAATCGAGTTTCCCGGATTATCTGTCACGTCGAAGGATCTGCATGCGCATCTGATTTTGAGGTGACCGATCCCGTGATTAGGCTTTATTGTCGTAAAGGGATAGTTTGCAATATCAACGATCTTCATGGTCGCCGCTGAAAAGAAAGTGGATTTTCCCACGTTTGGTTTGCCAACTATTCCAACCTGCATCGATTGACTTCCTTGCGAAGGGTCGATAAATCTGATAATCAGGCTTTCCTCAGTGGAACTGAACAACCCTTAGGAATCTTTCAAAATAAGAGTTTCTGTTTGGGGAAAAGTGAGAATTAAGGCAGAGTTTAAAAATATGATCTTGATACTTAGAAGAAAACAATTGTCTAGGAAGTCTCAGTCATAAATTCAGGTGGTCAACTGGGTCATGCCAAAGATCATGGATGAGAAAGAACTCCAATCCCTCCTCGGCCTGCTAATCAAGGAATATAGGTTCATAGGCCCGGTCAGGAAGGATTTGGAGACAGGTTTTGGAGAGATAAAATCCTTGAAAGAATTGGTCAAGGACTACACTAACACCATCGAACCGCCCAAGTACCTGTTCTTGACTCCTCAAGAGACCTTGTTTTCCTATGAAATGAAAAAGGAAGAAATCACCATCACCAAGACAGAGGAGCAAGGACACGCAGCTCTCGGAGACAGGCCCTCGCTCTGGAGTGAAGGTATAGCCGTTGAACCTCTCCAAGGAAAGGCGATTCAACAAGTGATTTTCGGGGTCAGACCGTGTGATGTTCACGGGATCAGGATGATGGATAAGGTCTTCAAAGAGGATTTTGATGACACATATTATCAGTCGAAAAGGAATAAAACGATCATATTCTCGGTAACCTGCACGTCGGTCTCTGATTACTGCTTCTGCCAGTCATGGGGAACCGGACCTTCGTTGAAAGATGGCTTTGACCTTCTTCTAACGGATCTTGGAGACAGGTATCTGATTGAAACAGGCAGCAAAGAAGGGAACGAAATCATCGGCAAGATGAGATTGAGAGACGCAACACCAATGGAGTTGAAGCAAAAGGCCGCAGTCATAAAGGCAACTGAGGCAAAATTCACGCGGAAACTCAATATCAAAGACATACAGCAAATCATGATCAGCCAACCCGAACACCCCACCTGGAAAGACAAAGCAGATCGCTGCTTGAGTTGCGGTAACTGTACGAGTGTCTGTCCCACATGCTACTGTTTTGATGTCCAAGAAAAGGGCGACTACAATCCTTCAAACATGGAGAGGTATCGGTTGTGGGACTCATGCCAATTATTAGAGTACTCGCAAGTTGCGCTAGGGGGAAATTTCAGGAGAGAGAGAATCAGTAGATTGAAGCAGTTCATGATGCATAAGCTGAGTTTTTCCTATCCTCAGTATGGAGATTTCCATTGTGTGGGGTGTGGAAGATGCATTAAATGGTGCCCCACGAGCATCGACTTGACAGAGGTAGCGAAAGACCTGAGAGGTGAATGAGCGTGCGAAATAATGCCTACGTACCTGAGATGGCGACTATAGAAAAGATTGAGAGGGAAACGAACGACGTCAACACGTATACCTTGACTTTCAAGGATAAGGCGAAACAAAAAGACTACTCTTTCGCCGGCGGTCAATTTAATATGTTGTCGATCTTTGGCTTCGGCGAGGCTCCGATCTCCATAAGTTCAGATCCGCAAGATAGAAATGAAATTCAGCACACCGTTAGGAAGGTCGGCGGCGTCACTGAGGCCCTATTCAACCTAAAGGAAGGTGAAGTGTTAGGTATGAGAGGACCCTACGGAAGGGGATGGCCGCTCAAAGAGGCGAAGGGAAAGAACATCCTTGTGGTGGCTGGGGGCATAGGCTTGGCACCCCTCAGGCCAGTCATAACTCAAGTGATAAAAAACAGGGAAGAATATGACAGGTTCGAACTTCTGTACGGTGCTCGGACTCCAGGCGATATGCTCTTCACCGACGAATTTGACCATTGGCAAAAAGTGAAGAATTTCAGGCTGCTCTTCTCCGTCGATGCAGTCCCTAAGGATCAGAGATGGGATCATAACGTAGGGGTTGTAACAACACTCTTCGACCAGATGTCGTCAACTCCGTCCAGAACCATTGTCATGACCTGCGGTCCTGAGATAATGATGAAATTCGCATTAAAGGCTTTGCTCGCAAGGGGTTTCAACAGCAGCCAGATTTTCCTCTCTCTGGAACGAAGGATGGAATGCGGATTAAAGAAGTGCGGTCATTGCCAAATAGGCGAGAAATATGTTTGCAGCGATGGACCAGTCTTTCCATGGGCCGAAATCAAGGATATACCAGAAATAGTGGGTTGGAAGTGATCGAGATGGCTGAAAAGAAAAAACTAGGTATCTTCAAACTGACTTCTTGTGCTGGATGTCAGATGAGGCTTCTCTACTACCAGCACCGAGAGCTCGAAGCCTTGACAGCCTACGACATCACGTACTTCAAGATGGGCAAGAGAGATAATCTGGAGAACATCAAAGTTGATGTTGCCCTCATTGAAGGCTGCGTGACCAATTCAGAACAGATTGACGAATTGAAGAGAATAAGGGAAAACTCCACGATCCTAGCAACTCTTGGAGGGTGTGCAACAAGATCTTCTCTCTGGGGATTGAAGAACAATAAACCAGAGAAGGAGATTGAAGAGAAAGCCTACAAGGACCTGTCGACGATCCACTCTATCAAAGCTATCCCAGTAAATGATGTTGTGAAAGTTGACTATCTCTTACCAGGCTGTCCAGTTGGCGAAGACGAGATGACAGAATTCCTTCAATCGGCGCTCGTGGGCAGAAGACCATTCATCAAGCCACATTCTGTTTGTGTCGAATGTAAGATGAAGGGAAATCTTTGCATATTAGTGGCCAAAAAGGAGCCGTGTATGGGCCCGGTGACCGCTGCCGGATGCGGAGCCTTGTGTCCAACGAATGGAAGACCCTGCTACAATTGTCGGGGGCCAATGATAGCTGCAAACGCACCGGCTTTGGCAAAAGAATTCAAAAAGAACGGCCTATCGGATGAGGAGATCTATCTGAAGTTCACAGCGTTTAGCGGCCTCTCCAAGGTCTATGAGGAGGTTACAGACCGTGCCTGAGAAGAAAATCAATATTGAATATATTGCTAGAGTCGAAGGCGAATCCACGCTCGACGTGCATATCTCGAAGAATGAGATAACTGATCTGAAGCTGAAGGTTTGGGAACCCCCTCGATTCTTTGAGGGATTCCTAGTCGGTAGGAAATATGATGAAATCTCAGATATGGTCATGAGGATATGCGGCATATGCCCTGTCTCTCATTCCACCACGGCTATTAGAGCTTTGGAGAATGCCATGCAAATAACGCCGAGCGCTCAAACCAAGAAATTGCGGAGACTTTTGTCTTACAGCCAGGTCATGTCAAGCGACATTTTACACATCTACATGCTTGCAGCGCCAGACTTCTTGGGATATGAAAGTGTTTTGGCGATGGTTCCTAAACATCTTGATTTGGTAAAAAAAGCGATAAAGATGAAGATGGTTGCAAACGAGCTGACCGAGATCGTCGGCGGCAGAGCTGCAAACCCCGTAACACCTAAGATAAACGGCTTCTATCAAGTGCCCTCTAAAGAGAGATTGAACTCGGTGAAGAAACATCTGGAAGCAATGCAACAAGATACGGTCGACACACTCAAAGTAGTCGCGAGTCTACCTATCCCAGAATTTGAGAGAAAAACCGAGTATGTATGTATCAGGAACCCGGAAGAGTACACGATAAACGAAGGGCGCTTAGTTTCGACAGAGGGGCTTGATATCCTCGAAGAAGAATACCGAAACCACATCATAGAAAATCAGATTTCGTACTCCAACGCCAAACAATGCCGGATCAAAGGCAGGGGTGACTTTATGGTCGGCGCCTTGGCTAGGGTTAACAACAACTATGATCTCTTATCGGACAAAGCGAAGGAGGCCGCAGAAGAGAATCATCTGAAGTTCCCCGTGTACAACCCCTTTGCCAATACCGCGGCCCAGGCTTTGGAGGTCATCCACCTGACGACAAGATGCACAGAGATAATCGATGAGATCGACCCGAAGCCAGAGGACACCACCGTAAACGTCAAAGCTGGGGAAGGACACGCCCTAACCGAAGCCCCTCGCGGCCTATTATATCATGGCTACAAGTTGAATGAGAAAGGAATAGTGGAAAAAGCAGAGATTACAACACCGACGACACACAACGTTCTCAGCATGGAGCAAGACCTATACAAGATGATCCCCGAGATAATGGATCTGCCCGAGGGCAAATTGGCTCTTCAGTGTGAAGAACTCATAAGAGCCTATGACCCTTGCTTCTCTTGCTCTGTCCACACCATCAAGGCAAACGTGAAGAAGGATTAGGACTCTCGATTGAGAGAATTTAAGTAAACTATGACGAGCTCCACATGCGATCATTGGAATCTCGGATAAGATCCGATGGAGCTCTTTTTCCCCTCTTTTTTAGAAAAGTTTTGATGAACTGTCAACCATTCTACCAAAGAATAAATGTCTTAAACGAATATGATGATCATAAGAAGCGCAGCCGAGATGAAGTCCGACATGAACACTTTTCGCGTCTTAATCGCCGATCGTATAGGCGAAGATGGGATAAGAATCCTGAGAGAAGCAGGTCTGCAAGTGGATTTGAGGTTTGAGATAATCCATGAAGAACTGAAGAGAATCATACCAGACTACGATGCTATCATAGTTAGAAGTCGAACCCGGGTTGACAGCGATCTAATTGAAAAAGGTAGAAGGCTTAAGACCATAGGCAGAGCAGGAGCAGGTCTCGATAACATAGATGTTGAAGCTGCAACTAGCAGAGGGATAACTGTCTATAACACGCCTGAAGCCTTGTCCACTGCCGTGGCCGAATTGACAATTGGACTGATGCTCTCACTAGCTCGCCAGATCCCGATGGCGGACAGGACAATGAAGGAAGGAAGATGGTTGAAGAAGGACCTAAAAGGATTCGAGTTGAAGGAAAAGACTCTTGGGATTTTGGGGTTCGGAAACATCGGAACGGAAGTTGGTCGCTTGGCAAGAGGCATGGGGATGAAAATCCTTGTCCATGCTCATGATCTCATCGACCCGAGTATTCTGTTGGAATTAAACGCTCGGGAAGTCCCCCATGAAGAACTACTCAAGGAATCGGACATACTGACGATTCATATACCTCTGAGCCGAGAAAGCCATCATATCATAGGAAGGGAGGAGTTGTCTATGATGAAGCCCGGAGCATACATTATCAACACTTCCAGAGGCGGCGTTGTAGATGAGAAGGCGCTGTATGAAGCCATGAAAGGTGGAAGACTAGCAGGGGCAGCATTGGACGTCTTTGAAGAGGAACCGCAATGCAAGTCAGAATTGGTGACATTGGATAGAGTCATCTGCACCCCCCATATAGGAGCTCAGACCGAGGAAGCTCAGAAATCAGCATCTTCCATAATAGCCCGAAAAGTTATTAACTACCTCCAAGCCAAAGGGTAAATTCCCGAAGAAGAAAGCACTGTTATATTCATGTAGACATAGCTGGGAGATAACAAGCGATGTACAGACACATAGCCAAGACTTGGAGGATCAAGGATAACCCTGCCCTGGAAGGCATTATGCGAGAGCGACTCATTACTTGGAGAAAACAACCCACAGTAGTCAGGCTGGAGAAACCCTCAAAACTCCATAGAGCTAGGGCGCTGGGATACAAGGCCAAACAGGGCTTTGTGATGACTAGGATCAAGGTTAGGAGAGGAGGCATGAGAAAGCTCCGCCCCACGTCAGGTCGCAGACCTAAACATCTAGGGGTTGTCAAATATACTACCGCTCAAAGCATACAGCAAATAGCCGAACAGAGAGTGGCGAAGCGATACCCAAACATGAAAGTGGTGAATTCCTACTGGGTTTGGGAAGATGGAAGACATAAGTGGTTTGAAGTAATTCTGAAGGACCCAGATCACCCGGTCATAGCGAATGCGTAACCGAATTGACCTAGATAATTATGAGATCAAAGGAAAGATCTCATCCGTCACGTAGGTCATAAATTCTGGCAAGCCGATATTCCCAAAGATCGTTACAATTGCGGTCCTCGTCAATCCGATTATGTATCCATATTTCTTGGATGTCATAACGGCATACCAGATTTTTCCATGGCTTAGGTAGTCCAAGTAGAGGCTCGTATTCGATAGGCTTGACCCATAGAGAGAGAGCTTGTTGATATTCGGAATATCTACGTCTTCGAAGAAGACCACTTTGGTTCCTTCAATGTTTCTCTCATGGAACGTTTTCAAGACGTTTGGATCGATTCTAGCTTCGACTATGCTTCCAGTCGTGATGAACAGGATCTCGCTCAGAAGATTAGCTATATTGTTGGCCCGTTCCTTCTTCTCCACTATGAAGAGAAGAAGATTGTCACCTCTCTTGGTGAACAAAAAGGGCGCTTCAAGGGTTTTGGGCACTGGAATTAGATTGCCGTGATGCATGACATGGAAAACTATATCTCTGCTAAAGACTCCTGAAAGAGAGCCATCTTCTCTGATGACTAGACCATGAACCTCGGTTATCAGGCTGAAACTCGTTTGTTCCTCTCTAAAGGGCTCCTCTTTCCGATAGCCGTTAAGCTTTGTAGCAGCCGTGGGCAGATCCAATTCTTCACGGAGCTTGAAGACCTTGCCAGCCGAAACCATATCATGAACCCGTGCTATTAATGAAACTCCGGGACTTAAAAACCGAATTGCTTACAAGAAACGTTAATTAGAAAGCTTTCGGGCGAAGATGGATAATTGACAATGACAGAAATCAACAATCTGGGCCATTTGTCCAGCCGTAGACCTACCAAATTGCGGGTGATCTTAAAGGAGATTATATTAGAGAATTTTATGTCTTATGAGTACGCCCGAATCGCGATGAAACCCGGACTTAACCTCATTTGTGGTCCAAATGGGTCAGGTAAGTCATCAATATTGCTAGCGATATCAGTGGCCCTCGGTCAGATCTATACGGAGAGATCTAGAAAATTGAGCGACTTGATAAGATGGGGCAAGGATATCGCGAGGGTCTCTCTAACATTCGAGAAACTGGAGAAGGAGAAGTCCGATTCTTACGAACCAACAGAGTCTTTCACTTTATCGCGCTACCTGAAAAGCGATGGTACATATTGGTACGAGAGCGACTTTAGAACTATTTCAAAGAATGAACTATTGGAGATCCTTTCCGAGTTTGGGATCAACGCTAACAACATGCTCATAATAATGCATCAGAATATGATAGAGGAATTTTCTGTAACAACCCCCCAACAAAAGCTTCTGATGGTTGAAGACGCCGTGGGTTTTCAGTTTTATCGAGAGAAGATTTTTGACGCCCAGAATAAATTGACGAAGCTTCTTAGCGAAGAAGAGTCAGTAGCTCAACTACTTGAGAATGCAACTCAGACATTGGCGTTCTGGAAGGGAGAATACGACAAGTACCTGAAAAGAAAACAGCTCCTGGACAGAAAGAAAACCTTGGAAATTGAACTTGCTTGGTCTCAAGCCATAAGAATGGAGAGAGCAGCCCTCTCTTTGAAAGAGAAGCTTTCCAAGAAGGAAAAAGCACTTGGCGTGAATGCCTCCAAAATTGGGGAGATTAAAGATTCCATAGAAAAGTCGAAACAAGCTCTGTTTGAGATTCGCTCCGAACGGAGAAAGCTCTTCTCACTTCTCATTGAAACAGTGAGGAGTGAAACCAAAACAGACACGAGAGCTCAGGTAAACAGAGATCTTG
>MEZH01000006.1:14722-14922 GCA_001775995.1 Candidatus Bathyarchaeota archaeon RBG_16_48_13
ATACGCGTCGATTCTCTTGAAAAACGAAGGCCAGTCTAAGGAAGAGTTGACGCAAACCGTCAGAGATCTGGAGAATCAAATAGCCATAAAGGAAGACGCCGAAGCTGCCACCTACAAAGAATATTTGGATCAGAGTGTAGGAGAGGCCATTCTTCATGCTAAGAAGGAGACTCTTGAAGACGAAATCATGGGTCTGAAGA
>MEZH01000007.1:0-2018 GCA_001775995.1 Candidatus Bathyarchaeota archaeon RBG_16_48_13
AGTGTGTATTGTTGTGGTTCAACAACCACGAAAAGCTGGCCGCACGGAAGCTTTCGGTAACCGGACATGGTTCAATCCCAGCGGCCCCTCAACTCAATTTCGCCTTATTCAATTGGAATAGGCAATACCGTGGGTTAAAACGTGGGCTGCAACTTAAGCGGTCCCACTATTGGCTATTCTTGCTCATTTTTTGCTAACTGTAAAACCTTTTCAAAACCTCAAGAGCCTTCAGGGTAATCCATTTGCTTGGTTTGCCCTTCTGTTCGATTTCTACTTGGAAACGCCCGTTGAACGTGTCCTCCATTCTCCATCTGCCTTGCTCATCTTGCTTGGAGATCACCAAATCAATGGCTTCCTGCATCCGCTTGTCCTTGTAGCCGAGTCTTGTTAGTATACCCAAGATTTCCAGAACATCTGTCTGGTACATCAGGGGAAAACTGAATCGCCGCCAACCGGGTTTAGACACACGACTCAGATCATGACTTCTTTTATGAATGTGATGTTCAAGCATATGTTCAGCTCCTCTTCCGATTGTGTTAATTACATCCTTGGATCTTTTGTCGGCAGGTATTTCCGCCAAAGCCTTCAACGCCTTAACGGCACCCATGTGGCAGGTGTGTTTGCCCCAGCACATCTCAAAGCGATCATAGGGCCAACCTTTTGGTGGATCTTCGATTCCATCGTCGAACCTCTGAAGGGTCGTGATCCAATTGATTCCCCGCACGACTTGCGGGTTCTCCAAATACCCCAGCCTGACCAAACTCCAAACCACGTTGCCGGTCAAGCATGGTATTACTTCACTATGTCTGCCCCCGCCAGTTTTGCCGCTTGCATGCATAGAGAAGCCGCCGCTGTCATGATCCTGAGAGTTTTCCAAAATGAATTCACAGGCCTTTTTCACGCGTTCGTGCTTTCCATCCGCGCCCAGTTCTGCTAGAATTACAAGTTGCCACACAGTCCCCCTGTACTTGGCTGTGTAGAAACTCTTTGGAGGTTCCCAGCAGCCTTCATTGTTCTGTTTAGCCAAGATCTCAGGTACTAATCCAACTCTCATGATGTCATCTTTTGCTTTCTTCGCTTCAGAGTCAGTGTCGAGTTTACCTTGAACGTCGGTTAGGGCAAAATATCGTACTGAAGGATTATCTTTTTCCAGCAACCACGCTGCAGGATCGGCCTTCAGCACAGATTTCAAATCAGTCATGTTGCTAACCACCCTCTAAGAAGCGCAGCGCAAATAAAAAAAGGTGGGGTTTTCAGGGTGGCACGCGCTGCTCATATAACCTTGCAGGAATGTTCTTCTCATCTTTTCTATGTTTGATCGTTCAACATCGTCAATTTCACTTCTTCCAGTAGTCTTTTCCACCGACCTCGGAAGAATCAACTTCCAATTCAGTTAATTGCTCAGGGTAGGCGCAAGGATAGACTGAGTGGATAAGTATTCCTGCTCGAATCTCACTATCCAGGCTCTCAAGATGCTCAGTAGGGCGCTCAGAGGAAGCCTGCCGGCTCTGTATTTCTCAACAGAATCAAGGAAGAATGACTTCTCATCCTTGAGAGTTGATGAGAGAAATAACCCATGATCTTCGGCACAACGTTCACGTATGAGCCGACGCTTGGCGCTCGTGCTAGAGCAGAATACAAGTGAACTTCATAGTCCTTCAGCATCTCTTGAAATGATTTCTCCTTCTTTTTTGAGGTACTTATTCCAAAGCTCGCGCTACACATACACTTTTATTACACCTAGGAAATTCCTAGCGTAGAAGAGGTGAAATCAGCATGGGTTATCGAGACAAAGGATTCGGCGGCCCCAGGACAATGCATCCAGCGACTTGCTCTGAATGCGGCAAAGAAACTGAAGTTCCATTCAAGCCAACCGAGGGTAAGCCAGTCTACTGCAGAGAATGTTTCCAGAAGCACAGACGGTTCTAGTTAGCTTATAATTAGTATCGTTGAAGTTTCTCGTAAGTCCACATTTTTTTTGCGGAGGTATTTCCTCCAGAAAGCACACTCAACCAGGT
>MEZH01000007.1:2033-9691 GCA_001775995.1 Candidatus Bathyarchaeota archaeon RBG_16_48_13
CGGTTCTCTCAGTCCAGGCTTTGAGTTGGTTAGCGCGCGCTAGAAAGGGATACTCATCATCGGCAGTGGGAACATCGTGCACAACCTGGGGCTAATCGATTTCGACATCGATGCCAAACCGTTCGACTGGGCAGTGAAATTCGATGAGAAAGCAAAACAATGCCTAATCTCGGGAAGTCATGAAGGACTCATCAACTACCTTGAATTAGGAAAAGAAGCACGTTACGCAGTGCCCACGCAAGATTACTATCTGCCGATGATTTACGCAATTGGGCTTCAGAGGAAAGAGGATTCCCTGAAATTCATCCACGAAGGTTTTCAACACGGCTCGGTTTCCATGCGAGCCTTTCAAATAGGATAGAGAAGAGGAAATGGAGTTGCGAGAGGAGTCAGCGGCCCAATATGGCTCAAGGGCGGCGCTCCAGTTGAGTCTCCGACGGGACACCTTACCAAGCCCGCAATCGCAGACCTTATGTCGGTGCCGCAAGTCCCAAAACAAGCCCCTTCTGCGATGACGCCCACACAGACTCAGGCTTCAATGACGACAACGAATCCCTAAAATGAGACAGATCTTAGCCGCGGAAGAAATTAATCAAAGGCATTCGCAAAGGGAAGCCTGGCCCAACTCAGCCGCGGCATATTTCGAGATATTCGCATGTCTTGCATTTGTTAGTGTTCTGCGTAGGAATCGCTTCTCTCTCTTTCTTCCAGAACTTGAGCGCCCAATCCAAGTCCTTCTCGGCGTCTCCGCGATTGAATTTGCAAAGGAAGACTCTCGCATTATCCAGTTCCAGTATCCCCTCTTTGGGTCCATTCGCGTCAATCGCGTCCAGGACCTTCTCCTTCAGGCTCCAGTCGGATCTAGCGGCCGGATCGGCGACCACTATTGCGTAGAACAGGAGCCTTGTGTCAAATCCCATGTTGTTGAGGAGCAGGCCGTACATCCTCGCTTGGACATGGTGCGTTTCGTAAGCGACCAGCCTCTTGCTGAATTTGTGCTCAAGTACTACGAGAGGCAGCCCGTTCCTGAACAGGACCGAGTCCGGTTTGCCCGCAACAACAATATCCTTGAATTTCGCGAAGAAGAGAGCTTCCAGAGCCAAGACTGGATCCGCACCATAAATGCTCTGCCACAACTCCTCTCTATTGACCTCCACCGCATCATCAAGCAGTTTCCCGTGCGCCTGCGTCCCCACATTCTTGGCTTCGGTCTCGATCTCCCCCTGGGTGTATTGCATCTCGACTTTTTTCTCGCAGAAGAATTGCCCCGCTACGTCGCTTGCAGCGACGACCCGCCTGCCGAACCTTAGGTTGCCTTCCCTCACGTCAGATAATTCTTCCAGGAATGACAGGTACTCTGCGAGGTGCTCTTCCCATTTGTGCAAGGGGATACCCCCGATCTTCTTTCCTGTTCTACGGTTTAGCGATCTCTACTTGCTGAACTTTACTCGTGCGATAATAAGGTGATCACGGGAGACGGCATAGCGCAGAACTCACTTCTTCAGACTATGGACTTTCTCCTTCAGCCTAGAGTAGGCTTCCTCGGGCTCCTCAACGTCCGGTACCGTGAGCTCGAACCTGCACGTCCCGCTCTTGTCCCTGTTCAGTATCTCCACGACCAGGCTCCTGAAGTGGTACGGTATGGAGTACCTTTCTAGAACCGGCACGGCTTTCTCGGACATTATCCCGGCGTACGCCTCCCTCGCGCCGAAGTACGCCATGAGGAGCGCGGCGGCCTTACCGACCACCTTGTCCGCAACGATCGAGCCCGCAAGGTCTTCGCGGCCGATCTCCTCGATCGCCTGGAGGAGGGGCGCTACGCCTCCCTCCTTCGTCATGAATATTGGCAGGCCTTCTTTGAGGATCAGGAGGCTCAACTTCTGCCTTTCAAGCATCTCGAGGGGATCCACGGAGTTCAGCCTTCTGGCTACTAATGGTCATTATTAGGATGAAATAAAGTTGCCGAATGTCTATGCAGGGAGGACCCTGCGAACCTTGAGGGCCTTCACCAGGCTCACGCCAGCGAGGCCGCCCAAAACCCCGCCGACGGCGTGCAGCCCTGCGAACGTAACGATCCCCGAGATGACCTGCATGCTCATGAAGACAGGCGCGATGATGAATCCAGCCACGGAGGCCGATGCGGCCGCCAGGAATATCATTAAACCTTGGCTAACGTAAGGCCGCGAGAAGAGGTTACTGTAACCTGCCGCTCTCGTCATGACATCGAACACGATGCTCGCGGCCGTGAACCCCAGAAAGAAGACGTTTCCGCCCACGAGGAAGTTGATCAGTGTCGCCACCAATCCTGTCAACGTGACGGCGCCGAACCTCTTCGTCCACCACGCCACGAGCGTCAGGGAAGAGAACCCGAGAATATCGCACAGGAATGGGAGGCTTGTCGCTGCCCAGAAGATCGGGCCCATGTACGCATTTATGATCGCCCAGGCTGAGCTGCTCAAAGCTATTGCCGCAACTATTCGACTGTTGAGAAACGTCATCGCACTCACCGAAGTAATACTATCCAACGGAATAGTATTACCCAACTATTAAACCTGCCCCCGCAAACCTGCACCCAGAGAAGAGGGCACAATCGGCGGTACTGCGTTGCTCCTTGCAGTCGATAGATCACTCAACTTCTTGGAAAAACGCCGTTTGTGAGTATTTCGGCGCCAGAGCCGCTCTCATTGACCATTCTCACGGTTGGTCTCGAAATCATGAAATCCATGTGATTCCCCGACGGGTTTTTCCCTCCAGGAAAATCGGCGTTGTTACCGAAGGCAATGTGGACTGTGCCAAGCATCTTCTCGGCCTCCAGGAATTCTTCGACGAGACGAGCTTTGGAGTTTATGCCGAGTGCAAATTCACCCACGATCTTCGCGTTGGCGTCGGTGTCCAGCGAATCTTTGACTTTCCTGGTCACCTCAACATCATCCGACACAACTTCTCGGACTTCTCCGTGTTTCACATCCAATCTCACGGGAGAAGCTATCGGACCTATGCCGCCAATCGCCAAATCGCATACAACGCTACCCTCCAAGGAGTCCTCAACGGGGGCCACGCAGACTTCACCGGTCGGAAGGTTCATCCATTTCATCGAAGCCCAATTGAATTTCGTGTCGGTGAAGAAAGGCCGCCCTTTGACGCTTAAGGAGACAGCCGTGCCGGCCGGATTTCCTATCTCGATCCTGACGGCCTGCTTCAACCTTTCAATCAGATTCTCGGCTAATCCTTGCAGCTGACGATGTTCGGCTCCCGTCAGCGCCAAGGCACCGTTCGTCAACATATCTTCGGTCACCCCGGGGCAATGCCCCAGTCGGGTCTTGTGGTCGCCGGTCTCAAGCTGGATGAGCTTTATCCTGAAAGGTGTCTCTTCCCTGATGCCCCGAAGCAGGTTTACATAGATCATGGGTCTCCGAAAGGTCAGGAACTCCATGATTTCCTGCGGAATATCCCTCCGAAAAATGTTCAAAGCCGTCCTGAGGGAGACTAGTTTCGCGTCCATACCCAGGTCTTGAGATCCCCCAACAAACGCTTCGCCCACCTTCATTTTTTCGGCGTCGCAAAAGATCACTATGCTCTCGCCTTCTCTTGCATCAAATGCATATTTCAACGCGTTTTTCGCGGCTTCCCTAGCATTCACATAAACCACATCGCTTTCGGTTACGCCGTTGTTTGATATAACACGGAGATAAGGCTTGTCGCAAATCGATGGGCCATCAAATCATCATGATCCTATCCACCATCGATGAAGACTACACATCCATCTTCCTAGACCTCGACTGACAGCCGAACCGAGACATATGCGGCCGAATCCTTGAGGTTTCTCACAAATCCCCTCGGAATATCTATCGAGGCCCAGTCGGCGAGGACCATGACCGTTCTATCGGATACAAAGGTACTCTTCCTGAACACCATATCATTCGGGTCAAGGAATGTCAGCCAGGGTGAGCCTGATCCCGAGACGGAGAAGCTTTCGTCGCCCAAATCCAGCGTCAACGTGACCTTGGCCTCGGCGCTCCTCGCCGCCCTCTTGAACTCATCAGAAAGGCCCTTTGCGCCCTTCGTCGACCCGACGGCCACGACGCAGTCTCCCCTCTTGGTTAGGTGCGACGACCGCGTAATCTCAATGGTCGTGGGATGGGTCGCCGCAACATTCACATGACCTTGGGCCTCGAACCTCTCAACAATTTTCATATAGCGCCACGCCAATTCTTTCTCTTAGGATTCGTTCATTCTCATGTTCATTATGGGGGAAAAAAAGGTTGCGTGCCGAGAAAGACAAAGCCACTCAACGGCGTGCCGTCATCGATAACTTGGTCAGCAGCGGCTACCTGAAAGACCAGAAAGTCATCAAGGCGATGCTCAAGGTCCCCAGGGAGGAATTCTTGCCCGCGAACCTGAAGGACTCGGCCTACATCGACACGCCCCTGTACATCGGCCACGGCCAGACGATATCCGCAATCCACATGGTTGCCATGATGGACGACGCCCTAGAACTGGGCGTTGGTCAGAGGGTCCTGGAGGTGGGCTCAGGGAGCGGGTATCACTGTGCAACTATAGCAGAGATCGTTGCGCCAAGCCACTCCTCCAAGGAGGGCCACGTCTTCACGGTCGAGGTCGTCCCGGAGCTGGCGAAGTTCGCCGAGGACAACCTGAGAAAGGCAGGCTACGAGGATGTGGTCACGGTCATCCGCGGGGACGGATCCGTCGGCTACCCCGTCGAAGCGCCCTACGACCGGATACTCGCAACTGCAGCCGCGCCGAAGGTTCCCCCGCTTCTGGTCGACCAGCTGAAACCCGGCGGCATACTCGTCGTCCCAATCGGCAGCTTCCATACGTACCAGGACCTTGTGCTCGTCAAGAAGCTGTCGGACGGCAAGCTGCTTAGGAAGGACCTGGGCGGAGTGGTCTTCGTCCCCATGGTCGGGGAGCACGGCTGGCGAGCCTGATCGTAGAACAGAGTCAGCTAGCCAAACCACTTCTCCAGGGTGGTCTTCTTCGTCTCCTCCTTTATTCCGACGGTGGCCCTTCTTAGTGCTTCCCTCACCCTGGCCTCGTTGAAGTCATGCTCCTTGCACAGGAACTGGACAACACCCTCCTCGTCCGGGGTCTTCCACTCCATCCGGTACTCGTCAGTCACGTCGGGCTCCAGGAAGATCTGCTCTATCTTCTTCGGGTCGACCTCAAACGCCCCCGCCGGAAGGCTCGCCACAGCCTCTTCAAAGCTGCTGTGCTGCTTGATTATCTTGAGCGCGGTCTTGGGGCCGATCCCTTTGATGCCGTCCGGGTTGAAGTCGGTCCCTATCAGGATCCCCAAGTCCACGAGCTGCTTCCGGTCCACTCCCAATGAGGAAAGCACCTGCCCCAGCTCTACGAGCTCTGGCACCACTTCAATGTAGACAGACTTGCTGGGAAGCTTCCTCCTTCCCGTTATTGCCATGTTCCTGATGAGCCGCGGGGCGCCGAATAGAAGTGAGTCATAGTCCTGGCTGGCGCATGCCCAGACATCCCCCCTAGCAGCCATGTGGGCTGCCTGTGCCTCTCCCTCAGAGGGCGCCTGGATCCATGGGATTCCCATCAGCTCAAGTAGCTTCGTGGAGTCTGAGACCATGTAGTCCTTCAGACGGGCAGTGGCCTGGGCAAACTTTCGGGCGCTAACCATGTCGCCCGCCGCGAGGGCCTTCTCGTACATGACCGTCGCCTCCTCCTTCGCCTTCGCCCTCCTGATGATCTCCGTCCTCTTCAGAGTAGGCGGCTTCCCGTCGAAGACGTAGGCGACTTTTATTCCCTTTTCAAGGAAGTTCGAATTCCTGTAGAGTAAGCCGCTGAGGTGGCTCGTCACGTTCCCGCGGCTGTCCTGGAGAGGTTCGCCCGTAGGGCCTCGAATGATTGCCAAGAACTGGTAAAGAACGTTGTACGCGTCGATCGCGATCGTCTTGCCCGTAAACTCGGTTAGATCGGTCTTCTTCCTGGGGACTAGGTCCTTAAGGTCTACGCCCAACTCCATCATCTCGTTGCAGAAAAGAGGCTATAGAATGTTGGTTGAGCGTATTATTAAAAAGTTCCAAAAAACATTTGGATGGTCAGGCCCTCTCCTGATCCTTAGAGGCGGCCTTCAGCTCGACCCGCCTCTTCGTCTTGGTGAGGCTTGACACGTGGATCATCCCCTCCACCTCCAGCTTCATCAGAACCCTGTTGAGGCTCCTATGATTCAGGTCGTCGTAGCTCTTCTTTAACAGGTCGTACAGCTCGACGTCCGTGGAGACACCCTGCTTCTTCGTCAGCGCCTCCACCAAAGCGATGCGGATGGGGTAGACGTCCCACATTCTAGGCAATCCGATTTGGCCTCCTAAGGTCACGCGACCGCGCCAGTGGTCGGCTTGTCTATCTTCTTGAAGCTCGAGACGACGTTCTGATACCACGTCTCCATGTCCTGAGTTATGCTCGAACGGACCTTCTCCATCGCGCTCTTGAACTCGGCCATCGTGATCTGGGTTTCGTCGCCGCCCTTCCTCAGCGCGTACATGCCGGCTTCCCTGCAAAGCGCCTCTATGTCCGCGCCTGAATAGCCCTTCGTCACCTTGGCCAACGCTTCCAGGTCAACGTCCTTTGCCAGGGGCATGTTCTTGGTGTATATCTCGAATATCTGGAGCCTGATCGCTTGGTCAGGAGGCGGAACGTATACCATGCGGTCGAATCGACCCGGCCTCAAGATGGCAGGGTCCAGGAGGTCCGGCCGATTCGTGGCCGCGATCACTATGACGTCCGTCAGGGTCTCGAGGCCGTCCATCTCTGTGAGGAGCTGGCTTATGACCCGCTCCGACGCCCCAGAGTCGCCGAACCCCGTGCCCCTTCTGGGCACAACGGAGTCGAGCTCGTCGAAGAATATGACGGCCGGAGCCGCGGTCCTGGCCTTCCTGAAGACTTCCCGTATCGCCTTCTCGGACTCGCCAACCCACTTGCTGAAGATCTCGGGTCCCTTTATGCTGATGAAGTTCGCCTCACTTTCCGTGGCCACCGCCCTCGCCAAGAGGGTCTTACCGCATCCGGGCGGGCCGTACAGCAGCACTCCCCTGGGCGGCTGAATACCTACCTTCTTGAAGGACTCGGGCTGCTTGATGGGCCACTCCACCGATTCACGGAGCTGTTGCTTGACCTCCTCCAGCCCGCCGATGTCGGTCCAGTGGACCGTCGGTATCTCTATGTACACTTCCCTCATGGCGGTCGGGGTGATCTCCCTAAAGGCGTCCACAAAGTCTGGCTGGTTGACCTCCATCTTGTCCAGGAGCTGCGGAGGGATCTTCTCCTCCTCCAGGTTGATTTCGGGCAGGTATCTTCTGAGGGCCTTCATGGCGGCCTCCCTCGAGAGGGCTGAGAGGTCCGCGCCCGTGTAGCCGTGTGTCATGTCGGCCAGTTTCTTGACGTCAACGTCCTTCGCGAGCGGCATGCCCCGGGTGTGAATTTGGAGGATCTCGTTACGTCCCTTCTTATCCGGGACACCTATCTCGATCTCCCTATCAAAGCGCCCAGGTCTCCTGAGAGCCGGGTCCAAAGCGTTGGGCCTGTTGGATGCGCCAACCACTATCACGTTGCCCCTGGCCTCTAGGCCGTCCATTAGTGCGAGGAGCTGGGCAACAACTCGCCTCTCGACCTCGCCC
>MEZH01000007.1:9724-110933 GCA_001775995.1 Candidatus Bathyarchaeota archaeon RBG_16_48_13
ATCTCGTCGATGAAGATTATGCCTGGTGCGTTCTGCTGTGCCTGCTGGAAGATCTCCCTCAGCCTGGCCTCGGATTCGCCGTAGAACTTGCTCATGATCTCCGGGCCGTTGATGGAATAGAAGTTTGCATCCGATTCGTTGGCCACCGCCCTGGCGAGCAGCGTCTTCCCGCAGCCTGGCGGGCCGTGAAGCAAGACCCCCTTCGGGGGCTCGATGCCAAGCCTCTGGAAGAGTTCCGGGTGGCGCAACGGTAACTCAACCATCTCCCTGATCCTCCGGATCTCACCTTCCAGGCCGCCTATGTCTTCGTAGGTCGTCCTTGGGATACCCTTCTTCTCGGGAGCGGGCTCGCTCAGGACCTGAAGGGATGTCTCGGACATGATCTTGACGATGCCGTGAGGCTTGGTCTTGGAGACGATGAATGGGATGGCGCTCCCCAGGATCGTGATGGAGGCGGTATCACCCTCCACGAAGGACATCTCCATGATCCTGCTCTTGACGAAGTTGTTGAAGTCTTCGTCGACGTTGAGCCTCAGGTCGATCGGCGCCAAAATGACCGATTGTGCGCTCTTTACATCACCCCGCCTCACGACGACGATTTCGTTGAGGGCGACGCCGGCGTTCTTCCTGATCAGGCCATCCATCCTTATGATGCCCTGGTTCTGGTCCTCCGGATAGGCAGGCCACGCAACAGAAGCCGTGGTCCTCTTCCCCACGACCTCCACGACGTCGCCAGCGGAAATGCCCAACAGCTGCATGTTCTCGCTGTCTATTCGCACCTTGCCTCTCATGACGTCTCTCTGCTTGGCCTCAGCGACCCTCAACTGAATCTCTTTATTCAAACGCTTTTTTCCTCCGACCAAAAACGGCTAAATGAACTGCACGTGAACTGAAGCGGTACCACCGCGACAAACAGCCCCCCGCGCCATGGGGAGCTAGTTAAAAGAGTTGATTTGGGATATTTAAGCGTTAATTTGGGACAGCTTTCCATGTGCCGGACACGAAGAATCATAGTTTCCATGCGGATAGTCTATTCTTTATTCTCTTCTCTTTCAGAAATTTGAGTTGTCTGTAATAGATTTGGACAGACACGGACGGTTAGACACTCTGAGATACGGACACAGGAACAAAGGGAGCGAGACATTCACACAGTGGGTTTGGGGATTAAAATTAAATCCCAAACTCACACACTTACTCCTCTTTTCTCTCTCTTCTTACACCCACAACACACAGCACACTACCTAGGACTTTATATCACAACACACATCTCAGAAATACAATTCTCAAGATGCTGTGAAGGTCTTTTATAGTTCGCACGTGCCCATAAAAGCCTGGCGAATGAAGCATTATGGCAGTGAACAACGTCGTTTGCGGGGCCGGGATAGCCGGGTTAACGGCTGGCATAGACCTTGCTACTAGAGGAAGAAATGTCACAATTTTGGAGAAAGAGAATGTTGTTGGAGGTCATGCCTCTTCCCACAGATTGCCAAATGGTTTTGTTCACGATATGGGCCTTCACGTGATAATCCCAGATGCAGTTCCCCTTTACGAAATGGTCAAGGCAGCGGGAATAGAGAGTAGCCTGATTCGTTTTGACATGCAATTCGGATTCCTGAAGGATGGACAAGTTAACGCCTTTTCGCCAAACCCCTTGTCCATGACGAAGTTTAGACTCCTCGGCTTAAGGGACAAGATCAGATTTGGGAAGCTCATGATGGGAATAAACTCCATTTCCGAGGGAGAGTTTTCTAATGCGACGGCGGCAGAGTTCGTGACGGACAAAATAAGCAGAAAAGCTCTTGAATCCTTCTTTGAGCCTCTACTAACTCGTCTGTCAGCTGTTCCTCCAGAGGCTCTGTCGGCGACATTCTTCATAGACTTCCTCAAACTTCTTGGGCAAGTAAGAAACTTCAAATCTTGTATTCCCAAGACGGGAATCGGAGAACTGGCGGAGGGCTTAGCCTCTCATCTAGAATCCGTAGGGGCTGCGTTAGAACCTGCTCAGAAGTGAAGGAAATTCGAGTAACCGGAGAACAGGTTGACGGTGTTGTATATGTTGAAGAGGGTGAGGAGAAGGAGATTAAGGCTTCAAATGTGATTTCGACAATGCCCCTGAAGGACCTTCCAAAGGTCGTTGATCTGCCAAAGCAATACGAAGAGAAGTTAAGGGGAATAGATTACACAGAGTTTATGATTGTCTACTTCGGTCTAGACAGTAGATTGTCAAAATATGATATGGAAGTCATGATCCCGAGAAAAGAGGGCTTCTGCTTCAACTCTTTTGTGGAGGTCAGCAACATCACTAGAGAAGTGGCGCCAGAGGGAAAGAGCCTCTTCAGCGTAATTACCACACCATGTACGATCGGGAAACGAGCTGACGATGAAAAGGTACTGGACGCCATCACAGGAGATCTGAATAAACTGTTCCCCGAATTTGAGCGAAAGGTCCTTTGGAGAAAGACGATTAGACACCCTTGTATCGCCGTTAATAAGGAGTATATTGCGCTAAAACCTTCGTTCGTCACTCCAATAAAAGGGCTTTACTTGGCTGGTGCCCAAATGTTCCCGCTGCAAGACATGGTAACAGCTGTAGTCAGCGGTCACACAGTATCAGACATGATTATTGGAACAAAATAGTTGCGCTCGCTGCGATACCGTCTTCTTGTCGTTGTTCGCTGTGCGGCGCGCGACTCGCGCGTCTTGTGTGAGATGTGTCATAAGGCATGGAATGAGGGAAAAAGGTAGAGAAAAGGTTTCGAATTGAGGATCCTTTCTCATCGTAGACTACTTTGCCAAAAGCGAAGGAATTCATCCAAGGTGGAAACTGGGTCAACGGTCACTTTTCCATATTTCGATAGACTCTCGAATATCCTGCGAAGTTCCACGTGGGGGTCTTCTACATTTACCACAAGAACTGAAAACCTTCTTGTTGTGGAGAAATAGGATGCTTCGGGTTTCATCTGGGCAAACATTTCCTTCATTGTTTTCAACATCTCTTCTGGTTTCGCCGTTAAACCGCTGGAAATCTCTGTAGGGGTTTCAAGACTTATCAAATATTTCATTTCTTCAACCTCCAGTGCCTTAGGCGTTGAACAGGCTAATAGACAACTATGGATTGTCAGCTATAGTATTGAATTGCATGTAGTGGTGCGCATACTTCTTCCCAGATCAGTTTGCGAAGCATCGTTAGGTTTGGGACAGAATTAATCCAACCCCAAATCTCTCTCGTCTTGCCGTGAGCTCTTGTTTGGGGTTGTAAGATAGTCCTAGGTCCCTTGAAGCATTCGCTACGGCAGAAACCGGCCCTTCATCGCTTCTTGGTCTACACCTTTAGTACTAATTGTGTATTATAGTGCGAACGCAAAGACTGAGAAGAATAATGTCAGTTATGCGAGCGCGAGGGCTCAGCCGCTCAGCGGCTTCGTCTTGAGCAGCTCCCTGTTGACCAGCGATGGCGGAATCCTGCCCCGGAGCGCGGCCATCATGTTCTCCACTGCCAAGTCGCCCATCGCGATCCGCGTATCCCGGGACGCGCTCCCGATGTGTGGGACCAGGACAACGTTGTCCAACCTGAGCAGCGGGTTCTCCTGGTCGATGGGTTCGCTCTCGAACACGTCCAGACCGGCGCCTGCGATCCTCCTCTCATTCAGAGCCCTATAGAGCGCCATCTCATCGACGACCGGCCCCCTGGAGGTGTTGACGATGATCGCCGACCTCTTCATCTGGTTCAGTTCTCTCTCCCCAATGAAGTGATGAGTGGAAGGCATCAACGGCACATGGACGGAAACGAAGTCAGATTCCTTCAGAACCCGCTTTAAGTCGGCGTACTCGATGCCAAGCTCCTTCTCGGCCTTCTCGTTCCGGAAGACGTCGCTGTAGAGGACTTTCATCCTGAAGCCCTGCGCCCTTCTGGCAACGGCTGCGCCGATCCTGCCCATCCCGAGGATGCCGAGCACCCTTCCGTGGACGTCCGTTCCTACCAACAGGCTTGGGGACCAGCTCTCCCACCTGCCATCTCGCAGGTATCTCTCGGCCTCCGTCAACCGTCGGGCCGTCGCCAGGATGAGGGCCCAAGCCAGATCGGCCGTCGTTTCGGTCAATACGTCCGGCGTGTTCGTGACCATGATACCGCGCTTGGTCGCGGCCTCGACATCAATGTTGTCGTAGCCCACCGCATGGTTGCTTATGACCTTCAGGCGACCACTCGCATCCATTAGCTCCCCGTCAACACGATCGTATGGAAGGGAGATCAACCCATCGCAATCCTTGACGCCCTCCAGGATTTCTTCCATAGTCATGGGACGATCCTCGCGGTTCAGCCTTACCTCGGCGATCTTCTCGAGGCGATCAAGGGAGTTGCCGAGTGGCTGCCTCGTCACCAAAACCCTGAATCTCTTCATATAACCCACCGTTCAAGGCAGACTGCATTCAAGATTATGCAGATTTTTGGATATATATCTTTAAGAGAAGAAAAAAACAGCATGATTCCCTTCCAAAAACGAGAAATGGAGATTCACTGAGCGCGATCAGGCCCTTCGAACCATGAGGACCTCGGACTGGCTGATTCCCTCAACGGTCTTCAGCCTCTCCTCAACCTCGTCCATCAGACCTTCCTGATCCTCTGGGAAGACTATGTGCGCAATCAGCGCAACTAGACCGAAGGCGATGGGTTCCTCGTCAAACCTATAGACAGAGGCGTATCCCGGGAGGGCTTTCTTAACCCTCTCCTTGATTATGTCCAGGTTCAGGGAGGGATCTTCTGGGAAAAGCTTAACGGAAAAGACGATTCTGCCCAAAACAGTTCACCTGACTAAGGACCCGTGAAACCGCAGCTTGGGCATTTGTAGTTTCGTCCGAACTTGCGGCACTTGGGGCATCGCCATATGACTACTTTGTGGCAGCTCGGGCATGGGAACTTGACAGCGCCTTCCCCAGGAACTATCATCTTTCCGCACCAGTTGCAGCTAGGCACTATGATTCCTCACGAAGGTTTCTAAAACCGCTAGAAACGAATACCCTACATTCCTATATATAAATCATTTTAAACTCCTCGAAACCATTAGAAATAGGAAATCTTGTGATCAATCCTCCAAAAACCATGCAAAGGAAAGGCTAAAGTTTGAACACAGACGTCCTAGTCATCGGCGGAGGACCCTGCGGATCATACGCCGCTATGACGGCAGCCAGTCTTGGCTCCAGGGTCGCCGTGTGCGAGGAACACCGAGAGGTGGGGGTCCCGAAACACTGCGCGGGACACATAAGCGTGTCGGGATTCGGCAGACTCAACCTTGCTCCTCCGCCTGAGTCAATAGAGAACGAAATCATGGGCGCCCACATCTACTCGCCGGCCGGCAGGGAATTCTCCCTAAGGTTGGAACGGCCCGTGACCTATGTCATAAACAGGGAGCTCTTCGACAGACATCTGATGGAGACGGCCAAGAAATCAGGGGTCGAATACTTCTTCGGCACCAAGGTGCGATCTCTTTCAACTCAAGGAAACAGCGGCAGATGCGTCGTTGAACATGAAGGGGGAGCAGATTCATTCAGCTCCAAAATGGTAATTGACGCCGAGGGTTCGTCGGCCAATCTTCTGAGAAGAGCTGATCTGCCGGTTCCAGATCCCGCGAACATGGTAAGCGCAGCCCAAGTAGAGGCTGATGGAGCTGAGATCGAGAGCGACGATATGGTCGAGGTCTACCTGACCAAGAAGTACGCACCTGGGCTGTTCGCCTGGATCATCCCGAAGAGGGATGGCACCTCCAAGATCGGCCTGGCGACCAACACGGGAAACCCCTCCCAGAAGCTCAAGGATTTCATGAAGGAGCATCCGGTGGCATCGAAGAAGCTGAGGAGCGTCGCGCTCTCGAAGCCGTCAATTCATCTGATACCGCTGGGTGGCGTCATGCGGAAGATTCACCACCCGGGGTTGCTTGTCGTGGGCGACGCCGCGTCTCAGGTCAAGCCCACCACCGGGGGCGGGGTCATCTTTGGCCTTACGTGCGCCAGAATCGCGGGCGAGGTGGCCCACGAGGCTTTATCCAAGGGGGACTTCTCGGAACGATTGCTCTCGTCGTATCAGTCCAAGTGCGAAGAGGCGATAGGCTTCGATCTGAGCGCCATGCGGAAGATCCGGAGGAGGATGGACAAGATGAGCGACGAAAAGATGGACAAGATATTCGGGATATGGAACAAGTTTGGCGTGACCAGAGCCCTTGAGAAGGCAGGGGACCTCGACTACCAGGGACGAAGCCTGCTGAAGGTTGCGGGGAGCCCAAAAGCTTTAATGGGGTTGGCTTATTCCTTCCTCTGGGCACTGTTCCCGTAGAACGGTCATCATTTTCTCAGGAGAGCGCATCATGGAATCGGACTTCGATTATACCCAGAACATAGTCGTCCGGACGGACATCAAGATCTCAAAGGGGAAACTAAGCGTCCAGATAGCACACGCCGCCGTGTCAGCCGCGGAAGCGGCCAGAAACACCCACCGGGAATGGTGGTCGAACTGGCTCAGCGAGGGTCAGCGAAAGGTCGCGCTGAAGGTGGACCACCTGGAGGATCTCGGAAGGCTGAAGGCCGAGGCGGACAGGCTCTCCCTGCCAGTCGCGCTAATAGAGGACAGAGGGCTAACTGAACTGCCCCCGGGGACGGTTACGTGCTTGGGCATCGGACCTGCCCCAACTGGACTCGTAGACAAAGTGACCAAGAAGCTGCAGCTGCTTTAGGACGCCTAATCCGATGTCGGTCCCTGAGATTGAGAAGAAGATAGGAATAAGCGTCTATTCCACCAGCACGCCCGGAATCGGCGGCACGATCAAGGAGTACCCCGAAGATTTCCAGGTTGAGGAGATCCTCAAAGACGGCTCCATGGCGACCCTTCATCCCACCGCGCCTCAGAAGGTGAGCGGCAGGGGCAAGTTCATGACATGCATCCTCGTCAAGAACGGGTGGGACACCCTGCTAGTGATGAGGGAGATCGCGAACGGCCTTAGGATCCACCAGAGGCGGCTGTCTGTCTGTGGAATAAAGGACACACGCGCCATAACGTCGCAATTCATAAGCATAAAGAAAGTCCCGCCGAGCCATCTCCTGAAACTCAAGATCCCGAGGATGGAGATCTACCCACAATCCTTCTCCAGGGATCCAATGAAGCCGGACCTCCTCCTGGGGAACCGATTCAGGATAAGGATAAGAGGGATCGAGGGAACGCCCGAAGACATCCTGAGAACGGCTAGTTCAACCCTCCGCGAGGTCGAAGCACATGGTGGGCTACCTAACTTCTTCGGGCACCAAAGATTCGGGACGGTCCGGCCGGTCACCCACCTGGTGGGCAAGTCTATGGTGAAGGGCGATTTCAAAGCCGCTGTGATGACTTTTCTCACACTCTACTCCGAGCACGAGAGCCCGCAGGCTAGGGAGGCACGCCGTAACCTCTGCGAGGGGGGAGACCTTCAGAGAGCGCTACAGGAGCTCCCCCGAGGGCTGACATACGAGAGGATCATGACAGAGCACCTGATCGAGAAAGAGGGAGATTTTGTGGGCGCCCTGAGAAGCCTCTCAGCGAAGTTCCTGAGGCTGCTGGTCCAAGCTTACCAATCATACCTCTTCAACCTGGCACTGACCAAAAGGATCGAGAGCGGGCATCCCCTCAACCAGGCGCTCCCCGGCGACTTTGTCGAAGCGCTGGACTCCCAAGGATTACGATCCGGCGAGGTACAGAAGGCTGACGAGACGAACCTGCCCGAACTGAATAGGGGGATTCTGGGCGGAACGAGGGAGCTTGCACTACCCACCATCGGCTACAACACAACATTGTCGGACGGAAAGGGCGCGGACATCGAGAGATCGGTGCTGGAGGCCGAAGGGGTTGAGCCAAAGGAATTCTACTTGAAGGAAATGGTTGACGTCAGCTCTCCCGGAAGTTATAGACCGGCTTTGGTGAGGCCCATGGACGTGCAGCCACCTCACGTGGAGCCAGAGGAAAGCTTGGGAAGATCCTCGCTGATCCTGGCTTTCCGCCTCATGAAGGGGTCCTATGCCACCCTGCTGTTAAGGGAGATCATGAAGAGCAGTGACCCCATATCGGCAAACTTCTAACCTGATGCATCGTAGGTCAGATGAATCGGCGAGATGCTCCTGAGCGGAATCAAGGTCGCCGAAATAGTGAAACAGAAGCTCAAGCCAAACAGGAAGTGAGTTTTCCCTCCCTTTTTTGATGGGATACAGTTTTATCCTGTCTGAGTCCATGAAGCCCCTAAGAGGGCTACCCATTGCGGTTAGTTTCAGTGAAGCTTCCAGAGGGGCTCATTAGGGGATTGGACGAATTGGTGGAAAAAGGCATGTACCCTAGCAGGAGCGCTGCCGTGAGGACAGCGGTCAGGGATATGCTCAAGAGCGAGCTCTGGCGGAGCGAATAGCCGCCTTCAGCGCTCTCTTTCTCCTTCGATGAATTCCTCCACCCACCTCTTGGCGATATCATATGGTAGCTGTTGGGGTGGATGCTTGAAGGCGAACGCGGATATGCTCAGCAGTGGCCCCTTTATTTCCCTGTCAAGCGCGATCTTGGTGGCCCTGACGGCATCGATGACTATACCAGCACTGTTCGGGGAGTCGATCACGTCCAGCTTGGCATCTATGATTACGGGGGTGTTGCCGAAGTATCTTCCCTTTATGTTGATGTAGCAGATCTTCTTGTTCTCCAGGAAATCTACGTAGTCGCTCGGACCTATCCTCAGCGGTATAGGATATGGAACCATGGCCCTGACGGCACTGGTCTTGCTCTCTCTCTTTGACACCAGCCGTTCCTCCTCTATCATGTTCAGGAAGTCGGTATCGCCGCCAATGTTCAGCTGGTAGCTCTCCTCCACCTTGACCCCTCGGTCAACCAAGAGCTTGACCATGGTCTTGTGGAGCACGGTTGCGCCTATCTGGCTCATGACGTCGTCGCCGGCGACCGGCAGTCCTGCTCTGTCGAACTTCTTCTGCCAGGCGGGTATGGAGGCTATGAATGACGGCATACAGTTGACTAACGCGCAGCCGGCCTCGATGGCGCGGGTAGCGTACCACTTTGTGGCCGCCTCGCTGCCGACGGGCAGGTAATTGACCAATAGCTCCGCTCCTGAGTCCTTCAAGACCTTGGATACGTCGACAGGCTCCTGCGACTTGTCCACCTTGACGACTGGCTTCAGGTATTTGCCCAAGCCGTCCATTACCGGACCCTTCTTGACCTCAACACCGAGGAGGGGCACGGAGCTGTACTTGACGGTGTTGTTGGGCGAAGTGAATATCGCCTCTCCAAGGTCCTTCCCGACCTTGTCAGCGTTCACGTCGAATGCCGCCACGAACTCCAAGTCCCTGGGTCGGTATCCGCCGAAGTTGGCTCTGAGCAGTCCGGGAACGAACTCCTCCTCACTCGCGTTCCGATAATATTGGGCGCCCTGGATCAGGGCAGAAGCGCAGTTGCCCACGCCGACCAGAGCGATCTTTATCTTGGCCACTGAAATTGCCCCCAGTATTTTATGGTCATAAAATAGTTTGGAGCCTATTAAAAACCTTACCGCCGAGCAAAAAGAGGAAAACGCACATACCTTAAATAAAGAACATCTAGACAATGCATATGCTATTGGGTGATTCGTGATGCAGAAGACAGAGAAGATATGGATGAACGGCAAGATGGTCAAGTGGGACGACGCCAAAGTCCACGTACTAACCCACGCGCTGCATTATGGAACAGGCTTCTTCGAGGGCATCCGATGCTACAACACAGTCAACGGACCCGCTATTTTCAGGCTGGAAGAACACGTCAAGAGGTTCTTCAGAACCGCAAAGATTTACGACATGAAGATCCCCTTCACTCAAGCCCAGCTGATGAATGAGATCAAAGGTGTTGTTAAGGCCAACGGGCTGAAGGAGTGCTACATTCGCCCTGTGGGTTATTATGGCTACGGAGAAATGGGACTCGATGTCAGCAACAACCTGGTAGAGGTGGCCATAGCTGCCTGGCCCTGGGGAGCCCTTCTGGGCGACGAGGCGTTGAAGAAAGGGGTCAGGTGCAAGATCTCTTCATGGGCCAGGATAGACTCCAGGTCGATGCCCGCACTAGCAAAATCCGCCGCCAATTACGCCAACGCGGTCCTCGCCAAGATGGAAGTCACGAAACTGGGCTTCGACGAAGCGATCCTGCTAAACATATACGGTCAACTGACAGAAGGCCCCGGCGAGAACGTCTTCATAGTTAGCGACGGCACAATTGCAACCCCGCCTTTGAGCGCGGGAATCCTAGAGGGGATCACAAGGGACTCAGTGATGACAATCGCCAAAGATCAGAAGATGCCTCTGGTTGAAAAGAACGTGATGAGGGAAGAACTCTACACCTGCGACGAAGCGTTCTTCGCTGGCACTGCGGTCGAGATAACTCCTATACGGGAGATTGACGGCCGCGTCATAGGGAGAGGTACCAGAGGGCCGGTCACCGAGAAGCTGCAGAGACTCTTCTTCGACGTGGTCAAGGGTAAGAACACCAAGTATCGGGCGTGGCTTGACCCCGTCTAGGCAGTGATTTCCCCTTTTTTCCATCCCTTTATCGGTGTTCCGAACTTCTTTTCCACCTCAGGCCGGTGGATCGTGTTCATTGTGCAGAAGGGGATGATCCTGCCGTCCGGTACGGCGTAGTGGATGCAGCACCGCTCAACCCTCTCGAGGTCGAAGTTGTATCCGTCCATGAAGTGCATGCATCCTATCAAGACCATCTTCCTCATGAGTTTGCCCAGCGAGTTATAGGAGCCCTCCTTGAAGACGCCCCCCATTAGGTTCTGCAGAAGGGTGAAGTCAACGTGTCTCAGGGCGGCCATCATCTTGAGTTTGGCGCGCGTCTTGGAGCCCTTCGCTGCAAGATCGTAGACCCCCTCCATCGAGTGCATGAATTTGACCACGTCGGCGTGCCGAGTTATCGGGGTGAGTTTGTCCCCTTCGGCAAATATGAAGGTGGCCGAGCCACAGTGCTGATGGGCCGTGAACTCCGGGTAGCGCTTGTCCTTCAAGGCACCAACGGCTCTTGAGACCGGCAATACCACGGGTATGGGGTAGAAGTCCGACACCTTGATCTGCCCGCCGGTCTGCGCCTCGCAGAGCTTCCAGAAATCTGGGACGGTGATCCTCATCTTCTTCTGCTTCGCCCTGTCTATGCGTCCGGTTATGGAGACGGGCTGGAAGTTGACCCCCCTGACAACATCCGAGTTGGCAGCGGCAAACCTTATTATGTCGCCTATCTGGCCGTCGTTCACTCCACGGACGAGGGTTGGGACCAGCACAACGCTGTCGCATCCAACCTTCCGGGCGTTCTCAATCGCTTTCATCTTCACCGGAAGGAGATCGAGGCCTCGTGCCTCTATGTACGGTTCGGGCGTCAGTCCATCGAACTGGAGGTAGAATGTGCTCGCCCCAGCATCAATGAGTCCTTTCAAGTACTCGGGGTCCTTTGAGATCCTGATGCCGTTTGTGTTGACCTCGATGTGGTCGAACCCCACCCCTTTCGCCATCCGGATCAGCTCCGGAAGGTCCTCTCGGACCGTGGGCTCCCCTCCGGAAAACTGCAGGGCTGTAGCCGGGACCGGCAGGTTTCCCCTAAGGTTGATCAGCATCTCCTTGATCTGTGCCTGAGTTGGCTCATAGAGGTAACCCGTGGCGCCCGCGTGGGCGAAGCATATCGGGCAAGCTAGGTTACACCTGTTCGTCACGTCTATAATGGATAATACGGTGTGAGACTTGTGATTGGGACATATGCCGCAGTCCATCGGACACCCCAAGTTCTTGGCGGTCCGAGGGTTCTTCAGGCCCTCACCTATGCAGGCGTAGCTGTTGGCCCATTCCCAGAGTTCGTAGTCCGACCAGTACACATCCTCATAGTATCCGTGGTCCGGGCACGTCTTCTTGATCAGCACTTGGCCGTTTTCCTCAACCAAGTCAGCTGGGATGACCTTCAAGCATTCCGGGCATAGACTGTTCGTCTTCTTGAGGAACTTCATCTGCGACCAACTCTCGACTGGAACGAAATGTTCTTGAGGGCGGGCGCTATAAGAATGTTTTCACACAATTCACCGTATAAGAAGGGTGATAAGATGAGCTCCAGCGATAAGACCAAGAAGGCCCTGCAAAGCCTGGGTCTAACCGACTACGAAGCCCGCGCCTACTTGTCGCTCGTCGAATTTGGCCTCCTGACGGCCAACGAGGTCAGCGGCAACTCCAACGTGCCCTACTCCAAATCCCACACCGTCCTCTCCGGCCTTGAGGCAAAAGGGTGGATAACCGTCGAACCGGGGAGACCGGGCAGGTACAAGGCTAGACCCCCCACAGACGCTCTGGAGGCATCGAGGTCCCAGCTACTGGGCAGGATGAAGATCCAAGAGGATCAGGTCATCAGCGAATTGACCCCGCTCTACGAGGGGAGGAGCGACAGGGAGAAGCCAGACATATGGATAATAAGGGGAGAGATGAACATCCTGAGGAAGCTCAGGGAAATCACGAATAAAGCCCAAAGGGAGATAATGATCAGCTTGCCCGCCGTGTCGAAGGAGCTAGTCCAACTCCTGGGGGTGTCACTCATGAGGCTTCAAGGGTCGAGCATAAAGGTGACGGTCATGTCAACCAGAGACATGGAAGAGGACGTCAAGAGCATGGCCGCGTTTGCCAACATCAGAGTCAGGGATAAGATGTACGGCGGTGGAGTGATAGTGGACGAGAGAGACACGATGCTATTCATCGGCGAGGAGAACAAGCCCAAGGAAATCTTCGCCATTTGGTCCGATCACGTCGGCCTCACAAGGCTGGCCAAGGACTATTTCCAGTACATCTGGAACTCGTCAGACACGTTGAAGACTTAGTCCATTTGGCAGGCGAAAACTGTTGGATAAGACAAAGAAAATCCTGATCGTATGCACCGGAAACATGTGCAGGAGCCCCATGGCCGAGGCTATCCTGAAGGAGATGTTGGCCGAGAGGGGCGAAGGCGGCCCGGAAGTCACCTCTGCCGGAACAGATGCATTGATGGGCGGAAGGGCGACCGGGCTTGCCATGGAAACGATGAGAGACGAGGGGATCGACATCACCGGCTTCAAATCCAAGCCCGTTGACGAAATGCTGATCAGAGAAAGCGAGCTCGTGCTGACCATGACCCTCAAACAGAAGGAGGAGATTCTTTCGAGACACCCCAACGCCAAGGGAAAGGTATTCACCCTCAAGGAATTCGCTGGGGAATGCGGAGAGCTGGATATTGAGGATCCCTACGGGCCGGATCGCGATAGGTATCGAATGTGCGTACGGGAGATTAAGGACAACCTGAGAAAAGCTCTGCCAAGACTCCTCGCTCACTGAGAAGAGGGGAATAGCAAAACTAAAAAGAACCACTCCGATAAAAGCAGCTTCTTAACCAGTCGACGGAGTGGGGATCTACGTGCAGGTCGGAAAGAGGCTTCTGATGGTGATCATGTGCATATCCCACTCCATGAACCACTCCCTTCTCCTGGTCCTCTCACCACTCCTCCTAATCGCTAGCGCGGATCTCAAGGTGACCCTGGGAACATTAAGTCAGATAGCGGCCGTAGGCATGTTCATGTACGGTGGCGGGGCCATCCTGGGCGGCGCCATATCCGACAGGGTCGGAGAGGAGAGGGCGATCATGCTGTCCATGGCCCTATCAGGGCTATCCACGCTGCTGGTATTCCTTTTGCCGGGGGTCTACGGGATAGGCGTCGGCCTCTTCATGATAGCGACTTGGTCCAGCATCTACCACCCGACAGCCAACAGCTTCATAATCAGAGTCTACAAGGAAAAAATGGCTCAATACATGAGCTGGCATGGCGTAGGTGGAGCGCTCGGCACGATGACGGCGCCGATCATCTCCACTGCGGTTGGACTGGCTTTTGGCTGGAGATATCCATATCTCCTATTCGGCTCTTTGGCAATTGTAACCTCGCTATTCTTCTACAGGTACAGGTCCGACGTCAGTCCACCTAAGGCCAGGGCGGCTAAAACCGGTTACCTGGAGACGATCAGGATCAAAGCCTTGCGCCCCCTTTTCATCTATAGTCTCCCCAACGGCTTGATCCTGAAAGGTATCGAGTTCTTCTTTCCCACGGTGCTGGCATCGAAGGGGTTCCCAGTGGAAATAGCTGGCTTCGCCCTGTCCGGGGTCCTCATCTGCGGTGTGGTGGGCCAGATCGTGGGGGGCAGGGTGTCGGAGAGGACAGGCATGAGAGACGTCGTGGTCGCTGGATCCGCACTCACGCTCATGGGGCTTCTTCTATTTCATCTCCTGCCTCAACCCTACGGCGCGCTGATGCTCATTCTGATGTATGGCCTTGGCTTCTACGCAACCATACCCGCCTTCAACGTGATCGCCGGCAAAGCGTCCCCAGAAGACAAGAGGGGCACGGTTTTCGGGCTCTTCTTCCTGATAAACTTCGGGATAGGCAGCATATCCACCTCATTAGGCGGAATAATCATCGACAGGTTTGGGACAGGCTACGTCTTCATCCTTCTGGCGGGGTTCGCCGTCGCACTACTGTTGGCGGCGCTGAGAATAAAGAGGGACAAACCCGAGCGCGCGCTACGAGTTGGCAAATAGGAGAGAAAAGGCCTAGTCACGCCAGATCTTCTCCTCGCCCTTGCGTTGCTCCCAAGTTTCCCGGTCCCGCTCCTCGTGATTCTCATTCTAGCCACAACAGACTTTGGAACCAGCGTGCGGACAGTTATTTCCATCCACAGGAAATGAATGCCATTCACCTAACCCCACGGATTCAACATAGGAGAGCAAGCTAGCCACTTCAGCCGGCTGAGCGACCTCCATCGACCATAATCGTGGCTCCGGTCACATAGGTCGATTCATCCGATGCCAAGTGAAGGACCACGCTGGCAATCTCCTCAGGTTCAGCCACTCGTCCCAGTGGGATGCCCTGAAGGTTGCGCTTGACCATGCTGGGATCTTTGAGGACACTCTCATACATCCTAGTGCGCACCGTTCCCGGACAGACGCAGTTGGCACGAACGTTGTACGGTGCAAGGTCCAAGGACATTGCCCTAGTGAGTTGGATCACTGCGCCCTTCGACACGGCGTACGGCAACTCGTTGGGGAGGGCTTTCACTCCCAGGAATGACGAAATGTTGATTATTGAACCGCGGCGGCTTCTGACCATCTCTTGGGCCACATACTTCGAACAGAAAAAGACCCCATCAACGTTGACCCTCATCACCTGGGCCCAGTCATCCTCCTTCGCGCTCAGTATTGTACCGCCTGCGTAGATCGCGGAATTATTTACCAATATGTCGATGCGACCAAACCTCGCGAGGGTTTTTTTCACCATGCGCCTCACCTGATCCACGTCGGAGACGTCGGCTTGGATGAAGGTAGCATCTCCCCCCGAACCAGCTATTTCCCGAACGGTGGACTCTCCGGTTTTCTGGGTTCGGCCAACAACCGCTACTCTCGCACCCTCCTTTGCAAATCGCAACGACACTGCTCGCCCTATACCAGTTCCGCCACCGGTGACGATCGCCACCTCGCCGTCGAGTCTTCCAGAACCCATTTTGAGCCACTCTCGCACTACTTGAACTATCAGTGCAGTCATATTTAAGATCTGAAAAACCGCGACCCTATGATGGGCAACATGTTAATATATGCCGCTGACCATAGTGTGGCAGCCGCCTTAGATTACTTGACAGTCAAAATAGTGAACCTTCGACCGTCAGGCGACTAAAAACGGAAGGGTTTTTGGTTTTGGCAAGAAGTTTCGTTAACAAAGGTTTGATTAATTATCTGTCCTACATTTCCCAGAAATATGAGGTTGAGGCTATCAAGCTTTTCAACAGCCTCATTGATGCCCGAAAGAACGGGACCGCCAAAATCGGCCCCTTGGGCATTGAGTGCCGCAGTCAGACGCCCGATCACGCCATATTCATGATAACCTCTCCCGCAGGCTTCGTTGCCCAGCTCAGGGTTGAGAATGAGATGCTGAAAACCTCCCGAAAGAACGACTTCGATATGCCCGAGAATTCGCTCAGAAGAATCAGAAAGCTTGACCCGGATAGAAACAATGGGAAGGACAGGTTATTCAAGATAAAGGATCTCCACTCAGGCATGAAGGGAGTGAAGGTCAAGGCCAGGGTCGTATCAAAGTCCACTGTCCAGAAGGTCTTCTCGCGGTACACCTATTCGCTTCTGCATTTCGTCAGGGCCGCAATCAGCGACGACACTGGGTCCATAAGTCTGATGCTCTGGAATGACCAGACCGACAAGATCAACATCGGTGACACGATAGCCATCGAGAACGGCTACGTCAAGAACTTCCGGGGTGAGAAACAGCTCGGAATAGGGAAGAACGGAAAGATCATCGTCGAAGGATTGGCGCCAATCACTTCGCTGACTACTGCTTGATCGGCTGAGTTTTTCCAACCTCCCCTCTTCAAACATTCTGGTTCTCTTTTCTCTTTCTATTGACTGATTCCGCCCTCCTAGACCAGCCATTTTTCTGCCGTACATAGCTTCGGATCAGCAGAAAAAGCATTATTAAGATTGATTCCACATGAAATGGATATTGATCGGCTGAGATAAAGACGGTCATACCAAGAAAAACGATTCAAGGTGAATGTCATGAACAGTTTCGGAATAGGCTTTACAGGGAACTTAACGGTCAAGGAGACCGTCGAGCTCACAAAGCTAGCTGAACAGAGGGGGTTCGACTATGTATGGATAGCTGACGAGAGCCCCTCGTATCCGTTCAGAGACGCCTTCGTGAACATGACGGCCATAGCCCTGAACACCAAGAAGATAAAAATCGGATCTGCGGTCTTCGTCCCTTATTCCAGACACCCGGCGATCCTCTCAGTATTCGCCTCCACTCTGGCAGAGTTGTCGAACGACCGAGTAGCGATAGGCATTGGAAGGGGGGGCTCCATGGTGCTGAGGCCTCTTGGCATGAAAATGTGGGATAAGCCCATGGCCACGCTGAGAGAAACTCTCATAGTCATGAAGAAGTTGCTCGCAGGGGAAACGGTTGACTTCGATGGCGAGGCCATAAAGGTCAAAGGAGTGAAGTTAGCAGCTCCTCCAAAGAAGAAAGTGCCACTATACTTGGCTGCAAGAGGTCAAAAGACGCTCGAGATGGTGGGCGAGTTGGCCGACGGAGCGATGCTATCATGTCCTCCCAGATCTGAAGCGTTGAAGTATTCCCTGAAACACATCGAAGCGGGTGCTAAGGCCGCTGGCAGGAAGCTCTCAGATATAGACGTGGTGAACTATTTGCCATTCGCCGCCTCGGATAACAGAGATGAGGCCCTGGAAAGGGTCAAGACCGAAGTCGCCTTCATGGCATCAGATACACCCGACGAGGTCCATCAACTGATCGGCACCAATATGGTGAAGATGAACGAAGTCAGAAAGGCATTGAGAGAAGGCGGGCTGGAGAAGGCGATGAAAGCTATTCCGAACGAGATTGTGGCAAACTTCTCCATCGCAGGAACACTTGACGATTGCATGAAGGCAATCTCAGAGAATTTCAAGTACGGTGCAAACCAGTTGACGGTCGCCATTGAGGGTGACAAAGAACTCGGCATGAGACTGATGGGAGACAAGATCATACCTAAATTCAGGTAGCTCATCTCTTTTTCTCTCCTTCTTATGAATAGTCGTTTCTCAGCCAGTCGACAAGGCGTTTCTCGAATCGACAGTCATAATTAAATCTCCTCGGCGCCTATGAGTATTCGAGGCCTTTTCAAATGGCGCACGAGTTCTGGGCACCCCGCACTATAGTCACTGGGGCTGGGTGCGCGAAAGAGGTTGGAAAGCAGGCAAAATCATTAGGAGGCTCAAGGACTCTCCTCGTAACGGACAAAGGAGTCAGAGCCATCGGTCTCGTGGATCAAGTGGTTAGAGCTATAGAGACCTCGGGTCTCATGGTTGAGGTATTTGACGACGTCCCAAGGGAACCTGAGATGGGTTTCGTGGAGTCCGGGCTTGAGATTTTCAAGAGATCTCAGTGCGACGTCATTGTTACCCTTGGGGGCGGAAGCCCCATGGATGTTGCCAAGGCAATAGCAGTCCTGGCGACCTCAGGAGGTTCCGTGAGAGATTACGAAGGTCAAGGGAAGGTTCTCCAAGCTAAAGCCCCGCTCATAGCCATGCCTACAACCGGTGGAACGGGGAGCGAGGTCACTAGGTTCACCATAGTGACTGACGTTGAAAGGAAGAGGAAAATGTTGATAGGGGATCCGAAGCTGATCCCTGAGGTCGCGATCTGTGACCCAACATTCAGCCTGACTGTGCCGCCCTCTCTGACCATAGGAACTGGAATGGACGCCCTAACACACGCAATCGAGGCTTTCGTCTCGGTTAGAGCTCAGCCGATCACCGATCACCTGTGCCTTGCCGCGATCAAGCTAATCTCCCGGAGCATCCGTAGAGCGTGGAAGAGCGGTAATGATTTGGAAGCCCGGGGCGACATGATGATGGGATCCACACTGGCAGGCCTCGCCTTCAGCAACTCCTCCGTCGCACTGGTCCACGGCATGTCCCGTCCTATTGGAGCTCACTTCCACCTGCCTCATGGCCTATCGAACGCCGTGCTCCTTCCGACCGTTATGGAATACAGCAGTGAGGGCAACCCCGAGAAATACGGTGAGATCGCCGCGGCCATGGGGGAAAGAACGGAAGGGTGCTCATCCGTGGAAGCAGCGAGATCGTCCGTGACCGCCATAAGAAGACTCTCGCTGGACCTTGAAGTCCCGACTTTGAGCGGGGTCGGTATCGACCGATCAGAGTTGAGGAGACTGGCGCCTAAGATGGCAGAGGACGCGCTCGCAAGCGGAAGCCCCGGCAACAACCCCCGGAGAGCCAGCAAAGAGGACATAGTCGCGCTCTACGAAAAAGCGTACTGAGATGAGACGGGGCGTTCGGACTCCTATTCTACAAGCTTCTAAGACGGGCTTCCCGTTCTGCACTATTCCGTGCCAGCTTCTCCAAGGTTCTGCTGACCTCAGGCAAGAACTTCGTCTTGTTGGCCGAATCGGAATAGAACCGTCCCATTCGCTTCTCAAGTTCAATGGCCACTTTCAGGTTGTTCGCCTCGTCAGGAGCATAGGAAGCGTTAACAAGGTATTCTGTCCGATCCAAGCCGGAGATACGCTCCAGGATCATCTCGACAACGCCCTCCCTCCGGGTCCTCTCCAACAGCTCCCGGCGCTTCCTATTTCCTTCTGCAAGTTCCTTGAGGATGTCCATGGAAAGGTGATGCTCATCCCTCTCGGAAAGGCGTTCGTAGAAGGTTCTGGCAGTGTCCTCAAGATTGATCGCGAAGGTGAGGACCGAGCCGAAAGTGTTCAACTCGGAGTTTGAGGTCAAGGCGGGCTAGAACCACCTTGATATGACAACCTTTCTCTCGGTGAAGAAGTCCACAACCTCGCCGCCCTGGCCGTGAAGGTCGCCGAAGAATGAGTCCTTCATTCCGCCGAAGGGAAAGAGCGCGATGGGAGCGGCTATCCCTATGTTGACGCCGATGTTGCCGCACTGAACCTTGTACTTGAACTCGCGGGCCCATTTGCCGCTAGACGTGAATATTGAGGCAGCGTTGCCGTAGGGACTTGAATGGATTATGTCAATTGCTTGCCCCAGATTCTCAACTCTCACAATCGCGGCCACTGGGCCGAAAATCTCCTCCTTAGCTATGGTCATATTAGGACGAACCTCGTCGAAGACAGTTGGACCGATGAAATTCCCGCCAGGGCAGTCTTCGACCCTCACTTTTCGTCCATCCAACAGGAGCCTGGCGCCCTCCGCCTGACCTTTCTCAATGTAGGAGAGTACCCGCTCCATGTGCTTCTTTGATATGACGGGGCCCATCTGAACCGACTCGTCGAGACCGTACCCCACCTTGATCTTTGAGGCAGCTTCCACGAAGTTGTCCCGCAAGTCCTCGTAGACCCCGCCCACTGGAAGCAGGACCGATCCGGACAAACACCTCTCTCCCGCGCAGCCATAGAAGGAGGTCATGAGGGTGGCCACGGTCTTGTCTAAGTTTGCGTCAGGCATGACAACCATGAAGTTCTTTGCCCCTCCTTGGCATTGGACCCTCTTGCCCTTCTCCGCCGCCCTTCTGTAGATGTATTTGGCCACGGAAGTAGAGCCAACAAAGGAGACCCCCCTGATGACCGGACTGTCCAAAAGGGCATCGACTACCTCCTTCGAGCCGTTGACCAGGTTCACGACGCCTGGGGGAAAGCCAGCCTCGTCCACGAGTTCAAGAACCTTGTTTTGGGTAAGGGGCACCTGCTCTGAAGGCTTAATCACGTAGGTATCGCCGCATGCTACCGCGTAGGGCATGAACCAGAGAGGCACCATGGCTGGGAAGTTGAATGGAGCGACGCAGCAGAAGACGCCCGTGGGTTGTCGAACGCACTCCTCGTCCACCTCGTTCGTGATGTCCTCAAGGTTGTAACCCATCATCTGGGAGGACATCCCCGTGGCAGCATCCACGTTTTCGATGGCTCTCCTGACCTCCCCTCTGGATTCATCTATCGTCTTACCCTCCTCTTGCACCAAGATGCGGGACATCTCCTCGAAGTGCTCCTCAAGGAGTCCTTTCAACCTGAAAAGATATCTCGCCCTAGTCATTGGTGGGGTCGATCTCCACTCCCAGAAAGCTTCCTGCGCGGACTTAATAGCCGCCTCCACCTCGCCAACTGTCGACAAAGGAACCTTAGCTATGATTCCGCCTGTGGCAGGGTTTACAACATCAAGAACCTGACTGGACTCGGAAGCGGTCCATCTCCCGTTAACGTAGTTCATGACCTGACCATAATTCTTCTTGACCTCGGCTAGAATAGTTCCCGACCTCTCCATAACGTGAATACCCTCTGAGGACTGTTAGGCAACTCTTTTTTATTAGACTTGCCCAGATATCAGAGCACAACCAAGACGAAGTTGCTGAACTGAATTATTGGTTGGGATTTCCCATGAGATTTCTTGAGTCCAAGCTCGGAAGAACATTTCTGGTAAGATTGGAGCACGAGTCAGATCTTTTGAATTCCATAAAGAAGATCGCTGAAGAGCGCGGGATACAGACAGCTCAGTTCTTCGCCATAGGCGCCGTCAAAAAAGCCGCATTCAGCTTCTACGACCAGAGGGCGAAGAAGTACATTCAAGAAGAAGTACGGGGGGAATTAGAGCTGCTCTCCTGCCTCGGGAACATATCGAAGATGGAAGGAAAGACCATAGTACATGCCCACGTCGCACTATCAGACTCGCGAGGAAAGTTCTACGGAGGACACTTGACCGAGGGAACAGTGGTCTTTGCTGGAGAGGTGTCAATGACAGAGCTGATGGGTCCGAGTCTAGAGCGGAAATTCGATGAAGTAACGGGACTCAATCTGTTCGATCTCTAGACCCCTCTCTTGGCCCGTTAGCAGATCAAGTCATACTACAAGGACTTGATCCACTCATACGCGACGGTATCGTATTCCTGCTCCTTCAGGGTTAGGGCTTCCACGAAATCTTCAAGGACTCTGTGGTGGCGGTACTCGTCCATAGCTATATGCTTGAAAACTGATTTGATCCTCGGATCGGAGATCTTCTCCATTAGCGAATTGATCCTCTCCAAGACTTCTTCTTCGTCCTTGGCGTGTTTCTTCATGGTCTCCAGGATGGTTGACTTCTCGGGGTCGCTCACGAACTCGGTCTCCTTCTCCAAATCTATGAGGGCCTGATACAGCAAGGCGTGCTTCAATGAGTCCAGGGCCAGCGCCTTCACTATGCACTGTGCCACGGACTTCACCGGGCTGTCCTCAAGTATTTTCGCCAATCTGAGCTCCATCTTCTTCTGGTCTTCAAGGATTTCCAGCAGGGTTTGATCTCTTTCCAAAATAGCGCGCCTCCAAACAACTCATTCCTTTTTAGATAATGATCCTCTCTCATATGAACCCGACGCGGGTTTCTTTAGCGGTATCATACAGAGGAACTTGAGAGGCTTCGTCCCGTCGTTCTTGAATTGATGTACCTCGTTCTTAGGGACCAGCACAACGGTTCCCTTGCCCAATGTTTCTTTACTCTTTTCTCCCTTTATGTAGCCCTTCCCCTCAAGGACGAAGACTTCATGCTCCCATTCGTGACTGTGATGGGCGCTGGACCCTCCAGGCGCTATCTCGATGAGCCTCATAGAGAAGTTCTCCGCCCCGTTAGCTTCGTTGATCAACCATCTGATCTTGGCCTTGTCGCCATCAGCATTCTGAGCCGCAACCTCTTTGAAGTTGAACGTTTTCAATCTCACGCACCCGCAGACTAGATTGGAGGATTTCGCCTCATAAGTCTAATGGACGAAATGGAATTGACAGACTCTGATTTTGTAAATGCTTATTTTTGAAGCCAGCTAGAAAGGAACATATGCGAATAGTCGCGGCTGACTCGGGCTCTGCAACCCTGAACAAGCAGTTCGAGCCGGAAGCTATTGCGGCCCTGGCAGCTGTCTTGGTGGAGCACCCGTACAACGGTGCAAGCGATGTCATTGCCAAATCCTTACTCGAAGAGGGATCACCGAAGACCTCTTTCGTTGAGGAGCTCTCCATATGCAGAGAACTCTTGAAGAAGAAAGGCGCCGACGAGGTTCACCTGGATATCACCCTCGGCGGCGTACACCTCAACGAGCTGACAGAGTCCAAGCTCAGAGATATCGCCGCAAGCAGATGGGCTCGAGAAAATGTAAAGAAAGTTCTCCCTGAACTGAGGAAGATGTCACACGACATCAAAAGGATCTATGGTGTGGAGGTCTTAGCCTTGGGCAAGGAGAGCATCCCCGTGAGGATAGCGGAACTGACTGCTGGCGCGTTCTCGGTTCTCTACGCCTCCGAGAAATCAATGGAAGAACATAAGCAGCTCTTGCTCGGCTTGCCGACAAGCTGCAACCTCAAACGCTACGAGCGAGGGGTCCTACTCCAATCGCTCCTGCCCAACGAGCATGAGGTCAGAGGTTTTGCCGAAGATCCCGAAGAGATCCTCTCAAAGGTCAATGTGGTTGAGATATTGAACCCCAAAACGCGGGGGTTCAGGACATTGGAGATCGCGCCGAGGTAACGGCGCCAGCGAGTTAGGACCTCCGTGAGTTTCCGACCTGCCCCTCTAAAGCCTGAGAGCCTTGTAGACCTTGGATTTCCTGCTTTCGACCAAGGCTGCCAACCTCGCATGAAGGTTGTTGCCCTCCGAGTCTATGGCAACCACTAGGGGCCCAAAGTCCTTGACCTCCAACATCCAGAGTGCCTCAGCCATTCCTAGGTCGAGCCAAGCCACATCTCTAACCGCCTTCACGGCCTTGGCTGCAAGGACTGCGGCTCCACCCGTGAAGACACAATATGCTCCACCGATTTCCCTCAAGGCTTGGGCGGTCTCAGGTCCCATCCCGCCCTTTCCGATGATGATTCTGGGCTGGAAATTCCGGATGAAGGCGGGCTCCACCAACTCCATCCTGCTGCTAGTGGTCGGACCTGCGGCAACAACTCTCCATTCGGACCCCTTTTTCTCCACAATGGGCCCGCAGTGAAACAAAGCAATGTTCTCAAAGGAGAAGGGCAGAGGTTTTCCTTCCCTAAGGTATTGGAGGGCTCGCTGATGAGCCATATCCCTAGCGGTGATGAGGACGCCGCTCAAGAAGAGGTGATCATTCATGCTGAGCCTTCTCGCATCTGCTTCACTCACCGGTGTGCGGAGTCTGATCGCAGCCATGATTTTCTGACCCTCTACATGTAAATGACGTGACCATCCTCGTATATTCTGGCCGAGGCCTTTCTGGCCGCCCAGCATTGAATGTTCACGCCGACAGGCAGACTTGCAGTATGACAAAAGGCGATTTCAGCGTTGACGCCGAGACTGGTCGTGGAGCCTCCAAGTCCGCTGGGACCGATGCCGGTAGCATTTATGCCCGCGAGCAATTCCTCCTCAAGCTTCGCGATCTCCGGGTCTTGATGCCTGAGGCCAATCGGCCTTAGAAGCGCCCTCTTAGAGAGCTTCATCGCAAGGTCTGGGGAACCCCCGACTCCGATGCCGACGACCGACGGGGGGCAGGGTCCACCACCTGCCTTGATCACCGTGTCAATGACGAATTCCTTGACGCCTGCGATACCATCAGAAGGGAGGAGACTTCTGAAGGCACTCCTGTTCTCTGAGCCTGCGCCCTTTGGCAAGGCGGTGATCTCGAGGTATTCGTCTTCGGAGGCATCCCAGTCCACGATGGGGATGCCAAAGCCAGTGTTGTCTCCGCTGTTCTTTCTAGAGAACGGGTGGACAGCGTTGGACCTGAGGGGTATACTAACTGTCGCCTTCCTCGTAGCCGCAGCGAGAGCTTCTCCGATTCTGACAAGCGATAGCGGCTTCTTTCCAAGCCTAACGTAGAAATAGAGGATGCCCGTGTCTTGGCAGATGGGAACACCCAGGCGTTCTGCTAGCTTAATGTTGTCCAAGATAGCTTTCAGCTGGAGCCGCCCATCCTCTTCTTTCTCCGTCCTATACGCTTTGGTCAAGGCCTCCCTTATGTCCGAAGGCAGCTCTATCACTGACTTTCTGATGAGCCTCAGCCCGGCTTCCTCGATTTCTTCGTAGAAATCCAAGTGATCACTCACTACAAACCTAATTAGCAGGCGGTAATAGATTAACTAAAAGTTCAATCACAAGCCCTTGCCATTAAATTGTGTGAGAGGAATGACCGAAGAACCAGAAGAGCTGCGGAGCAAGGCCAAGAAGCCCGTCATCTTAGAGGACTTGCCGGGCGTCGGCCCAACCACAGCCGACAGGTTGAGAGAAGCTGGCTTTGCCACTATCGAGTCGCTGTCTATGGCAACCATCCGCGAGCTTGAACCTCTGGGCTTAGGTGAAAGACAGGCCGAGAAGATAATCGCAGAAGCCAGAAGTTCAGCGTCGTTGACCTTTCTGAGGGGCGATGAACTCCTGAAACTGAGGGAGAACATTCGCTTCCTCACCAGCGGAAGCAAAGCATTGGATGAGTTGTTGGGAGGAAAGGGGATTGAGACCCAGAGCATAACCGAGTTCTACGGCGAGTACGGGACCGGAAAGTCCCAGATCTGCCATCAGCTGTGTGTCAACGTGCAGTTGCCCACAAAGCTAGGCGGCTTGGAGGGAGGCGCTCTATACATAGACACAGAGAACACCTTCAGGATCGAGAGGATCACGCAAATGGCAAGCCACCTAGGCCTCGACCCCTCTGAGATCCTCAGGGGAATAGTCTACGCAGAGGCGGTGAACTCCGATCACCAAATGCTCATCCTCGAGAAGGCGGACAAATGGATAAAGGAGAACAACATTCGCCTTATCATTATCGATTCCTTGACGGCCCACTTCAGAAGTGAATACTTGGGCAGAGAGATGCTGGCCGAGAGGCAACAGTTGTTGAACAAACATATGCACAGGTTGATCAAGCTCTCCAGGGCGTTCAACACCGCCGCAGTGGTAACGAATCAAGTCATGGCCAAACCCGACACCTTCTTCGGGGAACCCCTGGCGCCGGTTGGCGGCCATATCGTTGCTCATACTTCCCACACTAGAGTGTCCCTACGTAGGCCGCCACAGGGGCAATCGCGGATTGCAAGGCTAGTTTCAAGCCCATACCTTCCCGAGGGCGAGAGGGTGTTCAAAGTCACCGAGAACGGGATTGAGGATATAGTTACAGAAGATCGTTGAGGGAAAAATGATGCCAGTTTCACTGTTGCTCACAACCAGATTCCTCCAGCTGCTTACCCAGAGAAGCATAGCAGAAGCTGAGAGAGTACTGGAAAGGATAAAGGAAAAAGCGGGAATACAAGATGAGAGAACCATGGGATACATGGCAGCCCTCCAGGGGGCCTTGATAGCCCTGAAGTCAAATGATGATAGGTATGCGTTCATTATGAGAACGGATGCCGACGACAAGAGCATCAACAGATTCAAGAACGAGTTCATCAGACATGAAAGGAGCGAGATCCACTCCGATTACGATCGCGGGTACTTCTCAGCATGGGCCGAGTACATGAGGGTTCTGTCCAAGACAGCCTCACGGAAGGTAACCGCACCACCCGAGAAGAAGCAGACCACGCTTGACAAATTCGAGGAGAGCCAAAAGCTGGGTCTAGAAGATGGCGATAGTGTTTAGTACCGTCCAGACCAGGATCCATACGATGACATACGTTCCGACGCCTATCTGGATGAGCTTCCTTCTTCCCCCGACCGCGGCGACATCGATCTTGATCACGTCTCTAAGGAGGTAGTAGGAGGCAGCATATAACAGAACAGTGACAACAGCACCGAAGAAGCCACTGAGGTTCAGCACGAAAGGTGAGCATATTAGGGCAGATAGCATGGCGAGAATCACGCGGATCCAGTAGATCTGGTTTGAGGGCTTAATGTTTCGCAAAATCGGCAAGTTCATCCGCGATCAAACCTTGAAGGGAGATATTAGATTTTGAAAGAGGTCATGACAAGCTTTGATATTGCGGCCATAGCCGCCGAACTGAGGGAGAGTATTCTCGGAGCCAGTATTAATAACCTTTACCAACTGACTCCAAAGACCATCTTATTAAGACTCCATCGCCCCGACCTCAAGCTCATCTTGGAGCTGGGACGGAGGATTAACATCACCAAATACGAGGTTGAGATACCTGAGCGGCCCTCAAACTTCACCATGGTCCTTAGAAAACACCTGCGTGACGGCCACATATCTAAAATAGAACAGACTGAGTTCGATCGAGTCGTTGAAATTGCAGTTCGGACAGCCGAAGGAGAACGCACGGTCGTTGTGGAGCTCTTCAGCAAGGGCAACCTCATATTGACCGGACCTGACGGCAGAATACTCTTTGCCTCTACATACAAGAAGATGCGAGACAGGAATATCCTAGCAGGGGAGCAATTTCACCCAGCTCCCGCGACGGGCATCAACTTTCTCAAAGCCCAAGGAGACTACCTGGTAGACCTCAGAAAATTTGGTTCTTTGGAGCTCGTCAAAGGCTTGGCTAAGTTGCTCGGCTTGGGAGGATTGTATTCGGAGGAGGCCCTTGTCAGAGCGGGGATTGACAAAATGACTCCTTGCGCCTCACTCTCCGAAGAGAGCGCTTCAAGGATTCTTGAAGCATTAGAGAGCCTTAAGGCCCAGCTGAAGAACATCGCGCCGGTCATAGTTGTCGAAAGCGATGACCGCATGATTGACGTCCTCCCCTTCCCGCTGAAGTCGTACAAAGACAAGAGAACGACGAGATTTGAGACATTCAATGATGCAGCGGACGAATACTTCACCAAGCTGTCCTTTGAAGAAACAGCTGAAAAGGGCGCGGGAGACGCTCAGACGCTCATTGCGGAACAGGAGAGAATCAAGGAACAACAGACGAAACAAGTAGAAGAGATCAAGAGAGACGTGGTTGAAAACCAAGAGACAGGAAACGCGATATTCGGTCATCTAATCGAGATCGAGGACCTTCTGAGCCGCTTAAGAGACCAGAGACGTTCAGGGATAGAGTGGGAGGAGATAATAGAAGGGATTAAGAGGGATAAGGAGGAAGGCAAACTTCCTGCGTCCTACTTCCTAAGCATAACTCCTGAGGAGAGCCTAGTCACATTAGCATTAGAGGGTCGTGAGTTGGCGCTTGACTTCACTCGGACCGCTTCGGAAAACGCCGCCACCTACTACGAAAAAGGGAAGAAAGCAAAGTCCAAAATTGAAGGCCTCAGAAAGGCCATGGAGGAGACAGAGAAGAAGATGAGGGAGCGCCAACTCCAGAAGAGAGCTGCGGTTGAGGAGTCTCAAAGAGCAGTCAGGGAGAGGGAGAAGGCGTGGTACGAGAAGTTCCACTGGTTCCGCTCCTCCGAAGGTTTCCTCGTCGTGGCCGGAAAAGATGCGACCAGCAACGAAGTCCTCTTCAAGAAGTACATGGAGCAAGCGGACATCGTGCTTCACACGGAACTCCCGGGCGCTCCACTCACCGTAATCAAGACTGAAGGAAAAGAAGTCGACGTGGAGACTATCAAGCAGGCAGCCGAATTCTCGGTTTCATACAGTCGAGCTTGGCGAGAGAAGCTCACTGAAGCAGATATCTACTGGGTAAAACCAGAACAGGTGAGCAAAACGCCGCCCTCAGGAGAGTATATCACGAAAGGGAAGTTTGTGATGCGCGGTGACAGAAATTATCTCCACCATACCCGTCTCGGAATAGCGATAGGCATCAAAGAGCTGGAGGGGGAGACCGAAATCTTGAGCGGCCCGATCGAAGCGGTGAAGAAAGAAACCAAACTTTTCGTGGAAATAGTTCCGGGGGACAGGAAGAGCAAGGAACTGGCACACAAGATCAGGGGGTTTTTGGCGCATAGGGCCCCGGAGAATCTGAGAGCTGAGATATTGAGGCATAAAGAAGAGGAATTCCAGAGGTACATCCCCGGAGGCACTGGCGAGATCTCGAAATGAGTCCAGTCAGGCCACGCGAAAAATGAGAACCTGAAACACCGCGGCTCTTAGACCAAAGGTTAATATGACCTTTGTCGAAATGTCCTACTCAGATCGAAAAGGCGAAGCGCTTATGGGGATCGAAGAGATAGGCGGCAATGTTCTAGTGCGCGATATCATGACCAGCCCTGTGATCACCGCTAAGAAGGGCGATTCAATAGAGAAGATAGCGAAAATCATGGAAGAGGATGACATAGGCAGCGTCATCGTGGTTGACGACAAAGAGAACCCGCTTGGCATAGTGACCGAGCGAGACATTGTTAAGAGGGTGGTCTCGAAGAACATCCTCCCAAGCAAGTTCAAGGTTGAAGACGCCATGAGCGCTCCATTGGTGACGATCAGCGCCGAGGCAAGCGTCAGCGAGGCTGCCCGCATCATGAGCAGATTGAAGATTCGGAGACTCGGCGTCTTCTATAAGGGTCGTCTTGAAGGTGTGGTCTCCAGCAAGAACATAGTCGCCGTCACCCCGGAGCTGATGGATATCCTGACCGAGAAAGCCAGAATAACCAGACCGAACCAAAACTCGGGGAACAAGGTTCACGGGGAATCTCTTCTAGGATACTGCGACGAATGCGGTCACTGGTCAACTTTCCTGAAAGTGGTTGATGGAAAAAACCTCTGCGAGGACTGCCGCGCCGAGGAAGAGGACGAGGAGGAAGAAGAAAGCACTTAATCGTAGTCCTGCTCAAACGCTATTTATCATGGTATCTATAATATTCTGCAGAGGTTGGCATCGTGCTAGCTGACCTAAGAATTGTCGAAGCTAAACTCTTTACCGCCTCAGGTTTACAGGAAGGCGGCGTCGCCGTAGATGAGGGCAAGATCGTAAGGGTCGCAAGAGAACCGAATCTGCCGAAAGCCGACCGAACATTGAACCTGTCAGGCAAGATCCTTCTCCCAGGGTTAATAGACGCCCACGTGCACTTGAGAGATATGGAGCTCTCCTACAAGGAGGACTTCATCTCAGGGACAGCGGCCGCGGCCGCCGGCGGCTTCACAACGGTTCTGGACATGCCCAACACGAAACCTCCCACCAACTCTTCTGAGAGGCTGAGGGAGAAAATAGAGGTGGCCAAGGGCAAAATCATGGTGAACGTTGGGTTCTACTCAAGTTTCCCCGAGGACCAAACGGACTATCCTAGTCTATCGAGTTCAGGTATGACCGCCTTCAAGATCAATCTCTACAAGCCCTCCTCCAAAATCGATGTGGACGACAGGAAGACTCTCCTAGAAGCGTTCAAAAACGTTGCCAAAGTTGACAGACCCGTCGCCGTCCATGCGGAAGACCGCAGGATGGTCGAGGAGCTCCAAGCTGGACTGCGGGCGGCCGGCAGGACTAGACCGCTGGATTTCTTATCAGCTCACCCGTCGGAGGCCGAAGAAAAATCGTTGGCAAAGGTCCTTGACATAGTTCAGTACGCTCTCTGTCGGACGCACTTCTGCCACGTGAGCTCCCACAAATGCATTGCGCCAATCAGAGAAGCGAAGAGATTTCTTGGGGTGACCTGCGAAACGACACCCCATCATCTACTGCTCACAAAGGACATGATCGTAAGGAAGGGGGGTCAAGCTATTATCGACCCCCCGTTGAGAACCGCTGAGGACAACTCCAGGTTGATGGACGCCTTCATAAAGGGTGAAGTTGACATCATTGGCAGCGATCACTCACCCCATTCATTAGAGGAGAAGGGTAGGGAGAATGTTTGGGATATCCCCCCGGGTTTTCCGGGACTGGAGACGACCCTTCCACTGCTGTTCACTAAAGTGAGCGATGGAACAATCCCACTGTATCGCCTGATGGAGTCCCTGACCTCAAAGCCAGCTGAGATCTTTCACCTAAAGGGAAAAGGTGCTTTGATGGAGGGATACGACGCTGATTTGACCGCAGTGGACCTCAAGGAAAGGTTCATAGTAGATCCGTCAGAGTTCAGAACAAAGGCCAAGTATTCCCCATTTGAGGGGTGGAGGCTGATAGGTCGTCCATTCCTGACCGTAGTTGGCGGATCCGTGGTTTACGAAGACGGGGAGATCACAGCCAAACCCGGACAAGGGGCAATCGTGAAGGCACTTTGACTTGAAATTCGTCGCCGACGGAATGCTGGGGAGGCTTGCCAGGTGGATGAGACTCCTCGGTGAGGACGTCCTCTATCTTAAGGATACTGAAGACGAGGAATTGATAGAGGCGGCTTTAGAGGAGAAAAGAGCTCTGCTGACCAGCGATGTGGCCCTCTACAGGAGAGCTAAGGCACAGAATGTCAATGCGTATGCAGTAGAGGGAAAGACCGAGTCGGATAGGTTGGCTGAGATCGCTAGGATTTTCAGAATCCCATTAGAGGCAGATCCAAACCGGTCAAGATGTGCGATATGCAATGGCTCGACAGTAGCAACACAAAAGAGGCGGATCGAGGGGAAGGTGCCTGGCAAAGTCTTTGCCAGGAACATGGACTTCTGGATGTGCAGCAGTTGCGGCAAGATCTATTGGAAGGGTGGCCACTGGCTCAACATAGACTTAGTCCTCCAAGACGTCAAGCGAATTCTGAAGGAGGACAAAGGAATTAAACGAGTTACGAGGAGTTGAGGAAGGAAGGAGATGTATGACGTTCAGACTGAGCCTTGATAAGGGCTCATTTCTAGTGAGGCTCTCGCGCGAGGCCATAGGTCATTTCTTGGACACAAGTGAAAAAATCGAGCCGCCCAAGGAAACGCCAAAAGAACTCCGCGAGAAGTCCGGCGTCTTCGTGACGATTAATTCGATCCGTGGGGAGGCAAGGGAACTTCGGGGATGCATAGGTTACCCGTATCCAACCAGCCCGCTCGTGGAAGCGACAATCGATTCGGCCATCAACGCCGCGGTCGGCGACCCGAGGTTCCCGCCGCTAAACAAGAAAGAACTTGACTCAGTCGTCATCGAAGTCAGCGTATTGACCCCCCTTGAGCTAAATAAGGTAGGGGATCCGAGGGATCACATTTCCAAGATAACCATTGGAAAGGATGGACTCGTGGTTGAGAGAGGGTGGTGCAAGGGCCTTCTCTTGCCCCAGGTCCCGGTGGAAATGGATTGGGACAAGGAGGACTTTCTATCAAACTGCTGTTTGAAGGCGGGTCTATCCCCTGACTCCTGGCTGCTCGATGGGACGAAAGTGTACAGATTTCAGGCGATCATCTTCAAGGAGACATCTCCCAATGGAGAGGTCAGACTCGTAGAATTGGGCGCAGGGAAATAGTGGATTATTGCAGGCTGAAGCATTCTTGGTGCGAAAATGAGAGCATACATCGCTCCCAACGGCTTGGGCTTGGGCCATGTCAGTCGTTGCATACCATTCGCCGAAACCCTCAGAGATATGGGTGATGAAATCCTATTCTCCAGCTACAGTGACGGCCTCACGTATCTCCAGAAAACAGCCTTCAATCATGTAGCCGCTCCTCCCATCGCTCACAGGGTCCAGAAGGACGGAACGGTTGACTTCAGACTGACCACGGCGAGGCCAGGCCCATTCGGGTCCGTCCTCATCACGCTTAATCAGCTAGGCTTCGAACTTAGAACGATGAGGGAGTTCAAGCCTGACGTCGTGGTGTCTGACTCGAGGGCGACGCCGATCGTGGCCGCCAAGATGCTTGACGTCCCCAGAATAACAATATTAAACCAGTTTCAGGTCGTCATCCCCCGAAGACGGAGGTTTCTGAGGTTGGCTAAGCTGGCTGATGCCGGCGTTCTGACCATAGTGGGGAAGATCTGGTCTCTCTCAGACAAGATTCTGATCCCCGATTTCCCACCCCCATTCACCGTTTCTTGGAATCAGAAGATCCCTCCCGGGTACAGTAGCAAGATAAGGCTCATAGGTCCTATCCTGACAACCTATCCTAGCCAATTGCCCAGCAAGGAAGAACTGAGGAGAGAGCTAGGCTTCGACGATAGGCCGCTGATCTTCGCCCCCATCAGTGGTCCCATGTTGGAGAAGGCTTACTTTGAAGGTATCTTGCAGCAAGCTCTGAAAGAATTCCCCCGTGACTATCAGATATTGATGACCTTGGGAAACCCGAAATTCAAGAAAAATGTCATCAAGAAAGGCGACTTCTCCGTGTACCACTGGGTGAAGAACAGATTCGAGTTCCTTAAGGCCTGTGATCTGGTAATATGCAGGGGAGGCCATGGATCCATAACCCAGGCCATAGCCTATGGCAAGCCCATGATCATCGTTCCGACCCCCAATCACTCGGAACAAGCCGCAAACTCCAAGAGGGCAGAAGCGCTGGGCGTCGCAAAGATTGTAGACCAGAAGGAGTTGGATTCTTTGACCTTGTTGAAGGCCACCGAGGAGATACTAGGAAGAAGTCACTACAGGGATAGAACTTCCGTGATAACAGCCCAGTTAAAGGACTCGAACGCCGTGGCTGAAGTTGTGGAAGAGGCTCGACGAATTGGCAGGGCGAATCGTTAGGTCAGCGTTTTTCGCTCGAGTTTCCTCGTGGCTTCCTCGATAACCGAATCCAGCCTAAGTTTCCTCTCCAGCCGTTTGATCATCTCCTCTTCGAGTAGAGCAGATGGATCCCAGGACTTCTCAGTAGGGACCTTGACCGGAGGCTCGTATCCCTCGATCTTCTTTGTCAACTCTCTGAGATCCTCTTGCCCGAGGCTTGTCAGCGGCCTGTAGACGGGGAGAGACGACGCCTGATCGATGAGTCTGAGATTTCTGAGCGTGAAGAACTCTGAGTAGTCGAACATCTCGCCACTGATCAGCCCTTCTGCGTGTTCCTTCTCCGCTATCATGGATGAGATCTTTGTCATCGTCCGCTTCTTCAGTATGTACGCGATCTCCTCGCCGTGCTTCGCAGAGATTTCTTCATATGGATAGGCCAGCGTGATGGAATAATAGGGAAAGAGTTTCAACGGAACGTATTCTCTGAGCAAGGAAATCGCCTGGACGGCCTCACCCTCATCCTCTCTCTTGGGAGGCAAGCTGAAGGATACCGGAAGAACCATGGCGCCCCTCTTCATCATCATCCATGAAGCAGCGAGGCTTAGAGATCGTCCTGAGATCATCCCAATCGCCCGCCCCTGGAAGCCAATCGGGAGACCACCGGGCCCGTACATGACCGTGCTGTAAACGTATGCCCATTCTTCCCTAGCTTCAACGTGTATGACAGTATCAGGCTCAGTCAGGTTCACCCTCACTCCTCTTCCTGCGAGCCGGTTGAGAATTGCGGCGCCTCCGCTGAACTCCAGGTCCTTGCTGACGTATGGAAGATCACCCGACCTTTTTGCCTCCACGGCGAAGGTTTCGTTGTCGTTTATTACATGCGAAGAGTATTCGGCCATTTTCTTTATGACCATAGCGAAATCGGATGGCGTCTTGACAGCGGGCATAGACGAGAAGACACCGAACACTTTCGTTGCCTCAGTCGCGGCTTTCTCCATATCTGTGCCCTCAACAACTATTCTGCCCCTCTTGCGGATGATCTTGTGATCAGATATTCCCGACCGTATGAGTCTGAAGCGAAGGTTATGGGCTAGCTTCTTTTCCAGCATCCTCCTCACGGGCTCGCTCTTTAGAGCGATCTCAGACGATGATATTAGAACGGAGTCGTAATCCATGACGGACCCACCATTGGTTGAACCCGTGTTAAAGTATTGAGGCCCTAGCTAAAAAGGCAAACTGAGCCAGTCGAGAAAAAGGGATACGGTCGTCATCTCAACCGAAAACCATGTTTCAGTTGAAGCAAGTTTACGCGCAGAGAGAGGAAGGGAACAAAGCTAGGTCGCTCTAGGCCCCAAAAACGGCTTTGTCGCAACGCGTAGGATCATGCCAATTATCACGAGCACCCCGAGCGCTATGATCGCCACCGGGATCAGAGTAGTCCCTTGAATATGCCCACGATAGAATTCCGACAGAAGGTATGACAGTGTTAGCCAGAAGACGCCGGTCATTATGTCTCCCACCGCCTTACGTGGGAAGTGCATGAGCGCGAGTCGCAGCCCTCCGATGACGATGCCCCAAATTCCGATCGCATCAAGGAAGAACATTATCGGTTGTCCCAAAGTATATGGAGGCATCACAGGCCTTCCATAGGTCCCGAAACTGCTAAGATAGTCTATGACGATGTTGAAGAGGTTAGGATATACAAGCCATGTCAGGGCTAGTATTATGAGGACCCCACCAGCTGATATAGCACCCAATATATCAAATTCGCTTCTCGTTGGAGGCCGTACATAAGACACAACGGTCGGCTGAACGGTTGCCTGCGTGGGTTTACCACACTTTGGACAGACGAGCGCCCCTTCGGGGAGCTCCGCGCCACATCTTGTACAGAAGGCCATTTCTCAACACCTCGAGTTAATTGAAGCGTATACGAATAACGCTCTAACATTATCCAATTGGCTTATTAAAATTGTTTGTCAGACTCAATTAAGGAAATCGTTGCTAGATCTCATCTAAACCGATCTTCGCCCTAACGCACCCGTCTTTTTGGATCAAGGATTATTCAGCGAAAGGCTGGTAGCACATGCTCGCCAGCCAGTCTGAGTGTCTCTTCAGGCTTGTCGGCGGGCTTCGAGGGGATGTCGCACAGAAGGGTGGTTACGCCAGCTCCGGCGTAGGCCATTATGGTCCTTATGCAGTCCTCTGGTGTCCCTGCTACTGCGAATTTCTCTACGAAGTCTTCTGGAACCGCAGCTGAGGCTCGTATGTGGTCTTCGGGCGACTTCATGACCATGGGTTCGATATCTTTTCTACTTAGGCCGATCGCTTCGAGTTCTCGATCTGTTATCGAGATAAGATAAAAGGGCAGGAGCCTTTTCACCCTGAGCTTGGCCTCTTTTCGATCTTCTGAGACGGCGAACAGTTTCATGTTTGCTATCTCGAACCCCGAAGGGTCTCTTCGCGCCGATTTGAAGCCTATCTGGAGTCTCCTGTTGACATAGTTCATGTATTCGAGGGTGGCGTTGTCCAATAAGACGCCGTCAGCAGTCTGGGCGGCCATCTTGAGCATCATGGGCCTTCTGCATCCCAGATAGATTGGGAAGACGCCCTTAGGATCGAAGCCTATCCTAAGTTTCTTGAGGGCAGCGGTTTCCCCAACGAAGTTCACCTCTCTTCCGCCCAACAATGCTTTCATGAGCTTGATAGCTTCTCTGCAGGTCTGAACCGGCTTTACCCAGTCATATCCGTAGACTCGTAACGCCTCGAGGCTGCCCGCCCCAAGTGCGAATAGTACTCGACCCTTGGAAAACTCGTTGACAGTGGCTAGGGCCAGGGCCGTCTTGGCTGGGTGGCGAAGATAGGGGTTGGTGCAACCCAAGCCGATCTTAATTTTTTTGGTGGATCTGGCCATGGTGATCATGGCCGGGATGAAGTCTCTCTGCTCCGCCCTTTCGGCAGACCAAATAGAATCGAATCCGCATTTTTCTATCATCTTGGCGAGTTTTGCGGTCCTCTTCAAGTCTATGTCAGGAGTTATTGTCACTCCAAATTTCATGGTTGACTCCCTTCGTCACCGAGGTTCTTCAGGTGTCAGGGCATTTCAGATTATTAAGCTTGCATGGAATAGTTGTTCGGATCTGTCGATCATCAAGATTTATTTACACGATAAATGCAGATATACTACGTGGTCAGGTGACCAAAAATGGGAGAAGCTGAAAAGAAAAAGAAATATTATTACTACAAGGATAAGGAGAAAAAGGCTAAGGAAGTAACAAAGAAAAAACCAGCAAAAAAGAAGCCATCTAAGAAGAAGTAGAAACAACGAAACGCGGGATGCATCGAGCATCGTTCACAGGATCGAATTTCAGGACTTCATTCGGCTCCAGAGGTAGCACAATCCTTGAGACCATGCCATGGAGGCTGTACGGCAACCGTATGAGCCGCATCCCACCGGTCGTGACCCATTCATCGATGAGATACCCTCGCTTCTTCAATTCCCTAGCCAACTCCTTCTTTCTCCTGTAGCTCCAACTCATCGTGCCTCGGTCCAGGACGTGGATGTGGAATCCGCGACCAGAATACACTATTCTCATTTCGTCGAAGCGGTTCTCGAGTTCACCATAGAGTTTGACCGTCTCTCTCTTGACCATGTTTAGCTCTATTTTGCAGAAGCCCAGGCCCTGATGCCTTTTCATTTTTTCCGATAAAGTTCCGTGAACCGGACAGGTGAGGTTTTCGGGGTCCAGATCGAAGGCTATCTCTTGGCCTAATATTTTGCCATGTTCATCGTAGAAGTTTCGATCGTAGTAGACGGCTTCGGGCAGAAACCCAAGGATCTGTTTTTTAACGTCTCTCAGGTCTTGATATTCGTCTATGAGGATAGTCGTAGAGGCATCTTCTCGATATTCTTCTGGAAATATCTTTGTGTGACGACCGATTATGACGGCAAAGATCGTCTTTCCATCGCGTTTTTCAAACCAATTCCCGACTTTATCCAAATCGAATTCAGTTCTGTAGAATTCTTCCCTCTCTTTCAGAGTGGAGTAACGCATACCTTTTGGAAACTTGTACATGCTACATGGCAGCCTCACAATGCAGCTAAGGTATTGTCCAAAGCAATATAAGAAAAAAGTGCCCCCCGAACCTGATTAAAGGAACGCAACCTACAATTCTCGAGGTTGCCGCCACAATGTTGTGGAGGTCTCGGGACAAATAGCGTTGAGAACAAAACAGATGGAAGGGACAAATCAGGTTAGGGCAGAATGCCTATGATAGTTCTTGTGTCTGTCTTTGAGACCCCGTGGACGTTTCTTATCTCGAAGATGATTTTGCTTAGTTCCTCCATGTCAACTGCGTTTATTATAGCTGTCATGTCTATGTCACCCGTCAACTCGTAGACCTTCTCAACCCCTGGAACCGAAGCCACTTTGGCCGCTAGATCCCGTGGACTCCCGGTTAGAACGCTTATGAAGACAAGGGCCGAAACGTCTATTTCCTTTTCCATGAGTTCTTCTTCAATCTCTTTTTCGTTGTTCACCATCGGAGTTCTCACCGAAGAGACTCTCTATGAAAATGATCTAATATAGGTTCCCATTTGACCGACGCAATCAGAGCCTGACAAACAAACGATTTTTCCAGAATGAGTTTGACATATGTACTCTATCACCGAATACGACGCATTTCATTTCAATGTGATTGAAGGGTTGCAGCGACGGTATGGCAGAAAATTGGAAAGGGAGATGACTGATACTAGATCGTCCTCTATCATTTTGTATGTACTCGAGGACTATCAACGGCTGGTCTTTCAGTTCAGAGATTGTCTTATATTTTGAAGATGCCAAGATACCGAAAAACGTGATCGCGTTGAATCGATGTGGTGATGGTTATGCCTAGAATGGGTTTGATGGTTGCCCCAGAAGCTGAGTTCAGCGTCTTGGCTAAAACCGCCAAGTCAGCCGAGGAGTGTGGATTTGATTCTCTATGGATTGCGGACAGAGCCTATGAAAGGGACTTCAACGTTGCCATGACCGTAGCAGCATACGCTACTAGGAGGATCAAGATTGCAGTCGGCGTCACGAACCCCTACACAAGGCATCCAGTCAAGACCGCTTGCGCGATAGCATCACTCAACGAACTTCTTAACGGAAGGGCCATGTTGGGTATAGGCGCTGGTAGCCGAGATACTCTCAGATCATTTGGCGGAGATTGGATCAAGCCGGTCAAGGCTTGCGAGGAGGCAATTCAGCTAATAAGATCGGTCTTGGACGGCGAGATGGTTCATCTTAAAAGGCGAATGCGTCACCGCGGACAGGGTTAGGATGCTCATCCCGAAGAGAAGCGAGATTTCGATAGTTGTGGGGTGTCGAAGGCCCAAGATGCTTCAAATGGCGGGGCGCGTAGCTGACGGCATCCTTCTGGACAATGTTCCGCTCAACTACATGAGGTATGCGATAGAGCAAGTGAAGAAGGGAGCTGCCTCTGTGGAGAGGAAGATTGATGATTTCGAATACGGAGACCTTGTGGTTTCAGCCGTCTCGGAGGACCGCGCAGAGGCCAGGAACCGGGTCAGAAGACACATACCATATGACTTCATCACAATATCAGGCAGGGAACTCAGAACTGTTGGCCTGACTTTCAAGGACGTGGAACCCATACGTGCAGCCCTGAGAAGGCAACTGCCTGAAGACTTTGCAATAGCCCGAGCAGCGGTCACGGATAGATGGTGGACCAATTCTCCATTTCGGGTACGCCTGAGGACTGCATCAGGCAGATAAGGGCAATGGAGAGCGCCGGAATGACCCTTGTCATATTGAGCATTCCGTCAAAACCGGAGGATGAACCTGAAAAAGATGATCAGGCTCTACGGAGAACAGGTTATCCCGGAATTCAAATAGGAAATCTTTTCTTCTTTCAGCTGGATTAGTTGAGATAGGGATCGGTTTATGTTCAAGTTCAAGGCGGAACAGAAGGTCTACACGATAGGTGGCGTCAAGATAGGGGGACAAGCTGGAGTGAACCCTCCCGTCATATATGGCTCCATCTTCGGGGAAGGGCAAGAGAAACTCGTTGCGGACCATAAGAAAGGCGTCTTCGACAGGAAAAAAGCGGAGAGAATAATCAAGAGGCAGGAGGAGCTGTCCGACAGAACCGGATGCCCCGACGCCCTAGATGTTGTGGTAATCTACGCTGGAGCTGTTCCATCGTACCTGGATTTCCTCGAGAAGGTGACCGACGCCCCGCTTAATGTCGGATCCATGACTTCCGAGATAAGAATGGCTGTCGCCAGATATGTGTCTGAGGTGGGCCTAATCAACCGAGTCACCTGCGGACCAATATCCTTGGAAACAAAGAAGGAAGAGTTGGAGGTTTTCAAGGAGGAAAGAATTCCATTCGTAGAGTTGAGCCTCTTCAACAAGGCGGATCCAACATCCCATGGCAGGGTTAAGATGTGGCGGAAGCTTTGGGAAAGGATCAAGGACTTGCCTTTCAAAGGATATCTCCTGGACACCGCTGTCCTTGACATGCCCAGCATTGCCCAGTCCTCCCTTTCGGTCCTCGAGGTCAAGGATAAACTCGGCTACCCAGTTGGATGCGCCCCTGACAACGGAATAGCCATCTGGAAGAGCATGACAGAGAAGAAGGGGACGAACGAATACATGAATGCCGCCAGCCTCGCTGCCGTAATTCCAATACTCTACGGGGCAGACTGGATCGTGTACAACATAGACCATTTGGAGTGGGTATTCCCAGCTTGTGCCTTGGCCAGCGGCATTTTCGCTTACGGCGCGAGGGAACTGGGAGCCAAACCCAGCCCAGAACACGCGCTATACAGAATTTTCAAGTGAATTCTATTTTCTCTTTCTTGGAAGGGCGCTCAAGAGTCCCAAGGCATCATAGACAACCAGCGACAGGAAGCTCAGGTTCCAAGAGCTGGTTGCGTCGTAGATCAATCCAAAGATGGGCGAGCTAGCCATAATCCCGATGTTGACCATCATCATTGAGATGGCCAACCCTACACTCGTGGCCTCAGGACCCGCGATCTCCGCTACCTCCGCCATCGCAGCGGGCGGAACAAGGTTGTTGAAGAAGCCGATGATGAGCATGAAGATAAGGAACAGAGAAAGGGGGACATAGGGAACTAAAGGGTAGAGGACAGCCAGCGCCAGCAACGGTAGGGCATAGACTATCTTCCTTGGCCGCACGCGATCTGCCAGCCAGCCGCCGAGGGGGCTGATGGGGATAGCCATAAACATCGTCAAGCTGACAAGAAAACTGCCCACAGGTACGAGGACGCCTCTGGCAACGTTGAGATAGGTTGGACCCCAGTTCAGAATGCAGTTGCCCGGAGAACCAACCCCCATGTTGGCCATGGGCAAGAGCCACAGGAAGGGATTGGACAAAGCCCTCTTCATCGAGAACCCAGGTCTATGAACTACTTTCCTATCGCTTGATAGAGCCAGGAACACCAGCGAGATGATTGCGAAGACCGAACTGAGCCACCAAACGATTCTCCAGCCGTAGCTCAGAGGAATAAGGGAGGAGAGGTTCATGCTGATCACGCTGCCTGCGGGATAGCAGGCCATGTATAGGCCCAACGCCAGACCCCTCTTCGCGGAGGGAGCAGAAAGAGAGATGATGGTGATAGCCGTCACGAGGGCAAAAGAAACGCCGACTCCTTCCACAGCTCTCCCGAAGAAGAGCAGATATGCATTTGGCGATAAGGCCTGCACAGCCGCTCCGATTATCATCAAAGCGATAGCTGCAATCCCCATTCTCTTAGTTCCATATCGGGATATCAATATCCCAGCTGGTATGGCGGTGACCACCACCGAGGCTCCCACCAAACCCATGAATAGACCCGCCAACGTGTACGAAAGGTCGAAATCAGCTATGAGCGCTTGAAGGTGAGAGGGAACCTTGAAAACCGCCAGAGCCGCTGAGAATGACATTATGAAGGAGACGAACATTGAGAGAAGAACGTCTTGGCGTTTTTCCATAATCTACAGCCTTTAGGGTGAATGAGACAAAAGCCTAAAGAGTGATTTATAAAAGTATTCAGGGCACAAAGCTTCATTTATATACGAGCCACAATAGACGTTGAAACATTAGGAGCCATTCAAGAAGGGAAGGTGTGTATCGGATGGTGTCGAAAGAAGAAAAGATCCTTATGGAATACAAGAAGCTATACGTCCCGGCCATTTCAGACGCGATGGACAGGTTGGGACTGCGACAGGGGTTTATGTCCCAAGAAATAAGACCAATTTGCCCACTCAACTCCGTTGCGACCAAGATCGTGGGATACGCTTGCACCATAAAAGTAGCCGAATCACGGGAAGCAAAAGACTCCGACCTTCTGGAGGAGTTCAAGGCCTTCGAGAGCATCAAGAAGAATTCCGCGGTGGTCCTTGACGGAGGAGGGACCTGGGTCTCATCGCTGTGGGGTCAGCTCCTTTCCACCGAAGCCACCAGAAGGGGAGCAGCTGGAGCGGTGGTGGATGGGCCTGTCAGAGACACCCAGACCGTCACGCAGATCGGATTCCCGGTCTTTGCGAGGGGCTTTGTTCCATCTAGTTCCAGAAACAGAATGAAGTTCGTCGGATGCGATATCACGGTGACCTGCGGTGGCGTGCGAGTCAGCCCCGGCGACCTGGTGATGGCCGACATCGATGGTGTTGTCGTTGTTCCCAAAGCTAGAATAGAGGCGGTCCTTGATGAGGCGAAGAAGGTGGCAGAAGATGACGTATGGGTTCTGGGACAGATAAAGTCGGGCAGGACTTTGGCGGAGATCGAACGGGAGAAACCCGTTCCGTGATATCTCTTTTTGCCTATTGAAAAAGGTCGGCGGATGCACCCATTCATCTGGGCGTGAGCGGAGAGATCGCCCTGAGCTTTGTCACTATCTTCGGCAGAACCTCTATCGCGTAGTCAACGTCCTCCCTTGCGTTGTACTTGCTCATCGTGAAGCTGAGGGAGCCATGAGCCTCTTCATGTTTGAGACCGATCGCCAGCAGAACGGGAGAGGGTTCCAAGGTCTTCGAAGTGCATGCCGAGCCCGACGATACTGCAATACCTTCCATGTCTAGGCTAAGGAGGAGCGATTCACCCTCGACGTAGCTGAACCGGAGGTTTGCGTTGCTCGGAAGCCTTTGCGTCGGGTGACCGTTGAGGTAGGTATCGGGGATTCCGAGGAGGCCGTTCATCAACCGATCTCTAAGCGCGGTCATTTTTGAACCTTCTTCGACCATCTCGACCTTGGCAAGCTCTGCCGCCTTCCCCAATCCAACTATTCCGGGTATGTCCTCAGTCCCTGACCTCAGACCACGTTCCTGACCACCGCCGATGACCTGAGGTGACAGCTTAGTTCCCTCCTTGACGTAAAGGGCACCGACGCCTTTCGGTCCGTACATGTCATTGGATGAGATTGTGACAAGGTCGACGTTGTCCTTCTGAACATCGATGGGTATCTTGCCAGCCGCCGCGACAGCATCTACGTGGAGATAAATGTTTTTCCTCCTGGTGAGTTCACCCATCTCTCTTATTGGCTCAATTGTCCCTATCTCGCCGTTGGCATAATTCATCGACACGAGTATTGTTTCATCAGTGATCTCCTTCTTGAGAACCTCTGGGTCCACCACGCCGCACTTGTCCACTGGGAGATAGGTTATCATGAAACCTTGCTTCTCGAGATGTTTACACAGGTTTCTGATCGAGATGTGCTCTATCTTGGTGGTGATTATATGTCTCCCGCGATCCTTGTTTCGGTATGCCACGCCTAGCAATGCCAGGTTGTTACCCTCGGTTGCCCCTGAGTTGAAGATTATCTCTTCCTTCTTGTTGGCATTGACCAGCTCGGCAACTTTCATCCTTGCATTCTCCAGAGCCTTCCGCGGCGCCTCTCCTAGGAAGTGGATGGAGGACGGATTTCCAAAGAATTCGGTAAAATATGGGAGCATGACTTCGACGATTCTCTGGTCTGCGGGATAACCCGCCTGGTAGTCGAAGCAAATCCTTTTCATAGCCATCCTTGAACCCCCTTCACTTGACCTTTCTTATCAAGAACCTGATAACTTGGCCTTCCTTCTCCATTTTCAACATTTCTTGCCCTGTGATCTTCACTAAATATTGTATATCCGACTCCGCAGCGGGATCGTCTGCCACGAGCTCCAGGACCTCGCCAGCTTCCATCTTGTCGAGAGCCTCTCTGGTCTTGAGGACTGGGACAGGACAATACAAGCTTATGCAGTCGAGAAAACGGTTCTTCATGACTCTCTTTGTCATATAAACAGACCCCGAAGACATTCGAAGATTGGAGGACTAAGCCTCTTCGAAGTATTTTTCACACGAACCCGTATAAACGCTTCTATCCGAGCGGCTTATCAAGAGTTGACGGGTCCAGACCAATGCTTTTAATTTTTCATGTATAAAACGACATCATTTCTCATCAAAATAATCAAAAAAACTTAAATATCCAGAGACCTAACGGTCTGCAGTATTGAGGCTCTGGGTGAATTGAAATGTCCGGCCAACCTGGTTTGATTGAACTTCAATTCATAGATATGACGGGTCAGTTGAGGTCTATAGACATAGACACGGAACGCTTCAAGAATGCAATAAGATTGGGGAAGATCGTTGACGGCTCCTCAATAAACATGAAACCGCTAGAAAAGAGTGACCTTCTCCTGAAACCCATTATGGAAACGTACTTCCAGCTCCCATGGAATTCAGACGTAGCCAGAGTGCTCTGCGATATGTACGAACCCGCACAAAAGGTTGAGGACTTCGGAAAAGAAAAAGAGTTTGAGATTAGTCCCCGCTATGCCTTGAAGAAAATGATCAAGAGGATAGAGGCGGAGGGCTACAGTTTCCATACCAGCTGTGAGATGGAGTTTTTTGCGATAACAGAGAATAGGCCTTACGACCGGGCTGGCTACATGGCGCCCCCACCCATGGACAAGATCGCTCCCCTAAGAAGGGAGATCGTGAAAACGCTCTCCAAAGTGAACATTCAGGGCGAATACACCCACCACGAAGTGTCCACAGGACAATACGAGATCTGCTTCCGCCACAACGAGGCTTTGAGAACCGCGGACAACGTGATGACATTCAAATATATCGCAAAGAATTTGGCGTCCATGCAGAACTTGACCCTGAGCCTGATGCCCAAACCTTACACAGGCATCAATGGAAGCGGGATGCATATCCACATGAGCCTTTTCGACTCGGAGGGGACGGAGAACCTCTTCTTCGGAGGGGGAGAGCTCCTTTCAAAGTTGGCTACCCACTTCATGGGGGGGATACTCAAGCATGCGAGAGCGATTTCAGCGCTTGCCGCCTCAACGGTCAACTCATACAAGAGACTACTCGCAGGCTACGAAGCACCGGTCTATGTCTGCTGGGGCTACATGAATCGCTCGGCTCTAATAAGAATCCCGAGTTTCAACTCCCCACAACTCGCGCGGTTAGAGCTAAGGATGCCGGACCCATGCTGCAACCCATATCTAGTCTTTGCTGCAATCCTTGCGGCAGGCCTTTGGGGAATATCTGAGAAGGTGGACCCAGGAGCACCATGGGACAAGAACGCATACTTCCACCACGAAGGCCTTGATGTCATACCAGCAACTCTTAAGGAAGCCCTGGACGAGCTCGAGAAGGACAAGCTCATCAGAGAAGCTCTTGGTTCAAGCCTTATGGATCACTACCTCAAAATCAAAAGAAGGGAATGGAGTGAGTATCAGAAACTCTATCCTGAGTGGAACCCCAACGAGATCACGGAGTGGGAGCGCAACAAGTACCTGGAGTTCTTTTAAAACCCTAAAAGCCACCTTTCGATAATCCCTAGTGGTCATCTTTGAAAGTGAAGATCCAATTCATCTCACCTCTCCAGAGCATGGTCGGCAAATCAGAGGAGATGGTAGCCCTACCCGGAGGAGCCACGGCGATCGAAGCGATAAGGGCTGCGACAATAGGTGAAAAGACCGCCTACGAGAGTATTTTCAACAATGACGGAACCTTGAAGCAGTATTTGGTGGTCATGAGGAACAGCCTGAACATAACGATGAGGGTTCAGGACGAGCCCCTGAAGGACGGCGACCTTCTCCAGCTCCTCCCGACAGCAAGCGGTGGCGGGCCAAAAGGAGTCGCTGAGCACAAAGTTATAAGGAAGGCTCACGGACTCTTGGGACAATAGAGTTAGTCGCCTAGGCATCTGTCACTTCGAGGACTATCCGAGAGGACAGCCGGAATGCGTTATTCGAGGAACAGCTACTTATTCCTATTGAATACGATCATATTCTTCAGCACATACGAGGTCGTGAATAGGGCCATCGCTCAGGAAATTGACCTGATACAGGTAAATTTCTTGCGCTTCTTGATCGGCGGTCTCTTTCTTCTTCCATTCGCAGTCCTGTCGATGAGAGGCAGAAGACCGGACGTCAGATCGGTTCTCGCTGCGGTGCCAGTGGGTGTACTCAACGTGTGCATAAGCATGACTTTTCTCCAATTGAGCATAATCTATTCCGGAGCAGCCATCGCCGCAGTGGTATTCTCCTGCAATCCAATCTTCGTGGCTACCTTTTCACAAGTGATCCTGGGGGAGAAGATGAGCAGAAACAAGACAGCTGGACTCGTCTTCGGAATCGCGGGAGTCACGGTGACTTTTCTCGATGGCCTCCTCTCTGGGAACATAATCTCCATGGGGGTGCTGTTCGCCATCTTGTCAGCTATAATCTTCGGTCTCTACACGGTCCTCGGAAAGAGGGTGAGCGAGCCATTGGGAAGCACAATGATGAACTCAGTCTCTTTCATATCCGGAAGCCTAATCCTGATGCCGATACTCTACTTGACCAATAAGCCGATCTTCAACTTCAGCCAATCAGCCTTGGTTCCTCTGATCTACCTTTCGATATGCGTGACAGGGATTGCTTATCTCACGTACTTTGCGGCTCTCAGGGAGATGCCTGCGAACGTGGGATCCTCGGTCTTCTTCGTCAAGCCAATAGCAGCATCCCTGTTGGCTGTGGTCTTTCTCGGCGAGATGGTGACACCCTTCCTCCTTCTGGGGGGCTTATTGGTTTTGGCAGGAATATACCTCACGTTGTTCTTCGAACGCGGAAGAAGAACGGCCAAGAGTTGAGCGACCCCGATTTCAGGGCAAAGGGAAAAAGATCGCAATCCGTATTGAGCACCCAATTTTAGAGGATCATAAGTTATAAGGTGGTAGTTCTAGGAATTGTATCAATTCGGAGGGAAGTCGATGGCTTCAGTCGATTTAGTGATAAAGAATGGAAAGATAGCCACGTCCACTGGAATCTTCGAAGGGGGCGTCGCCGTAAAAGATGGAAAGATCGCTGCAATTTCCAAGGATCCACTTCTTCCAAAGGCAGAGAAGAAGATAGATCTTAAGGGTCGTTTGCTGGTTCCGGGTGCAGTCGACGGCCACGTTCACGTGTACATACCGCCCTACACTGTCGAGAACTTCGAAACGGGCACAAGAGCGGCAGCGGTCGGAGGTGTGACCACGATCGTTGAGATGCCGTCGATTGGAGATTATTTGACGACCACGGTTAAGAATCTGAAATGGAAGATAAACGAGGGAAAAAAGAACGCGATAACGGACTTTGCGCTCTACGGTGGCGAGATTATGGAGGACAAAGACACCGCGGAGATCCCCGAGCTTGTTTGCAATGGAGTCGTGGGATTCAAAATAACGTTCGGCGGCGGTGACACAGCTGTCAAAAACGACGGCATAATCATGGACTCCTTCATGAAGATCGCCGAAACCGGCTCCTTGGCCACAATCCACGCGGAGAACGACCAGCTCTGGCAATACTTTAGGAAGAAACTCATGGATTCAGGTCGGAAGGATCCTGCAGCGCACTCTGAGTCCCGTCCAAACATCGTAGAGGCAGAAGCCTTATCCAAGGGAATCATGTTCTCCACGGAAGCTGGAAACAGGCTCCATGTAGCTCACCTCAGCACGATGGAGGGTACGGAGATGGTGCGAGAGTCAAAATTCCTGGGCGACATGGTCACAGCGGAAGTCTGTCCTCACCACCTCATCTTCAGCATCGAAGATTACAAGAAGCTGGGACCGTACATCGTGTGCAACCCGCCTATCCGCTCCAAGGAAGACAATGAAGCACTCTGGGACGCACTCGCGGATGGAACGATTGACATGGTGGTCACAGACCATTGCGCATTCACCAAGAAGGAGAAAGAACCAGGCTGGAAGGATATCTGGAGCACGCCCTCCGGCATGGCGGGTCTAGAGACGAGCCTCTCGCTGATACTTAGCGAAGGCGTCAACAAAGGCAGATTCCCTCTCACCAGGTTTGTCCAAGTCATGTCCGAAGCGCCAGCGCGACTGATGGGGCTATACCCCAGAAAGGGGGCGATAAAGGTGGGCTCCGACGCGGACTTCGCTGTGTTAGATCTTAAACGGTCCCACACAATAAGAGCAGACCAACTGAGGTGCATCGGGGACTTCACGCCCTTCGAGGGGCGCAAAGTCAAAGGAAAACCCGTCTTGACCATCGTTAGGGGTGAAGTGGTAGCCGAGGAAGGCGAAGTCTTAGGGAAGCCCGGGTACGGCGAGTTCATACCATCAACGGTCCCTGAGTGAAGAGAAAGAATGCCCCATTTCGCCTGCCTAGTGGGAGGGAAAGCCGCCAAGAGGAGCAGATTCGGCTCCATTTGGAAGAGCCATCAGATGGGAACCAAGCTGTCCGCTAAGGCCTGCCAAAAAGCACACCTGAGATTTCACGTCCTGGACTCGGAGTGGATATGGCATTATCTGTCCCCAGAAGAAGCAAAAGATCTTGTCACGAATTTCCCCAGCCTGACAATGGTCCTTTCATTCGCCTCCAGACACAATGGGGCGCTCAAGATCCTCAGAAAAACCCTCGAAACAGGAATTGCAGATAAACTAGCATTGGACTTGGTGGTGGGCAACAACGCTTATCTAACCAGAAACGAGGCCAAGCGGGCGCCGGGAAGATCCTTAGTTGAAGCGGTAAAGTTCGCTCGTCGCCACTTTCAGGGCCCAGTGTTCGTGGGGACAGAGGGCATGTGGACGACCTCTGCGGAGCTCGCGGCTGAGTACGACTTGATACCGTTCTTCCTCTTGGACCGAAACATGGAGGAGAACCTTGGCCAGATCAGGGACTCCATGGGCAAGGGAAGCGTGGCGATCTACGTGCCATTCATAATATCTGAGAACTACCCCCGCTTGTTGGACGATGTCCTTCAGAGACTCTCCGGATACATCTTCAGGAGGAAATGGGTTCAGAAGGGCTTGAGAGACTTGGGAGTGAACCCCTCTCAGCCACAGATAAGAGCGATAACGCAGGACAAACAGAAGATGACACCAGAGTTCCTGAAGAGTGAGCTTGGCGACTTCTTGCGTTCGGCCGCCTCCACATTATCCCTGTTTGGGACGCCAGAGACCGTTACCGAAAGGATCAGGGAACTCCATAAAGTCGGGTTCGATGTGATAGTTGGATATCCCATCAAAGAGAACGAGGAACAGGCGCTCGCTTTCGGCGATTGCATAAGGAAGGTCTCTGAGACATAGAAGGACTTATTCAGCTTCCGCTCTCTGAATTATTCCCCTCAGATATTGACCGAAGTCTGCAAGCTCATTCCTCTTCTCGGTGCCGGCAAACCACGAAAAGATCAATCTCTGAATGGCCAACGCGAAGGCTATATGCACGTCTCCCCTCGAGATGTATATAACAGGTGAGTCTATCTCTTCTCGTACTTTGTCCACGGACCAGCCATCCTCTTTCAGGGCCACAATGAAACCCTTGAGGAAGCTCTCTGGATCCCTCCTGATGAAGCTCTGACCGTGCATAGTGTTCTGTTCTTGAACCTTCTTGAACTCTTCTCCGTAAACCCGTTTCAAAACGTTCATCTGGTGCTTCTTCAGCAGATCTTCCTCTACGTTGAGGATGGGGATTGACACGGATATCTCCTGATCCTCGGAAACGGGCATCTTCACCTGCGTAAGAGCCCTTTTCCTGAACTCTCCTCCTTTTCTCGTGGCTGGGACTATAATCGGGGGCGTTTCGAGGGTGTTGAGCACCTTTTCCTCCCGAGTCACCTTTTTCTTAACTACCAGCGCAATCTCAGGTGTCACCGCTCTTCCTGCGTGCTCACTGGTTCTGGGCCTCATTGTAGCGAGGAAGGCACGTTCGGTGAAGACAGAGTGGTCAGCTATGATTGCATCACCCACAGGGATTCTCCTAATGAATTGAGCATCACCTATCTCCTTGGGAAGGAAAGTGGGGGTCCTCGCCTTGAGAGCAGCTATGTCGTCAGCAAAGATGAGCGTGTGTGTGATCAGAAGGTCGAGTTGGGACAGGATTCGGGTGTCCATGGCAGCCGGCTGCTGAGTGCAGAGGATGAGACCGCAGCCGGGCATCCTACCTCTCTTCGCGTATTCTATTAAAGGCTCCGAGGCGGCTGTCTTCCCAGCCGACGGGGCCAACACGTGGGCTTCGTCCACGAGCAGCCACGTCACTGGGACACTGATCTTCTTCTTTTCTATACTGTACTCCACCTTCGAAGCTTCAAACTCCCTAGATAGGCGGGTCCGTTCGTCCAGTATCTTCCTTGCCAAGATTCCCACTACCAAGGCTCTCAGAGAGTCCCCCAGTTGGCTTACATCCAAAACCGAGACTTGGCCTTTGACAGATAGTGTCTCTAGACGCAATCCTTCTTGGGAGAAGACCCCCCAATGTTTGGAGACTTCAAGTCGCATTTTTACAGCTCTGATTGTGTCTGGTTTGTACATGTTCACGAGCTTTCCATCAGTCTGGACACACCCTATCAGGTCGTCAATCGAGTAGTCTGATTTCCCCTCGACCAGATGGCCACGGCCTTCTCCATCTATTTCATAGCCCTCCCTGACCTCCTTGACGCTCTGCATCAGCAAACCACCGGAGGGACTTTCATAAGGGCTAATCCCAAACGTGGAGCACCAATCTTCCCCTGTCAGCTCACTTGGCTTTATGGCGAAGGCGAAATCTCTGGTCGCCTGAGGTACATCATCGTAAAATCCCACGGGAACAAAGACCTTGACGTTTTCGTAACCTCTTGGCTCAAGACCCCATTCCTTGACCCTCGCCGCGTCTCTTTCGCCTTGCACGGGATATTTCATGCTCCAGAATGTTCCCATAGGATCGACAATTATCACGCCGATCCCCAAGTCGGATCTAGCCAGCTCCTCCACTATGACCCCAAGGGTATAGGACTTGCCTGAGCCGGTCTTTCCAGAGATGAATACTCGATGAGGCTGCATCACATCAAGCAAGATCTTCTTGCCGAAGCTAGAGTCCCCTGACTTCTCGCAGATCCTACCTATGTAGATGGTGCCGCTATCACCCAGTTTGGTTTGGTCTTCCTTGCTCCTGCCAATGAGTACACATTCACCCGAATCATCCCCTAAAATACTAAGAGGAACACTGAGCGAAGGTGTGAATTCACCAAAAAGGCTCGTTTCTGGATAATCCCGCCGAACTTTGCCTTCTCCTTGGACATAGGCCAAAGCCTCCTTGATGGAAAGGGCGTCATTCAGCACGCCCATAGGCGAGGAAATGAGTTTTCTGATCGTGATATCGATAGGGTAGTAGTCAGGGTCGAAGTTGGACAATCTCCAGAGATCAGTCACCAGCCCTTCATTGGAGTAGGCGGGCAGCTTCTCGGCAGCTTCATCTAAATGGCTTCTGTTTCCATCCAATAGGTACAGGACCGGAAGCATTTTCGACTTATCCTCTTCACTCAGGGTTGTGCCAGTCTTTTTAACTCTCTTCAGAAAATCAGCGTCCTTGGTAAGGAGGTACATCAGGCTCATCAAGTGAAAGGTCGAAAAGGATGCAACATTTGACTCGAAGAAGAAGAGGGCCTTGAAGAGAGCGTCCACAACTTTTTCATCTTGAAGAACCTTATAATATCTGATGAGGGATAGCACAACCGCCCCACTTGTATTCACATCGGCTTCGCCCATTTGATTAAACCATATCCCCTCGCTTGATTGAAGGGAAAGAAATTTCCGTGTGAGTTTTTGGGATTTTTCAAGGAACCGCGGCTTTCCCGTGATCTCATGAGCCAGCAGCAGGCCTTCAAGGTATTCAGTCTGGTCCTTCAGAGAGACGGGTTTGTAAGAGTCCAATGCAGCCAGGATTCGTACGAGGAACTCATGTAGAGGTCTCCCGAATTCGAAAACGTGCTGCTCCGCCATCAACGATCCTCCCTTTACCGATCTTCTTGAAGTAATATTATCTCCCATTTCATATCTGTTTGTTCGAACTAATCTCTGTTCCTAATAGACTCCAAGGAAAATTTCGAGGAAAATTATCGACCTGATGGTAGATGCAGCGGGCATGGGGGAGAATCCGAAGGAATATATCATTTGCTGTAGATACTCCCAAGTAGAGAGTTCATCTAGCTGGAGTGATGAAAGATGCCTAGCGTGAACAAGTTGGCTGCCAAGATCTGCGAGAAGATGATTGAAGAGGCCGGGGAATTGAACATAGGATATGATCGCCTCAGGAATGGCAGCCACGTGATAGACACGGGGATAAGGGTCCCCGGTGGAATCCAAGCTGGGCTGCGCTCGATCACGTCATGCTTGGGCGGTCTTGGGAATGCATCGCTCGCCTCAATGGAGATCGATGGAATGATGGTGCCGGCAGTGAATGTCTACACGGATTTTCCAGTAGTCCCCCTACTATGCCAGGCAATGGGTGGATATCGAGAAGCCACTCGGGGGTGGCTCAACTTCAAGGCGGGCTCCTACAGAGCCATCGTCAGCGGTCCGGCCCGGGCTTTGGTTCATGAGCCCAAAGAACTGTTCGAGTTGATTGGATACAGTGATAACGCAGATGTGGCGGTATCGATCCTTCAATCCGAACAATACCCTGACGAGGTTGTGGCGGATGAACTGGCGAGAAGATGCAAGGTGAACCCAGAAAACTTGTACATGGTTCTTAGCCCCCTTTCGAGCATGGCAGGTTCGATACAAGTGATTGGCAGAAGCATCGAGAACGCGATGCTAAAGTTGCACAACCTGAACTTCGACGTAAGAAAAGTGAGGCACATCTATGGAATTGCGCCTCTGCCTCCACTTAGATCACGCAGCATTAACGTTGACGACATGCTATCCTATGGCAGCGTTGTTTACCTTTACGTGGATCCTGCGGAAGGAACAGATCTCAGGAAGCTAACCGGAAAGATCCCTTCAAGGTCGGCGAAATGCTATGGCAGACCCTTCTCGGAAATCCTCAAGGAAAGCGGCGGATTCGCAAAGATAGATATAGATTTCTTCGCCCCGGCGGAAGTCTACGTCAACGATCTGAGTACCGGCGCTTTATATAGATCCGGATCAATCAACGGCAAGCTTCTGAGAAAGATGATGGCAATCTAGCCAACACACGATTTCTTATGTTCTTTGCCAAATACAAATTTCCTGGGATAGATATGACCAAATGGGGTTGGCCCCCAAGGTCAGGCGAGCAGCTAGCGGCGGACCCCGAATGTTCGCGTTGCTGGCGCGGCCCTTCACAGAGCGATTCTTGGATCAAACAACGTTCACGAAGCTGACGCCCCGCGGTGATCCCCTTTGTGAGTGGTTCGATGAAATCGAAGAGTAGCACCTCGTTTCAAAGTACAATATGTTAATAAACGCAAATAGGTCAACATCCATCACGCTTACATCCAATTGGATATATGTGGCGAAACTAGGAAAGGTGAAATACTTGGATATTAGCAGAGCCCGACAGCTTTTTCCGATGCTCAGAACACATGTTTACCTAAACAATGCCTCCACTTCACCCTGCCCAACTCCCGTGAGAAGCGCTATGGCTGAGGCCATGGAAAAGTGGACCACGGACGCTCATGTATATGAGTCTTGGATGGACAACTTGCAAGAGACCAAAGCACTTTTCTCTGAATTGATCGGCGCGAAGAAAGAGGAGATAGCGGGCATCACCAATACATCCACCGGATTGAGCATCGTGGCCAACATGTTACCCTACAAAAAGGGATCAAATGTGGTCATAAACGACATGGAATTTCCAGCCAACACCTATCCATGGCTCAACCTCAAGAGAAGGGGCGTCGAGGTCCGGGTCGTCAAGAACGTCGGAGGAAGGATACGGCTCAAAGATCTGGAGGAGGCTGTGGACGACCACACGGCAGCGCTATCAATAAGCCACGTGGAGTTCTCCAATGGCTTCCGCAACGATCTCAAGGCCATCTCGGAGATAGTGCATCGGCACGGCGCGACATTTGTGGTCGATGCGATCCAATCTGCCGGAGCCCTGGAAATCGACGTGAGGCGGCAGGGAGTTGACTTCCTAGCGACATCCTTCCACAAGTGGCTTTTGGGCCCGGAAGGGACTGGCTTCCTCTACGTTAGGGAGGAGCTGATCGACGAGTTCGATCCTTGGGCGACAGGTTGGCTCGCAGTGGAGAACCCTGAAGACTTCGATAGCATGAACCTCAACTTCTCCAAAACAGCCCAGAAGTTCGAAACAGGTACTCATAACCTCTTGGGCTATGTGGGCGCAAAGGCCGCACTAGAGATATTTCACGATATCGGGATGAGCGACGTGGAGAGGCGCATCCTGGATCTATCAGGAAGACTTCTGGAAGAACTCGAGGGATTGAAAGTGGATATTGTAACCACGAAGGAGGAGAGGTATCGTTCTGGGATAGTCAACTTCAAGGTACCAGAAGTGGACAGAGTCCTGGAGGGGTTGGCGAGGAGAAACATAGTGGTTTCCAAGAGGACAGGAGGGATAAGAGTCTCCCCCCACTTCTTCAACGTCGAGGACGAATTGCAGCAGCTATGTCGAGCGGTCAAGGAGCTCTCTGAATAGCCACCAATCTCATTCAGGCTGGAAAACGGAGAGACCTCAGTTCAGAAGATCAAGCGCGGAAAGAGCCATGACTTTGGCGGCTGTGATCACCTGGTCCAATTCAATGTATTCGTTTGCAACGTGATCAATTTTCTCGTCACCCGGGCCATACATCAGTGCTGGAATTCCATAGGAGAGATAGGATTTCGCGACGGTGGCTCCGCCAATTCCGATAAGTTTCGGCTCCTTCCCAAGGACAGACCTTACGGCACCGGAAACGACCTTCACAAAACCATTATCCGAGGAGACCTCGGTCGGAATCTGAGACGAGACTTTCTCGACGACAACATCTATCTTCGGGTCTTGCTTCCTCAGGGATTCGATGAAGGCATTTAGCTCTTTCATGATGCCCTCTGGGGTCTGGCTCGGAAGATATCTTATATCTAATATAGCCTCCGCCTCTCCAGCCACCACGTTCGGGGCTATTCCTCCCTTTATGGTACCTATATTGATGGTGGGTCCACTCAGCAGCGGATGAGGAGAGTAGCTCATTTTGAATTCGCCTATGGCGCTCAGGACCTTGGAGAGCTTCTGGATTGCATTTACCCCCAGATTGGGCATGCTACCGTGTGCCTGAACCCCTCTGCACCTAAGCTTTAGCCAAAGGGTCCCCTTCTCCGCTATCTCCAGAGATTCGGAGAGAGTCTGTTCAGCGACCATGGCGAAGTCCGGTCTCAGCCCCACCACCTTCAAGAGATAGTCGACACCATAGGTGCTGCCCTTCTCCTCGTCTGCAGCAGCTATGATCATCAGCTTTCCCTTCAGCTTCGCCTTGGTTTCCTTCAGGGCCTTCAGGGCGAGTACGGCCGAGACAAGAGGCCCCTTATCGTCGGCTGCGCCTCGACCGTAGACTCGGCCATCCTTAAGCGTGGCCTTGAAGGGCGGAAAAGTCCATCCATCCCCAGCAGGGACGGTGTCGGAATGGCAGACTATCGCGAAAACGGGTCGGTTTTTTTCGCCGATGCTGCAGGATATGTTGGTCCTACCCTTGGCTTTCTCATAGCTCGAAGATTTTAAGCCCAGTTCCTCGAATTCCTCTGAGAGGACCTGGGCGACATTGTGCTCATTGCCGGGCGGATTTACAGAGTCAACCTCTATTAGGCGCCCTAGGAGCCGGAAAGCTTCGTCTCGATATCTATCTATAATCCCGAAAATCCCTTTGCTGGACATTCCACAACACTCTGCATGGTTTTGACCTGCAAGCTCTGTTGACCAAGTCTGAGTTTTATAAGGTTAGTGCCGATCCGCCTCATTTGCCATCCCGATGGGGTTCAGCTGTTTTAGCTGAAGTCCCTCTGATCGCATAGTGCTAATTGACTTGATTTCAGCTGCAGATAGACAAATAATGTGAGTCACTGAATATGATATTGTTCAAGTGGGTTGGATCTTCATGTCTGGCAAGCTTTCTTTGGATTTTGATATGCCTAAATCCATAGCGATGGGTGAAGAATTCGTAAGGGAACATGTCAAGAGTGCGGCAGTGGACGGAGTTGCCATTGGATTAAGCGGTGGCCTAGACTCGTCATTGCTCGCTGCCTTGTGCGTCAGGGCGGTGGGACCCAACAAAGTACACGGATTCATAATGCCTGTTCGTGGCATCACGCCTTCAGGCGATGTTCGGGACGCAAGGGAATTGTCCAGACTCCTCGGAATAGAACATGCTTACGTGGAGATCGGGAAGATCGTCAAGGCTTTCATGGAGGCCAACCCCCTCAAGGATACTAATGTCGGCATAGCTCGCGGAAATGTCATGGCTAGAACCCGAATGACCCTCCTCTACTACGTCGCCAACCTCAAAAACCTTCTTGTGGCGGGCAGCGGTGACCGTAGCGAGATCCTCATAGGCTACTTCACGAAATATGGCGACGGGGGGGCAGACATCTTCCCCCTGGGCAACCTGTACAAGACGCAGGTTCGGGAATTGGCAAAGTACCTAGAGTTGCCGTCATCCATAGTCAACAAGCCGAGCAGCCCAAGGTTTTGGAAAGGCCATATTGCGGAGAACGAGATAGGTCTAGGGTACGGGAAGGTGGATTTGATCCTCCATGGCCTTCTAGACCTTAACCTCCAACCAAAAGATGTCGCTTCGAAGGCAGATGTCTCGTTGGACGACATCGTGAAGGTATTGAAGATGGTTCAGCACTCAGAGCACAAACGGATGATGCCTCCTCTCCCACCTCCCATAACGTTGATGTAGGAGCAAAAACAGCCCAAGATTGGTGTTGCGAACCCTTTGGTCAATGTCGTCGCCAGGAAGGGAATCGCGACTGACATGGAACTGTACGAGGAGATCTGCGATAGTCCCGGTCTTTCATGTTACGAGCTCGCCAAGAAAACGGGCTGGTTGGTAGGGGGATCTGGACCCTTTCAAGAGGCTGGCGAGGGTCAGCTAATAACGGTGGAGAAGATCCGGGAAGGGCCAAAGAGGTTGGTTTATCCCATGAACTGGACCGAGCTGGGCGAGGGTAAGCCCAAGAAGAAGTGCTGACTAGACTAGATGGGGCATTTAAATAATCACTTGCCCTAAACTGGAATGGAGGGGTCATGATTTGGATTTTGAGAAGGTCAAGTTCGGCGTGCTTTTGAGTCCCATGGCAATCAATAGAATGATAGAAGACACAATCCTCTGTGAGAAGTATGGGTACGATTCAGTCTGGTGGATCGACCATCTCATCAGCTACTTCCCCGAACATATTGTCCCTGAGCTCTTCACGACGATGGCCCTAATGGGCGACCAGACACGGAGGATAGCAATAGGTTCCTGCGTCGCGGACGTCCTGAGGAGACACCCCGCTTCCATAGCCGCATCGGTAGCGACGATTGATAGCATGTTCAACGGTCGCACAATACTTGGTCTTGGCGCCGGTGAGGCCATGAACCTCGAACCCTTTGGAATACCGACCGACAACCTCTACGGAAAATTGAGGGAGGCCATACTGGTCATTAGGCTGCTTTGGGCTTCAAGCAAGTTGAAACCGGCCAACTTCAAAGGAAAATTTTTCAAGCTAACCAAGGCATATGTCCAGATTCAGCCAAAGACGAAACCGAGCCCGCCCATATGGGTCGGTGCCTTCGGGCCAAAGATGCTCGAGATGACGGGTGAACTGGCCGACGGTTGGTTACCATTCTCCCACTCCCCAGAATCCTATAAGGCATGCATGGATGGTCCCATAAGGAAGGGCGCCGAGAAGGCGAAGAGAACCCTAGCAAGATTCGTCCCTGCCATGAAACCCATAGCGACCGTGGCGAAGGACCTGGAGGAGGCTAGGAATACCGTTCTGCCCCAGGCCAAGTACGTGTTGATGATACTACCAGACGTCCTGAAGATGGTCGCCCCTCATGTCTCTCACCCTGGGAGAGAAGCCCTCTCAGTGTCCAGGGAACCCACTGACGACGAATCAACCAGCAAGATAGCGCAGATGTCTAAGGCCATCCCGGACGAGTCAGCTCTCAAGACAGTCATCTGGGGAAACCCAGATCAATGCATAGGACAGATAGAGGCATTCATCAAGGCGGGCTGTCAACACTTTGTTTTGGACTTCAGAGGTCCAGACGTGCAGCAGATTATTTCGACCTACGCAAAGAGAGTCATACCCTACTTCAGAAAATAGAACTGAACGCCTGAGACCGCTAGTAAGAAAAAGCTTCGGGGAACCTAAGTTATGGTTCTCACAAGATGCTTTTCTCTGTCATAAATGTTGATTACCAAGGCGTTTCTTCCATCTATCAGGTGAGTGGCGCAGGCGAAGCAGGGGTCGTAGGCCCTGAAGGCCATTTCAACCATATTCAATAAGCCGTCGTCGACCATCCCATTCTTTATGAGACCTGAAGCCGCTGTCTTCACGGAGGTGCAGATGGCGGGGTAGTTGTTCGTCGTGGCGACAATAAGGTTCACGTCCTTTATCAATCCTTCTTCATCAAGTTTGTAGTGATGTATCAGAGTTCCTCGAGCCGCCTCGACCACCCCCACGCCCTCTCCAGACTTGGTCGGGAATCTCCTTATGTCTGTGCTGGTTATTTCAGGGTCCCTACTCAGTTCGAGGGTTCTCTCCGCCGCGTAGAGGAGCTCCACGAGCCGGGCCCAGTGGTAAGCTAAGGTCGAGTGCAGAGGCTTGCCGCCGAGGGTCTCGTACATTCGCAGGTATTCCTGCTGGGCTAGGGGAGTTGCCATGCTTTCCGAGGCGTTGAGCCTCGCCAAGGGGCCGACCCTGTATATCCCGCTCTCCGATCCGTCAACGTAGCCTCTCCAGCCCACGTTCTTCAGGTACGGTAGCTTGGAGTATGTCCACTCTTCAACTCTCTCCTCCACAACGTCGAAGTAGTCCCCTGGGTTGAACCTTAGATACTCCTTTCCGCTTTGATTGACAACTCTGATCTTCCCGTCATAAAAGTTGACCTTGTTCTTCTCGTCAACCATACCCATGTAGTAGGTCTCGAGGTTGTAGGCATTGCTCTTGATCAGCTTCATGAACTCCTCGTTTCCCAAGACCACCTTCTCGAAGACCCCGAGGGAGAGTTTGGCGAATTCCACGCAAGACTCGGCCATCTCCTCTATCTCTTGCTGCTCCTTGTCGGTGATGGGTTTAGACATGCCGCCGGGAAGGGCACATACGGGGTGAGTTGCTTTCCCTCCGATTATGGCGGTGATCTTCTGGCCGTAAGCCCTGTGCTTAATGACATCTTTCCCGATTTCCAGGCCAAGCTTGTTGATAACGCCTATCACGTTTCTATCGGAGGCTGGCGCCTTCGGTCCTACGATGAAGTCGGGGCCGCCTAAGAAGTAGAAGTGGAGTATGTGATCGTAGATATAGTAGGCGTTGAACATGAGCTCCCGGAGCCTCTTGGCTGCTGGTGGAGCCTCGACCCCGAAGGCTTGATCAAGAGCCTTTGCCGAGGCCATGTGGTGCGCCACGGGGCACACCCCACATATCCGTGTGGTTAGCTGGGGCATCTCCTCTGCCTTTCTCCCTATGCAGAATTTCTCGAAGCCCCGGAGTTCAGGTACTTGGAGGTAGGCGTTCTGGACGTTTCCAGCATCGTCGAGGAAGATCTCTATCTTTCCATGACCTTCCAACCTTGTCACTGGATCTATAGTGATTTTCTTCATTACTTGACTCTCCTATTTATGATGGAAGAAGGCAAAGTGTACTTATAGAAGGTGCCAACGGGGTCCTTGATCTCGCCAACAAGCTGATCCATGTCATTCTCGGATTTTTCTTTCTCATTCTCTATCCCGAGGATGGAAGAGAGGGCGCCGATCATGGCCGCCCCTTGGTCCGAGGCGCCTGGTATTGGCCCCATACAACCTGTGCAGGGCATGTTAGCGTCTAGACACGGCTCGCCGCATCCTGATCGTGTTGCCGGACCCATGCAGATGATCCCTTGGTCTAGGAAACACTTCTTCGGGTCGAGTGCTGTTTCGTGGAAGCGTTTCACTTTTGCGATTTTCTTGTTTCCCTTTTCTCTCTTGCAGCTCTCACAAAGGGAGATCTCCGGTGCAAGAACTGAACCCTTCTTCGGATTTGTTCCCGAAGAAAAGGATTGAAGAACCTTGGCTATCAAGTCAACTGGAGGCGGGCAGCCGGGCAAGTAGAAATCTACATTCACCACTTGATCTAAGGTCTTGACGGTATCGTAAAACTCAGGCAAGGTAAGCTCGCCCTCCTTAGCTTCGGAGCAAGTCCTAGGAATCACACCAGGGAGGTTTTTGGTGGAGACACTTTCCCGGTAGACTTTCTCGAACACTGTCCTCCTATTGTGCAGGTTAGCCAATCCCGGAACTCCGCCGCCACAGGCGCAAGAACCGAAGGAGATTAGAATTCTCGATTTCTTCCTAAGCAGCTTGGCTAAGAGTTCATTTTCCCCATTTCTTATGGAGCCGTTAAAGAAGCAGATATCGACGCTCTTGTCGCCCATTGCCTTTATATCTTTGTATTTGATGTCCATGACCACAGGCCAGAACACTATGTCAGCGACCTTCAACGTGTCTAGGATCTTCTCGTTGACATCGAGGACTGCCACTTCGCAGCCTCCACAGGTCGAAGCCCAGTAGAAGCCAATCTTCAATTTACTCATCAATGTGCCTCCCATTATGCCTGTGAAGTAGAAGTGACCCGGGACGCTACCCTTTCAAGCTCTCTTAAGGAGGACCCAGCGAATTCTCCTCCCGTCTTCGTCAGCGGGTTGGGCCCAAGCCTCTTTATCTCGTCCGTCATCTCCTTTACGACATCAGCGAATCTCGCACCTTCCGAAGCCGAGACCCATTCAACCCTGAGCCGCTGGGGCTCGAAACCCAACTGTTGTAGGAGCTTCCTCAGGGCAGCGATCCTCCTATAGGTCTTGAAGTTGCCCGAGACATAATGACAGTCGGAAGGCAAGTGACAGCCCGCCACCAGCACCCCATCCGCTCCGCTCTTGAAGGCCTCAAGCACGAAAGCTGGGTCAATTCTCCCGCTACACATGACCCTTATTATTCTGAGGTTCGGCGGGTATTGCATACGGCTTATTCCAGCTAGATCCGCGCCCGCGTAGGAACACCAGTTGCATAAGAATCCCAAGATTTTCGGCTGAAATTCGTCTACGGCCATTTCAATCCCTCAGAACTGCTTTGACCTGAGCTAGGATGGCATCATCTGTGAAGTGGCACATCTTGATTGACTTGGTAGGGCAAGCTGATCCGCAGACGCCACATCCCTTGCACAAGACTTCAATGACGCTCGACACCTGTTTGCCTGACTTCTCTTTCATCTTTATGGCGCCGTACTCGCAGACGGATTCGCATATTCTGCATCCGGAACATAGATCCTCATCGACGCTCGCTATGATCCCTTCTAACTCAACCTTGCCCATCGATAAAGGCACGGCGGCTCTGGAGGCCGCTGCGCCAGCCTGAGCCACAGCATCGGGTATATCCTTTGGGCCTTGAGCCGCACCGCCCAAGAAGACGCCATCGATGTTGGTCTCGACGGGTCTCAGCTTCGGGTGTGCTTCCAAGAAGAAGCCGTCAGGTCCCCTCGAAAGCTTCAGAATGCTTTGGAGCTCCGAAGTGTCGGCCCTGGGGATGACACCCGTGGCCAACACAGCCAGATCGAACTCCCTCTCTGCGACTTCGCCCAGTAATGTATCTTCGAACCTTAGGACTAGATTCTTGTCATCGGGATTCTCCAGAATCTCGCCGACCCGACCTCTGATGAATCGCACACCTTCCTGCTGAACGCGTTCATAGAACTCCTCATAGCCTTTACCGAAGCACCTCATGTCTATGTAGAATATCGAGACCTCCGCACCAGGGAACTTCTCCTTGATCTGGTGCGCTTGCTTCAAGGAGGCCATGCAACAAACCCTTGAACAGTAGAGGTTGGCGTTCTTGTCTCTGGAACCAACGCATTGAACGAATGCGACACTTCGCGGCGCCTTGCCATCGGAAGGCCTCAACACTTTCCCGCTAGTAGGTCCTGAGGCGTTCACCAATCTCTCAAATTCCAACCCGTTTATTACATTTCGGTAGATTCCGTAACCGTACTCGGCTTTATGACCCGCGTCGTATAGGTCATAGCCAGTGGCGATGATTATCGCCCCCACCTCGAGCTCCACTTCCGCGGGCAGCTGACCGAAGTCTATTGCCCCTGAGGTGCAGAACTTCTCACAAGCCCTGCAGATGTTCTTCTTGAAGTAGAGGCAGTTTTCTCTGTCAATGGTGTACCTCAACGGGACGGCTTGAGGGAAAGGAACGTATATCGCCTTTCTAGTGCCCAGGCCCAGGTCGAACTCGCTGGGGACATTGACCGGGCACTTTTCAGCGCACAAGCCACACCCGGTGCACTTGGATTCATCAACGTATCTCGGCTTCTTCAAGACCCTGGCCTTGAAGTTGCCTATGTAACCATCTATAGCCTTGACCTCAGAGTAGGCGAGCAAGCTGATGTTGGGGTGTCTAGAAATGTCCACCATCTTCGGCGTCAGGATGCATGCCGAGCAATCTAGAGTTGGAAAAGTCTTGTCGAGCTGAGCCATGTGGCCTCCAATGGATGGGGTCTTTTCCACTAGATGGACCTTGAAGCCTTGATCTGCAAGGTCCAAGGAAGACTGGATCCCAGCTATGCCGCCACCTATCACGAGGGCTGCAGGGGTCACTGGCACTTCACGCATCTGTAGGGGCTCGTCGAAGACTGATTTGGCCACGGCCGCAGCTACGAGGGCGATGGCCTTTACCGTGGCTTTTTCCGGCTCCTTCATGTGGACCCAGGAGCACTGTTCTCTTATGTTAGCCATCTCTACCAGATAGGGGTTTAAGCCGGCTTCTTGAGCGGCCTTTCTGAAAGTGGGCTCATGCATGCGGGGTGAACATGAGGCAACTATGACTCGGTTCAACTTCCTGTCTCGGATGTCCTGTTTTATCATCGCCTGGCCCGGCTCCGAACACATGTACTTGTAGTCCTTGGCAAGCACAACATTCGGCAGACCTGCAATTCGCTGGGCGACCTTCTCTACGTCGACTGTACCCGCTATGTTGGTTCCACAGTGACAGATGTAGACGCCTATTCTCTCGTCAGCCATACTCACTTATTGCCTCCAGTTATGCCTAGTCTCTCCAAGTATGCGGGCGGGACGCTGTTGTCGTAGAGCCCGAGCTTCTCTGGAGACAGACCCATGGCTAGGCCCAGAAGTTGGGTAATATATAGAACAGGTACCCTTTCCTTCAACCTCCCTTTATCCCTGAGCTCGGTCTGGCCCAGATCGAACTGAAGGTGACAGAAGACGCAGGGCGTCACGATGCAATCAACCCCTGCAGCGGTCATGTTCTGGACCTTTTCGAGCGTGAAGTCCAAGGCGACTAGCGGCTCGCCAGACCTGACGCCGCCGCCTGCCCCACAGCAAATATTCTTGTCTTTGTATGGGACGCTCTCAGCCCCGACGAGGCTGACCAAGTCGTCCAAGAAGACGGGTCTCTCAGAGGAGCCGTGAGCCCTGATCTTGGTGGGTTTTAAGTAATGACACCCGTAATGGGCCGCAACCCTCAGGCCTTTCAATTGCCGTGTTATATGGTTTTTCAGGGTTTCCGAGCCCACATCCTTGTCCAAGACCTCAACTACGTGTTTCACTTGAGTGCCGCCGCCGTAGCTTCGCTTTACCTTTTCCAAGAGTGCGTTTACTCTTCCTCGTCTTTCTTTGTCATTCAGTATGACGGAGGCTTCTTGAAGAGAGGCGTAGCAACCGTTGCAGGTGAGGGTTATGTCCAGCCCCAGCTGCTCTGCAATGGAGAGGTTTCTGGCACCTATGACTAGCCAGTTCTCAAGGTCGAAGCTCCCCAAGACACCTGGGGCCGGGCAGCAAGTGGCGCCGTTCATCTCTAGTAGGTCTATCTGAAATTCATTCATTACGAGTCTCGTGGCGGCCTCGATGCCTGGATAGCGAAGGGGCATTATGCACCCTAGAAAGAAGGCGTATTTCTTCATTTCTTATCCCTAATTACCTTGTTGTAGAAGCCGTCAGTTCTCATGATCTCTTGGATCTCTGCTAGGGCCTCTGGAAACAGTAATGAGGTCGGAGGAACCGGGCTCAGACCAAGCTTGACGCGGGTCTTCTTCCCTTCCTCGTTGAGTGGTATCGTGTGACCGGTTTTTATGAAGTTGTTAGCAACGACGAGGTGGCGCTCCTTTGCTCTACCCTCCTCGAAGGCAATATTCCTGACGATCTTCACAATCTCGGTCACTCTCACGTCTCTGGGGCACCTTTCTTGGCAGGTATAGCAGGTAGTGCAAGACCAGAGATCATTAGTATCCAGGACTTCTTCCCTATATCCCATCTGGATTCCCCTTATCATGGAGCGAATCCTCAAGGCGGTTCTCCTTCCTGAGGGACAGCTCCCAACGCACGTTCCACATTGGACACATTCGTACAGGGTATTCAAATCTTCCAGCGGGTAGATTCTCGCTCCCCTACTCATCACTTCTTTGGCCAGATTCCAGGAGGGAACGCGGTTCGCTTTCGAGTCTTTCAAAGTGGACAGATCTGCCACCTCTAAGGGGAAAAGTATTGTTTACAAGGACTACTTAAGGGGAAGCTATTAAAACATAACGCAGTTATAATTAAGGCATTAAAGCCGGCTTCCAAGGAGACTGGCGATCTCTTTTTCGACGAGCCGAGCAACCTCGGAGGCCCCTCGCCTTACATTTGAGTTTAAGCCCATCCTCATCTCGCTTACTTCAGCGACCTCGACACCTAATATCTTGACTTTGCTGGAAATGTTACCGTACAAAGCTTCGCTGAGTTTCAAGACCGTGGGTAGACCCAAGTCATGTAGGGTCAACATAGGAGAAGCTGGAAAATACTGTAACTCACCATAATCAAGGACTCGAATGCCCCCGACTTTTCCCCCAGATTTGAAGGCATCAACTATCAGGACCTTGTCAAACTTCCCGATGAGATCCACAAGATCTATTCCTCTCACACCCAACTCTATCAATTCAACTTCGGGTGGTATACGCTTACGCTTCCTTAGCTTCTCCAGGACGAATGGTCCGACCCCATCATCCCCCAACAAGAGGTTGCCACAACTCACGACAGCGATCTTCAGCAGCTAAGCCTCGCGTTTTATTGATGTGTCATCTTTCCCGATGAACATTTTTTTATATTAAGAAACGAAAACATAATAAGATTGCGTGAAAACCGATTGGAGCGCGCCATAGGTTGAACATTTTAATAAAAAACGGGTATGTCATAACGGTCGATCCGAAGAGAAGGATGATCAAGGACGGAGCGATTGTGATAGAAGGCAACAAAATAGTCGCTATCGGCAAGACGGATGACATTCAGAAGAAGTACAAGGCTGAGGAAGTCATAGACGCGAAGAACATGGCAGTCCTGCCTGGCCTAATCAACACCCACACCCACCTCTTCCAAGTTCTCCTGAGGAGTCTTGGCGACGACATGAAGCTCTTCGATTGGTGGCCCAAGATGGTTGGTCCTGCCTCGGTCCACCTCAAAAAGGAAGATGTTTATTGGAGCGCCCTTACGGGCTCCTTGGAACTTCTCAAGAGCGGGTGTACTACCACCATGGACAACTATTATCCTCATCCAGTTTGGGGTCTAACCGACGAGTGCTTGAAAGCCTTCATAAAGATAGGCATACGCGGCATAGAGGCAGTAGGAGGCACCGATAAGTCGGAGCCATACTTCCCCCCGCCGGAGGTCCTTGTGAAGAACACTGACGACATAATAAGGGAGATAGTGAGGCTCATCAAGAAATGGAATGGAAAGGCCAACGACAGGGTCCATGTCTGGTTCGGATGTGGAGCGCCATTTGCCAATACCGATGAGCTGGTTGAGAAGGAGCATGACAATGCTGAGAAATACGGCGTGGGCATGTGCGACCACCTTCACGAAACTCAAGACGAGGTCAACCAATGGAAGAAGGAAAACGGGGGCCTAACACCCATTCAATACTACTACAAGAAGGGCATCCGCTTCCTCGGCAGCAACCTCGTTGGAATTCACTGCGTGTGGATGGATGATGAGGACCTCAAGATCATGGCGAAGACCGATACGAAAGTGTCTCACAACCCCGTCAGCAACATGTATCTGGCAAGCGGCGTCTGTCCTGTCCCGAAAATGCTCGACATGGGAATAACTGTGAGCTTGGGAGTCGACGGCCCAGCCAGCAACAACGATCAAGACATGTTCGAATTGATGAAATCCACCGCCCTGCTCCAAAAGGTGGCGACCTGCAACCCAACAGCAATAACCGCGGAAAAGGTTCTAGAGCTGGCAACTATAGACGGAGCCAGAGCCTTGAGAATGGAGAAAGAGATCGGTTCCATAGAGCCGGGCAAGAAGGCTGACATCATACTGGTTGACCTGAAAGCAGCGAACATAGCCCCTGTCAATAGAGTGGCGTCCCAACTAGTCTATTGTGCAAAGTCAAGCAATGTCCACACAGTCATAGTGGACGGAAAAGTCGTGATCAGAAAGGGTTCGCTGAGAACAATGAAAGAAGAGGAGATTCTAAAGAACGTTCAAGAAACCACAGACAAATTGGTCGAAAGGGCGGGGATGACAAAACTAAGAGAGAGGCCCTGGATAACGAAAGTGCAGTAAGTCATCTTCCCTCTTTCTATTTTACATCATCTTCCAGTTTCCGCATTTTCCACAGGTTCTGCAGACGAACATTTTTTGGAAGAGCTCATCAACATATTCAAAGCCTCCTTTGGATTCCCTTATGGGACCATAATAAAGGACCATGTTCTTGAGGTAACGCCTCACAAGGTCTTCCTTTCCGCGGAAAAGACGCATTACATCACCTTCAGTCAGCCACCGTTTCTCCATGAAAACCGTGACGATGGTTTCTGGGAGGTCTTTGTCTATGTCGAAAGGCCTCTTCACGGCACTTATTTTCTCTCCGACCACATCTAACTTTTGGAGGTCAGCATTGCCTAGACCTCTATCCTGTCCTCGAGCAATGGGGTTCTTTTGAACAATCTTCTTGTAGTTGAAACCCATGATCGACGCGGCCACCGAGTCAGTTGCCACGACGTCGGAACCAGCCACAATAAGGTTGGCTTCTGCTGGAGCCCCGAAACAAGGGCTGTACCCACCCTCCATTCCTATCGTGCCATCTATTACCGTGAGGACGGGTGGAAATAGTTCCACTAAGTCGCATATGGCATCATCAATGACCTTGTGAAGTCTACCTCGGACTTGGGGGAATGGGATGAGCCCATAGAGGTTTTTCATGCCTAGAGTTACCCCAGTGATGTCATGCACCTTCATCACAGGAATACTGATTATGGCGTCGGCCTCTGCAAGGATTGAAGGAAGCTCATGGGATGCCAACACCCTGAGATTCGGGTTCTCGTATCTAATCATCTTCTCGGCCGAGAGATTGAGGAGTTCGACGTCGAGGTCTCGGAAGATATCGAATTGAGGTCTTCTGTAGATTCTATCGAGAGAAGGCTCGATTTGAATTGGTGCACCATCAACTGTGGGAACGTTGTAGTTTGAATCGATTATGGTTATGTCATCAGTCAGCTCCTTAAGAGCATTTATGATTGTAACCGTGACTGTTGGATTTGTGCTGACTCCGCTCTCAGGCGCCCCTCCGCCCAGCAAGTTGGGCTTGACGAAAACCTTCCATCCCTTCTTGACGAATTTGCCCATGCCGCCAAGAAGATTGAGGGCCTTCTTCGTCGCAATGATCTCATCGCCCTCGACCTTGACAACTGAGACAAGAGGTTTAGCCATAAATATGCCTCGAAGTCTAATTAGTTTGAAAGAATAGCTTTAAGCTATCTCTGTCAGATCAATTGAGGGATTCTTCCTGGGTGAACTCATTTTCATAGGATTGGGCTTGCATGATGAGAGCGGAGTATCCCTAAGAGGGATAACAGATGCCAAGGAATCGGAGGTAGCATATATTGAGCTCTACACGAATTCTATGCCCGAGCTCTCCCTGAAGAGGCTTGAGGACCTGATCGGTAAGAGACCGCAGATGCTGAGCAGGGATGATCTGGAGGAGAGAAGCAACGAGAGCATATTGAAGGAAGCTTCTAGGAAGAGAGTCGCGTTGCTGGTCCCTGGCGACCCCATGATAGCCACAACTCACATCACTTTGAGGATAGCAGCAGAAAGAATGGGTATTAAGACAAGAGTCGTTCACGGCGCCTCAATAATTTCCGCCGCCATAGGACTCTCGGGACTGCAGAATTACAAGTTTGGCAGGAGTGTGACGATCCCTTTCCCCGGTAATGACAAACCTTCCGAGACCCCTTACGAGGTATTGAGAGAGAACAGATCTCTGGGGCTTCATACCCTCGTATTTCTTGATGTTAGAGTAGAGGAAGGACGCTCCATGAGGATCCACGAGGGTCTGGAGATACTTTCATCCATTGAGAGCAAAAGAATGGAAGAAGTCATTTCCAATGTCATGATAGTCGTTGGGATTGCGAGAGCCGGCTCAGACCGACCAGTTGTGAAGGCGGGAAGATTGAGGGAGTTATTGACCTTTGAGTTTGGGGATGCGCCCCATATTCTTATCTTTCCAGGAAGACTCCACTTCATGGAAGAGGAAGCGCTAAAGGTTCTGGGGGGCTATCAAAAATGAAAGAGGACAGAGACCTAGAGATCGAAGCACGAACGAAGAAGTATATTCTCACGACTGAGAAAGCGCTGAGCAACATGAAAATGCTCGATAAGTCCTTGGTGAGTGAAATAGACGTTCGGATGGTCTTGAATTCCGCTAAGAACTACTACAGAGACGCTCAGCATTACATGGAGGAGGAGGATTTCACGACAGCATTAGCGTCCATAGCTTATTGTGAAGGACTCATGGATGCCTTGAAATTCATGGGTTTCGTGGATCTTTCTTGGTAAAACAAGAAAAGGGAAAGAAGCTTGAAAGGGTTACGACATCCCCAAAAGTAGAACGGAGGTCTTGCCCTAACTTGAGATCTCCTTCACTGCTCTGACTATCTTTTCTTCGTCAGGCAACAGGCTGTCCTCAAGGATCGGACAGAAAGGTATCGGTGTATCGGGCGTCGCGACTCGCTTGATCGGTGCGTCTAGATAGTCAAAGGCTTCTTCGGCCAGGATAGCCGCCACCTCACTGCCGAAGCCGCCCTTCTTCCACGCCTCGTGGACTATCACTACTCTACCGGTTTTCTTCACCGATTCCAAGATGGTGTCCTTATCCAAGGGTGCTATGGTTCTCGGATCGATGACCTCAACACTTATGCCCTGCCCCTTGAGTTTGTCTGCCGCGGCCAATGCCCTGTGAACCATAAGCGAGGTCGCTATGAGTGTGACGTCATCGCCACTTCTCTTGATATCGGCTTTTCCGAAGGGAATCAGATATTCCTCTTCTGGGACTTGATTCTTGACGAAGTAAAGGAGCTTGTGCTCCAAGTACAGGACCGGATTATTTCCCCTTATGGCAGTCTTCAATAGACCCTTGGCGTCGTATGCCGTCGAGGGCATGACCACTTGGAGGCCCGGAATGTGCATGAAGATGGCTTCGAGGCTTTGGGTGTGTTGAGAGCTTGAGCGCGTTCCTGCCCCTGTGGCCGTTCTGACCACCATGGGCAGCGTCCATTGTCCTGCCGACATGTACCTTATCTTCGAAGCTTGGTTGAGGAGCATGTCCATGCACACGCCCAAAAAGTCGGAGAACATTATCTCGGCCACAGGTCTTAATCCCATGGCAGCGCTTCCTACGGCGGTCCCCAAGATGGCGGATTCTGAGATCGGAGTGTCCCTGACTCGGTCGGCTCCGAAGCGGGCCATCAATCCTCTGGTGACACCGAAATCTCCTCCGATGAGCCCTATGTCTTCGCCCAGAACGAAGACGTTCTCATCACGAGCCATCTCCTCACCTAACGCTTCGCGAATCGCTTCACTGATGTTTATTTCTCTCATTGCATCTGGCCTCCCGATTTAACCATAAACGTCTCTAAGCGCCTCTTCTGGCTCCGGGTATGGGCTTTCCTTGGCGTACCTAACGGCGTCTTCGACCTCCGCCACGCCGTCCTTGCGTATCATCTCGTCGTCACCTTCCTTTAGGGCACCAGATTTCATCAATCTGGCTTTGAGGAGACTGATCGGATCCCGCCTCGCAGCTTCTTCGATATCCTCTTTAGGTCTGTATGATTGAGAATCGGCTGCGTAGGAACCATACAATCTGGCTGATTTGCATTCGACCAATGATGGCCCATTTCCATCCCTTGCCCTGTCAACAGCTTCCTTGACAGCCTCGTAGACCGCTTCAACATCTTGCCCGTCGACGGTGACGCCTGGGATATTGTATGCCTTTGCCCTCCCAGATACATTGGCTATCGGCGTTGATCTGGAGACATGGGTTGAAATCGCGTATTGATTGTTATCACAGACGAAGACCGCTGGAAGCTTCCATAAGGCTGCCAAGTTGATCCCCTCGTGGAATGCCCCCGTGTTATTCGCACCATCACCGAAGACAGTTACTGCTACCCGGTTCTCGCCTCTCAACTTGAATGAAAACGCTATTCCATCAGCGATTGGGATGGATGATCCGACTATTCCCGTTGTGAGAAAAAGACATAGATCGCGATCGGATAGGTGCATAGAACCGCCCTTTCCCTTGCAGCAACCGCTCTCTTTGGCAAACAGTTCAGCCATGATCTTACGCATGGGAATACCTTTGGCGATAGCGTGTCCATGGGCTCGGTGACCACCCAGCAGCATGTCATCCTTCAGCAACGCTCCAGTTGAGCCTACCGCCACCGCTTCCTGCCCCATGCAAAGATGAAGAAAGCCTGGCAACTCCCCTTTCCGAAAGAGCTCCTGAACTTTCTCTTCGAATAGCCTGATCCTAATCATGGTTTTATAGAATTCGACCAATTCTGTGTCGGAGAGAACCATCCCAAAACCCCTAAGACTATAAATCCTATGGGGTTAATTAGAATTTGCATTGAGCAGAAAGGGACAAGCGAGTTCAGTTATTTGATCGAAAATAGACAACCACCGTGAGGTTAGTTTGAAAAGACATAGTTAAGATAATTCTGATCAGAAAGAAAAAGGGTCTCTTGAAATGGAGAATCTTTTATGAGAAAAAGAAAGACCGTCTTGGCCTCGGGCGCCTTCGACCTACTTCATTACGGTCACGTTCGCTTTCTGGAGGAGAGCAAGAAAGCGGGTGGGGACGGGGCACGCCTAGTCGTGGTCGTGGCCAGGGATCTAACAATCAAAAGAAGGAAGGGAAGGCCACCAGTGATCCCCGAAGACCAGAGGAGGGCCTTGGTAGAAGCACTGAAGCCTGTGGACAGGGCAGTCCTAGGATCTGAAGTATTTGATGTGAGAAGAATCCTAAAGCGGATCAAGCCGGATGTCGTTACAGTGGGGCACGACCAAGGATCGCTTGAAGGGGAGCTGACAAATCTGATAACTCGAGAAGGGATGAAGACAAAGGTTGTCAAGATAGGAAAGTTCGGTCTCGAAGAATTGGCCAGCTCATCCAAGATCAAACGGAGGATTGTTGAGGGCTCGAAACAGTAACTTTGACCTCCACCTTATCGCCCTCCTTCAAGCTCAACTGCTGCCTTATATACACTGGCGCTATGAGCTCGATTACGTCTGCGACATAATGGGTTCGCATCGCAGTTATTAGGGCGCCTTCCACTTTACCTCCCATGATGACTTTGTAGCATCTTGCCCCACCGTAGGTCCTCGAACCGTCCTCGAAGCCCTCCAGAGTTATCGCAGGATAGGCCTCTATCTCTTTTCTTACCTGGATGTTGGTCGGATCCTTCAGTTTGAGGTTCAAGGTTCCAGGATAGGGATCGAAGCCAAGCTTCCTCATTATTTGTCGCCGATAGCCCCTGAGACTGAGGTAATAGGCACCTTCCCCGAGACCATCGAAGACATACCCCTCGAGGGTGATCGTAGTAGGCGGGACTTCAAAAATAGATTTCAAGCTTAGGAAAACCCGCCTGATCTCTTCCAAGCCAAGATCCGAGATCTTGATAACCCCGCCTTTTCGGGTGATCTGGCGCTGGATATAGCCAACGCGCTCCAGCTCCATCAGGTGGCGAGAAACCGTCTGCTGGGAAACCTTGAGTCGATCAGCTAGCTCAGTGGTCGATATCTGGATAGCCCTGTCCTTTGCGCCAAGCTCGGCAAGTTTGACGAGCGTAAAGAAGAGGATTCTTGTCTGATCTTCTCCCCGATCCATTTCAGGCAAAGCCAACAACCGACCCTGGGATATTTGTTATTGGTCACGCGCGCTCTTTAAATAACGTTTTCTCGGCAAGCGCTTTGGCCATCCACAAAGGCTCCGGAAGTCGATGACCGGTTATCAGTTTCGACACGACTTCCAGCGAGCTCCTGAGCCTCGTTCCGTGTCCTACGCTGATATAGAGCGGAGCGGAGTGAGGTGCATATCTCAGGATTGAGCCCACGACTTCCCCAGAATCGATTATGGACGATTGAAGGGACGAATTTTCTACAACTTTACCGCAGAGAAGGCTCTTCGCGACCCCCACCGTGGGCATTGCTGTCAGGACACCCACCTAGCTGGCAAGACCCATCCTGCGCGGATGAGCCACCCCATGACAGTTTATCAAATAGAGGTCTGCTTTTCTTTCCGCATCTCTGATTAGTTCTATCATCGGGGGACCTTCCCTGAGTGACAACAAAGTTGGAATATATGGAAAATTGATCCTCACACTCCTTAATTGGGAGTGAAGTAGTTCTAAAGAACCATAATCGTACATGGCGCATGCAACAGCTGCGTCTTCCCCGTTGTATGCTATGCCGAGACCAGCCACATTTCTAATGGGGCTGGAGAAGGTGTCTTCGGCGATCACGTTCCTTGCCAGTTCGGTTTGAAACCTTCGCACTTCAACCATGTCGAAGGGTTTCTGAGGATCTTTCAAATAGGTCCCCTTAGGCAGAGAACTGTGGAAGAGACACTTTAGATCAGATGCCCCCCAGTCAGGTCTTTCTCAGTGTGGCCCTTATCCCTATGAAGACAGGCCCTCGGATATCTATCTTCTTCTTCTTGCCTGTAATGTAGCGTTCAGCGACGTCGTTTATTCGGATGTTGATGTCACTCGGAAGTTTCGCCATTCTCACCCGAAGGGAAAAGTCATCGGTTTGCTCTTTATATAGCATCTTTTCTATTTGCGATGCAGCTTGAGAGGCCACCGCCTCCAAGTATCGAATGTTTGTGGTGATGCCATTCTCTCTAGCTTCTTTCACTATCGTAACGTGCTCCATGCCCCTTTCAGGGATTCCTAGGAGGTTGCCATCATAAGCGTATATTGTGTTCAGAGCGGCTGGACCTAGAAGTTTGGTGTTAGGGTCGTGCTCATAGACATAGACTGTCAAATTTCCCTCCTCGAAAACTTTGAATTCGCAGGGACTCCTGGCCTCAGCGTTTTTCATAGCCACGTCAATTATGGCATCTTTGACTCTCTCTCCCAGTTTTGACTGCGGGGTTTCGAGAGGTTGGACGGCTCGGGCGAGTTCTTCATCTGTTAGTGCCAACTCTTTGTGGAATTGAGGATAGACGAGTTTTCGAATGTCTTTTTCACCACGAAGGAGCATAGTCATCCGCTCCACTCCTAGCCCGATGTTAAGGACAGGATATTCTAGGCCGTAATTGGCCAAGGCCACGGGGCTGTATAAGCCCAGTTCAAGCACCTCCACCCATCTATCTGCACTTTTCTGGTGGACAAAACATTCGTGGTCGGTCCCCGGGGCGTAGTACTTCGGGGTGATCTCCTTGTTCTCGAATCTCACTTCCTCGAAGTTCATAGCATTGCAGATGTTTGAAGCGATGAGTTTGCCTCTCTCAACAGTAGCTTCGGACCCCATGACAACGCAACTGGCTACGGTGTGGGCTCGGAGGTGAGTCTGGTCTTCTGTCTGTTCCCGTCTCAAACGGAGGCCTATTGAGAATAGTTTCATTGGCAACTCAACTTTGTACTGAAGAGCTTTCAGTGTCTCAAACCAAGCGCTCGTCATGTGAGATCGCACGGTTAGGTTTGTAGGTACGGGTTTGAGAGTTGTGAACTCAGGGAAGACCTCCCGAATGATCTGGAGTGCCTTTTCGTCGGGTATTTGCAGCTTCTTAGCGACTTCCTCCACCAGATCGTCGGCAGCTATGTTGCCTTTCTTATAATCCCTGAGGACCGTCTGAAGGTTGGCGATCTTAGTCCGATCCAATTCGACGCCCAACTCCTCGATCTTCTGGCATCTGTCTTTGCCCAAACCTATGTCAGGCCTAGGAAGAGTTGCTAGGTAATAGCATCTATCGAGGATGATAGGTGCTTCTGGCCCATACTGTTTGTATATTTCTTCCTCTTCAACAACGAAGGGGTTGATTATTTCATTGAATCCCAACTTCAAGAAAGTTTGGCGGAGAAGTTCAGCGGTATCTACAACGGGATGGGATTTGCCCTTCAGAGGCCATATGATCTTGGCGTCCTCCGACGCCGAGCGAAGCAGTTCGTTGCCGTCGGCCCAGACTTTTTCGAACCCTTCCTTTCGGACCCTTGCCAGTATCCCCTGAGTATCAAGCTTTTTCATCTTCGGGCATCGTCCTTTTCAAGGTCCTTTCTAAGCTCTTTATGGAATGCTCAAGGTGATCTCTGCGCAACTCCATAGTCACGTCTCCACGAGTGGCCTCGATTAGCTTCCTGTCGACGTCGAGCTTCCTTCTCATACCGGGAGCTATGGCGTCGGCGCACTCCACTGTCATCAGCTCCGTGTATATTTTCTCCATGAGTGCCAGGGATTTCTCTGCGGTCTTCATTTCGCCTCTTCTCAGGTTATCCAGAATTCCACGTCTAATTTCCCCTACTAGATCCGCCAGTCCCAAAGCATACATGATGGGGGGGACGCCTATCTCTTTGGGAGATGGAAAACGGTCTTCCTCCACAATGCATTGGAATACCTTTGCCTCGGTATACTCTTGATAGGCTGTTACGACATAGCCCACGTCTTGGAATTGCGGGTTCTTTTCAAGGACAACTGCGAGCTTTTCTAGGCTTTGGCCAGCTTCTTTGAGCCTCTTTTCCGCCTCTACCTTGTCTCCGCGGTGGATGGAGAGTATGGCTTGATCGGAGAGCTTGGTGATGACCTTGGTATCGATCAGCATTTTTTCTCTTACTTGGTCCTTCTCTTTGGCTTCTCTTCTAATATTGTCCACTATCTTCTTCAGAGACATATCATCACCATAATCAGACCATATTAACTCAGGGTAAAGAATATCTAAAGATTATCTAGGGGGCCGTCAACTTAATGGGCTTCTCTAGTCTACTCATAAGAATCACCTTGCTCTCTCGACATTCATCGATCAGATTATAGCCGGTTTCATTGGCTAAATCTTTCGAGAAGTCCTTGATCTCTTCGTGTGTTGGCATGTTCTCAAACTTCAACCTGCGCCGAGATGACCCGACGTACACATAGCCCTTGGGTTCTACGTACGTTGGATTCGCCCTCTTTATCAAGTTGGCAAAACCCTTCGGATCACGCATGTTCAGGCCACGGACCAAGGTCAGCCTGAGGACGGTGGGGCAGCTGAAGGACGGGAGGAGATCAAGGGTTCTGATTAGGTTTGGCCAAAGATTTGGAAGTTGCGGCCTGCAGACTTCCTTGAAGATGTTTTCATCAGGTCCGTATACCGAGACGTAAAGTTGTGAGGGTGCCTTGATTTTCTCCAAGGCTTTCGGGATCGTGCCATTCGTGACCAAGAAGGTTGTGAAGCCTCTTTTATGGAAAATCTCCAAAAGAGAGCTCAGTTTTGGGTAAAGGGTGGGCTCTCCGTCAAGGCTGATGGCTGCGTGTTTTGGGTTGAGGGCCTCATTATAGATCTTCATATCGAGGTTCGTGTGGCTTTTGTAGCCGCTCAGTATCTTGCGATGAGCTAGTATGGATTCATCCACGATCGTTTCAGGGTCATCCATCAAGGGCAGCTTCGTTTCTACCCAAGATATTTTGAGGTCGCTTGGTTGCACCCTCCAGCAGAACTGGCATTGCATGGTGCAGTGCGCGACTGTGGGGGTCATCTGAAGACAACGGTGTGTTTGGATTCCGTAGAATTTCTGTTTGTAGCATGCTCTATTTTCAGTCAATTTCATGTGAAGCCATCGACATTTTTTCACAGCCGAGTGGTGACCCACTAGTTGATATTTCTGGCTTCTGAGCGTCGTCCGAAGCTCGGCGGGCAGGATTGACATAATCGTCTAGCCCTTTTTCCTGAAGAAAGTTGCCCACAAAGAGAAAATGGGGATGGTCTGAGGAAGGCATCTGCCTACTTTATTGGAGCAGACTCCTCTTCGATGCCGTTGTTGGTTATCACCAATATGTCCGCGCCTTCGCCGCTGGCTATGTCCCGGGCCACAGCAGATTTGAGGCTTCTCATGACTAGATCTCTGGCTTCCTTCAGAGACATATTGTCCTTGTAGTCAGCTTCCAGCATCCCTATTGCGATCTCCGCACCAGATCCAACACAGGCAAACTTGTCGGGAATAACTGAACCGAGAGGATCTAGGACGTGTAGACTTGGACCGCCCTCATCTACTCCTCCGATGATTGTCTGAGTCAGCATGGGATAAAGGCGTCTCTCGAAGAGGAGGCTAGACATCAACTTAGCCACAGACTTCACTGACATCGGTCGGTTGTGCTCTAGGATGTACAGACTCGAGTAGGCTGAGACCTCTCGGATGAGTACCTGCATATCAGAGATTAACCCTGCGCAGGCAGCACCCACGTTATCGGTGAGTTTGAACACCTTTCTACCTGATTTGCTCATTATGAAGTAACCGTAGGAAACCCTTCGCTCAGAGGCCAATATGACGCCCTCTTTGAAGAGGAGCCCGATGGTTGTGGCGCCAGGAATCGCGAACTGTTCACCCAAGGATGACACTCCAATGACTTAAAGGGTTAATAAAACCGTGTTTATTAAAGGTTACATATAGCGGTTTACCGCCCTCCGAATTTCCTAGGAAAGTTCTTATGGCAACAAAATTGACGAATCGAGCCTTCTTGAACAAGATATTCTGGGATACCAGGGAAGACCCGAGAGATTACCTATTAGCCTTCGTTCATAGAGGAGACCTGATGGATAGAAGGATTATACCGCTGGAAAGGATCAAGCACCTGGAGCCATCTGGCTTCATCTACGAGGGCGATGAGGGAGAGACATTTATTCCATATCATCGAATTATCGAGGTCAAAGACATTAGGGATGGCAAAGTAGTTTGGTTCAGCAGAAGGACGCAAACAAAGAGATGAGACAGCCCTTTGCGGGATTGAGGACAATCCTCTCGAGCAAGGAGTTGTTGGACTTCGCCTTTAGCCGGGCGAAGAAGGAGGCTATGAAGGTCTCCGCGAAATTGCCTAAGGAGATCATGGTAAGAAGAAAAGAGACAACACGGATAGAGACCGCGGGCAAAGCCCTCGTGGAGAAGCTCCAGAGCGTGTTGGAGGATATGCCGCAGCTCGATGACCTGCCGCCCCTTTATAGGGAGCTGGCTGACACTGTGGTCGGCGTTCAGTCCTTAAAGAAGAATCTTGGAGCGTTGAAGTGGGCCGCGATTACCGTGGGGAACATAGCCAAATCATATTCACGAAGAACCAGAGTCGCTGATGGAATTGATGAAGCATCAAACGCAAGGAGGAGCGCATACGGTCGAATATCCTCGGTAATAAAGCAGATCTCGGGGAACCTTGATTACCTCAGGGATTCGAGATCAAAGCTGGCGAAGCTGCCAACGTTCTCCACAGACGTTCACACTTTGGTGGTGGCGGGATATGCAAATGTGGGGAAAAGTAGCTTGGTTAAACAGATCTCTTCAGCCAAACCAGAGGTCGACTCATACCCGTTTACAACCAAGGAGATAATGGTGGGTCACGGCAGAGTTGGGGAAAGGCTGTACCAAGTGGTTGACACCCCTGGCCTCTTGGATCGGCCGCTGAAGAACAGAAACAAGATCGAGCTTCAGGCTATCTTAGCTCTAAGATACCTCGCCAATTGCATAATCTTCCTGCTAGACCCAAGTGAGACCTGTGGTTATTCAATGGAGAAACAGTTAAACCTCTTCAAGGAGATAGATGAGGAGTTCCCTGATACCCCGAAGATAGTCGCCATGAACAAAATAGATCTTGCTGAGAAGGAGGCGTTGGAGAAGATAAAAGCCATGTTCCCTGAGGTTTACCCACTATCAGCTCTTACGAATGAGGGAGTAAGGAATGTACTGGAGGCAGCTTTGTCGAAGGCGGGTAACATAAATCTAGGCTAGTGTAGAGAGATTTTTTATTCCTTTTCCCTCAATTCTGATGGTGGCTGGTTCGCCTTCCCTCCCCTCGATCTGAAATTCGATGCCGAGAATTTTCTTGCTTATTTCAAGGCAGGTCACAGTGTGAAGGGTCAGTTGGGTTGTTCGCAAGACTGATACACCGTCAGCCATGGCTGCCCAAACGATCAATTGATCTGCCAAGTGCAAGTCAACAGCCGCTCCTGTAGAGAATTGGCTCAAGAGTCCTTCTGCGACATCCATTCCAGTCTTCTGATCAGAGGCTCCTTTTCTTCCTAAGGCGTCGTTGGCGAACAGCATGCCAGAGGTGGTCTCAGCAAATAAGAAGATACCGCTCCCTTCGTTCAAGGCACATTGCGATTCCCAAGATTTTCGGCTCTCATTTTCAATGGATATGTCTTGGTATCCCGCGCGTCTCAGAACGGCCTCGGCACCACTGGTCAAACCCTCGGTCACACTTGGAGGAAGCCTAGAACTAAACGAGAACCCTCTGATCTTGATGACCCTACCCAGGTCCGTCAGCGTCAGGGGGCTTAATCTCCTGATTGGCTTTGATATTGCCTTGATTATACCTCCACCCTTCGGATAAAACCCTCTCTTCGTCATCCCCACGGATGCCTCGTACCCCAGCCTCTTGAGGGTTGGCACAAGAACGCATTGCATGAACTCAACGGGAGGAGCGAATGGATTATTCGTGCCTCCTTTAACCCGGATAGTGACTTCTCCAGGTGTGTAGGCTAGGGAGGGCATGAGAGCTTGGAGGACGAGAGTGGTGCTGCCAGCAGTCCCAATGTCGAAGAAGAAGTCGCCTTCTCGGAGTTGATGCGGGACAAATTCTAATTCTTTCGAACCCAGTTGGAGACCTTTAACCTCGGCATTTGAGATTTGTGCGACGGCCTTCACGGCGACGAAGTGCTGAGGTTGTAGGCCGGGCCGCGTCCTCTTAGATCTTATGTTGATGATTTTCACGGGCTTTCCGGTGGCAGCTGAAAGGGCAACTGAAACCCTTAGAATCTGACCCCCACCTTCCAAGATGCTACCGTCGATGACTTTCAGGTTGAACCCTCCTTGAGAAAAACCAGACCTTTTCTCGCGCTTATGACCTTTCTTGGAAAGGATAAATATCTGTTTTCCAGGATAATTGACATTAAAGTATTACGCAGAGGTTTAGATGTTGGAATCCTTAGATAAAGCCGTGTTGAAGAAGGCCATAAGAAAGGCGGCCAGGTGGTCGTGGAGACTTCGGAACAAAGATTTTGGGTGGGGAAACGACGCCGTTGTGATAAGGGATTCATACGTGCTGGATGGCGCTGAACTCATGGCTGGACTCATGAAGGCGGGAATCAGTCCGCGCAGCAGCAAGATGAAGCAGAGCTTAGAATGGGTCAAGAAGGAGCTGACTGCCAAGGACAAGTGGTGGATAAAGAGTCCTGAGGCATCCAAGTTCTTCTTATGGCCTGTGTTCGTATTATTGCTAGCTAAGGAGCCTGCCAGCTCGCCAGTGATCTCCCAAGCATTGTCAGAACTGAGGCAGTTTAAGGTCTCAGGAAGAGGTTGGAATAATGCTCTTGGAGGTGACAGCAATATCTACGTCACAGCTCTGGCCTTGATCTGCCTGCCAAATATTTCGGCCACAGCCGAAGACCTGAAGGAGGCGAAAGCCTGGCTTATGTCGGTCCAGAACCAAGATGGCAGTTGGGGATACTATCCAACGTGGAGGGGGGAGAACATATGCACTTCAATTTCTACTTGGGGTTTGATTGAGGCTGGTGAGAAGGACTCCAAAGCTGTAAAGAAGGCGACCCAATGGCTTCTCGCCTCCCAGAGGAGAGACGGCCACTGGCAACTTAACTATGAGGTGGGTGCTATGGATGGCCACGGCGACGCTTATATTCACTTCAGCACGCCATGGACTCTGACGGCTCTCCTGAAGAGCGGGATGAAGGCCACGGACGAACCCATAGTAAGAGGAATGAAGTATCTTATGAGCTTCCAAGACAAGAATGGTGGATGGCCTGCCACAGATATATCAATCTTAGCAGAGAGGTTGACCCGCACGACCTGGGCAACTGGAAACGCTCTAATGGCCATAGCAGCGTATCTCAAAGCCTGAGAGGATCCAGTGGGTCCTTTCTCACATCCCTTTTCTCCTGACGCCTCATATATTCTCCATTTGATAAATCCCTGAGTAAGTCTCCTTGACAGGCTTCGTCGTCTTGAAGAAGATGAGCTGAACGATTCTAGCGTTTCTTTTTATCTTTAGTCCATTAGGGTTGAAGACGGTGAGGAGGGACGTGCTTCTTCCTGTGTAGCCGCTGTCCCAGATCGCGCTCTTCGCTGAGGCGCCACATCTGAGGAGGGTGGAACGGGGAAAGGCGAAAGCGATCAAGTCGTTTGGGATGTTTACCACTTCGTTGAACACTATTTTATAGGCTCCCTGATTTAGGAAGACGTAGTCGTCCTGCTCGAATTCCATCTTTTCTGTCTGAGCCAACACCCTGGAGGCATTGTTGAAGTCGATTACCCCCGCGGACCTGAATTCTTCCACCATTCTAACGGTGAGGTCTATGCCGTCCGGACCGACCTGCAAATATGGATCTATCATTCCCTCTACCAAAGGTGGTTGCTTTCTTAGGAGCTCAGCCAGGTCTTCCTTCGTCAAAAGGCTTCCAGACATTTTGATCAACGGTACTAAAAGATAAGAGCCACAAATATAATTCTTATAGTATGTCGAGGCGAGGAGCAATGTTCACCATTCTCTTGGACAAGGTCGGCAAGGTCGTTGTCGGGGCGTTAGTTGATGACAGGGGCAGGGTTTGGTCAACGACCATGACAGAAAAAGGGAGAAAGGAGGCGAGCGACTCCCTTCTGCGAAGTCTGCCCATAGGGGCATACTTCAGAGAAGAAAGGAACGAGATGAATGAGAAGATTCTGGATAGCCTGAAACGGGCCGTAATGGGACGTGAATTTGTTAACGAGTACGAGCTGGTGATGGATCGAATACCAAGTTTCCACAGGAAGGTCTACGAGACCTTGCGAAAAATCCCTCGAGGAAGGGTAATATCCTATGGAGAGCTTGCCAGAGCATCAGGTTCGGAGGGAGCAGCCCGTGCCGTTGGGAACGCAATGCGTGACAATCCTTTTCCTCTGATAGTCCCGTGTCATAGAGTCATAAAATCCAACCTTGAACTCGGAGGATTTGGGGGAGGAGAGGATCTGAAAAAGAGGATCCTCGCGAGCGAGGGGATAGTCTTTAAGGAGAGAATGGCTGATAAAGCCTCTTTGATCAAACATGGAGAAGTGTAGTAAGACGAAGATGAGAAGAGGTCTCTATGTTGGTCGTTTTCAGCCCTTCCACAAGGGCCATCTGAAGGTCGTAGAACTTCTTCTAAGAAAAGTGAACGAGTTGGTGATAGTCATTGGAAGCGCTCAGTATAGCCACCAACTCGATAACGTCTTTACCGCTGGGGAACGTATCACAATGATCAAGGAGGCTCTGGATGAGGCAAAGCTTGACTCGTGCAGATGCTACATAGTTCCCCTGATTGACACTATGGTTCACAGCATATGGGTATCCCACGTCGTGTCTTACGTGCCAAGGTTCGACGTTGTGTTCACCAACGAATCCCTTACGAGGAGACTCTTCAAGGAAGCTGGCTTCGATGTTAAGGCGATACCAAAGTACGAACGGAACGTTTACTCCTCCACCGAAGTCAGGCGACGCCTTGTCAAGGCCGAAAACTGGGAGGAGCTAGTGCCAAAGGCCGTGGCCAGGTATATCAAAAGCATAGATGGCGTTGAGAGGCTGAGAGACCTCCTCAAGTCTGACAAGTAACAAACTTAACTTAAAGAAGCGCATGATGTACAATTGGCTGAGAAGAGTAGACTGATAGTCGCGATTTTGACCGATTTTGGCCAACAGAGTTGGTACGTGCCGGCAATCAAAGGCGTCCTCCTCACCATCTGTCCCGATGCGAGAATAGTTGACTTGAGCCTCCAGGTGCCGCGCCAAGACGTGCTAGCTGGTGCGTTCATTTTGGGTTTTTCCTCAGTATATTATCCGAGAGGCACGGTTTTTCTCTGCATCGTGGATCCCAGCGTCGGCACTGATAGGAATCTGATCATTATGGAAAGCGATGAGAGACACTATTTTGTCGCGCCCGACAATGGCCTTCTGACATTCGTTGCTAAACGGGAGGGGATCAGAAAAATCGTGAAGATAACGAACCGGAAATATATGCTCAGAGAGATCTCTCGGACATTTCATGGAAGAGACATTTTGGCTCCCGCTGCAGCTTATCTAACTAGGGGAGAACCGTTAGAGAAATTTGGGCCCAAAGTAAAGAAAATTGTCAGGCTTGACATTGAGGAGCCGCGTGTCGAGAATGGAACAGTTAGAGGCAAAATTATCTTCGTAGACGACTTCGGCAATATGATCACCAACATAGGTGAAGCTATTCTGAAGAAGGCGGACATAAAATCTGGGACAGAGATCTCAGTGATGTTCACCCCTTTCAGTGAGATGATGCTCTTCTGCCAAACCTACGATGATGTGAAGGCGGATAAACCTCTGGGCCTCATAGGAAGCACGGGCTTCTTTGAGATTTCCGTGAATCATGGAGACGCGGCCAAGAGATACCACGCATATCCGGGATCTGATGTGATAATTGCTGTCAAAGTCTGATTTCTGCTTCGGAATGACCCACAATCTGATGCTTATGTCAAGAAAAGGCAGGTGAAACGTAATCTCAATTCCACTCTTGGTGGATTCCAACGTCTTTTTTGAGGGATTATCTCTAAGGAGTTGGATTGTTTCTCAAAACACAACACAATCTCAACAGGACTATATCGACGAGTTGCCATTGAGATACTTTCTGATCAATTCACCATCAATTGGGAGAATCGATTCAACTTCTAGTCTCCGATCGTTGTTAGGCATATCTCTTAAATAGCTTTCACATAGTATTTGTTTACAAAATCTGAGGGGTTTGGTATGAGCTCTCAATCGCAGCAAAGAGGAGAACTTGAGTCAGCGCTCGCAAAGAGACAGCTGATCATGCTACCCGGACCAACGAATGTCCCTGACAGAATCCTAAGCGCAATGTCTAAGCCAATGATAAACCATAGAGGACCCGAGTTTAGGGAGCTCCTCACCCGGATTTCCCAGAATGCCCAATACGCCTTCCAGACTAAGAAGGACGTTTTCGTCTTCTCCTCCTCGGGGACAGGGGGGGTAGAGGCAGCATTTCAAAACATAATATCGCCCGGCGACAAGGTCCTGGTGCCGGTCTTCGGCCTCTTCAGCCAGAGGATGAAGGAGATCATAGAGGTTTGTGGGGGTGTTCCCGTGGAAATCACCTGTGAATGGGGCAGCGGACCGACTCCAAGCCAAGTTGAAGAGAAGATCAAGAAAGAGAAGGTGAAGGCAGTAGGACTTGTCTACAATGAGACGTCTACGGGTACCACCGTAAGGGGCTTGAAAGAGATAGCGAAGATAGCCAAGGACAATGGCGCGTTGATCGTTGTGGATGCCATCTCTATACTAGCTGGGGACGAGTGCCCCGTCGACAAATGGAACATAGATATTTGCATCACCGGCAGTCAGAAGTGCCTGGCTGCACCCCCTGGAGTGGCACTGGTCTCAGTGAGCGAGGACGCCTGGAACACGGTAAGAAGGACAAAGATAGGCTCGGTTTACTTCAGCCTGATTAATATGAAGGAATCTTTGGATAAGGGAGAGACCCCATTCACCCCCGCGATACCCGTATTCTATGCATTGGATGAAGCCCTATGCATGTTGATTGAGGAGGGGCTGGGGAACAGGATCAGGAGACATAGAATCTGCGCCGAAGCCTTTTATGCGGGGCTTCCGGCAATGGGGTTGAAGCTCTTCGCAGAAGATGCGTTCCGATCCAATATGGTCATAGCGGTAAGGAACCCGGATGGATTGGACGACAAGACATTCCTTACGAACCTCCGGAGGAAATACAGAGTCATAATATCCGGGGGAATGGGGAAATTGAAAGGCCAGACCTACAGGATAGGAAACATGGGTTCCATATCGCCGGACGAAGTCATAACCACAATAGGATGTATGGGAAGCGCTTTGATGGACGCTGGGATCAAAGCGGACGTTGGAGCAGGAATCTTGGCAGCCCGGGAAAAGTTCACGAATTACTAATGCGATTGGTTTCCTTTTTCCCTTCTTGGAGATTTCATATGAAGGTTCTGGTGGCGTCAGACCTCCACGGGAATACGCGATTTGCCGCCAAATTAGTGAAGAGAGCTCTGGACGAAGAGATTGGGCTATTTGTCATTTGCGGCGACGTTACGAACTTTGGCACAGTGAACTTAGCCCTTAAAGTGTTGGACGTTTTTGCGGAGACGAAGCTGCCAATCCTTTTCGTGCCTGGAAACTGCGACCCCAAAGAATTGGCTAATACGAAGACCAGAGATGGAATTCAATGCATACATCGCAGTAGTCAAGAATTCGGAGGCTACGAGTTCATGGGTCTGGGAGGATCCTCAACGACCCCATTTCGTACTCCCTTCGAACTGAGCGAGCCAGAGATCGAAGTAATGCTGGAAGACGCATACAACAACACGAACAGGCAGAAACCGCTAGTGTTGGTTAGCCACACCCCGCCCAGAGATACCTTGCTCGATAGAACGAAGTTTGGAATCTCCGCAGGAAGCGCTTCGGTTAGAAGGTTCATCCAAGAAAAGAAACCCGCAGCCGTCTTTTGTGGACACATACACGAATCTCGGAGTGTCGATTACTTGGATTCGATACCCATGGTCAACCCAGGTCCAGCTTTTGATGGTTATTTCGCCATAGCTTGGCTTAAAGATGGGGTGCGGATCGAGTTGGAATGTCTCTGAACTGGCGACAAAACAAAGAATATATATTTGGTTCATTTCAAGTTCTTGACCGTGGGCTGGTCGTCTAGTCTGGTTAGGATATCCGCCTGACAGACCTTTTCTAGGTCCAAGAGACGCGGAAGGTCGCCGGTCCGAATCCGGCCCGGCCCACCACTGTTAGGGCATAGAACCTCAATAATCTTACATGCCTAGACGAGACACTCCAAGCGCGCGCCACACCAATTGCTCGCTCATAGCCTAGCTTTAGATCTTGCCGGGAGTCTTGTTCATTGTTTTGACTTAAATTCACGTTGACCGGATTATACAGCAAACGTTTGGTCGAGATGCCAGGATTCATGTTCCGTAGGAATCCCTGAGGTGAAGAAATGAGCTTTCAAGAGAGGATCAGACAGAAGAAGGGCAAAGAAAAGATCATAATGCTGACGGCCTACGACTTTCAGATGGCGAGAATACTGGCTCGGACTGGTATCGACTTGATCCTTGTGGGCGATAGTCTAGCGATGGTAGTGCAAGGCCGAAGCGACACCAAGAGCGTCACGATGTCTGACATGATATATCACATAAAGGCGGCAGCAAGAGGAGCTGAGAACACCCCCATCATCGGGGACTTGCCAAGGGACAGCTGCAACTCTGTGGAGGATGGCTTACGGAATGCCAAGCTGTTCATCAAGGCGGGTGCACATGGAGTCAAGATTGAGGGGAAGAAAGCGGAGGTCATAAAAGCCCTGGCAAGCGGGGGAATCCCGGTTATGGGCCATATTGGAATGCTTCCCCAGACTGCAGAATCCTACCACGTGAAGGGAAAAAAGCCCGAAGAGGCCGAACAGATCCTCCAAGACGCTCGAGCCCTGGACAGGCTCGGCGTGTTTTCCATGGTGCTGGAGTGCATCCCCGAAGACCTGGCAAAGATGATAACAGAAACCGTCGATGTGCCGACGATAGGCATCGGAGCGGGCAAATACTGTGACGGACAGGTGCTGGTCACGAATGACATGCTCGGTTTCGACGATGACTTCAAACCAAAATACGTGAAAGTATACGCCAACTTCAACAAAGCGACAAAGGATGCTGTTTCCAAGTTCATCGAAGAAGTCTTCGAAGGCAAGTTTCCCGACGATGAACACACCTACCATTGAATCCTAGAGAAAACGTTGGCGCCGCGAGCGCTCAACATGTCGTAGAGTCGCTCTCTGTCACCTCTCGAGGACGATCTATCGGTCGTAGGGTTAAGCGGTCAACGGGTTACACGATGTCCCTGATCTACATGAGCCTGCGATTCGCATATCTGCCCCAGCGTGAGGCTGGTCGCCCTCAATACCTTCAAACCAGAGACTTCGCCTTGATCGTGCGCCGGATAGGACTTGCACATTAGGTGCGGATAACGCGTGACCTGCCACGCATTTGATTTCAGTGTGATTAGGCACAGGAAGAAATGATTCACTCAAATGTTGAACTGAATACCTCCAGACCTGCTACATCATTTTGGCTTCTTGCCAGCAAATTGACGTCAAAACCGGTCCCGACGCCTTGGTTTGCGCTTCCTAGCCAATCCTAGCTACAGGTTTGCTGCAGACTCAGACCCTTCTGGGGTTTTAATCCGGCCCGGCCTACTATTCTTTCTGAAGGCGAGTTCTGGTGATTATCCTATACCCTTAGAAAGTTGATGACTTTTTCATCGGCTGTGGCCCTTAGGATCCCGTCCTTCATGGGCTTCCACTTGTAAGTCCCATTGTTTGATCAGGATTCGACTTGGTTTCTAGTTCTTGCCAATAATATCGGGTTATAGGAGAAGGGATAACAAGGGATATCTAGGTGGGACAATCGTGGATAATCAGCGGTGATGATTGAGTCAATAGAGGATACCAAGGGATATTGAAGGACAATCAGTACCAAAGGGTCTTGCTGGTTTCTTGATAGCTGGCTTCGCTCAGACAACTAGTGTGTTGGAGCCTCTGCCAGGTGGTTGAGGCTCATCTGCCGAGGAATCGCAACCAACACTAAGCCCTGGATATCTTGGACTACGCTCATTGTCCCTTATGATAGCCATTCTGCGCGTCCCTGTTATCCCGCATTATCCCTTACTCCTCTTATGCCATCGGCCAACTTGGAGATGCGGCTTTCTCAATTTCCATTCTGCTTGTGGGATGCGAACTGAGCCGAATGGAGAATACATAGATGGGATTCGAGTTTCGTTCCAGCGCCTTATGTGCTTTCCGCGGAATAATTTCACCCGTTGGGAGTATTCTGGAAATTCTGAAAACGGGGAAGGCGGGACCTGAGGATCTTGACAGGCCCAATCAATCTGGCGTTAGAGGCATCCATTAATCTAGTAGTTCAAGATGATCGGGGAGACATGAGAAGAATCGAATCAGCACTCAACTTTCTAATTAGCTCCAGGAATGACACCTGCTCCAAGACCCACCTATATGACTCTGAGTCTCTGGATGCTGTGAGTTTGCCAAGAATAGTGGCGGAGCTTCTTGGAGGCACCATATCCGCAAGCGGAGCATTTCTTCTCTCTCTTGTGGTAGGAATGCCTCCCACACCGTCTACAGCGGATGTGCACAGTCTGGTTTTTCTTTCCGAAAGATGGCGTTCCCTTGCCCATGATCTAGATTCACCTTGCAGGAGGCGATATTATTATTACGTTGTCCCCTCTGACGATTATGACGCCGAGCTTCTGGATGTTTTCAGTGTTCGAGACATCCTCAGCGTCTTCCAAGACCAAGTTCATGTGTTGGTCGAAGGATTGAAGTTTCCCTCTGAGACTCTTTCCACCCTTCAGCCTTACCAGTACCTGTTTGCTGAGGCTTTCGTTCAGTATCTTTGTCGCCGCTTCGGTCAAATTCGATCAACCTTTGTTGGAGCTTGAACACATCCTGAACATCTATTGGGTGACCCCTTAATGATTTAAATCTATCGCGCTCCCTAAGGAGATGCCGGGAAGACAGTTTGAAGGGCAGACGCAGGCGCCTCCTTAGCAGCAAGGAGATAAGAGACTTCTTAACAGATATCTCTTCAGCACTTGGAAGCGAATACGATGACCTCTTTGACCGGATCTCCAAGATCGAATTGATCGAGACCGACGAAGGTGACATATATTACTTCGACGAGAGACCCGTTTTGATCAAGATCGGCGAGAAGCGTATACCCACACTCCTCTTCGATGAACTCCTGAACCGTCTGCCATGGGTTTTTGTCGATCGAGGCGCTATCCCGCATGTGTGCAACGGCGCCGATGTCATGGCGCCAGGGATCAAGGAGATAAAAGGATTCTTCAAGGAGGGGGCATTGGTAGTCGTTGGCGACTCAGAACATAAGAAAGCCTTGGCCGTGGGTCTGGCTGTGCTTGGGGATGGCGATGCCCGGCAAACAAGAAAAGGGAAAGTGGTGAAAAATCTTCACTACGTCGGAGATCCCATTTGGGGTAGGATCAGAGAAACTCAATAATATCGAATTTTGAAACAAAGCATAATGGCGTATTGGTGGCGGTTGATTGGGTTTAGTGGAAAGGTTCAAGCGCAAGAAAGAGGAGGAACCTTGTGAAACCACAGCACTCAGACATGCCTTGATATATGTCAAAGCTCTATCCATACAAGATCTCTCTGATCTGAATCATATAAAGGCAGAATTCAACCAAGGAAATATCATAATATTGAAGGTTACACCCCTCGCCAAGAAGAATTTGGATGATGTCAAGAAGGCGATATCATATTTGACGAGTTGCGTAAGGGAGGCGGGTGGAGATATCGCTCGCTTGGGAGAAGAGAGGGTATTAATCACCCCACCGAGCGTCAAGATCTGGAAGAAAGATAGCCAGCCTCGAGAATCCTCCGGATCTATTTCAATCTAATTGTCTCCAGATTCTGTGGTGCAATGGCATTTATCTTCAGCACCTTCTTGAAGGTGTTGGCCACGCCCAAGCATTTCTTGCTCTCTCCATGATTGACTATTATTAGGTCCGGATGGGGCATTATCTTTCTAGCATAACCGAAGATTTGATTACGATCACTGTGACCGCTGAAGCCCTCAACTGCATCCACCCCGCATTCCACTTTAAAAGCCTCCGTTCTACCCTCATTGTTGAGCATATTGAAATCTCGATTTCCTCTGAGAAGGCGCCGACCTGTTGTGCCTTCAATCTGATAGGAGACGAAGATGACAGTGTTCAATGGGCTTGGGGCCAACATCTTGAACCATTCTATCGAAGGGCCGCCCTCGAGCATACCAGAAGTGGCTAGGGTTATGCTTGGACTTGACCCGTCGATCTGAGCTCTGGCATTTGAGCTCTCTATGACAGTGAAGTAGTCAGACTGGAATGGATTTATGCCTTCCTTTATTATCCTGTCTCTCACCTCCCTAGAAAGGTATTCAGGATATGCTGTATGTATCGCAGTTGCTTCTGAGATCATGCCTTCAATATAGACTGGAACTTCCCTCATGAGACCCTGCCTCATATAGCTATCAAGCACAAGCATGATCTCCTGCGCCCTGCCTACCGCCGGAACAGGGATAAGGACTCGACCGCCGCCTTCAATTGTCTTATTCACTATGAAGGCGAGCTTCTCCTCAACCTCCTTTCTGGATGGCATTATGTCTTCCGGTGCGCCGTAGGTGCTTTCAGTAATCAGGGTTTCAATTCTTGGAAAAGTCATGACGGCCGGTTCGAGGAGCATTGTGTGACCGAATTTCAGGTCTCCCGTGTAGACGATATTGTGCAAGCCTTCACCTATATGAAGATGAACTATGGATGATCCCAGGATATGCCCTGCGTTATGAAGAGTCAACCTCATGTCGGGGGATATGTCGGTGACCGTGCCGTACTTGAGCGGGATCGTGTGGAGGACGGTCTCCCTCACGTCCTTCTGATCGTAGGGAGTCTGACGGCCACTCTTAGTGAGCACATCGAGGCTGTCAAGTTGAAGGAGGGTCATTAGGCTCGATGTAGGCTCTGAGCAATATACTGGACCATCAAACCCGTACTTGTAGAGAAAAGGCAGGAGTCCACAATGGTCCAGGTGGGCATGAGATATTATTACAGCGTCTAGAGTGTCAAGATCGAACTCGTCGATGTTAAACTTGGGGAAAGCATCAGAGGAGTCCATATAGGCAGGGTTCATACCACAATCGAGGAGGACTGAGCTTTCTTTGGTTCGGACCAGCATGGATGATCTACCGACCTCCCTGAAACCGCCTAAGGTAGTAAGCAGGACCTCATTGCTCCTAAGGAAAGTTGGCCTGAAGATCCTCTCGCCAACGTCTCTCATGATCCTTTCGCGTTCTTTGGCTTCAGAATGCAAGTAGTGGCGGATGTGAGCTATTATCATGGATGGAAGAGGTGGTGACCGAAGGACCCTTGGTCTCCATCTAGTGGCACTTACTATCTTCTGGAGGGTAATACCATCTTTGCCGATGACAAGACCTGGTTTCTTCGCCTCTATGACAACTTCGCCCACGGTTGGATCGAATGTCACATTTGTAACCTCAGCCTCAGGCGGAACCAGTTGCTTGACAGCGTTCTCGGTTTCTCTCTCCTCGAGACGAACAGAAGGGTCGGACCTTATTACAACTCTCTTCCTTATTCGATTAACCATATCGGTAACGATGTAGCTCTGTTCGAAGAGAATTTCAGGTCTCTTGGCATAAATAGCCAGTTTTGGACCCTCAAACTCGATCCTGGTGATCTCAGCTTCCTTGGGAACATATCCGAGGATGGCTTCACGTATTCTAGTTTGTATCTCGTTAAATGAAGTCCCCACTAGACTAGCTCCTTTTTTTACAAAAGCAATTGTGAAGACGACTTACTGAGCGAGTCTCTTCTTCTCTTCATCCGACAACTCGTGATAGCCTTCTTCTGTAATTATCGCCACATCGAAACTATCCCCGCTGGCACTGTCCCTCTTCATAGAGGAGTGGATTGCTCTTACAATCAGATTCACACCATCATCTATAGACAGGTTTTCCCGGTATTCGCTCTCGAGAAGTCCGTAGGCTATAGGCGAACCAGAACCAGTTGAAACACATTTCTCTTCAGTCACGGAACCGAATGGATCTAGCGCATAAATGTGCGATCCACTTTCGTCGACACCAGCTACGAGTGCTTGAAGGGAGAGGGGAATGTACCGAGACGAGAACAGGAGATTAGCAACCAATCTAGCTGCTGACTTGACTGGCATGGCCCTGCCTTTCTCGAGATAGTAGAGCTGGGCGTTAGCCTTAAGAGTCTCCACGACAGCCTGAGCGTCTGCCACGGTCCCGGCAATAGTCATAGCCAATTTGTCATAGATTTTGTATACCTTCTTGGCTTTCTTGTGGGCCACAAAATATCCCATGGTAGCTCTCGTATCTGTAGCAAGGACCACCCCATTACTGCAAACTATTCCTATGGTAGTGGTTCCCTTAAGTATCATGTCTGCTGGTTTGGTTTCATGAATCATGTAATAGCATCCTCCGAGAAGAAAAACCCATGAAAGCAATTCTTTGCTCGAAGTGGAATACTAGATATAACAACTACGATGTGAGACAGCAGATGCTTAAAAATATTTCGAGTGGAGAGCACAATAGGGATACAACATTTATAGAACGGGCACTAGGAAAGAGGGTTAGTGACGTCCAAGTGGCTCAAAAAGTCCATCGAATGGAACTTCCCCGAGAAGTTCTGATCGGAAGCAACATACTTCCTTTGGTTGGCCCGGCCCTAAAGAAACTGGGGTTCGCATCAACAGCTGTGACATTCACAGGTTCCATAACAAGGAAGGTCGCAGCCGAACCCGTAGCTGATTCTATGAGGGAAAACGGCATAGGCACGACTTTTGAGCTGGTAGGTGGGTCCTCAACAGAGGATTTGACCCTAGCTCAAGATGCGATAAGAGAGATCAGGCCTGAAGTTGCTCTGGCGGTGGGTGGCGGACGAGTTATTGACATAACGAAATTGGCATCCTTCAATGAGAACATTCCATTTATCAGTATACCCACGACCGCTTCTCACGACGGAATAGCCAGTCCTTGGGCCTCTATCAAGGGCTTGGAAAAGCCTTTTTCCATAAGAGCTCAGGCGCCTCTCGCTATAATTGCAGATATCGCTAAGATCAATGAGGCACCCTACAGATTTACGGAAAGCGGATGCGGAGACATCATATCAAAATACACTGCAGTGAGAGACTGGAGATTAGTCCACAAGCTTAGGGACGAGTACTACGGAGACTACGCCGCCAATCTTGCTCTTATGAGCGCCAAACTGATCATGAAAAACACCGACATCATTAGGAGAAATAATGAGGAGGGCGTTCAAATCGTCCTCGAAGCCCTCATTAGCTGCGGAGTAGCTATGAGCATAGCCGGAAGTAGCAGACCGTGCAGTGGCTCAGAACATCTCTTCAGTCACGCCCTCGATATTGCAGCGTCCAGACCGGCTCTTCACGGAGAACAGTGTGGGGTCGGAACGATCATGATGGCTTACCTCTACGGTGCGGATTGGAAGATGATAAGGGACTCGTTGAAAGCTTTGGGTGCTCCGACTAATGCTAAGGAGTTGCAGACAGAACCTGAATTTATAATACAGGCTTTGACTCAAGCTCATCTGATTAGGCGCGAGAGATTTACCATCCTGGGGGAAAATGGCCTCTCGAGGGATGCAGCTGAGAAATTGGCTAGGGCGACAGGAGTCATAGAATAAATGGCTGAGCAGAAGCGAATTATCACCATAGTTGGGGAGAGACAAGCAAGACCGAAATTCGCCTTCTTGTACAATGGCCCCAGCCGAGCATGTAAAGACTGCAATTATTTTAAAGTCTGTCAGGAGAAACTGGATCAAGGCAGCGTATATGAGATTGTTAAAGTCAGGGATAAGGAAATTCCCTGCAATATCCACGACGACAAAGCCAGGGTGGTAGAGGTCGTGGAGGCCGATCTTTCTGTGGCTGTTAACCGAAGGGAAACCTTTGAGGGGGCAACAGTAACAATAAAGTCCTCGGATTGCGACAACAAGAGTTGCCCCAGTTTCGGTATATGCATGCCCCTGGGTCTCCAAAAGAAGGGAAAATACAGGATCGTTGGTGTCTTAGGACCTATTTCTTGCCCTCTTCGGCGGCCTTTGGTTGAGGTTCGGGCTCGGCGGGTTCCAAAGCCTTCTTCTTAAAGGACTCAATAAAGGACAATTCTTCTACCTCAGGGAAGAATCTTTGGATATCCATGTTTATACCACGTTTGGCTAATTGAAGCCCTTCGAGAAAGAAAACCTCTTCAGGTAAGTGCACCTTTACGTTCTTGCCCTCGACATTCAGGTCCAGCTTCTCAGTAGCAATAGCGGGTATGCGTCTCTCTATGAGCGCTTTGATCTTATCGGTTTTCTTCTTCAAAACCTTCTTCACAGTGACCTGGTAGAGCAAATTCTTTCCAGCAAGGGAAGGGTTAAAGTCGACCTGAACTCTGCCTGCGCCGACGCTTCTGATGACGGCCGGTTTCCCGTCCATCTCCAGCTTCATCCCAGGGAACGGCGCAACCCGCTCGTCCTTGAATTTTCTGAACGGTACCATCTTGACTTTGCTTGGATCTCTGTTTCCAAATCCTTTATCTGGAGGTATCTCGATCGTAGCTGTCTCCCCTTCTTTCAAGCCTTTCAGGCCTTCGTCAAGGCCTTTAAGGACCCAACCTTCACCAACAACTACAAGGTCGGGGTTATATACGGAACCTTCCTTATGTAGGCCTTCCTTCTTCGCCACCTCTTCCAAAGTGGTGGAGAACGTTTCGCCAGTTTCTTTCACCTTACCCATGTAATCGATGAATATGAAATCGCCCTTCTTCGTCATTTCTTCCTTCTTTTCGGACACTAAAATATCCTCCGACTAACTTCTTAGCATGGTTATTTGGAGTTGCCTTTAACCTTTATCTTTCTTGCGACCTGATATGCATTCAAGAATCATCAGACTATATGGGTATTATTCGTCAGCTCAGGGTAAATTTCCTTGGAATTTTCGATGTTGAGAGCCTCTTTAAGTTTAAATAAAGTGTCTGGCAACTTGGTTTTATGATCGGCACAAATGCGGTTGATCACTGGAAAGCGGTCGTAGTCTAGTTTGGTCTAGGACGTCAGCCTGCCAACCGGATCTAGGGCGGAGCGCTGGTGACCCGGGTTCAAATCCCGGCGACCGCACCACCAATCTCTAGGGAGCATAGCATCGTTGAAAGTCGTCACCCGAGATTTGGAACTTCACACAAAGGGCGAGTCAGACATTTTGAATATCACTGAAGAAATTGCAAATGAAATTGAATCATCAAAAATCGGGAACGGCGTCGTCACCATATTTGTTAAGGGTTCCACCGCTGCCCTGACGACAATCGAATATGAACCTGGCCTCAAGCAGGATTTCCCAGCGTTTTTGGAGAGGATAGCTCCACGGAATATCGAATACCAACATGAGCGGACTTGGCATGATGGTAATGGCCACTCTCACGTGAGGGCTTCCCTTATTGGACCGAGCCTCACTGTCCCTATTGTGGACGGTAGACTCACCTTGGGGGTGTGGCAGCAGATAGTTGTCTTGGAGTTTGACACCCGAAGCCGCGTGAGAACCTTGGTGACTATGATAATGGGTGAATGAGAGCAACCCTTAAGTTACTTTCCCATTCCTAAATGAGAAATATTGCTCTGCTTAGAGCGGCTGTGGTCTAGTCTGGTCTAGGACTTCAAGTCCCTCAAGGGGCGAGCAAGCCTTCCAAGCTGACTACCCGGGCTCAAATCCCGGCAGCCGCACCAGACACGTGGTCTCAGATTCAAAAAGGACGGGCGCAACACAAGTGGAAACCTACAGCCCCGACGATCTCAGGGAAAAGTACAAGGAAACAAAGTGGATCTCGCCGTACCAGAAGATAGTGGCTGTCCATGATGAGAAATTAAGCCAAATAGAAGTCCACGAGTATCACGCCAGGGGGAAATGCGTTGGTGGGGCTGCTTGGGAAACATATCATTATCCCAGGGTCAGTCCTCTCGTCCTGGAGGCTCGAAGAGAAGGCCCAAAGAACATCTTTCGAGTCAAGACAGGGTCAACCAACTTGCATCTGGTTCCTGGAATAGCAGGTGCTGGCATCGAACAGGCTTGCGTCGACGGAGAAGAGATAAAACTTACCTACGCCGGTCTGGCTGGAGGGGGCATAGCTGCAACAATATGCAGGGGTCTAGCTTCAGGCGTAAAGAGGATAGAGATCAAGGAAAGAGGTGGAGGGAACCAACTTGGCAGAGCTACTCTCATCCTCCCGCTGAAGCACAGATTGGTCGTTGGGATAGACGATACAGACAGCCCTTCAGGAGGCGCCACTTGGTCCCTCTCGAACGAATTGGGCTACTTTCTCGAGAAACATAGGCAGGCGGACTACCTTAACCACACCATCGTCCAGCTCTACACAGGGAACCCCTGGAAGACCACCAATGGCGTCAGCATAGCTTTGACCTTCGCCGTTTTGCCGCAGAAAAAAGAAAAGTTGATCCAAATCATAAAACGCCAACTGAGGCAGAATTCCCAATCATCGGAAACGGCCATCGCCCTATTTGACGGGATAAAGCCGCCGGACTCCATCAAGGTATTCGCTCTTCACGCTAAGACGCGCCTCATTGAGATGGAGGAAGCCCAAACAACGGCCCGAGGAGAAAATGTGTCTCTTGTTCCAATCACTGGTCAGCGTGGGGTCATAGGAGCTTTGGCAGCTATTGGGTACGCCGATGAGCCTGATGAAGCCGTAAAGATCATAAAATGATAACAGGCGATCACCATGGACCCTACTCTCCTTAAAGTGAGTTTACTATGCTATGGCGCACGATCCCCGCCAGATTTTGACAAAGGAAGATGTGGGGGTGCGGGTCCGGCTGGTGGAGGATATCTCGTTTTGGATGGCACCGCGACGCCGTCCACGAACGTGGCGTTTCAGGGCCATCATGTGAGGAATTCCCCCTTTTCCATTGAGAAAGTTGGAGAAGAATGCTTGCTTTGCCAAGATAACGCCCCGTCGATTGCGGTTCGGTTAGTCGAAAGACCGGCTTTTCTCGACAACAGAACCTCTGAGGGTATTCCTGTTTGGAAAATCGCGTCTTTTCACGGGAGCGATGCAATAGGCGTTACGATAGACAAGAACTGCTATTACTGGAGAAACAAACAGCAGTGCAAATTCTGCGCCATAGAGCAGAAAATCAAGACCCACTCCGGAAAGAGCCTTGCTATCAAGACACCTCAGCAAGTGAGTGACGCGATTGAGGCAGCGGTCGAATCAGGGTTCTGCCACCACGTGACCCTTACCACAGGCATCGCTGAGACACCTGACAGAGGAGCTACCCCCTATATACCAATACTTAGAGAAATTAGAAGGAACCTAAAAACTCCAGTTCATGTTCAGCTCGAGCCTCCTCAGGATCTTGAGATGCTGGGGAGACTATACGAAGAAGGAGCGGACACCGTTGGGCTCCACATTGAGAGCCTTGACGAGAAGGTCAAGAGAAGAGTCTGCCCGGGAAAGCCGCCAGATAGAGTATATTTTCGGGCTTGGAAATATGCTGAAAAGACTTTTGGCCAAAATCAGGTCAGCACGTTCATTCTGGTCGGACTTGGTGAGGACCCAAAGCTGACAGATAGAAGATTGGAGAATGTGACATCGGCCGGCGCGATTCCATTTGTAACGCCCTTTAGACCCCTTCTAGGGACAGAATTGGAAAATGAGGATCCACCAAATCCTTCGTATCTTCTGGGAATCACGGAAAAGGCCGTAGTCAAAATGAAAGACAGTGGTATGAAACCCAATGAGAACAGAGCGGGTTGTGTGAGGTGCGGAGCCTGCTCCGCCATAATGGAAGTTTTTTGAGAACTACCTTGAGGCTTAAGGGTATTGGACATTCTCAAGAGAATTCAAGAACTCCAGCGAAATAGTCATCGAATAGGGTTTGGGGTCAGGGTTGAAGACAGGACTCACCCAGACAAGATCATAGAGGTCGCGGAAAAAGTGGAGTCCATGCATTTTGGGAGGGTCATCTATGTGGGACAAATGTGTTCATCGCCAATGAGGGATGCAATCTATACCGAGGAACCTGAGAGAATGCTATTAGATCTCCTGTGTATGGGGGATATCGATGCCGCGGTTAGGGGGACTGCAAAGGCATCCGTTATTTTGAGATTAATAAAAGAAAAACTTGGGCAACGGTCTTTCTTTAGGATTGCTCTCCTAGAAACAAGTATGGGTCATCAGTTCCTCTTAGCACCAGTGGGGATTGATGAAGGTAGCTCGATAAATGAGAGACTGACGATTATCACGTCTGGGGCTCAACTGCTGAAGCAGCTTGGGGTCGAACCTAGGATTGGTGTACTTTCAGGTGGCAGGATGGAGGACATAGGTAGAAGTCCCGATATTGACAAGACTATAGAAGAGAGCCAGGAGCTGACGAGCAAAGCGCGGGAACAACTGCCTTACATAATAGAGCATTATGGAATACTGGTCGAAGACGCCATACAGGCGAGAGCAAATCTTATCCTTGCACCTAACGGCATGATTGGTAACTTCGTCTACCGGACGCTCATCCATCTGGGTTCTGGCAAGTCCCATGGTGCTATCTACGTCGGCATTAACGAAATACTGGTAGACACGTCACGATCTGCTCCCCCAGAGGAATATTTACATGCCATTCGCCTTGCAAATGCGCTGACCACGATAGCAAAAAGAATCTGAAAGAAAGCCATTTAAGGAACCAGCTCCGAGACCTTACAACTTGAGGGCCGGTAGCTCAGCCTGGTATGAGCGCTGCGTTGGCATCGCAGAGACCCATTGTAGGGCTGTAAGTCACGGGTCCGAATCCCGCCCGGTCCACCACCGTTTTCCTTATTGTATTTCTGGGCGACGAAGGAAACGAATCTGAACACATTGTAAACAAAACCGAAACACTATAAAATGTCTAGTAGGAATAATGAAAATGGAGGCACGAGATTGCCCATAGATCCAGATTTTATGAAGAAGCGCAACGTGACTGGAAATCATGCGGGCCACGCTGTCTGGGGAGAGGTCGAACCACCATCCAAACTGGGCATACACGGCACCCAGGTGGCTTTGGACCAAGACGTCTGTGATGGAGATGGTATTTGCATATCAGTGTGTCCCGTTAGTGTCTTCGATTGGGTTGATTCCCCGGGTCACCCTCTCTCAGACAGAAAATCAGATCCGACCAATGAGCCAGCGTGCATCCAGTGCCTTGCCTGCGAGATGCAATGCCCCACCAAAGCGATCAAAATAACCCCGCCATGAAAGACAGTCAATTAATGCCAATGACTCGTACTATTATTGGACCACCGAGCCTCTTTACGCTGGGGCAGTTTTCTTTTCTGTAATCTCTCTAAGATATCTCAAGATGGCTTCAGCCAATTCCATGGGTGTGTTCTCGTTGACAACGATATTTACAGTCACCGTGAATGCTACGCTGGTCATCCCGGTCTTTGCGGTCTCAGTCAAAACATCCATGGATCCCGAAGGGGGCTTTGGTGTGTAAAACGAAGGCTTTCCCTCGTCTACCTGAGTCTTTATAGGTTCTTTTGTGATACTGATCTGACCTGATTCTATCTTGTAGTCCAATAGTTTTGCTTCCGAAAACAACTCTGCCAAGAATTTCGCGCCATCTGCGTAGCGTTCCGGCTTAAGCCGGCCCTTGTCACTTCTATATAGGAAATCTTGTAGACCGGTCACACTCCCAGCCATGCCTTTGCATTGCTTCCCAAAGAACTCGACCTTGATCCCTTTGGAGAAGAGGGGATGACGCGCGAGAATCTTGGTCCATTCACCTGAGGCCTCTTCAGGCCTGCCGGTCTGAAGGAAGTAGACTAGTTCCTTTGTTTCTTCCACCACTTCGTATTTGAGGATTCGCTTGGTTTCTACTTCGTGAGCCCTCTCCTCAAGAAAGCCAAGGTATCGAAGATAATCCAAAATTGAGCTACAAATAGCTTCGGACTTGGAGGGGCTATTGGGAGCTTCACTTAGGTCCTTGCTATCCATTGGTCGGTTCTCCATAGAGAAAACCTCAAGAACCTTCCAAAGCTTGTCAACAGTGACTTCAGATCGACTAGGCAGCTTGATGTAAGTGGAAAAGACTTCTGTTGATTCCGGGGAATTCCTCTCTGCCATTTCAGCATCTCCAGATTCAGTTAGAATTATCGCGGTTCGTTATTAAAAACAATTCCAAGCAGAAAATCAAGGATAACACATGTCATTACTTAATCCAAACCTTAAATATCGGCATGAGAGCCGTATCAGTCAATGAGCACCTCAGCGATTGACGGCATCTTTACACCTCTTATTGCTCAACTTGGTTTGGGGGGTGTGGGTGGCCTTCTCGTAGGCTATGCATTTAAGAAGCTTCTAAAGGTCATCGCTGTGATATTAGGCATATTCATATTCGGATTATTATTTCTAGTCTATGTAGGAATGATTGACATGAACTTCGATAAATTCCTTGAAGCCTTGGGCAGATTGGTTGGTTTGGCATCCGGCGTTCAAGACCTCATCCTCGCAATCTTTGCATCTTTGCCATTTGCGGCGAGCTTCACATTTGGCTTCTTCCTAGGCTTCAAGAGAGGCTGAGAATTATGGATCGAACAGTCCTAGCACTTTGGAAATGCTGGATTTAGGATTTCGAGTCTGCTCAGTTCTTGATCCAACAACAAAAGGAAAGTCCCTATATCTGAAACCAGCCCCATGGCTTGTGTAGTCCCCCTATCGAGAAGCTTCGTCACAGTTGCCGGGTTGATGTCAACGCAGACTACCGTGACATCTGATGGAAGCATGTTGCCTACAGCTATTGAATGAAGCGTTGTAGATAGCATCAACACGACCCTTGCACCTCTCAAGGCTTCTTTGTATTTCTTCTGAGCTTCCACCACATCAGTGATCACGTCGGGCAATGGCCCATCATCCCTAATGGAACCTGCAAGGACGCATGGAACGCCATTCTTTACGCATTCATAAATAATGCCACTGTTAAGGACACCCTTCTTCATAAGCTCGGATAATGAGCCCGCCTTGAAGACTTCGTTGATGGCTGCTATGTGATTTCGGTTTCCCTTTATTGTGGACGAACCGTCTGTGAGCCTTATCCCTAGAGATGTGCCATATAGAGCAGATTCCACGTCATGGACAGCTAGGGCATTACCGGCCAAGAGGGCATTAACATAGCCTTCTCTTATCAGTCTCGCCAGCGCTCCGGAAGATCCTGTGTGAACAACAGCTGGGCCCGCAACTACTACTATCTTGCCCCCTAGGCGTTTGATTTCGTATAGGCTCTGCGCCACTCGCCTTATGATCGAATTGGAAGGCTTCTCCGAAGAGACGCTGCTGCTCATGAACTCGAAAACGCCAACGCCCTCTCGCGGGCGCTCAGGGGGTTTGATCTTTATTCCCACGTCTTCGACAACTATTAGATCGTCTTTCTTGACCTCTCTTATGGCCCTGCAGTAGGCTTCACTCTTCCTCCTATCGACAACAATCGCCTTGTCCATCATCAAATTCTTGACAACCACCCATTTTCCGTCGAGATAGATGAAGGTTGGATGGTTGGCCGTGGAGTAGAAGCCATCAGGCAAAACCATGTCGGCTGGAGCGGGCTCAAGCTTGACCTCTCGTTCCTCCCTTGATACGGCTCCAAGCCCGTAAAGCTCATGCAACATGTTCTGGAGGTGCCCTTCATTGCGTCCTTTCACAACCAATCGAGCGTAGCTGTAGTCAGTCTTCCCTTTCCCTATCTTGAATTCTACGACTTTGAAATCTCCTTCGAGATCCATGATCTTGTCAAAGATTTTTGTCAAGATCATAGAGTCTATGAGGTGGCCTTCGACCTCTATCTCATGCTCAAAGGTCTTCTTGTGAAAAGATTTCTTCGGCTGAAAAGTGGACACCCTTGTAGAACCAAGCACCACTCTGGATGCGTTGAGGAGATAGAATTGAGGTAGACACGATATAAAGGTTACATTTCCTCTATTAAGCACTTAAGGTGGGAATAACTTTCTCTCCAAGCAGGCTCAAGGCTTCACCAATGTTGGGGCCATATGGTTGAAACAGATTGACTCTGGTCGCACCGTTTCTCTGATATGCCAAGATCTGTTCTGAACATTGTTCAGGAGTGCCAACGATTGCAAAGGGTCTAGCCAGCTCAGGCGTAATCAGTCGTGAAGCAGCAATTTCACCATGCTTAATCATAGTATCAGCAATCAGTCGCTGCATCTTCGGATTGATGTTTGCTGACTCCAGAAGATACGGGTTACAGTCCTTGATTTGAACCGCAAAGTTGAATCTCAGAGCCGGATCTTTAAGGAGATAATTTAGTGCATCCTCAGATCTGGGCGCTATGCATAGGTTGATTGAGCATATCAAATCGAATATTCCTGGTTTTATCCGTCTTCCAGACTTTCTGAGTCCGGGTTCAGCGAATCGGATAGCGTCTTGAAGAAAACCTAGAGGTGGAGCTCCAAGGTTTATTCCATCAGCTAACTCGCCTGCCAAAGCCTCTGTCTTTGGTCCCCTAACAGCTAGATAGATAGGTATCCTGTGATTCTTGGGGGGTTGGGCGAGATAAGCGTCTCTCAATTCCATCGTCTTGCCCTTGAAGTTGATTCTCTTTCCGTCAAAAAGCAATCTAGCTACAGTTACGGCTTCCCTTAGGTGTGCCAACGGCCTATCCCAGAGTGGCTTGC
>MEZH01000007.1:110970-264713 GCA_001775995.1 Candidatus Bathyarchaeota archaeon RBG_16_48_13
CCCGTGAAAAGATCGTCCACCGCTGATTTCATCTAGAGTGGCTGTTGCTGCCGCCGCTACAGCAGGATGAGTAGTATAAGGGTTGATCACGGAAGGACCCAGCTGGACCTTCTTTGTGCGAGAAGCAATAATGGCCAGAGTTTGATAGACATCTCGATAAAGGGCTTCTTGGCCCATCCAAATACTATCCAAACCATTATGTTCAGCTAGCATTGCAATCTTTGCTATATCTGCAATACTCATGTCATGGGAATAGAGATCGAAACCCAGCCCAATCTTCAAACCGACAGCCTCATCACTCAGAAGGCGATTGTGAGCGCTCTTAACTTTTTTCCATGATTGCCAAGAACCGATGTAAAACGACGTGCATCGGCTGTATCTGAAGTGAGTAACTTTATTATTCTTTAGAATCCATTTTTCTCTCATTCAAGAAGCCCCACAGGGATTAACAATGAACAGGACACACGTGGTTTCTGAGCTGAAAGGAATCGTGGGAGAAAGTTATGTCTCTGATGATCCCGTAGACCTTCTGGGGTACACCCGGGACTTCGGCGGTGAGCCTGCTCATTGGGCCGAAATAGTCGTTGGACCTAGCTCAACGGAGGAGATTTCAGAGGTAATGAAGTTAGCCAACCGGGAGAGGGTTCGGGTTACGGTTCGTGGAGGTGGCTCCAGCACGTCAGGCGGTTGTTTAGCCACGTTAGGAGGAATAATACTAGAGACCTTGCGTATGAACAAAATAACAGAGATCGACGAGGATTGCATGACTGTCTCCGTTGAAGCCGGAGTGACTTTCGGGAAGCTGGAGAGTGAGCTTGCCAAGAAGGGGTGGATGATCGGAGTCGTGCCTGAAGGTGGCCTCCCTGGAACCGTCGCGGCAAACATATCAATACCGGGAATGGGGTTCTTCTCGTCGGCATATGGTTGCCAAGGCGATCAAGTGGTAGGACTGAAAGTGGTACTCCCGTCAGGCGAAGTTTTGCATACAGGGTCTCAGGGTTATCCCAATGCAAAAAAGCAATTCTGGAGATATGTCTTCGGCCCAGATTTGTCAGGGCTCTTCATAGGATCTGAAGGAACCTTGGGGATCATTGCCGAGGCAACGCTAAAGATTTACAGAAGACCCGCTGTGATGGGCTTCGAAAAACTCAGTTTTGATGATCTGGACAATGCGGCAAGAGCATCCCATGAGATAACACAAAAGAAACTTGCGATATACAATCTGATAACCCACGAATCATTTTACAGAGCAGTAGATCCTTACGCCAAGGCTCTTCCGAAAGCCACCATAGACGTGTTTATTGCGGGCACCAACTCAGAGGTCGAAGAACGCAGGAAATCAGTTCACGAAATCGCGGAGAAACATCGCGGCATTCTGTTGGGAGGTGAGGATTCGCGGAAGTATTGGGAGAACCATTTCATCCAGGCAGGAGCTACGTACAAAAATGGCGTGGGACCAATGGTAACCTATATGATACCTTATTCAAGATTTCAGGAATTCACAGATGTAATGTGGAAGGTAATGCAGAGACATAAGATAAAGAAGTGCTGGATTGGCGCCTTCGACATGGGTAACTGTCTGGAACACTATAATGCAGCTTTCTATCACGAATATGACCAAGAGGAATACAAGAAAGTCAGAGACGCGGCTGGCGAAATGATGGAGACTGCCTTGAAGATGGGGGGGACACCCTACAGGATAGGGTTACAGTGGGCCCCCTATGTGGCTAGAGTCCTGAAGGACACTGAATTCTTCAAGACGACCAAATCCCTGAAGAGACTTTTCGACCCGAATAACATTTTGAATAATGGAGTTCTGGGGATATAGGAGAAACCGCGAATATGTTGGAGAAGTATCATAAGGAACTCTATTCTTGTGTTAGATGCGGCATATGCAGAGATTGGGGAGGCTGGAAGGAGGCGACTTTGATTTGCCCCTGGATAAACGTATCCTCAGGTTTTGAAGCAAACTATGCCCGCGGGAGATTGAGACTTGCGCAAGCTTTTTTGGAAAGATCTCTCCCGGTGACAGAGAGCTTTTTGGAGAAAACTTACCTCTGTAGCTTGTGCGGAAGTTGTGATTCTCATTGCCCCGTAGAGTTGCCAACGGTCAATATTTTTGAATCCTTCAGGAAAGATCTGGTGGATGCCGGATATCAGCTTGAGAGACATAAGGCTCTGGCTGCAAGATGGCGTGACACAGGAAACCCGTACGGGAAGGAAAGAACATTCATTCCTCCGGAGACGAAAGCTGACATCTTGTATTTCGTGGGTTGCACTTCGGCCATTAGCGCCAACGAGATAGGTATCGCCACCTTGAACATTTTGAAGAGAGCCGGCATAAGGGTTGCAACACTGGGTAACAAAGAACCATGTTGTGGCTCCGTCTTCATTAGAACCGGTCAAGCGAAGCTGGCCAGACAAGTCGCTGAGAAGACTGTTGAAGCACTGGAATCGGCAAGACCCAAAATGGTTGTCACCGCATGTGCTGGATGCTACAGAACCATCAAAGAGGACTATCGCCAGCTAGGATTGGAATACGATTTTGAAGTGAGACATTCGACTCAATTTCTTCTGGATCTCATCAAACAGGGAAAACTAAAAATGAAGAAACTCGATCAACGAATGACCTATCATGACCCGTGTCACCTTGGAAGACACATGAAAGTATACGAAGAACCAAGAGAACTGCTAAATAGCATTCCGGGAATACGATTTGTTGAGATGTTGCCCAACAGAGAAAATGCGATGTGCTGCGGAGCTGGGGGTGGGGCCAAGGTAGCCTTCCCTGAGCAAGTCCTGAACATCGCAATCAACAGGTTGGAACAGGCCAAGGAGACCGGTGCTCAAAGCCTGGTGTCAGCTTGCCCCTTCTGCTACATGACGCTCAAAGATGCTACGCATAAGGCGAATTCGGCTATTCGGATATATGACTTGTCCCAAATAATTGAGAAAGCTTCGTCATGACTTCGATAAAGTATGTCCATCACAATAGTGAGACCATCAAAGGAAAATCGGCCCAGGATGAGATGATTGAGACAGGGGCGATACAGGTAGATATTCTGACCCGATGTCCAAATTGGAGTGCGTGAATTGATGTTTTTTCGCTAGGCTGAGGGTCTGAAGGATCGTTTCCATGCCAGTCATTCCGGACCAGACTGCGTCGCCTTTTAGGGATAACATAGAATCATTGATATGTCAATCAAGAGATCATCTCTAATCTTTTAATTATTCATTGGCACCAGGATGGTCGGTAAGCAAGAAGGGGGTGAAACTTGGGATGACTAGCAGGGCCGCCATAATCTTGGCGGGTGGGAAAGGCGTGCGCATAGGCAATACGGCAAAGGCATTTCTTCATCTGAATGAAAAGACTTTGATAGAGCTCATGTTGGAAACCATTCAACCCTTGGTCGATCGCGTAATTGTTGTGATCGGGAGAAATGATTCTATGGAGAAGTTCAGGGAGAAGATCCCCCTATCAATAGATATCTTAAGAGATCGAGGGAAAAGGGAGGGAACACTTGTAGGACTCTTGAACGGGTTGAATAGATCGGAGTCAGAATATTCCCTTGTGCTTCCCTGCGACTCACCCTTCATCAACAAAGAAGTCCTTGAACTCCTCTTTACTGAGGCTTTGGAGGTGGATGCTGCGATTCCGCAGTGGACCAACGGCTTTATTGAGCCCCTTCATTCGGTGTATAAGACTGATGAAGCCCGGCAAGGAGCAAGAAGAGCCCTCAAGAACGGAATCAAGGTCTCAGGGATGATAGAGAGGTTGAAGGTTGTCAGGTACGTCCCAATAGAAGATATAAGGAAGATCGACAACGAGCTCTTGACATTCACTAACATAAATACATTAGGAGATCTGCGGAAGGCGTTACGTATTTACGCGAGGCTCTTAGCAAGGTGAAGAGAGGTCAGATCGATAAGGAAGGGCTTCGCAAAGTCCTTTGATTAGTAACGATCTTCAGGTTTGTGCATGTTTGATTCCCTCAGTGAGCGTGCCTTTTGAACAAAGATAAGTTTAACTCAACCCCTCGAATAACCTTGAGAAAGGAATGTCACGCATGGAAAGTTGGGTGAACATATTTGGGGATAAGCCCAGCCTAATGGAGTCGAAGGCTGTTGTAGGGTCACCAGGCCTGAGATCCATAGGAAAGCTAGCGATAGAGTTCATGATAAACCAGCTCAAGCCCAGATTGACAGGGGAGTTGCTTTCTCGCTACTTCCCAACTGCCTATCCATTTTCGGCTTCTTATGTTTCCTCGCCCATGTATTTGGGAGAGAGCGGGGTCTTCGTAGAAGGAACCACAAAAGTTCCTAGAATAGAGTTCTATGTTGAAGAAGAACTGGGGTTAGTATTGGTAAAGGGTTATCAGGCTGACTTCAACGGTCAATATGAAGTTGCCAGAGAGGCAGTGAACTTTCTAAAAGAACTCGGCGTAAAGGAGATAATATCCCTAGCTGGTCATGGTCAAGGCGGAAAGGGTGTGCATTGCGCAGCTACCTCCATGGATAGAGTGAACGCGTTGAAAAGCCAAGGACTGGATACGGGTTACGTGGGACCATTCCTAGGGTTCTCTGGTCTGGTCATAGGCATTGGAAAGACTGAAGGAATTGATGGGATATGCCTCTTTGGAAAAACCGAGCCGATCCAAGAAGAACCGGAATTTCCAGATCTACTTGCGGCGAAAACCGTCTTGGACGCTCTGAAGGTAATACTTAACCTAAACATTGATACTTCTAGCTTGGAGAAGGCAAAATCAGAGGATATTTCGAGAAGCGTAAATTTTGGAGAACAGAATGACCGGAGGACTGTATGATGAAAACAGAGATTAGAATCTTAAAGAGACCCACTCTGAAGGAACCAAGACTTGTGGGTGGCTTGCCAGGAAGCGGATACGTAGCTAAACTGGTAGTAGACCACTTGGTGAAAGAGACTAATGCCGAGCTTTTTGCGGAGATTTACTCATATTCTTTTCCACCCCAAGTCATGGTCAAGGAAGACGGTACTATAGAGCTTATGAAGAACGAACTCTATTTTGCCAAGAACCGGGGGAACGGTGACTTAATCATACTCAACGGAAACGCCCAAGCTGTTTCCCCGGAGGGTCAATATGAGTTATCCGACAAGGCTTTGGACTTTGTGAAAGAGCTCGGCGTCAAAACCGTGTATATGACAGCTGCTTACATCACAGGGGAACACGTTAAGAAACCCAAGATCTATGGGACTGCTACTGACCTAGCATCACTGAGAGAGATAGAGAAATTCGGCGTTACCATTATGAAAGAAGGGAGCATCACGGGGTCAAATGGCCTGTTATTCGGTCTCGCAAAGCAAAAAGACATGACTGGAATCTGTCTCTTGGGTGAAACCTCCGGCTATATAGTCGATGCAAGAGCCGCTCAGGTTGTCTTGGAAGTTTTGGCGAAAATGTTGGATTTCAAAGTGGATATGACAAATCTTGAGAATAAAGCCAAGGAGACCGAGAAACTTCTCAAGAAGGTCGAAGAGATGGAACGACGTGCAATGGAGCAACAGTCTGGATTCAAAGCGCCTCCTATCAAGAAACCCCTTGAGTATATCAGTTAGAAGAATGATTAGGCCCTACTTTTCTTTTGCATCAACTCGGCTGCGAGTCTTTGAGCGACCAAGGCATCTGGCGCATATCCGTCTGCGCCGTACTCTGAAGCTATCTCTTGGTTTAGAGGGGCACCACCAATAATTATTTTTGCCTTGCATCCGGCTTCTCTGAGCCCGGATATTATAGTTTTCATGTTCTCCATAGTTGCAGTCATTAGAGATGATAGAGCTACAATGTCTGGCTTGTCCCGTTTGACGGATTCAAGAAATCCTTGCAGCCCCACGTCGGTGCCAAGGTCTATGACATTGAATCCCACCGATTCTAACATAGTTGCCACAATATTCTTGCCGATATCATGAATGTCTCCCACCACAGTGCCTATTGTTATCACCCCTGAGATTCCGGCGTTCTTCTTGACTAGTGGTTTCAGAATCTTCATGCTTTCGTGCATTGCTTCTGCTGACATGAGGACCTCCGGGAGATAGTATTCTTTGTTCTTGAAGAGATTTCCAACCTCTTTCATCCCTTTCATCAAGCCTGCCTGCATCAATTCGTAGGCATCAATGTTTATGGCGATGGCTTCTTGCGAGATCTTAACGGCTTTCTCAGCGTTTCCTTCTATCACAGATTTTGATAATTCATCAATTAGGGCTTCTTTGATTCTTGTCAATATGAAACAACCACTAGGGGAGATTTCGATTCTTTCTAGAAGATAGTTTCGGAAGTTTTATTTTAATCCTCTTCGAGCTGATTTAAATCGTAGCAAATCGTCTCTCTAAGTAATTTCAGGAAAGCCCTAAACATGCTGAACTCTCAAACTGGTAAGGAGATTTGTTGAAACTGACCAACACGAGTAGGGAGAAAGTCGTTGCGGCATTGCGAAATGAGAAGGGAGAAATTCCTGTGGTACCGTTATCGACGGCGCATTCGGCGACATTGCTTAACATAAAGATACCGGCATTGAGAAGAGACACCAAATTGAATGTCGAGTCCCAAGCCAAAGCATGGGAGAGATATGGATACGATGGGATATTTGCCTACTCAGATCTATCGATGTTCTGGGAGAGCATGGGAGGAAGAGTAAAGATCAGCGAGGACGGCTTACCCAGCCAAGAAAACATGCTTTCTAGGTTGGAAGATGCAGACACCTTGATCTTTCCTGACGTAAAAGAGGAGGGAAATTTGAAGGCAGCTCTAGAAGCCTTGAAGGAACTCGACAAAAGATTCGGCCGAGAAGTTGCCATCCTGATTGGCACGGTTGGTCCCTTTACATTGGCTGGGGCTCTAAGGGGGATAGACTTCTTTATGATGGACGTTGTAAAGAAGCCGATTCTAGCCGAGAACCTCCTGAAAAGATGTAGAGATTTCTTGATCGGTTACATGGAAGAGGTAAAGAGAAGTGGAGCACTGATAGTGCTAATCTCAGATCCCATGGCCTCCTTGATCTCTCCTAGTATGTTCGACAGATTCGCTTTGCCTTATGAGAGAGATGTATTTGAGAAGATAAGAATGCAAGGAATGTACTCAATATTGCATATTTGCGGCGATGCCACCGCAATATTGCCAAAAATGAAGAAGAGTGGCACAGATTGTCTTTGGCTCGACCAGAAAATAGACTTGGGAAACGCACGGAAAATTGTTGGCCAGATATGTCTTATGGGAAACGTGGATCCGGTGTCCACCTTACTACTAGGCACTCCACGAGACGTGAAAAGAGAAGCTGCTAGATGTATAGAAGGTGCGTCAAATGATTGTGGATTTATTCTTAGTGCGGGATGCGAAATTCCTATGAAGACTCCCCCAGAAAATCTGGCGGCACTCGTGGAAACAGCTAGAGGTTACACATTGAGGCGGCGATAAGCTCGGGCGTATGGAAATAGCAGGTTCTTCCAAGTATTGCGTTAGGGTCTGGATTCAAGACAATGATAAGCGCCCTTACTTTAATGCCAGACTTAAATAACGCCAATAATTCGGATGGCAAAGGGACTACGCTCTGCATTCTGGGGCGATCGAAAGGTACATAATGATGCCCGAGCCAGACACGTAAGCGCTCTCTAGAAAAGAAGACTAAGAAGAAAAAACAGTGACCATACCTTTTTCGAAATCGAGGAGCCTTTGAATTCTCTCTTCTCTATTATTTCAGACTAGGGAAAAGGCTTTCTCAACTGCGTCTTGCGGGCTATCAGCGCCATGAATTCTGACTCGTTCTCTGTCGTCAAGATATGTATCTGCAATCTTGTCGGCGGTCCCTCCACTTCCCCTCAAGGCAACTATGGGTTTCGCATCGAAGTAGGCGACACACACTTCGATCATGGTTCCCACCCCGCCCCCCACAACGATCACCGCATCCGCTGAGTGTGCAGTAATGAAGTCTCGGGTGAAGCCAATCCCTGTCGGAATGACTATGTCGCAGAATTCGTTGGCTTGAACCATATCGTCTTGCGGTATTATGCAGACTGTCTGCCCTTTTCCTTCTTTGGCACCCTTGCAAGATGCCTCCATGACCCCACTCAAACCGCCTGACACGAGGACAGCACCATGCTCTGCAACCTCCTTGCCAATCTCAAAAGCCAATCTGCTGACATCCTCTGTACAGTGCTCGCCGCTGTACCCCACCACTAGTATTTGATTTCTTCTCTTCAAAGCAATCAACCAGACTTCGGAACAAACAGTATCCTAAGGGCCCAAAATGCCAGTCGGAGATTTTCAGATGAGAAGATGCCAACGCAGTTCCTATTTCCAGCCCATGTATTTTGTGAGTCTCTTGTTGCCTAAGACATTCTGCTTCATCGCTCTTATTGCACCTTCGATCATGCTGCCGGGCATCCCCAATAAGATTTCTTCTGGCTTTACCGGAAAGAACTTTCTTGATCCGCCGCATCCAAGACTTAGCACAACTCTATTCTGGTTCGCAACGGCAGGGACGATTGCGCATCCTGGCTGATTGGTCAGAATGGGTGTGTCCCCCCCACTCTCATAGGCGATGGAATCCGTCAGGGTCTGAGCTTGCTCGGGTTTGCATGTGATCAAAATCATATCAGGATATTTCTCGGCTGACTCGAGGGTCTGATAGACCACAAATTTTGCACTTTTTTTCTCCAAAGAGGGAACTCGCGAGAGGAAATTTTCAAAGGCTTGAGGGGTCATTATTTGGAATTTTGCCATTCCTGTCGCTTCTCTCTTCTTTTGATCTCGGAGCTCTTGTGTTAACTCGTTTCCCATAGCATACATGCCCATCCAACACAGGGAGTGGTCTTCTGGAGGCGCACAGATGGGCCCATCTCTAGCTTTCCCCCACAGGGCACAAGCTTCGACGGGCTTTTCAGATCGCTTAGTACCTTTGGGGCATTTGTCGACAAATGTAATGGCTATGGGTGAACTGGTCAATCCCAAGAGACGAATGATTTCTTTTGATGCTTTTTGAAGTGAGTTCAACAGAGTATCCTCATCATAGTAGGGTCAAGTGTTTTCAGATAAATGCTTTGTTAAGAGGACACCGGACCGAATGTTGTAGATCAATAGAGAATGGATTAGCCTTTAAGGTTGATAGAGTATGTTTCCAGTGTTGTCGGTGGGTGAGAGCCCTCTCACATTTTTCAAGGCTTCTTTGAAATCCTCGGATCTGAGTGTATCCAGAAAAGCTTTCACCGAATTCTTACTCATTCGATCTTTTCTCACGACAAAGTCGTAATTCTCCTGTAGAAGAGGAATAAAATCCAGATGATACTGTTCCGCCACGGTCTCTATTCCAAGGCCTACGTCGGCTTTGCCACGCAATATTGCCACAGCCACAGCAGCATGAGATTTTGTTTCAATGGAGTAGCCGTTCACAGACGAAGTGAGTTGTTCAAGTGAGAGACCCTGTTGAGAGGCTATTCTGTTCAAGTGAAAATCCAGAAGAATTCTTGTGCCAGACCCCGCATTCCTGTTGATCAGGGTGATGTCGTGCCTCAAAAGATCCATGAAACTAGTTATTTTGCGAGGGTTATTTCTGGCCACGATCAGACCTTGCTGACGGTTGTAGCCTCTTATTAGAACCGCTTTGTCGTCAACTTCAAAGCGCTTAAGGAATGGCAAATTGTATTCTCCCTTTCCCTCATCCAATAGATGGATGCCCGACACATCGGCCTCACCTCTTCTTATGGCAGACAAGCCACTGGAGGAACCTGTATTCATTGTCTTGTACAAGATATTGGGGGAGTTTTTCGAGAGGAGGTTCAGCAGTAAATCGACGCCAACACAGTGACTGCCAATTATCATGAGATCGGCAGGCTTGAGGGTTTCGCTGAAGAGATTCACCTTCACCGTCTCGCCTTCCTTAAGAAAGCGCCTATTCTCGGGTATCTCAATGAACCCATCAGCCTCGGCCAAGGTTGTTATGGCTCCTGACCCAGTTAGCACCGGATATATCATGTAGCCTTCTTCATCACACCTGACGATGTTCACTGGAAGATATTCACGTCTTCCTTCAGAAGGATAGATTTTCTGGGCGGTCTTTGCATCAATAATTCTTCTTCTTTCTTCGGCCATTAGACCAGCCATAGCTCTGATGGTCGGTCTTACAAATATGTCGAAAATCATGAGGGCCGAAGTGGGGTTTCCTGGCAGACCGAAGAATGGCTTGCCTTTGACCACCCCTATGATGGTGGGTTTGCCAGGCCTCACGGAGACACCATGGACAAGAATCCCCGGTTTTCCGAGCTTGTCCAGTACTTGATACACCAAGTCACCAATGCCTGCTGAGGTACCACCTGAGGCTATTACGATATCCGCGATTTTGAAACCTTCTCTAATTTTTAGGGTGATATCATCTAGAGTGTCCCTAGCGATTCCCAGAAATAGTGGTTTGCCGCCGCTTTCGGTCACTGAATCTGATACTGAACGGGCATTGATATCAAAAATCTTTGCATCATCAAGCTTTTTTCCGGGGGCTATGAGCTCATTACCTGAAGAGAGAATGGCCACTCTGGGCTTCATATAGCAGTCTATGATGGGAATGCCCAAGGCAGCCAGAATCCCTGTCTCTCGAGGAGTCAGGAGTGTGCCTTTTCTTAAAATAAGCTCTCCCGCCCTTATGTCTGAACCAGCGGCAATTACGTTCTCGCCAGGACCGACAGGGCGGTAGATATTCAACACATCACCCTCTGAATCGGTATACTCGACCATGACCACGGCATTGGCGCCTCTTGGAACCGGAGCCCCAGTTGATATCTCTATGGCTTTGCCTCGTTCGACTGAGAGCTTTGTATTCTCACCGACAAATGCTTTTCCGATAATCTTCAATATTGCAGGTTCATCTTCTTCCGCCATGAAAGTGTCTTCGGCATAGACTGCATATCCATCCATCGTAGCTTTGTCAAAGGGAGGAACATCAATTTTCGCTTCGACATCCTGAGCAAGAACTCGGTTATGAGCACATTCAAGAGGCACGATCTCTGTGCCGACTTGAGCGGGAGGGCAGTGCGCGTATAAAAGGCTCTTGGCTGCCTCGACCGTCAGGAGCGTTCTAAAGACTTTTTGACCCAACTTCGTCACCCCAAATGCCCCTCAGAATCACTATGTCTACCTCTTCTCCCCGTTCAAATCCTTCTCTATCCTCAGGAATCACTAATAGACCGTTGGCTTTGGTTACCGAAGAGAGAATTCCCGCCCCCGCTATCCTTACAGGCTCAGCCAGATATGAGCCACCTGATTTTTTGACAAAAACCCGAACATAGTTCCTCATGCCAATTGTTGATGGCACTCTACGAGTGAGACTAGCCCGAATGGTGAGATTTCTAATGCTTTCATCTAATCCGAGCATTCTTCCTATGATTCTCCTCACGAAAACGAAGAAGGATATGAAGGCAGCAGCCGGGTTTCCTGGCAACAAAACAACGGGTTTACCGTTAACGGCTGCCAATGCAGTGGGTGAGCCGGGCTTCATCGAGATCCCATGAACTATGATTCCGGGTTTTCCCATGGATTTCACGACATTAGGTAAATAGTCTTTGGAACCAACTGAGGTTGCTCCTGTGGTTATGATCATATCTGCTACCCTGCAACCTTGTTCTAATCTTGATCGTATTTCGCCAGGGTCGTCTCTGGCTATTCCCAACATTATGGGATCTGCTCCCGCCTCCTTTACAGCGGACGAGATAGAATATTTGTTTGAATCAATGATTTTTCCTCGGGGTATATCTTCAGTTGGCTCTACAAGTTCGTTTCCAGTGGAAAGCACAGCGATTCTAGGTTTTCTCGCGACCATGACCTTCCGTCTGCCGACGGATGCAATGATCCCTATATCTTGGGAACGTAATACAAGTCCTCTCGCCAAAACTTTCTCGTCTTTCTTAATATCCTCGCCACGCTTCGAGGCATTTCTCCATGGGGTAACAGCGTTGACAGCTTCAATCTTGTCGGCGGATATTTCGTTCGTGTACTCTAGCATGACAACGGAGTTGGTTCCCTCCGGCAGTGGAGCTCCTGTGAATATTCTTGCTGCCTCAAAATTGTTGACTCTCACTGAAGGAACTTGCCCCATTTCAGAGGAACCAACAACATCAAAGACCACAGGGTTCGAAGGCGATGCACCATAAGTGTTCTCAGCCTTGAGCGCAAACCCGTCCACAGCTGCTCTGTCAAAAGGCGGAACGTCAACGGGGGCATATACATCCTCAGATAGGACACGCCCCAAGCTATCCAGTATTGGGATCGATTCTTCTCCCAATTGCCTGATAGAAACCTCCTTGAAGAAATTGTCGAGTGCCTCATCCACACTCATATATTGTGTGAAGACCTTGGCTTTGGCGTCCATTATCTATGACCTCTCAGAGTGGTTTAGCAACAAACAACCCGAAGAAGACCCTAACTATGAAATCTTATTTAGGGATTACCTCATTATATCTCGTTGAGTCGGGCTATATGTTCAAGAATATCCTGATCCCTGTCGATGGTTCCAGATACGCTGAGAGAGCCATATTGATTGCGGCGGATTTGTCTGAGAAGTACGGTTCTAAGGTTACTGTCATCCATGTGGCTGTCAAGAAAGTATATCCTCTCGCCGAGACAGCGGTAGTAATTGACACTGAAAAGGAGGGACGCGAAATCCTGAGGAAAAGTGAGGAACAGGCCAAAGCCCTGCACATGAGTGCGGACTATATGCTCGTTGTCGGCAACCCCGCCGACGAAATTTTGAAGAAGGCGATAGAGATCAAAGCAGATCTCATAGTAATGGGCAGTAGAGGTCTAAGCGATATAAGGGCCTTTTTCTTGGGGAGCGTTTCTAAGAAGATAAGCCAGAACGCAGAATGCCCAGTATTAATTGTCAAGTAAACTAGGGTCAGACTTCCTCAAAGCTCCGATTAGTCAATCCCCTTAGTGCAGGTAATTCGGAAATGAACGTGGCTGAAGAAACCATAAGAATGGAAAATGCTAACTGACTAGTATCAATATCCAAACGCAGGAACTTGAAGAATATCCAGATCATAGAGAACCCTGTGACTCCCGCAAACAAGCCAAGGAGAAGAGCCCTAAAGAGGTAGAGCACGAAAAGGAATCTTCTAGACGCACCCAGTTCTGTGAAAAGGGCAGCTTCCTTGTGAACTTCTTTCCGTGCAGAGAGTTTGAATGTCACGAGTGCCAAGAACGAAACAAAAATCACAAAGACAGTAACCCATGCGTTGGAAAGGTTCAGGGAATTCTCCAATTGGGGAGAAGCTAGGCTTTCCGAATCTAGAATGGAATCAACTGAGAGCAAAACTAGAATCAAGAGAGACACCACAGAGGTCAGGCCAACATATTCTACAATAAATCTCCTCTTTCGACCAAACACGATTTTTGGGGAAGTGACCAAGCTCGTGATTTAGATCCCTTCACACTTTTCTCAAAGATATCTCAACAGGGATTCTTCAGCAAGAATAGGCGATATAGAAAGATTAAAGTTGAGACTAATAACATCTACCATTCCAAACAATCCAGAAAGGTTCACTCTGATGGAGATAATGGCGATAGTCACAGATGTGGATGGGACAATAACCGATGCTAGATCACGCCTGGAACTGAATGCGGTGAAAGAGATACGGCACCTTGAATCGATGAAGTACCAAGTAATAATCTCAAGTGGACGAACTTTTTGTCAGATAGCAGCTCTCAGCATCTATCTTGGAACCTCAGGGGTATTGATCTGTGAGAATGGAGGAGTAGTCGGTTTCAAAAATGGAGATATTAGGACCATTGGTAAGAGGGAGAACGCTGAAGCAGGTTTAAAGATTCTGAGAGAAAAGCTAGGAGACCTGATCGAGATTAAGGGATTCCGTTCAATGTATCGAATCATCGATATACCTTTAGAGCGCAACTTCCCTGCCGAGGTCGGAAACATGATTCTACGTGAACAACAAGTTCCTGCCCACATCCTCGACAGCGGAGTAGCTTTACACCTGATAGATAGAAGAGTCAATAAGGGCAGAGGACTCAGAAAGGCCTGCCAGATGATCAAACTGAAGCCAGCCAACGTTGCAACCATTGGAGACAACCTAAACGACGTTGATATGTTCAAGATAGCTGGATATAGCATAGCGCTTGGCAACGCCCCAGAGGAGGCAAAAAGAAGCTCAAACTATGCCTGTAAAGCTGAATATGGGAAGGGATTCCGAGAAGGCATAGCGCACCTATTCAAGGAAGGTATTCTGAAAAAGATTTGATCGGACAATTGCCTTGCTCCCTTCACACGACCGCGGGGATTTGCATCAGCGTTTTTGCCGAAGTCATTATGATTTGCCAGAAGGCAATGTTGCAGTGCTAGAATATCAGACGCCCTTCCGAGAGGTAACAGCCCGTGTCATGTCAAGTAACACTATTCTTGGATCCTTAGCTTTTACCAAGCCACTTGCTAAAAGCACACCCTCCGAGCCGAGTCTGAGGGCGGCGGCTACATCTTCTCCTGAAGTTATCCCAGCGCCACATAGAATGTGGACGCTTTCATTAACGCTCTTGGCAGTCTTGATGGTTCCACTCACCAGTTGGGGCTGAGCCTTTGAAACCGCGATGCCCGTTCCGATGAGTTGCGGAGGTTCTATTGATATTATCTCCGGCCCGAGGGCGGCCAGCGCAGCGCTGACTGATTCACTGTTCGCGCATGCCACGGTCGTCAAGCCAAGCTCTTTAGATATGCGGATGGCTTCTGCTATTTCCGAAATCTTGAGCTGTCTTTCTGAGTGATTTATCAGAGTGCCTGTAGCCCCAGCCTCCTTGATGGCATCTGGGAGGACGCTTCCTGTGAATCCCCCAAAGGAAATCGGATCGACGTGTTGAGCAAAAATTGGAAGGGTTACCTCTTCAGCAAGTAATCTGATATCGCAGAATTGCGGGGCTAGGGACACGCAGACGCCTGTCTCGTTATGCACTTCCTCCGCGATCTTTGCGAGTCGTAGAGCATTACTTCCAGTAGCTTCGCGATATGCTTTGAAGTTCACCAATATTAATGGATATTTGATTTTTTGGGAGTTCATGACTTGACAAAACGGCCCTTCAGTTTTTCCAATACTTGAGGCATGGTGGTATACTCCATCTCATCGGGGGGCAACCTGTGCGGCATGAAGGGACCGTGTCTCCTCATATAATCCGCGATTTCGCTGGCTTTCCGTCTAGTCTCGTCGTAAGCGCGATCGTCAAACATATCCGCCGGTCCGATGAGCTCACCGTCACATAGCTGGAAGCCGAGGGCTACAACTCTTGGAGGACCATCAAACCTAGTGCATTTAGCATCCTTAACAGAAACTGGCATAATCGGTCCAACATGGCTCCCTCTCATCCAGCCGGCCACCAAATGCGGGAAAGCGAAAGGCTCCAAAGCTTCTCCAGCAGCGGGAAGACCGTGTTGTACTCGCACGATAGCGACTGGATCATCCTTTCCCACATATTTCCCAGCTATGAGCGATAGCCGTTGAGTACTTGCAACGGCGCCGAGAAGGTTGTCAATGTGCCTGTGGATAGATCTTATGACGTATTTGTGCTGTGTTCCTATCAGTGCCAAGAGGTCGTAGATCTCGGAAGGAGCATGAAGGCGGACCGTGGAACCTTCTTCCACATCCAAGACCTCAAAGTCGAAGCCTCCGTGAAGACTAGGATCAATGATCAGACCGGCTGTGCAGAATGGATCGGCGAAAATCCGGTATAGCGGAAAATTCCAAGCACCTGGCTCTGTTTTGTCTGCTGCAAAGACTATAAGAGGTTCGCTTGGTCTTTCCTCGATTTCCATCTCAGCTACACCTGGGCCAAGTCCCTTGACATTTCCAGAGAATGAGTCGGTTAGAAGATCCTGACCAGCTGCGTACAGATGCATTTTTTTTGATAGGATAGCAACGTCTTTGAACGTGTCCCACGCAAGTTTATGTATTTCACGGTTGTCTATTCCCTTCCCATGAGTTAGTACCATATTTATGTCGTCGCCGCAATTGAAAACATAGAAGTCAGTTATCTGTCCATCTTTCTTGGCTTTGTCCAGCAATTCTTTAGTCAGATCCAATTGCTTTGGGTGTACAACATGATGACCCGCCAATGATCCCACATCAGCTTTGATAACGCTTAACGAGGTTTTGGCCAAATCTTCTCCTCCATTGGTCTTTGTATATTTCGTTCAGTCTATACAAGTGTTTCGCATATTGATTCGAAAATTCAAGTCTATTCTGAAAAAGATCAGAGAGCAAAGTCCATGTTGACACATATAAACGGGTTCTGCTAATATCAATAGATGGGTGAAAAAAATGGCAAGTAGGGCTAAACCGAAAGCGAGTTTCCATAAACGCATGGCTGATGGAAATTATCTTGGAATTGCGGTTTGGCCCGGCAAAACTGAACCGGAAGCTGAGGTCATAGCCATCCAAGTTCGCAGCTTTTACGACGGAAAATGGGAGACATTGGAAAGGATGGCGATCTACCGAAATCCTAAGGGGACTTACTCCGCTCTGCCCGAAAGAAGGGAACCCAAAGGGCTGGAAACTCCTGCACCTGAATCGGAATAATGCAATCAGTTCTTAGGAGCTTTCACCATCGCCCACGGACGAATAATAGTATTCGCCGATGGACTTCTGCCATGAGTCAAGCTTGCTTCCAGACTTGTTGACCCTCGGTCGGCCATTTTGAGGATCTCTTCTGAAGGTTATTCCCAAGTCTTCTAAGAAGATGTTCATGCCTTCTCTCAGATTCATAGGAGAGTTAGCGTGACCCTCAACACCAGAGTCCCCCGAGAATACCATCACTTTGTCAGAAACATAGTCTGCAACTATAACGTCATGTTCGACCAAGAAGGCTACTGCACCGCGGCTCTCCACGACCCGTCTCACAACCTTAGCCATCGAGAGCCTTTCTTCGGCATCAAGATAAGCAGATCCTTCATCTATTAGGTAGATTTGAGCCTTTTTCGATAGGCAGGCAGCTATCAGGGTTTTCTGAAGCTCGCCGCCAGAGAGCTGCGAGAGAAGATGATCGAAAAGCTTGTTCAACTTTAGAGGCTGAGCTATCTCCGTATTGTAATGACTAGAGCTAAAGTCATCTCCAGCTGCGTCTCTCAAGAGTTGTTCGACCGTCGCACGTCTTTCTATTGCCAAATATTGCGGCTTGTGACTTACAACTAGGTTCTCTTGAACAGGCGCTGTCCCTACGTCGGGTTTATCGAGACCTGCGAGAAGCTTAATGAAAGTTGTCTTTCCTATCCCATTCGGACCGAGAACGCCGATGATCTCCCCATCATGTACTTCTCCAGGTGAAATATCGAGTCTGAATCCTTCGAATACCTTCTCCATATGATTCCATCGTAAGAAAATATTCGAGGATTTTACCTGGGGTATAGATGGACTTGCGTGGAAAACGATGGGCTCAGAACGAAATCTTACATTGTCATCAGGCAGATAACCGTCCAGATATATATTGATACCCACTCGAACGCCATGGGGCTTGGAAATGATTCCATATACTCCTGGTTCACCGTAGAGAACACATATTTGATCAGAAAGGTAGTCGAGTATAGCGAGGTCATGTTCGGCAACGAAGACGATCTTTCCGTAATCGGCAAGATTTCGTATCTCCTTGGCAACATTGAGACGCTCTCTTATGTCAAGATAGCTGCTGGGCTCATCAAAGAGATAAACGTCCCCTTCTCTACAGAGTGTAGCCGCAACGGCTACCAGCTGCCTCTCTCCCCCGCTCAAGACATCTATGGTTCTATCCCAGAGTTTTTCCAGACTAAACTGCCTCGATAGATATTCGAATTTCTTCCTTTCGTCGATCTTACTTAGGAGACCCTTGACCTTGCCAGAAACAACCCTATCGATTTTGTCGATGTACTGAGGTTTGTGAATTACTTTAAGGCGTTTTTTGCTCAAATTTTCGAAATATTCTTGGAGGATAGATCCGCGATAGAACCTTATTATTTGAGACCAGTCGGGGGGGGAAAGATAATCACCTAGATTCGGCTTCAACTCTCCAGAAAGGATTTTGAAGGACGTAGTCTTACCTATTCCATTCTTCCCGAGCAGTCCCGTGACAGCACCGTGCATGGGCGTCGGTAGACGGAAGAGCTTGAAGGTATTTGGTCCGAACCTGTGGCTGCAATCAGCTTCCAATTCGTTAGGAAGATTGATTATGGATATGGCCTTAAAGGGACATTTCCTGATGCATATGCCACAACCAGAGCACAAGCTTTCCACTATTGTTGGGTTCTGCTGCCCTTTATCAAACTTAATAGCCTCTATTTTACTTCGCACCTTGGGACAGTATTTGTAGCAAACCAAGCCACAGTCTTTGGACCGGCATCTATCTTGATCGAGTACTGCGATTCTGACCATTTGGTGTCTCTCAATTCAAAAGGATGGATGTACCTATAATTCGAAAGGGCTCTTCAAGAAATGCTTTTTCATAGGATTATCAAAAATAGGACGAGTTCAGTCTGGATAGGTCATTCTTCATCATCGGTGTTCTCGTCGTCGCCCCAGTCCTCGTCGTCGCCCCAGTTCTCGTCTTCCATAAGATAATACCTCCCTCGAGCTCAAGCGAAGAGAACTTAAAGCCCCTTGCCTTTAAGTTTTATGCATACACAAAAACTAGAGGGTATACACCTCAGACTTGCAGTTCCGGCCGTCTACCTTGATGATTCTATGCTCTCCAGTCTTTTTCCAGCAATATTTCGCATAAAATATCGGGACGTACACAATTCTGATATGATGAATATGAGAATTCACAATGATGGAAGCTTCATTCTTTCCCTTGTTATGTAGTCCTCTAAATGTTTCAATGGCCTTTCTCACGCTGACATCCGATTTCAGGAATTCTTCTCTATGTTCTTCGTAGAAGGTCCTGCTTAACCCTGTGAGAGAATTGAAGGGAGATGGGTCGTCCACTTCTTTGCCAGCCTTGTTAAGTATTAGAACTACATCCATTTCATGGAAATCATCTACGCCCGAGGACACGTCCAGTAAAGGTCCATCTTTGCTATTAAGTCGAGACCTCTCGCGGATTTCCTTTGATCCATGAATCAATATATATGGTTCGTAATACATTTTGAATTCTGTACAGGTAATTTCATCAGGATCAGGCCTATGAAAAAACTTTAGCCTGCCAAAGGCGTGGGTTTTATGTCTTTCCGCCTCTTCCCATGCCTTAGTTCGATCGACCTCAGATCGGATAAGGAAGTAGCTGCGTTTCACCCTATCCTGAATCAAGTCAGCTTCACCCATTATTCAGGATCTCTGTAGGTTTGCAAGAATCTCACGTTGTTCGTCGATCTTAGTGATCTGTCCATTTTCAATTCTAGCTATCTTATTGCTTAATCTAATCACGCGGATATCATGGCTCACGCATATCAACGTAACGTGTTGGTTCTTCAACTTCTGGAACAATCTGATTACATTAGCGCCTGTTTCAAGGTCGAGGTTACTCGTTGGCTCATCGGCCAAGAGCAAAGGAGGACTATTGACCAACGCCCTGGCAATGACCACCATTTGCTTTTCTCCTTCAGAGAGTTCTGATGGAAGATTATTCGCTTTTCCTTCCAGACCCAGTTCTCTGAGAAGCTGTACAACCTTGCCAGTGCAATCCTCTTTTGAGTAGCCATCGAACATCAAAGGTAAAAAGATGTTTTCTGCTACAGAAAGATGGCATAATAGTTTGTATTCTTGTGGAATGTATCCTAACGCCTTTCGTCGGAAAGAAGCCGATTGATCCTCATTCATTTGCGTAAAGTCTTGTCCATCGATTCTTATATAACCTGAAGAAGGTCTCAGAAATCCTCCGATTAAGTTAAGGAGGAGGGTTTTGCCGCTATGACTTGGGCCTACTATGGAAAACCATTCACCCCGCTTTACATTAAGGTTCATGATCTTTATGTCCAAAGTCTTTACTGTCCCGGAGCGCGTTCTTTCCAACCTTGCTATTTCTACGTGGATTGTTTCTCCCATTTATCGCACCATGTCGTTATTTATTGTGGAATTGCCATGACTTTGTTGAACCAGTTTCTTAATGTGGTGGTCGCCTCATTTCGGACATTGTTTAATAGTATATGATCCTTATTGATTTAAGGATCAGGATGGCCAACGTCAAGAAGTCAATGAACGCAAATATCATATTCGCTGCAGACATTGTCAGAAATGGCGGTTTGATAGTTTATCCTACCGACACGGTCTACGGCATTGGCTGTGACCCCTTCAACGAAGGGGCTTTGAGGAGACTAATAAGAGTAAAGGGGAGGGAAGAAAAGCCGCTTCCAATAATGGCGTCAAACCTGAGAAACGCCAGGAGAGTAGCATCATTCACATCAGCAGAATTGAAACTGGCAAAGCATTTTTGGCCTGGCGCTTTAACCATAGTTTTGAAAAAAAAGGAGAATCTGCCTTCATTAGTAACTTTCGGACGAGATAAAGTGGGTGTTAGGGTTCCGGCTCATCCAGTAGCTAGGAGTCTTGCCAAGCTATGTGGTGGACTCTTAATAGGTACAAGTGCCAATTTGTCTGGCATGACGCCCTCTAAGACCGCTGCCGAGGCAAACCAACAATTAGGGAAAGAAGTGGATGTCATACTGGACGCTTGCTCAACTGCGGGAGGGGTAAGTTCCACTGTGGTCGAGATGGTAGGATCTAAACCCAAGATACTTAGAAGGGGCCCAATAAGTATGGCGGAAATTCGAGGAGTTCTGGACTCTGGTGAAGATCATGGAAGAGTTTAACCTCTTGATCGCTACTTCAAGAGGTAATGAACGAGCCGCGGCGATGGAGACAGTCGCTCTCTTGAGAGGAGTGGGTGACTCCGCAGCTCGGGCCGATAGAATTTCCATTGTTGGCCTAGTCGTGGCTCAGACTATTCTCTGTCCCTCTGACGCTATTCAGAAATTGCGTTCATTACTGAAAACAAAACCGGAGCTTTTCAGGTATATTCTGAAGATCACACCCCTTGACTGGGTAGTGCCAACAGATATGGAATCGATAAAGTCAGTCTGTCAAGAAATGGCCACTCACCTTGGAAAGGATGAAACTTTCAGGATTACGGTCAACAAGAGACATAGCCAACTGTTATCGTCGGAGATCATTGAAGTTGTCGCAGCATCAATTGACAGAAGGGTAAAGCTTGAAAATCCAGATAAAGTAGTTCTGATCGAGATTCTTGGGCATATAGCCGGCATCTCAGTTATTAGACCTAGAGATGTCTTATCGGTCCTCAAAGAGAGATTCTCTGATTAATGTCTTATTCCAAGCAGAGCGACACGTTCTATGACTAGTTTCTCAAGAGCTTCAGCACCTTGGGAGGAATAGCTCATTGATTCGAGTTCAGAAGGCGTTATTTCGTAAATTCTAGAGAGTTCATCTAATCTCTCTTTATTTGACATCTCAGGGTTATCGTCGGTTTTACCTCCTATGAGCTGAACAAGCTTGCGAAAAGTGGCGGCCAGTGATGACTTCTCTGCGCCCAGCAGAACCACTGTCACATTCTGCGTTTCAGGCTTCACGCCTACCATTGAAATAGCCTTCTTGATTTGTCTCTGGCCCGAAACAAACAAGAGGAACTCTACAGCCAGCCTCTTCGAGATATTGTTCCCGTTCTCGAAGGCTCTCAAGGCATTGACGGCTGAGAAGAGCAAATGCTCAATCCCGGCTACTGAGCGAGAATCCAAGAATTGGCAGGAGTCTATGTCTTCACGAAAGGGTATTTCATTCATTGTATGTTCAAGTTTTGCATAATCGAAGTTCCTTATCCATCCTACCAAGATGTTGATTTTAAAGTGATCAAGATACATTAGCATTGCTATCCACCATGGGCCACCGGTACGAAGACCACTTGGTCACCGCCCTTGACTTTTGTTTCAGTGCCATTCTTTGTATTGATCTCCTTTCCGTTGACGACAATTAATGATGGAACTTCATTAGCCTTAGCAGGATCCCTGGAGAAGATGTAATTTACCTTGATCCCATAATAGGAGTCCAAGCGCGTTATTAGATCAGATACCGTAATGGGATCAACAAGACTTATCTCAAGGAATCTTTCTGGAAGGAATTTTGCCAGCACACCCATAAATCCTACTTTCAAGGGATCTTTGTTCAAGAAGAGACCTCCTGTTAATCCTCCAGAACACATGTTTCTTCGTCGTATCTCTTATTCTTGAATCCGCTCCTGAGAGGGGTAAAAGTTGGTCTTCTATTTCTTAGATGATTGACTAACCATGAGTCAGCCTCTTCCACGGATATTGAGATATCGGTGAGAAGGTCCAATGGAACTTCTATGTTGATAGGGCGGGCGGGAATTATATGGCGGGTAGCTTTGGGAGAAAAAAGTCGGCCAGACTTGGCGACGCCAATGACCTCGCTTTTTTTTATTACTGGTGTCATCAAGACCAAATCGACCCCGCCAAGTCGCAGTTTCTTCATGGACTCGAATTCTGTTTCGTATCTGACGGAGCAACCTTCAGCAACCAACGCTTCCTCTATCAAGTTGATCACATCGTAGGATTCATCTATGCGCTTGATTTCAGACCCCACCGTATACGACTTGTTGTTGCTGGCTAGAATTGCAGTTATTTCTCTGGCCTTCAGACCATTGAAGGCATCATCTAGTCTTGAAGAAGAAGAAGAATCAATGCCTAGTTCAGTTATTGATGCGATCAAGCTCTCAATGGGCTGAGGCGTTCTAAATGTCCGGTACCACGCGGCCAAATCGATTGACGGGTCTGAGTAGTCAATGAGGCAAGCAGAGATCCTCAGGCAATGGAGATTCTTGAGCGCGGAGACTCTATGCATTCCATCTAATACAACAAGGGAGTTTCTGTCAACCGTAACTGGCTGAGAGAAATAGCCTTGTTCTCTTATACACCTGGAGAGCTCATTGAGTATGTTGAGACGGGTCTCTTCATGAGGAGCTATCGAACTCATATCGAGGATTCCCAATCCCAGATTCAAACCCTTGCATCTAAAGTTCAGGGGCAAAGAGATCAGCCTGTTGACAGCACTTTGATTTGCTTGTTGACGTACTTACCATCTAGCAGTTTCAAGGCACCTCTGAGCGTTGGAGCTGAGGTTGTTCCTTTAGATTGAAGCGTTACAGCTGCGACAGCATTTGCGAAACGTGCTACTTTCTTCAAGGACCATTTCTTGACTAGACCATAGATGAACCCTGCATCAAAAGCATCGCCCGCGCCAGTGGTGTCCACTACGGGAACTCTATATGATGGGACATGTATTTCCTCTCCTGCGCAAGTCTTTATCAGACATCCCATGGGTCCCAATTTAATGACCGCTGTTCCTACTCCCATATCAAGGAGTGCGGATGCTGATTCAGCAGGATCTGCCTTACCGGTTATCATTTCGGCCTCCTTTTCATTGGGTAAGAAGAAATCAACGAATTCCAGTAGATTGTTCACACTCCAAAGGCCTTTTACATCCCATGCCACGTCAAAGGTCGTCACAAGTCCGAGTTCTTTGGCTTTCTTCAATATCTCCTCAGCGGGCTTCCCCTCAAGATCCGGGACCAAGTAGTAGGCACTCAGGTGAAAGATTTTAGCACTGGGAAATCTCTCAAGAGTTATATCTTCAACTTTGAGGCTAGAGTTGGCGCCTATGTAGTGGATAACGCCTCGTTCCCCTTGGAGGTTGGACGCAATCAACGAGACAGAAGTTGGAATCTCACAGAATGATACATTGGAGACATTAATCTTCTTTTTTCTTAAGGAATTCAGCAGGGCTCGTCCAAGTGTATCCCGTCCGACTTTGCCGATTAGGGCAGTATTTATCCCCAACTTCGTCAGACAGATGGCGAAATTCGCAGCATTTCCACCTATGATCGGTTCTATAGCAGCCCTTGTTTCAACATGTTCGCCCCATTCAGGGAACATCCTGATATTAGTGGCTATAAAGTCTGCAACGATGTTTCCTACAGCTATGACTTGACTATGCAATTCTCTCCCTTACATAAGAAGAAGCTTCACGCAGACGGCGTTTCCGCACCTTCTTCCTTCATCTCAATCCTCTTGAGTCGTGATATGTAGCCAGCCACTTTGTTTCTGATCGTTTTTGTGGAACCGATTGCCAGTTCCTCGACAAGACGTTTATTCGTATCGAAATCGGTCGTAAACTTATCATGATGTTTGTTCATCAAATCTTTTGCCAAGTTCTTAACGGATTCTGTACGGACTTTTCCCAATCGAAAACCTCAGAGTCTAAGTTTTTGTAGAATCATTCCTCATTTGAATAGCCCTTTTTAATGTTTGCCTTTTTATAAGGATTGGCTTAACTTATGTACAGAATTCAAAGAAAGAACTCTTGAAAGTTTTCGAATACCTGAGAAAGGACCTCTTCAGCATTTCTTTGCTTTATTCTAACTATGGTGTCAAGAACATCTGGAATGAATGAAGGAGAGGTTAATCTCCCTTTGAATGGCCCTTTGTAAGGTACAGGACCGTCCGTCTCTGTCAATATGTGATTGAGAGGCATTGTGGCCACTAGATCTTGGAGATATCTTGCGTAGAGAATTGATGGGCCAACAGATACATAATAGCCTCTTTCTATTATCTCATGTAGAGAATCTTGGGGGCCACTATACCAATGAAGAAGGACTTTGGGAATATTGTAAGAAGAGAGAACCTTCAAGACTTCTGTGGCGGATCCCCTGGAATGCACTATGATCGGAAGATCATGAGATTCCGCAGCCCTCAGCATCTCATTGAATACGGGGAACTGATTTTTGTTTACCTCGCCTTCATTGAGTCTTCTATCTAGCCCCACTTCTCCTATAGCGACAATCCCACTCAGGTTCTGCTCGATCAAGCTCAAGGTTTTGTCAAGTTCCTGTTCGTCGAGGGAGGATACCCTGCTTGGGTGGATACCTATTGCTGCATATGTTCGGGGTGAATACTTGCTGGCAATCTGTAATGTGTCAAGACTGGTTTGGTAATTTTCAGCGCATATGACGATAGCTGAGACTCCCGCAGTTTCCGCATCCCTCAGAACAGCTTCAATTGTGCTCTCATAGAGTGGATCATAAAGATGAATATGAACATCGACGTACCTTTTCTGAACACCGTAATCCAAGACCAAAGCTCCTACGTCTTAATCTTTTATGGTCCATTAAGACGGAATAATTGAAAGGTGGCAATATTTTAGACTTTTTCCTCAAAAGAGAGTAGTACGCGCTTATTTGTCCCATTAACCTTAAATAATATCTTAACAGAGAAAAATATGGGATTTTCATGGGAGAAGAAGATTTGCAGTTAGCTCCTATGCACCGGATAATAAAAAAGGCAGGAGCCAAAAGGGTTAGCGAAGATGGCGCGGAAGAGTTGAGAAAGGTCCTTGAAAGGGTTGGAATAAAGATCTCCAAGGAAGCGATAGATTTCGCAAATCATGCCAAGCGAAAGACCGTGAAGTCTGAAGACATAGAAATCGCAGCCAAGAAAGTCTTGAAAGAATAGAACGATTAATTCTAATATTATTTTCACTTTTTATCCCTCATGTTCGATACATTATGAATAGGTAGTTCTGATACCAACATTGCTTAACCGTAATGCTCATTAATGTGTTCAATTCTTTCCCAAATCTGTGCTCCGGTAGTATAGCTCGGTCAAGTATTTTGGCCTCTCGTAATATGTTGGAGAAAGCCAGAAACGCGGGTTCAAAAGCGCGGAGTGAAACCGGTTGAAAATCCCGCCCGGAGCACCAATTCCAATATGCTAGCATCAACCATTGCCATGATAGAGGTATTGAAATGGAGATGAAGGGTAAGCCCATAATTGTCGTCACTGGAACTCCAGGTGTCGGAAAGACAGCCGTGTCGAGTTATTTGGCAGCAGGACTGAAAGCAGTTCATTTGGATCTGGCAGAGATAGCAAAAAGAAGTGAATTCTATATCGCCAAAGATCCTCAAAGGGAGACATTCATAGTTGACATTGAAAGACTGACCGAAAATGTGGAAAGCCGCCTTAAGAATGCCAGTTCGAGAATCGTAGTGTCTGGGCACTACGCTATGGACGTTATCTCACCGAGACATAATGTTAAGGTCTTTGTCTTAAGGTGCGACCCTCAAGAACTAAAAAAGCGATTGGAAAAAAAGGGGTTTGGTCCTAGGAAAGTCGCAGAAAACGTCCAGGCCGAAATCCTCGACATCTGTTTCTTCGACGCAGCAGGAGTCTACGGAGAAGACAATGTCTACCAAATTGATGTCACTAAGAAAAACATCGTGGAGGTGTGTGCCGAAATCCAAGATTTGCTGGAAAACAGAGTAGCGCCTGAGAAAAAGGTCGATTGGTTGGGAGAATTAGAGGCGTTAGGAGTCTTGGATGACTTTTTCCGATTAAAAAGATGATGTTATGTACTTTATCTTACCTTGCTACGGGTGTGGAAATCTCCTAATAGTAGAGGAGGAGCAGAAGACTAAGAGGTGCCCTTACTGCAATTGCCTTCTAAATCTGAGCAAGACCAGAATTCTCAGAAGGGTGTCAACATCTAGAGAAGCATCGAGGATAGTGAGAGAGATGAAATTGGCAAAGGGATGCGTCTCTGATAAAGAGAATCTCATCGAAAAGGAGTAAGAACAGAGATTATTACTGTGTTTATTAAGGTCTTCTTGACTATTGAATCTACAGCTAGCCTAGAAACAGGAGCCATACTGCATGTCCGCAATGGTAGGAAGGAAGTTTTTTGATGAACTGGCCGCGCAGATTCAGAAGAGAGTCAATTTAATCACAATAAATGCTAAGAACTATTCGGGAATTCTTGTTGGTTATGACCAAGAGTCTATGAGTGTATGTCTTGCTGACGCCAAGGACGATGCGGGAAGAATATTCCAAAGACTATTCATCAATGGAAGAATCATTGCTGAGATACAATCAATGGAAAAAGCATTTGATCTCAAAGGCTTGGCTGACAGACTTGAGAAGTACTTCCCGAAGATGGTGAAGCTTTACGAAGAGGGCAACGTCATAATGGTCATGAACAAGATAAGGGTGGGTGAGAAAGGTATAATAGAAGGAAGCGGGCCTGCGGCTGAGCGCGTCCAAAGAGTCTATGAGGAATTCCTGAAGGAACAAACCAAGTAATCAATGACCCAAGAGATTTCTAACTTTATTGGCAGATGCCTTTTTTGATCTTCTCTTTTGGGTAGTATTCAGAGGTTCGGAATTGTCTTTTGAAATAGCAGAAAGGGATTTGGCAGGAAGAATCGGCAAACTCAGAACCAAAAGCGGCGAAGTGGAAACCCCTGCCCTGCTTCCAGTGATAAATCCCTTACTTCAGCCAATCTCCCCCAAGATCCTAAAGGATAGATTCGCGTTCAAAGCGCTGATCACTAATGCGTACATAATTTCAAAGAACTTAAAGGAAGAAGCTGTTAGTCTCGGAATCCATAGGATTCTTGATTTCGACCGCGTGATAATGACTGACTCGGGAGCATATCAGAATCTCATTTACGGAAAAGTGGACACGACAGTGGAGGAGATAACAAGATTCCAAGAGGACATAGGGACCGACATAGCTGTGATACTAGATGTGCCAACTGGTTGGAAGACCACCAGAGAAAAAGCTGCTTGGTCAGTAGAGGAAACATTGAGACGCGCCCAAAGAACCATCAAGATAAGAAATGACAACGGAATCTTGTGGGTTGGCCCGATACAAGGTGGCCGCTATCTGGAACTCGTCACATATTCTGCGAAGAGAATGGGTGAGTTGCCCTTCGATATTTACGCTTTAGGAAGCCCCACTAAGATCATGGAGCAGTATTTTTTTGATATTCTTGTGGATATGATTTTTGTAACAAAGACAAACTTGCCATTAGATCGACCACTTCACCTTTTTGGAGCGGGTCATCCGTTGGTTTTCGCCATGGCTGTGGCGTTGGGATGCGATCTTTTTGACTCTGCTGCGTATGCACTTTATGCACGAAATGGAAGATATATGACAGAGTATGGAACAAGTAGAATCGAAAAGTTGGAATATTTGCCGTGCTCGTGTTCAATATGTTCAAAATATAGCCCTAGCGAAATAAGAGATATGTTTCCGAAGGATAGGGAAAAGGCATTAGCTGAACACAACATATACCAATGTCAAGCTGAGATACGGCGTATAAAACAATCCATAGTTGAGGGGCGCCTATGGGAACTCCTTGAGTCGAGGGCAAGAAGTCATCCGACCCTGCTGCAGGCATTTCGAAAATTCGACAAATACTCGACGTATCTTGAGAAAAACACCCCTACTTCAAAAAGAAGAGGGCTCTTCTATTTTGATTCAAGTGGAATTTCGAGACCTGAGATCGTTCGCCATAGAAGACAGATCTCGGAAAAATATGTGACGCCAGAAGAGAGGAAGTTACTGTTGTTGCTTCCTCAGACCCTGAATAAGCCGTTTCACACTACAAACGAGTATGGAAGAGTCTTCAAAACCCTTCGGAGTATTGGGAAGCAAGAGTACGAGAAGACAGAGATATGCGCTTATGCTGTCCCTTTTGGTGTAGTACCTCTCGAGATTGATGAAATCTACCCCTTGTCCCAGTTCGAGGCGACTTCTCCCTTTGATGAAGAAAGTGTCAAATATGTTTGTAGCCAAGTGAAGAGCTACATATCGAGCAGAAATTTTACGACGGTCCTATTACACTACGATAGACAGTGGGGAGCGAATTTGCTGGAGGCTTGTCGCAAGGCCTGTAAACAGACCGGAAAAGACCTTCTGATTAGCTACAGAGGAAAAAGACCTTGGAGCCGCAAAGCCTTCGAGAAATTGGAAGAGGCCTTAAAAAGCATCAAATAGAACAAACCTTGAATAATATCAAGTCCCGAGAAACGAGTCCAAATGCGAATCATAGCGGATCTTCATATTCACAGCAAATTCAGCAGAGCTACAAGTTCCAACATGGAAATCCCAGAAATAGCCCATTACGCCAGATTGAAGGGATTGAATCTAGTTGGAACTGGAGATTTCACTCACCCAAACTGGATGAGGATTCTCGAAGAAGGCCTGACAAGCGATGAAACAGGTATTCATAAACCTAAGAACGATCCGCAGTCGCCTATTCACTTCATACTTGGGACAGAAGTAAGCACCATCTTCGAATTCGAAAACACTACGAGGAAAGTTCATCATGTAATACTTACGCCTTCCTTCGGTGTGGCAAAGCAGATCATTGAAAGGCTGTCTCATTACGGCGATCTTGTCACTGATGGCAGACCAACACTGAGAATGTCAGCTGCTGAACTTGTTGAGGTGGTTACGCAGATATCCTCTGAAAATGAGGTACTACCAGCTCATGCGTGGACTCCCTGGTTCAGCATATTTGGAGCATTTAACGGATTCGACAGACTTGAGGATTGCTATCAAGACATGTCTAGCAAGATCCACGCCTTGGAGACAGGTCTCTCTTCGGATCCACCAATGAACTGGAGGATAAGCAGCCTTGATCGTCTGGTCCTAGTTTCGAACAGTGACAGCCATAGCCCTTGGCCCTGGCGCATCGGAAGAGAAGCAAACATTTTTGAATTAAATAAGATGGATTATGGGGAGATCTTAGAGGCTTTTCGAGCGAAAGATAAGAATAAGCTCATGTGTACTATAGAGACAGGCCCAGAATACGGGAAGTATCATTGGACTGGTCATAGGAACTGCAAATTCTCAGTTCCGCCTCCTGAGGCCATCGCCCTAAATAATATCTGCCCAATCTGTCATAGGAAGTTGACCAAGGGTGTAGATCAGAGAGTTGAAGAACTCGCGGATAGACCTAAGGGTTACAGACTCAGGTCGTCCGCTGATTATGTCCACCTTCTACCCCTCCATGAAATCATAGCAGCGACCTTGAAGATGGAGGCCCTTTCAAGCCCAAAGATTTGGGACATATACAACTCAGCCATTTCGCATTTCAGCGATGAGTACAACATCCTGCTGAATGCGTCAGAGAAGGAGCTGAACGCCGTAATCGATCCTTTGATAGTCAAGGCGATAATGCGAGTCAGAAACGGGCAAGTTAAGATTGAGCCAGGATATGATGGAGTCTACGGAAAGATTGTCCTAGAGGAAGATGAAGTACCAGAAAAGCGAACCAAGAATACGTCAGTAAGGAAAGAAGAACAGATGAAACTGGACGATTATTCTGAAGGAATATAACGCACCAAAAAAGACTTAATGTTTGAAACACCATTTAGCCGTGAAGAATGCGCGGTGAAAACATGAGGAATCTGGGGAAAAGGGTTGACTTTCACACACATACGATTTTCAGTGATGGAGAACTTGTGCCGGCCGAACTTGTCAGAAGAGCTTGCAGCATGGGTTTCAAAGCGATAGCAATCACTGACCATGTCGATATATCGAATATTGATTTGGTGATCCCCAGAATCAAGAGCGTCTCAGAGGAACTGGGCCGCTATTGGGATATTGCAATCATACCAGGCGCTGAATTGACGCATATGCCCCCTGAGACGATACCTAGATTGGCAACAAGAGCCCGAGAACTTGGTGCTAGATTCATCGCAGTCCATGGAGAGACATTCATCGAACCAGTTCTCCCAGGTACCAATGAAGCCGCATGTAGATGTGAAGCCGTTGATATGCTAGCTCACCCAGGTCTGTTAGATAAGCACACAGCCCAACTAGCGAAAAGAAATGACGTTTTTCTTGAATTGACTTCAAGAAGCGGCCACTCGTTGACCAATGGACTTGTTGCACGTATCGCCGTGGAACACGAAGTGAATCTTTTGGTAAATACTGATACTCATAAACCACTGGACTTGATCGGCCAGAAGGACGCATTTAGTGTCGCGTTGGGAGCGGGGCTCACTGAGGAAAAGGCTTTGGAGATCGTGAGGGATAACCCTGAGAAGATGCTCAAGAGAATAGCCTCAAAATAGGAAGAAGAGAACAAACTAAAATGGGTTCTGTCTCAGGAATTCTCCATAGCGGATTAGGCATGACAACGCCTTGACGGCTCGTTCGGGTGTTCGGAATACAGGTATCCCAAGACGGTGCATTTTCATGCTTTCCTCCTTTTCGACATCTCCGCCACCCAAATAGACAACTATGATGGGTTTTTCCGTAGTTTTCCGAAGGTTTTGGATCATTTCGGTGGCTCCAGGTATAGGGTCCCCGAATATTGTGATGAAAGCATCATAGCTGGGGTTTTTGATCGCTTCTTTCAGAACGGTCTCATATCTGGGAGAGTCTGCGTCTCCTGTCAAATCCAGGGGATTCTTGAGGATACAACGCGGGGGTATGGACTGAGACAATTGTTGGAATAGATCATTGTCTAGACTCGGCAGCTTTATACCCTCAGACTCGCACGCGTCGGTAGCTAAGATAGCGGAGCCTCCAGAGGAGGTTACTATCAAAGCCCGCCTACCTTTCGGCAGTTGCAGATAGGAAAGAGCTTTTGATGCATCATAGAATTCTTCCAGATTATCTACCCTTATGACGCCGGTCTGCCTGAAGGCAGCCGAGAAAATCTTATCATTACCCGCCAGAGACCTCGTATGAGACATTACTGCTCTGGCCCCGGCTTCAGTCCGCCCTCCTTTTATCATCAGAATTGGTTTCTTCCTAACTGATTTCCTCGCTATATCCATGAATCTTTTGCCGTCTGAGACGCCTTCTAGGTAGACTGAAATGACTCTGGAGGATGGATCTTCTACGAAGTATTCTATGAGGTCCAGTTCGTTGACATCGCCCTTATTTCCGAGGGCTACGAACTTGCTTATTCCTATACCATCATCTTTGGCCCAACACTCTATTGTAGCGCCTACAGTTCCGCTCTGCGAGATTATTGCAATCGGACCCTTCTCTCTAATCAAAGGCCAACTAGCGCACATGTTAGAATGCGGGTTATTGACGCCCTGGCAGTTTGGGCCAACTAGACGCATTCCAGATCGCTTAGCTATGTCAATCACATATCTCTGGAGCTCTTCACCTTCTTTCCCAGCTTCTGCAAAGCCTCCGGAAATTATTATGATCCCCCGGACATTCTTCTTAGCGCATTGTTCCATCACTGATGGAACGAATTTTGAAGGAACTATTATGACAGCCAAATCGATCGGGTCCGGGACAGCATCCAAAGATGGATAAGCCTTGACTCCCAAGATTTCATCTGCTTTGGGGTTTATGGGAAACAAGGCTTTGCTGTATCCTGCGTCGATAATGTTCTTCATAACTACGTTGCCGGTCTTGCCCTCTTCTCTTGAAGCACCCACAATAGCGATGGATTTAGGGTCAAATATAGCATCTAGACTTGAACTCATGTATTCCATCTCCAAACCTTTCTTAGGGTTTAACTTGATGATAACTAATCATGGTATAAACGTTTTTTACGCCTTCTTTGTCCCTCACATAATGAACAAGGGATCTGAGATCCTGCAAATTCTTCAATTCAGCCTTGATAATGAGATCGTATTCTCCAGTTATTTCGTATATCTCTTTTACATCCTTCCGAATGCTCAGTTCACCATATATTTTTCGGATATTTGGAACCGGCTCGATCTCAATACAGATGAACAAGACAATATTTGTCTCCAAATACTTATCACCTCATTTTTCTATGAGCTGGTAATGACCATGGTTTCTGTCCTTTGGACACCTACGATGCTACTCATCTTTTCTGTCAGCAGAGTACGGAGATCCGCTGTATCTTTGGATAATATTTCCAACACAAAATCGTACCTGCCAGCAACTTCATAGATCTTCTTGACGCATTCCATTCTTCTGAAACTATCTAATGTCCCACGGAGAGTTTTTGGATCGACGGTCACTCCTATAAGGGCCCTAATACCATACCCTAGCTTTGTGTAATCGACTTGTATGATAAACTTCTCTATTATACCCAATTCTTGCAGCTTTTTTATCCTATTGCATATAGTCGCTACGCTCACCCCAAACTTTGAGGCTAACTCGCGGTAAGGGACACGACTATCCTTTTCCAGGATATCCAGGAGTTTCAAATCGATTTCGTCTAGATCTCGTTCCATTTTTCTTCTTCCAAGAACCCAATCATTGACAAACGGTTAGAAGTGAACCCCGCCTTTCTTAAATTTTTAGTTATGTATTGAAAAGACATTAAAATTTTTCTTGAAAACGAGCTCTTTCCGAAAAAATTTAAAAGCAGAAATATTAATGAAAAGATGTCTCAAGAAGGAGAAGATATGATGGAACGTTTAACTGAACCAAAGATCGTGGTAACACCACCAGGACCAAGAGCTAAGGGCATAATAGAAAGAGATTCCAAAGCGCTATCACAATCATTGACAAGGACATCTCCTCTCGTGGGCGTAGAGACTGAGGACGTCTGGGTCAAAGATATAGACGGCAATGTGTACTTGGACATGGGTTGTGGCATAGCAGTGACAAATGTGGGTCACCGTCACCCAGAAGTCATTGCGGCGGTTAAGAAACAATTGGATATCTGCGATCATGTAAATAGCTGCGATTACTATACATTGCCTCAGATAGAGTACGCGGAGAAGCTATTTCCTCTCATCCCTTGGAAAGGACAAAAAAGAATATTCTATGCGAACAGCGGAACCGAAGCCGTAGAGTGTGCGATCAAGTTAGCGAAATGGCACACGAAACGATACTATTTCATAGGATTCATAGGGGGATTCCACGGGAGGACTATGGGTGCACTATCGTTCACCACAACGAGTACGTCAGCAAGAAAGTATTTTGACCCCCTGATGCCAGGGGTGTATCATACGCCTTACGCCTATTGCTATCGATGCTCCTTCAAACAATCGTATCCTGATTGCGGATTGTGGTGCTTAGGGTTCATTGAGGACGTCATAATGAAAAAAATGGTTAGCCCACAAGAAGTTGCAGGCATATTGGTAGAATCAATACAAGGTGCAGGTGGTTATATAGTTCCACCGAATGAGTTTTTGCCAGGTCTTAAGAAAATATGCGAAAAGAATGGGATACTCTACATAGATGATGAGGTCCAATCAGGATTTGGCCGCACCGGAAAAATGTGGGCATGCGAACACTGGGGAATAGAGCCCGATGTCATATGTATGTCGAAAGCCATAGCAAATGGTCTGCCGATGGGCGCGTGTGTAGCAAGGGCAGAAGTCATGGATTGGGAGGGAAATGCCCATGAAAACACGCTTGGTGGAAACCCAATAGTTGTATCAGCTGCTATAGCCGTCTTAGAAATAATGAAGAAACAGGGTCTGTTGGAAAATGCAACAAGAGTGGGGAAATATCTTATGAAAACATTGAAGGAGCTGATGGCCCGCCACGAGATAATAGGAGATGTGAGAGGAAAAGGACTGATGGTAGGGATAGAGCTAGTTAAGGATCGAAAGACAAAGGTGCCTGCAACAAAAGAGAGAGATGAGATAATAGACGAAGCATTCAAGAGAGGACTATTGCTACTGGGCGCTGGACCTTGCAGTTTGCGTTTGGCACCGCCATTGACCCTCACTGAGGGGCACGTGGACAAGGCAATAGAAATAGTCGAAGGAGTCATTAAGAAAGTGGAGAGATAGAAGTAACTCTCTTTTTTTCTATTTCTTTTTGGTCTGTAAACGAGTCAAGGCTTCTTTTGCCACTCTCTTGCCGAAACTCTTGCAATCATCTATCAGAAGGAAGGAGTCAACAGGAACCCTAGCCAAGCCTGGCTCTATTACATCCATCTCGAAAGCTCTCAAGGCTAGCGTCATGATTTCCACAGCTCCTCCACCCCACCCATAAGATCCAAATGTAGATCCCACTTTGCCCTTGAGATCCTCTTTTCCCAGGGTATCCAAGAAGTTGCGCATCTTGGTCGACAAAGTACCGTAGTTGGTTGGTGTGCCGAAGAGAATTATGCTATGTTTGGCCAAATCTGTCTTGGTTGTCTGATCAACCTTTTTGAGGGTGACCCTTGATCCCGCATCTTCAGCTCCTTCGGCAATGGCCTTCGCCATTTTCTCCGTGCTGCCAAAACGGCTGTCATACACAATAAGCATATTTTCCAAGTCAATTACCTCAATATGTGTTATCGTACTTTTATTGCTCTATATTCTTATATTCATTCTTCTTAAACTCTTTGAAAAGACTCTGCACTTATCTTAGAGGAGATGACCAGAGATGGAGATCATGAAAGAAGTACACCTTATGAAGAAAGGTGCGGAAGCGGATATCTATTTGGGGGTGTGGTTCGGTAGAGAGTCCGTGGCCAAGTGCAGGGTCAAGAAGAAATACAGAGTTCCTAAATTGGATTTGGCTCTCAGAACCTCCAGGACTGTTCAAGAAGCTCAACTAATCCACGAGGCAAAGAAAGCGGGAGTTCCAACCCCCACCTTGTTTTTCATCGATCAGCCAGGAGCAACATTAATCATGGAATTTGTAAAAGGAGAAAAAATCAAAGATATGATCGAAAGAATGCGATATGAGACAGCACGTGAGGTCTTCCTGAAAGTGGGCAAAGACATAGCGATGCTTCATAGAGCAGGGATAATTCATGGTGACCTAACGACCTCAAATATGATACTGACAAGAGGAGAACAGGTAGTGTTCATAGATTTTGGCTTGGGAAGCCGTTCTGAGAAGGTCGAGGATAAGGGAGTGGACCTACATTTGCTCAAGAGAGCACTTCAAAGTACGCACCACAAAAGGGCTGACGACTGTTTCCAAAGCGTTTTGGAAGGGTACCGACATATGGCAAGCGATACATCTTCGGAAGTTATTGAAAGAGCATATGAAATAGAAAGGAGAGGTCGTTACGCAATCCGCTAAGACCGTATACTTCGCTACTACGAATGTGAATAAGTTTCACGAGGCAAAGTCTGCCCTTTCAGAAATGAAGATTAGGGTTCTAATGTTGAAGAAGAGAAAGATCGAAATTCAAGCTGACAAGATAGAAGAAGTGGTCAAAAGAAGCGCTCTTTGGATTACTGAAAAAGATGCTCGCCCCATCATCGTTGAGGACGCGGGGTTCTTCATACGAGCAATGGATGGTTTCCCAGGTCCCTACTCTTCCTATGTCTACAGGAAGATTGGTCTGGTTGGAATTTTGAAGTTACTTGATCATTCCACCAATCGAGTGGCGGAATTCCGTTCCGCGGTTGCCTTCTGCAACCATGGCGATCTCATCAGGATATTCACGAGCTGTATCGGTGGAACAGTAGCCTATGAGAAGAGAGGGACCGAAGGCTTCGGTTTTGATCCCATATTTATTCCACACGGTGAGAACAGGACATTTGCCGAGATGACCATTGAGGAAAAGAATCGCAGATCACACAGAGCCAAGGCCCTCGAGGAATTCGCGAAGTGGTATCTGAGAAATTACTGATTTGATGCATCAAATCACCTAGACTCTTCAGAAGCGTCCCAATGGATTTCTAGAGCCAAAGCTGCAGTTATTACGCCCAACGAATAGTGTGATCAGAAGGCCTCGCAGATGTTCTCTTAGATATTGATGATTGATCTCCAAGCCAGAATATGATAACATACTCTTGATGTTTTAATTCTGCTAGGTTCTAGATCATAATCTTCCTGAGCTTCTCCAATTCCTTCAGAGTCTCTGCGAACTCTTTCCTCGTTTCATAAATGGTCAGAGGTTTCTTCTTGAATTTGGATTCAAGAAGACCCGCCGTTATCATAGCTGCGCCGATTACATCAGATATCTCAGTTGGCTCGGGGAAAAGTATCAGAGAGGTGCCTATTTTTATGAGTTTTGATTTCTCGTCCATCGTTTCAGGTTTTCCAGACATTTTGTTCAGAGAGGTAGTCATTTTGGAGAGGCCGTTTTGAGTCTTGCCAAATTCCTCTAGAGTTTTGGCCCTCTCGTCTAGGGAAGCCGTTATTTTTCTTATGTTTTCCTTTTTTACCTCTTGATTCAAATGAAACACCGCCCGGCAGAATGATTTCGAATATAGAGGGTTGCGATCATATTAAAGACTTACTGCAAATGAGCACTCTCCAATGGAAGCTCTCGGCAGAGGAATTGAGGTTCACTCCATTTTTCTGGAACACTTGTAAAAATGCCAACATGATAGGGGGAGCTGACAAAAGACAGAAAATGGTCAGTCTATCTCGATATCATTCCCGTTGATTTTGCTGATACTATCTATAATTGGTAATGGATGGATCCTCGGTACAAACCTCTCGCTTGTGCCAACAAAGAACAACAGGGAATGGATGATCAATAAGGTCTTGAATCGAATTCATTCTAACTCCGTATGACATTATTGACGTCACATTGTAGATTATATTTAAAGACTCATCGGACTCATTGTTCTATCTGCAGAAGGTCACTTGAACATGAATACTCTGGGATAACTATGAAAGATGGTATCTCAACTTGCATTGGAATTGAGTCCACCGCTCATACGTTTGGCGTCAGCGTGGTTTCTTCATCAGGCAAGATCTTTTGCGATGTCAAGAAAACATACAAACCCCCTCCTGGAAAAGGAATTCATCCACGAGAGGCAGCTCAGCATCATGGCTTGCATGCTGGGGAGATTTTGTCCAGCGCAATGGAGGAATACGGAGAAAAGCTTGATCTAGTCGACGCGGTCGCATTTTCAATGGGCCCTGGTCTGGGACCGTGTCTCCGCACAGGGGCGACTGTTGCTAGAACACTTGCTCATAGATTGGAGAAACCTTTAACGCCGGTCCATCATGCCATAGCACATTTGGAGATAGGCAAGTTGGTCACAGGAGCAGTTGATCCACTCGCTATCTTGGTCAGTGGTGGTCACACAAACATCACCGCTTTTTCCGATCATTTCTGGCGGATCTATGGCGAGACGGAGGACATTACTCTAGGAAACCTCATAGATGGTTTCGCCAGGCAGGCAGGAATGTCTTCTCCCGGTGGCCCGATGATAGAAGAATTTGCCAAGAAAAGCAAGAACTACATTGATCTACCATACGTCGTGAAGGGAAATGATGTTTCATACTCAGGTCTGTTGACCGCGCTCTCCGGAAAGCTCGCGGAAGGAGAAGAACTTGCGGATCTCTGCTACAGCTTGCAGGAAGTTGCCTTCGCGATGTTGACGGAGGCGGCTGAAAGAGCCCTAGCTCATACTGAGAAGAAAGAGGTCTTACTGGCAGGCGGGGTAGCTGCCAACCTTCGCCTCCAAGAAATGGTGAAGCAGATATCAGAAGACCATGAAGCCCAGTTTTTTGCAGTACCATTGAGATTCAGCGGAGATTGTGGAGCTCAGATAGCTTGGACGGGTTTACAGCTAAATGCGCGGGGAGTAGAGATCGAGATTGAGAAGAGCTTTGTGAAGCCCCGATGGCGCATGGATTCAGTTTATATCCCATGAGACACCATTCTGTCAACCTTAAAATATAGGTGAATTGAATATTTTTGAAGCGATTCTCGAGCAAAAGTGGGAATCATTCGAGAGAAACCTCATGTCTTCAGAACTTAGACAGCCTATAGTCTGCGTCCTGGGGCACGTGGACAGTGGAAAGACATCTCTTCTAGATAAGATTAGAGGTACCGCTGTGGCCTCGCGAGAAGCTGGTGGGATTACACAGCATATAGGCGCAAGTTTTTTTCCTTTGGCAACTTTGGAAAAAATATCCGGAACCATTTCAGCCAAGACGAAAATGGAGATTAAGATCCCAGGTCTGTTAGTCATAGACACGCCAGGCCATCAAAGTTTCTTGAATCTAAGGAAAAGGGGGGGCTCCGTTGCCGATATAGCTATTGTAGTTGTGGATGCAATGAAGGGATTTGAAATTCAGACCTACGAAAGCATTGACATACTAAGAGCTAAGAAGACACCTTTCATTGTGGCAGCCAATAAGATTGACCAGATCAACGGTTGGAAATCCCTTGGAAATACGTCGATTCTCAGATCTCTCAGACAAGAGGAACCCTATGTTGTCAAAGACCTTGATGGAAAACTATACGCTATCATGGGGACCTTGTCCAGATTAGGCTTTAAGTCGGAAAGATTTGATAGGATCACTGATTTTGCCAGAAACGTGGCTATTGTTCCTGTGAGCGCTAAGAGTGGCGAAGGCATAGCAGAGTTGGTCACCGTTCTGATAGGGTTGACTCAACAATTCCTCCAAGAAACCCTGACAATCTTGGAAGGACCGGCAAAGGGCAGTATACTTGAGGTCAAAGAAGAACCTGGATTAGGTCTCACATTAAACGCAATAATATACGATGGGACTCTGCATGAGGGAGATCAGATTGTTGTTGCTGGAAGAGACAAGGCAATAGTAACAAGAGTCAGGGCGATCTTTCTGCCTAAACCATTGGACGAGATTAGGGATCCTACTGATAGATTCGCGTCAATAAGGGAAATTCACGCGGCTGCTGGGGTCAAAATAGCTGCTCCCGGACTGGAAGATGTGGTGACTGGTTCTCCGATCTACGCTGTCCCCAAAAACCGAACACCCGAAGAATTCGCAAAAATTGTTACAGATGAAATCAGCGGGCTTCGCATAAAGACCGATAAGATGGGCATCATTTTGAAAGCTGATGCTCTGGGCTCCCTAGAAGCTCTTACATGGGAACTCGAAAACAACGGTGTCACCGTGAGGCTCGCTGATGTGGGAGATATTTCAAGGAGGGATGTGATACAGGCCGCTACCGTCAAAAGAAAGGTGGCAACTCAGGGAGTTGTACTGGCGTTCAATGTGAAAATTCTTCCAGATGCTGCTGAAGAGGCGAGAAAGTCTGGGGTTCCGATTTTTAAAAATAATGTGATTTATCATCTCATAGAAGACTATTTGGATTTCGCAAAAGAAGAACAGAGGGCTAAAGTGAAGAAGGAGTTGGGAGCCCTTCTAAGGCCGGCAAAGATTAGAATTATGCCAGGTTTCATAATTCGAAGAAACAACCCTGCCATAGTAGGCATAGAAGTCGTGAGTGGGAAGATACGACAGAAAACGAAGCTGTTGGACAGCGATGGCAAGGAGATAGGTCAGATCCTTCAGATCCAAGACAAAGGTCAAGCTATCGCCGAGGCCGGGGAAAAGATGCAGGTAGCAATCTCCATCGATGATCCTACAGTCGGACGTCAGATCTTTGAGGGCGATACTCTTTACGTTGATGTCCCAGAGAGCCATGTTAAGGACTTACTCCAGACCTATAGGACTGAGATCACAGAAAATGAGATAAAGACTCTGGAGGAGCTCATTCAGATAAAGAGGAGAGAGAGACCACTTTGGGCTTTTGGGTCTACTCTATGAGGTGGTCCGCAATTTGATCGAAGATAACGGCTGATACTAGAGAATATGATATGAATAGATCTCTTTGAGTAACGCCAACTTAGGTTCTCCGATCAGAAATCTGCATTGCCTTCTCAATGCGTCTTCTTTCTTCTTCTGGAGAGGAAAAAAGCGCCTTTTTCATAATCCTGAGATCTCGGCTCAGAAGCCGCCAAAAATATCGAATAAGCGCGTAAATTAGTTGAAATGCCCTGAGAGCTGGAATCTGTCGTTCAGAAGATGATGGAACGGAAAACCGGAGCGTTCTGTAGGTCATAACCGAATTCAATCAAGATGAAGGAGAATTCCGAATGCAGAATCCGGCGCATCGGTTAGGGAAAATAACTTCTTGTAAAATGCGCAATGGGCGAGGAAAAGAGGAAGCAAACTGAATTGCCAGACATCGGGAAGAAGTGGTTCGTGTCAGCATTGCATTTTTTGTTTCAAACAAAAGATGCCGGTGCGTCGTCTTTTTTTGAATCATCGGACCTTATTTTGGCGAAAGTCGTAGGAGGCTTCCAGAAATGGCGTTGGAATTCGCATCCACATATTCTAACTTGCCGAAAGAAAAATGATTTGAAAGAATAAACTCTGATCTGAAGTCAGAATACTCTGTTTCATCGGGCACTTCTTACGGCTTCGACGAATTTCCGTGCATTTTCGGCTATCAGGTCGAATTTACCCTCGGCTACGGCTTTTGAGTCCACGAGGCTGGTGCCTACCGCTACAGCATCAGCGCCGGCTCTAATGAATTCAGGAGTATTCTCCAGTGTAACTCCGCCTGTTGGTACCAGACCGACTTGGGGTAGCGGTGCTTTCACAGCTTTGATGTATTTCGGGCCACCTATGGAATCTACTGGGAAGACCTTTACCAGATCTGCTCCTGATTCCCATGCAGTAAGGATTTCAGTGGGCGTCATAGTCCCGGGGATCACCGGAATGCTGTATCGCCTACAGATTCTTATCACATCCGGGTTCAGGCATGGCGTCACCACGAATTTAGCCCCGGCAAGCATGGAAGCTCGGGCAGTCTCAGCGTCTAGAACCGTGCCAGCACCTAGCAGGACCTCGCTAAATTCTCGGGTGACCTTTTCAATCACACTGATGGCATTTGGGACGGTCATGGTGACCTCCAGAATCTTGACACCGCCCTTATTGATGGCCTCGGCAACTTTCAAAGCGTCATCTGCGGACTTTGTTCTAATGATTGGCACAATGCCTATTTCAAGGATTCTTTGAAGAACCCCTAAATTCTCTCTCATATATCTCATACCGCCCTAACGTTGAATTTTGAAGTCAGTAGCTCTTATTTGCTTCGTGACTTCCTCTTCTGTGAACCAACTAAAGTCGCCAGGTACGCTGTGACATAAGGCTGCCAAGGCGTCACCATAGTCTATTGCTTTCCTTATGTCGCCCGTCAGATATCCGTAAATAAAACCTGCAGTGTATGCGTCTCCGGTGCCGACCCGATCAATGATTTCTAATGGATAGGTTTTTCCTCTGAGAAACGTTTTCCCATCGAGAACCATGCTACTCCATGTCCCAGTAAGAACTGTGGGGACCTCCCGAAGAGTCAATGCCACCGTAGAAAAGCCAAAGCTGTCCCTCAGTTTTTGCGCTACCTCTTCATAGGCGCCCTTCATTCCATATACATCTTCCGTATCAAACTGTGTAGTTATCAATATGTCAACTTTGTCGAAAATCTTTGCAAAGCATTCTCTAGCTTTCTCTGGCGACCAGAGTTTCTTACGGTAATTTAGATCGAAGCTAATCTTGCAACCCATTTCCTTTGCCATCTTGACGGCCTCTACAGTAGCTTCCGCACAACTTTCACTCAAGGCTGGAGTTATGCCGCTTGTATGGAAAAGCCTTGTTCCGTCCAATATTTTGTCCCATTTTACATTTCCGGGCTTTAATCGGCTAATCGCGGAATCCTTGCGGTCGTAAATGACTTGACTCGCTCGTGGAGTTGCCCCGAATTCTAGAAAGTATACGCCAACTCTTCCCTCATCAACCCAGAATATGTTCGAAACATCTACCCCATGTTCCCGTCCTTTGTTTGCGACCATTCTTCCCAAGGGGCTTCTGGGTAGACTCGAAACCCAAGCCGTCTTCAGTCCCAACCTGCTGACACCTACGGCTGAGTTCAATTCACTTCCGCCTATAGTGACATCAAAACTGTTGGTCTGTTCCAAGCGCAAGAAATCAGGTGGAGCCAACCTTAGCATGGCTTCTCCGAAGGTCACCACATCATACATCGTATTGCCTCCGAAAAGACAAGTTCTATAGCTGACGCAAAACTATTAAAAGTTTCCAGCATTCTATGATGGAGGTTCATCCTCGGAAATTTGACAATCTTGGTGAGAAGATTTATCTGCGAAATTACCAAGTCACTAGTTAGAAGGAGAAGAGATTGTGTTTAAAGGGATAGAGCATTTTGCGATAGCAGCAAAGAACACTGATCTGCTGGCGCAATGGTATTGTGAAAATCTTGGGTTCAGAATTGCCCACAAGAACGAGAAAAAACCTCCAACATACTTCATAAGAGGCGAAGAGGGGAGCATGCTCGAGATCATTCCTGCCAACGAAAAACTCAAACAACTACAAGATCTGGCAGACGCTGGACCAAGGCACGTTGCGATCTCTGTGAATGACTTCGATAAGGCGTATAACCACCTGAGATCGAGGGGGACGAATTTCCTTGGCGAACCCAGAGATGCTAGTGGCGGTGTTAGAGTAGTCTTCTTCATGGACGCTGAGCAGAACATAATTCATCTGATCTCTAGACCTAACCCAATATGAGCAGAAGGATCTACAATATCATAGAAAGGGAGTTGCGTTTCCAATTCAGTTCTCATGTTCGCTGTCATTCGTGAAGAGACGTTACAAAAAATGTTAATAGGAACCATCTATTCGCTAATAAGGTACATCCAAACCGAGGGAAGCAAGTGCCTAAGTTCAAAATTATAGTTTCAGATCCTAAAACAGGGAAATCGCAAGTCATTGAATTAGAAGGATCAAACGCTCAGCCTCTAGTAGGAAAGAAGATTAGAGAGGAGATTGACGGGTCAATAGTGGCCATACCCAATGCCAGACTGCTGATTACAGGCGGAAGTGACAAAGACGGCATACCAATGCGACCAGACATCCAAGGAGGCGTAAAAATCAGGACGATACTGAGCAGTGGCCAAGGTTATCACCCCAAGGAAAAGGGGCAAAGAAGAAGAAAACTGATTCGAGGAAATGTGATAACGGATGAAACTTACCAGATAAACTTGAAGATCTTAGACAAAGCACCATCTCCCAAGAAAGAAAAAGCAAAATGAATGGAGAATCCGTTTGAGGAATTTCAAGCTCCCTAGACAGCCCGAGATCAACATCGGAACCGCGGGTCATGTGGACCACGGCAAGACCACGTTGATTCAATCCCTTACCGGAATTTGGGCGTCAAGCCACAGTGAGGAGCTTAGAAGGGGAATTACGATAAAGGTGGGCTACGCTGACGCGGGTATATTCAAATGTAAAGGGTGTCCCCCACCTAGGTGCTACACAACTGATCCGAGATGCCCTGAGTGTGCCACGGAAGCTGAGTTTCTCAGAGCGGTGAGCTTCGTGGATTGCCCAGGTCATGAGATTCTAATGACCACGATGCTCTCAGGAGCGGCCGTTATGGATGGTGCAATTCTCGTAATATCTGCTAACGAGACTTGCCCTATGCCACAGACCCGGGAGCACCTTGCGGCTTTGGAAATCACGGGCATAAAGAGAATGATTATCGCCCAGAATAAAATTGACATAGTCGGCAGAGAAAGAGCCCTGAAGAGTTACCAAGAAATAACGAAGTTCGTCAAGGGAACAATCGCCGAAAATGCCCCAATTATCCCGATTTCCTCCCAGAACAAAGTTAACATTGATTTATTAATTGAGAACATAGAGAGGGTTGTCCCTACTCCAAAGCGAGATCCCAACAAGCCACCTTACATGTATATAGTAAGGTCATTCGACGTGAATAAGCCAGGAACTCTTATAGAGAATATAAGCGGTGGTATAATCGGAGGTTCCATAGCGCAGGGTGCCTTTGAAGTGGGAGACAGCATAGAGTTGTCCCCAGGGAACAAAATTGAGAAGGCCGGCAAGACAATTTACGAGGCCCTCGAGACAAAGGTAACAAGTCTATATGCTGGTGGAGAGTCGGTCTCCAAAGCAACTTGTGGGGGACTCGTCGGAATAGGAACGACACTCGATCCGGCCCTGACAAAGGCGGATGGTTTAGTCGGGAACATTGCTGGAACTCCAGGTAGTCTGCCACCAGTCTTTGAACAAATAGCTCTAGAAACGCATCTATTTGAGGAAGCAATAGGTACATCTGGACTTACCAAAGTAGACAAGATAAGGGTCGGTGAAACTTTGGTATTGAATGTTGGAACTGCGGTGACTGTGGCAATTGTGAACGAATCAAGAGGAGATCATGTAAGAGTCACCTTGAAGAGACCAATATGCACCCAAACCGGTTCAAGAGTTGCTCTGAGCAGAAAAATCGCTGACAGATGGCGACTCATAGGGTACGGTTTGCTACATTAGAAAAGGTCTTGTTGTGATAAAGCTAATTTTTGACACCAACTTTCTATTTCTTCCAGCGAGATTTCATATTGACGTTCTTGCCGAATGCGCGGCTCTCCTAGGCGAGAGAGTGGATCCCTTATTGATCTCACAAGTTCGTTTGGAATTGGATAGGATGGCCTCAGGCAGATCTGTAAAAAGAGGCATGGAGGCATCGTTAGCCTCAGAATACGCGAAACGCCTTAGGTTCGTTACTGTTGAATCAGGCCCCAAAGAGGGAACCGACGATGTGATATCAAGACTGGCCGCGGAGTGGCGATGCGTTGTTGCTACTAATGACAGTGAATTGAAAAAAAGGCTAAGGGATATAAGTGTCCCGGTTATTTATCTGAGAGAAAGGTCTAGATTGGAGCTTATTGGAGGAAGGAAATAGCTCCGATAGAAGAACTTGGAGTTGATGATTTGTTTAAATTGATTAGCTTGGAGGATACGGTTAGGATACCACCTGACAGATTTGGTCAACAAATAGATCAAGTGGCCTTCGATCAGCTCAAATCGAAGTACGAAGGCGTCTCAAATGAAGAAATAGGGCATTTCATAACAGTGACTGATATTCAGATAAATCCTGTGGGCAAGATAATACCGGGTGACGGAGCAACTTACCACAAAGCTCTCTTCACTTTGCTAACATTTTATCCACAGATACAGGAGATTATTGAAGGAGAAGTAGTTGAGATAGAGGATTTTGGAGCTTTCATCAGAATAGGTCCCGTAGATGCGCTTCTTCACGTATCACAGATAATAAATGATTTTGTTCACTATGACGAAAAACAGGCCGTGCTCATCGGAAAAGAGACTCAAAGAGCCTTGAAGCAAGGCGACAAAGTGCGAGTTAGAGTTACAGCAGCATCATTCAGCAAAGGAGGGGCAAGCGGAAAGATTGGCGTAACCATGAGACAGCCCTTCCTTGGAAAACTTGAGTGGATTGATGAAGACGTCAAGAATTTGAAGAAAGCCAAGGCTTCTCGCGAGAAGGAAAGGATCAAGAGGGAGAGAGATGAGAGTTGACTGACAAAGCGTGCAGAGCTTGTCATACTATCTCCGCAGGGCCCGTATGCCCCAATTGCAAAGCCACAAATCTCAGTAGTGATTGGACTGGAATGGTCTACATCATAGATGCTGAAGGATCTGTCATCGCAGAGAAGATGGGAGTAATTAAGAAGGGAAAGTACGCGTTGCGGGTCAGGTAATGGAAGACCGGGTTCTCACAGATACTCTAAGGAGAAGACTGCAAAAACCCCTCGGCACATTAATCAAGGAATCTCCAGCTCACAGCATGCGATACCTCGGACGCCTTTTTCAAGAAAAGAAACCTAAGAGAATAGTTGCTGTGGGAGATTTTGTATCGGAGAAAATATACGGGGCGGGCTTAAGGGTGAATCTGTATATAGTGGACAACAAAATCAGACGCAGAGCAATAGAACCACTCAGAATAGCAGCCGATGTAGTCCTTGAAACCAATAATCCTCCAGGTACAATCTCCCGACAATCTCATGAAGTAGTGAAGAAAGCATTGAAAATCGACGGCACGTCAAAGATCGTTGTGACCGGTGAAGAGGATCTTCTGACCCTTTTGGCGATACTTTATTCACCGAATGGTTCTTTGATAATCTATGGACAACCAAAAGTGGGCTTAGTAGTAGTTGAGGCTGATCAAAATCGAAAAACTGAAGCGAAGAAAATAATTGAGAGCATGATAAAGGCACAACCGAAGGCGGAAGAGGTTAGTTAGTCTTTTCTATCGCTCTTTACATAGTCTGTAAAGCCGCATGATCCACAGGACCATCTTGGAACAGGCACTTTGTGAAGTGCCATAATGTTCCCGCATCTAGAGCACTTCTTATTCTTTAGAGTTGCCTTGTTCTTGGAATAGTCGACTTCGTACAGGCTGCCTATCTTTTTCTCCTTCTTCTTCTTTTTTTCAACTTTTCCTACGGGTTTCTTCTGCACCTTCTCAGGTGCCTTCGCTCCCTCGACTTTCTCTGTTTTTTCGATTTTTGCAGCAGCCTCAGGCTTCTTGGAAGGCTTTTCAGGGGGTTTTTCAGTCTTTTCCGCCGGCATTTATATCAGTTCCTTATCTCGACGTTAACTAGATTTTCGGTTTTTCTACCTTATCTTTGGGTTTCACTTTGTCCTTTGAGGCTTCCTTCCCTTTTGTCGAAGTCTCCTTTTTCTTCTTTTTCTCGGAGGGATTGCCTCGCGCCTTAATATGATTTGGAACTATTAGCATTACCCTCTTCTGGTCTTTATAGATCTGTACGTCACATTGCGTTGAATTTTGCCCAGTTAGGGATCCAATCTTTGTCACGAGAATGAACTCGGTCCCAACGCCCAACTGAGCCGCAAGCTTGGCCTGCAAGTCTGCTCTCTTTGGAGTCCCTTCGCCTTCATGGGTTACCAGGACTTTCAGATCTCTCCTATCGAGGAGTCTGTTTGGTGTGTCTTCGACTATTTTGATATCCAAAGAAGGTCACTTCTTGATTGAAGATGATACACAGCTTGCTTTCAATAATTTAATCTTTTCCCGATGATTATGATAAAAGATATTTCTTTTCAGTAGGCTTTTCATAACTGATCAGCTCTTGAGACAAGAAGAAAATCCGAGTCTCCCTATTTGCACTCTCTTGACTGTCTGAAGCATGGATTACGTTGTCTTTCGCTATTTGAGCGTAGTCAGCTCTTATGGTTCCTGGCTCAGCTTTTCCAGGGTCGGTGGCGCCGATCATCTTACGTATCTGGTTCACGACATCCACGCCTTCCACAACCATGAGAACCACTGGACCAGATGTAACGTGATCTACAATGGAGTCGAAGAATGCTTTGCCCTTGTGCATCATATACAATTCTTCAGCTTCTTTCTTTTCCATCTTGTGCAATTTGGCTGCACTTATTAAGAATCCTTTCTTCTCTATCCTGGAGACAATCTCGCCAATTAATCCTCTCATTACTGTTTCTGGTTTCAAAAATATGAAAGTCCGTTCCAACAAGGGAATCTAGACCTTCTCTTCCTTTCTGTAGTATGAGGTCCACTTCAGTTTCCTTGGATCTCTCTTAAGTTTCAGCAAACACTTGTTACATTTGCTGGAACAAAACCAGAAAATAGCACCGTCATTCTTGACGTACATTGATCCAGTGCCGCTAGGAAATTCATTTCCACAAAAAGAGCAGCGATGAGCCTTAGGCATTTCGCGTGATCCCCCATTATTTAGCGGATCTTCTTAGCTTCTCTCTCTGTTTCTCTGAGCATCAGTATGTCGTTTGTTCGAACGGGCCCCTTGACATTCCTTGTTATAATCCGTCCTTTGTCTCGACCTTCCATGATGCGCACCCTGACTTGACTGACTTCGCCGGTAACGCCTGTCCTACCTATGACTTGGATCACTTCCGCAGGAGTCGCAGCTGAGATCTCTTTCTCCGAGGAACTCATAGATTACTCTCACCTGCTATTTCTTCAAAGCCTCTAGGCGAGTCGCAATCTCTTCTATCAAAGCTGCTGAGTTGCCAGGTTCTACAATGCACGCCGAAGCTGCAGGAACGTCTATACCTATTGAGGAACCAAGCTGATTCTTGTCTGGAACGTATATGTAGCCTATTTTCCTCTCCTCACATAATAGTGGGAGATGCGCCACGACTTCCGGTGGTTCAGCATTCTCGGCTATCACGACGAGTTTCGCAATTCCTCGTTCCACGGCCTTGGTTGTTTCATTGGTTCCTTTCCTTATCTTTCCTGTGTCTCGAGCTATCTGAAGAGCTTCATAGGCCGCTTCTGCCAATTCCTTTGGCACATTAATCTTTACGTAGAACGGTTTAGACATGGGCCTCTCCTCCCTTTTAATGCTGGAAGATGGAATGAACTACTTCTACTTATGAATGTTTCGCCTTTCTTACTTCAAGAATGAGGTTGAACAGGAACTTCCGACCAAGCTAGGAATCGGGTTGGGATTCTCAGTTGTGGGAAAAGAAGGCATCAATTTCATGGTCTTTCTTGTCTATTCTGACGAAACCGAATCTAATGAATTGAATTACCGTTCCTACATCTAGCTTGGTGCACTGTAATTCGGCCAAACCTTCTTTCGTGGTGCCGTCAGGCATTAATACACGAGCAGGAAATGTATCTTCTAATTGTAACCATTGAAGTAGCGGTGCGCTCAGACCCTTGGCATCTCGGTGATCAGTACTGTGGTAAACACATTGAACACCTCTTTCACCAGACTTCATTACTCTCAGATTACAGAGGTCGATTAGCCTAACGTATTTTGATTCTTCCAGAAGCTTCAGATCTTCCCTAGAAACCAGCAGAGTAACGCTCTTGTCAGGTTCCGGGGTTATGCTGAATCTCTTGAACCCGCGAGCTGAAAAGTCTGGATGTCTGGGAATTTCATTTTCGATTTTCCCGGGCATATTGATGATGGTCAGATTCACAGGGTCGCTTACGAAGATATACCTATCTGATAACGGATCGACTAGTTTCTTGTTTAAAGCATATAAATTGTCCAAAGGAACAGTTACCTCGGATAGACTCAAGCCGAATTCCAGAACGAATTCCCTCAATGCTTCAGGTCTTATACCTCTTCTCCTGAGTGATTGCATACTCCAAGTCTGTGGATCATCCCATCCAGAGTAGATTTTGTTCTCGATCATCCGTCTAGCCTTGGTCTTGCTAAGTTTGGCCCCAGATATCTGAAGAAGACCATGGTGAATTATCTCAGGCTTACTCCATCCGAAAAGGTTCCACAAGAAAATTTCCATCATGTCCTCGATGACTAGATCCTTACCTCTCAGGATATGGGTTATTCCCAAGAGATGATCATCTATGGCCCAAGAGAATTCTAACATTGGCCATACTATATACCGGTCACCGACTCGTGGATGGACGCGTCGAGATACTCTCAGAAGTACTCTGTCCCTGAATGCAGGATTAGGATGTTTCATGTCTGTCTTTAACCTGACCACTGCTTCTCCTTCATCGTAAAATCCGCCGAGCATCTTGTCCCATCCGTCAAGATTAGTCTCCCTGCTCGAATTTCGACAAGAGCATTCATCCCCTAGTCCTCGATTTCGGCGAAGCGTCTCAGCTTCACACAGGCAAACATATGCAAGATTTCTTTCGAGAAGTATTCTGGCCCATTCATAGAAGAAGGAGATGCGGTCAGATTTGTACACTATCTTGTCTACATTGACACCCAACCAGTCCAAGCCATCTTTTATCAGATCATAAGCTTCTGGAACAATATTCTTCTCAACAGAGCCTATAGTGTCATCATAAGCCAGTATGAGTTCTCCTCTGTAGCGCTTCACATATTCGTCGTTCAAGATCGCCATCCGCGCATTTCCTATGTGAAGCGGACCGGATGGATATGGAGCGAGCCTCATAACAATCTTGGAATACATATCAGCATTTGGCAACGCAGGGAGTGTCTTGACCTCCTTCTCTTTCTTCTTTTGTTCCAAGAGCTTGGGCGCGAGTCTTGATAATTCTTTCAATCGATCTTCTTGTGACATGTTATTTACGGTGACAACCGTTTCCTCAGCGATCTTCTTCATTTCTTCCGCCGGGATGGCGCCTCCAGTTTCAGCCATTAAACGTCCATGGACAGCTTCAGCTCTGGCTTTGCCCCCAAACTTTGCAGCGTTGGCTAAGGCGTATATGTAAGCATTTTTTCGTATTGTATCTAGGTCACTGATGCTCGTTCGACGTCACCTTTTGAAGTGCCAGCAACTATTTTCCACGATCTAGGAAGAAATCCACTAGTGCTTCGAGCAATTCTCTTTCATCGTGGTTCTCGAATATGGAGAGACTCTCTTTTGCTATGAATCCGTATCCAACAGCTACATGTCGGGCATAGTCAATCGAACCAATGGATCTGAAGAGATCGATAGCTGTACGGATCTCGTCCTGAGTTGAGTTTCTGTTCTTTAGTAAGCACATGATCGCTTTTCTTTGGTTCTCGTCGCTGTTGGCCAAGGCATGTGTTACTATCAGGGTCTTCTTTCCTTCCCTTAGGTCACTTCCGACTGGCTTCCCTAATGACTTGCCTTCAGCTGTTATGCCCAAGATGTCGTCTATGATTTGAAAAGCTATCCCTGCATTGAAGCCATATGATCCCAGGTGTTCCACCTCTGCGTCAGTGCCTTTCCCAGCTATTGCACCTGCCTGAGCTGCCGCTTTGAAGAGAGCTGCGGTTTTCCCTCCTACCATTTCTATGTATTCTTTCTCGGTCACCCCAATCTTGTCTTCGTACATCATATCCAGAGTCTGTCCTTCGCACACCATGACGGCGGCCTCGGTTAGTTTCTTCAAGATCTCGATTAGATCTGCTTTTTCAATTCCACTCGCTAGAGCAACCTCAAAGACCTTAGCGAACAAAAGATCTCCCGCTGTTATCGCAACGGGTTCTCCAAAACTGACGTGGACTGTTGGGATACCTCTTCGTCGATCATCCTTGTCCATGATGTCGTCGTGGATCAGCGTGAAATTATGAAACAATTCCACGGCTGCGGCTATTCTGAGCGCGTTGTCCTCTTGTCCCCCCACAACCCTGCAAGATTCAAAAACAAGGAGAGGCCGAAGCCGCTTTCCTCCAGCTCTTAGGAGGTGACTGGCTGCATCATATAGTGTTCTCGGTTCTCTTTCAGTTCCAAGAGTGGCAAGAATCACTGGGTCGATTTTCCTTGAGAGACGCTCAATTTCTGAAACGACATTCTTGCTCAAATCTCAAGCCCTCGATCTATAAGATTCGATTCCGATACCGCGCGATTTCATGTATTCCGCGGTTTTACCAGTGATAACTAAGGGCGCCATTCTCAGGTCCTCCAGATTCCTTGCTCCAACCAAAAACATTGTAGTTTGCAGTTCTTGAATCATGTAAGATAGTTCTCCCATTAGTGCCTCTTTGCCTTTCAAAGCGTATCTCAGAAGCGGAAGAGCCATACCAACGGCATCTGCTCCCAAAGCTATGGCCTTGGCGATTTCTTGTCCGTTTCGAATTCCCCCTGAAGCAACAGCCGTGATACCGGTGGCTGACTTGACCTCGATTAAACTTATTGCCGTTGGTATGCCCCAGTCCCAAAATGACAAGCCGAGTCTCTTATGTATGTCATCGTTAGCCTCTTCAGCACGGTAGTATTCAACAGCTGCCCAACTTGTTCCGCCTCCTCCTGCCACGTCAATCCCTCTCACTCCAGCTTTTTCAAGAATCCGTGCGACCTCCTTTGATATTCCCGAACCGACCTCTTTGGCTATGACCGGAACATGCAATCTAGAAGTTAATCTACGGATTGCTGAGATACAACCTCGAAATTCTGGTTCTCCCTCTATCTGAACTGCTTCTTGCAGAGGATTCAGGTGAATGGCCAAGGCATTGGCGGATATCATCTCGATGGCCTTCTCAGCCTCCTCAATCTTGTATCCTTTCGCAATCTGAGAGGCTCCCAAGTTTGCGATTAGAAGAGTATTTGGAGCCTTCTCTCTAGCAATTCGGTAAGTATATTCTAGTGAAGGATTCTCTAAAGCGGCTCTTTGGCTTCCCAATCCTAGGCCTATTCTCAGCTCTTCGGCAGTTTCTGCCAAGATTGAATTCAACTTGGCAGCCTCCGAAGCTCCTCCGCTAATTGCCTCTATCATGATAGGCGCTTTCAGTTTTACTCCAAAGAGAGTCGTGTCCAACTGGACATCGCTCAAGTCAATTTCGGGCAACGCATTATGGACTAGGTGAATATCCCCAAAGCAATTAGTGATATTTCTTGCTTGAACGTCTTTTCTTGAACAAATTTCGATATGGCTGATCTTTCTCTTTTCGATTTTTCTTTCGACCAATATACCGATCTCCTAGAGTAGTACGGTACCGATGACGGCCTCGCCTCTAAGAGCCTTAAGTATCCTCTTAGGTTTCAAGGCGTTTACAAGGATAGCTTCGGCGCCATTTCTCAGTGCCGGAATAAGCTCTTGAAGTTTTCCTCCCATCCCACCTGTGACGTCTATTATGTCGGAACGCACATCTAGATTCTTGATACAGCTTCTCTGTTTGGATAGATTCACTCGGTGGAGTAGATTTGAGTTAGGATCGGTCCTAGGGTTTGACGCATATAGGCCGTCCACGTCAATGCCCATTACTATTCTAGTGGCTCCGAGCTTAATGGATAGGTACGATACTATTTGATCTCCCGAGAGAACGGTGAATCCAATTTCCCGATCAAACGAGATGTCTCCATAGAGAACTGGAACCAATTCTAGTTGCTGGATATCAAGAACTGCGTCCATGTTCAGCCAGTCTATTCGACCGCCTTTCGTAACAAAGCAAGAAGAAGGCTGAACTGGAAATGCTGGAACGCCCGCCTCTATCAAAGAGGTCATGACAATGTGATTCAATCTGAGCATAGAGAGATGTGTTTTTGCGAGGCCGTAGAGTTGACTGGAGTCTCTGTAACCCTGTTTTATTGAGTACTCTTTGGCGATAGGATGCCCAAAGGAACCGCCGCCATGAACTATTATCAAAGGTTTGATGTTAGACTTTGCTATTTCTCTGGCCAACCTCCGAATAGTCTTTAAGGCATAAGTGAACGGTTTATCCTTCTTGGTTATTACTGAGCCGCCAAGTTTTAGTATTGTGAGATTCATGGAATTAGGCAAGTCTTCATCCCTCCGTCAAATAATTCAGCTATTATTTATGATTCATTCCTCTCGCACTATATTGGTGTGAATTCGAAAAATGCATCTGAGATCGTGACTGACAAATAGTGCCCTCTTGCATAAGCAAGCATATTGTAAGAACTCATCTCCATGACGTAGGTCAGTGCTGGAAAATATTGACGACTCCATCTGTTATTCGGATTAGATCGCCAGTCTTTATCTTTGAGATGTCTATCTTATCGACGCATGGTATTTCTGATATGATAGCACCAACGGCGATCACGGTCTCGCATTCTTTGTTTATGATTCCAGCTGGAGCCATGCGGTTCTTTTTCATGCGATAAAGAGTATAAGATCCTACGGTTGAGCCTTTTCCAGTTGGGAAGACGATAATTTTGCTTTTTATGCTTTTGCCATGCAGTTCATGCCCTTTCTCAATTATTTCGCTGGTATTCGGATCTACTCCGCCATAGAATGAAATTGGCTGGGAAGTCACCAAAGCCTCTCCTTCACCAGTCCCTTTGAAAATGATTCTTCCCCTCAGTTCCATTTTCCGCTCACCGCAGCCTCTATGCATTGTCTTAAACTGCCCATTCTTGTGGCCATCTTGTTTTGTCTTGAGTAGAAGCAGCCTTTGGCAGAGGTTGTTGCAACTGATTTGAATCGGCCCTTTAGTGGGGCTACAGCCATGCAAGTATCGCAAGCGAATTTTCCTCCGGCCTTCTCGATGATTTCGGTGTATCCTCTCTTGTCAGCGACTTGTTTCACCAGTCGCGAAGTAGCCACCCAGAACTCCGTACTGAGAGAGATTCTCCTATCTTTCAGTAACTCGGCAATCTCAGCAATTTCTTTTATCGAGCAATGGGGACAACCTATGCAGACCAGCTCGATATCCGTGACTGGGTCATTGATTTCTTCATATGCTTCCTTAAGGTCATTTTCTTCTATCGTGACCTTTTCTTTCGGAGGCGATTGAGTTTCGGACCCCGGCGTTATGTCCTTAATATAAAAGAGCGGTTGCGCTCCATAGGTCACTACCGAGGCGCAGAAAGATTTCAGCTCGTCCACTTCTGCATCTTTTATGCCCGTGATGTAGGGTATTCTGTTTTCGGCTTTCTTGCCGATACTGTAGCCGAGAGCACCCCAATCTGACTGCGTTTTCAAAATGACATTCACTTGCACATAAATATTTGGCGCTCGGTTCTCGTCCAAGTGTAAACCGTATGCGGGCGTCATGCCAACGAAAGCTGCGGCGAGAGCTGATGGCCCGCCTTCTCGGTTGGTCCTAGCCCCAATGACAGAGTTGGCGAAAGTGACAGCAGACGACTCAGACCAGGCGATATGTTCTCCATATCTTGGAAGATTGCCTATGAAATATGGCGTGCAAGTGCAAGATGTTATTATCCCCATTTTCCTGAAAGCGTCTATTACTAGATTCTGTTTTACGGCGAACTCATCACTAATCCCGAGGGTCCTCCAATTCTCCAGATCCATTCCAGCAGGGTTTAAAGTCGTGAGCACTTTGACCTTGCCGTCTTTTGCCAATTCATTCAGAAATTCTAAACCTGCATCTCCAAGGTTATGATAGGACACGCCTGCCACTTGGACTGACCCTACTCTAATGAGCTTATCTGCTCCATAGATGTCTCCAAGGGCGACCAGAATCTCCATGGATTTTCTTACTGCATAACCTTCTTCGCCACTGAGCATTCTCTGTTCTCTTTCTGTTAGGTACATGAAAATCACGTGAATCTTTCAATCTCAACTTCTCGGTATTTTTCCTTCGTGAAACCTTTGTCCGTTTTCCCGAAAGGAATTGTAGCGTCTATCCCCATCTTGCAGGTAGTTGCCTTTCTTCCTTCAGCCAAATCTCCGGAAGGATCAAGCGATGACCCGGGCTGTTTCGGAAATATGAAGGCGTTCTTGTCTGCCTGAAATCGCGTGGCGACAGCCCATTCAACGTCATGTGGATCGTATATATCTATGTCCCCATCCACAATGACGCAGTGTTTCAATGATTTGTGGCCTTCGAAGGCTGCAACAATTGCCCTTCGTCCATCTTCGGCGTTTTGCTTCTTTATCTGGATGACAGCATGGAGCCAGCTACACCCTCCAGGGGTGATATAGACGTCCTTGCATCGGCAAACCTTGTCAACCTCATTAAAGATGGTAGGCTCTTTGGGCATGCCCATCAGGAATTTATGTTCGTTCCTTCCCGCAAGTATTGTCTGGTAGAACGGTCTTTCCCGGTGAGTCACACATTTTATTTCTATTACTGGTTGCTGTCGGACCTTGTCCAAGGTTCCAGTTAGGTCTAAGAATGGCCCCTCAGAGGCTTTTTCTTTCGTTATTCTGCCTTCCAGAACGATCTCACATTCTTTTGGCACCTCAAGGTCCAAGGTCTTACATTTCACCAACGGGGTATCTTCTAGCGCATTAGCCATTCCCAACTCATCGATACCCTTCGGCAACGATGTTGCAGCCGCCAGGAGAACCGCCGTTGAGTTGCCTATGCATATCGCAATATCTAGCTCACCCTCGGCCCTGTTGAGAGCTGTGTCTGTACCTCGATCTTCAACGATGCGGGCCAGTAATTTATCGGGACCAAAAAGCATGAGTCTATGGAAACTCATGTTCCTGCCCAATTCTGCGTCTTTCACTATTGATACAGCTGAGGCGATATATTTCCCGCCGTCTTTTTCGGTGTATCTCATTATTGGCAATCTTGTAAGATCAACAGTTCTTTCCACTACTTCCTGGCACTCACCTTTGTCCACAATTCGCGGGGGCGAGGGATTTCTCAGAGCGCTAGATAATTTGTGCAGTAGTTGTTCTTTTCTGATTGACAATGATCGAGAGATGAGTTCCTTGGAGGAGACGAGACCAGCTACTACAGGTACGCGTGATTCTTTCACATTCTCGAAAAGTACTGGTTTTTCGCCAAGGGCGTTTATGATTCCTGCCAGTTCGTATTCCGTTGAAACCTGTCGGGTTATTCTTCTTAGCTCTCCAGCTTTGTCGAGTTGCTCTAGGAAACTTCTGAAACCCAAATAAGGTTCATCCTTGTTTGTTATTGGTTCACGTTTTCCTTAAATCTTTTCGACACCAATCTTTGTGCGTAATACTTCAAATCCAGCATCCTCAATTGCCTTTGCAACTTTGTCCTGGAGCTTTTTTGTCGGCGTCAGAGCTGTCATGCAGCCTCCACCACCGCCACCTGTTACCTTTGCTCCAAAGGAGCCTTCTTTCCTAGCTAAATTGACCAGAAAATCCAGTTCCTTGCAGGATACACCAATCTCTTGGAGCAGGCGGTGATTCTCGTTCATTAGAGTCCCTACTTGCATCATATCAAACTCCTCGAGGGCTTTTCTTCCCGAAAATGCTAAGTCTTCAGCATTTTTGAATAGGGGATCATATTTTCTCGGATTGCTTTTTTTTCTCGTTGCCACACCAGCAACCATTTCTTTGGTGTTAGCGACGATTCCCGTGTTGCCTATGATGATTTCAACCGGTCTTCTAATGCTTATTCTTTCGATGGTGTTCGGACCCTCCTCCATATTCTTCCTAAACCATAGTAGGCCGCCATAGGTTGCGGCCGTATTGTCAATTCCTGAAGGAGTTCCTGCGTAGGCTTTTTCAGCCTCATACGCAATCTCGTTGATCCTTTCATCGGATAGATCTTTTCCAAATTCTCCTGCAATGGCGCGGGCAATCGCAACACTACTTGCTGCAGAGGCCCCAAGCCCGCTGAAACCTGGAAGATTTCCCCCTAAAGAGATATTCAATGAAACCGTTTTTGGGTCAATCTCCATCGCCTCCAGTATTCTTTCTATAGACTCGAGCTGTTGAAGCTTTTTTTCTTCGGCGTAACACTTTGCGCCTTTGCGCCTATCCTTTATAGTAATCCCTTTTCCAGTCCTACGCACTTCCGCGTCAGCAGTTGAATCAATCGCAGAGACAATTCCCGGAACGCCGTGAACTACAAAATGTTCTCCAAATAGAATGACCTTGCCAAAGCCTGACCCTCTTCTCATTCAAGCCACCCTGAAATGGTGACTATTGCTGAAATTGAATAAAAGTATTCGTTGCTAGGGAATGTAGCAATTTCAGTGCTTTTACCGTAGAAAACGGCATCTACTCAAAACAAATAAGTATGCATTATCTTGAAAATACTGCCGAAAGGCAAAGGCCCAAAGGTCGTGCGAAGGTGCCAGAGCTACTGACCCAAGCAAGGGCAATCGTTCAAGCTGATTGATAACATGACGTTGCAGGGTTCTTTCATTCGCTAGATGGTAGATCCATCTCGATTGCCAATTTTCGGGTATCAGAGGGACTTCGATAGATGAATCCGTAAGAGCTGGATAGGGACCGATTTCACTCCATATCCGGTTCGGCCGTTACACCTACGTCAGCCAATTTCGTCTCAAAATCGTCTATCGTGGCAGTAATGTTGGCGTCCTGTTGGAGTTCGCCCCTTTCACGAAGTATTTGGCGGGCCAAAAGCCAATATACAGTCGCCAAGGCTCTTCTGCCTTTGTTGTTGGCAGGTATTACGTAATCTACCCCAGAAAAATCGTTCTCCGTATCACAGATTGCAACTATAGGTTTGCCCACGAGTATGCCTTCTTTCACTGCCTGTCTGTCGGCCTTCGGGTCGGTCACGATTATTACTTGAGGCTCTACATATGTAGGATAAGCTGGATTTGAAAAGACACCGGGCATGAAACGACCAATTATCGAACGGGTACCTACAGTTTCGCAGAATTTCTTCACCGGAGTCTTCCCATATAGTCTAGCTGATATAACTACAACTTCGGAAGGGTTGAATTGGGCAATAAACTTGGCTGCAATCTTGATCCTTTCATCAGTCTTCTTAACGTCCAACACGTATAGTCCGTCCGGACGAATCCTATAAATGAAGGGTTCCATATCAGAGGTTTTTATCCGAGTTCCTATATGGATGCCCGCTGACAGAAGTACATCTATCGGAAGAAGAAGGGATACTCCTTCAGCCAATGCCTCTTCTTCGGTTTTCTCAACATTCGGAACGGTTTTTTCTTCGCCATTCGACATTATCTAGACCCTCTACATGTATTCTCTGAAATCGCAAATTCTCGCTCGCTTACCCAACAGCTTCTCGATCCTAACCAGCTCATTCACTTTTGTGGCTCGCTCCCCGCCTACAACGCCGAGTTTGATCAGTGGGGTTCCAAAAGCTACGGCAATATGTGTCAAGTGACTGTCATTAGTTTCTCCTGATCGGTGGGATGCAACAGGAATGAATCCATGGCGTTTTGCCATTTTGGTTGTCTTAAAGGCATCTGTTAGTGTACCAATCTGATTTGGTTTTATGATTATGGCATTTCCTGAACCCTTTTCGATCCCTCGAAGAAGTCGGCTAACGTTAGACGTATAGAGATCATCTCCGCAGATTAGACAATCCTTGGTTTTCCGCGTGAGCTCAGCAAAACCGCCAAAGTCTTCTTCGTGAAGTGGATCTTCGGCGTACACCAGTTTGTATTCTCTTATCAGATTCTGGATGAAATCTATCTGTTCCTCTTCGGTAAATTTTTTGCCATCTCTTGGGTACAAGTATTTTCTTTGATGAGGGTCCCAAAGGGAAGAAGCCGCCACATCCACGCCCATTCCAATCTTCATTCCAGATTCTTCCGATACAGAGGCGCAAGCATCAGAGACTATGCTTAATGCTTCTTCGTTGTCAATGTTTGGGGCCCATCCTCCTTCGTCGCCCTTCCCGCCAGTGAAGTTGGAGTCTCTTTTTCCTAGAATCACTCCCACCTTCCTATGGACATCTATATTGGCCATAGCCGCATCTAGAAATGAAGGCGCGTTTAGAGTTACAACCAGGATCTCTTGTATGTCTGGAGCCTTCTTGCCAGCATGTTTCCCACCGCCTAATACGTTGCCTAAGGGTTGTGGCAGATCCGTAACCAGAGATCCAGAAAGGTGATAAAAAAGGGGCATTTCGATGGAATTTGCGGCAGCAGATGCTGCCGCAACTGATATGGCATAGGCTGTATTCCCACCTATCCTACTGAAGTCAGTTGTGCCATCGACATCGTGTAGGGTTTGGTCGATGAGTTCTTGTTCATCAGCATCCTTTCCAAGTAAGGCAGGGGCCACGATCTTTTCGACTTGGTCTATCGCTCCTTGGACACTGTTATTAGGATAAGATTTGACCTCGAACTTCCCTTTGCTAGCTCCCGAAGGCGCTGAAGCTATTCCCAATCCCCCCTCAGTGGATATGGTTGCTTCAAGTGTAGGCTCGCCTCGACCATTGAATATCATCTGAGCTCTCACATCGAAGATCTTGGTAAGAGAATTCATTGAAGTTCCCTTTCGATCTTCTTCGCTCTTGCTGCTTCAGGGAATTTCAATAGCTCATCCACTAACTCGACATGAGCGAGAAGCATCCTTCTGCAACAATAGCGTTTCAGGCCAATATCTTCGAAGACTTTCTGAGGATCTTCGCCCGAGTCCACTCGACTCTTGAACTCGTCCCATTTGTCAGCAACGAGGTTTCCGCAGGTAAAACATCTAATGGGTATGATCACCGCAATACCTCTATCTATAGGATTTCTGTTTTCTTCGTCTGGCTCCGGGTCCACCGAATTTCTTGGGTTCGATTCTTCGAGGGTCTCCTGCCAACATTGTCCTATCGTAGCTCAGGAAGCTTTCTTTCACCGCTGAACTCTTAGTCCACTCTACGATTCCTCTAGCGATGGCCATTCTTGCCGCCTCTGCTTGCCCCATAAACCCTCCGCCTTCGACATTTACGTCTATGTTGAGATTCTTCCAAGCTTCGCCCGACAGCATTAATGGCTCCACAATCTTGGATTTAGCCAAGGCAGGCTGATATATCTCCGCAGGTATTCCGTTTATTCTTATTCTTCCGGTTCCAATCTTTAGCGTAGCCCTCGCAATAGCAGCTTTTCTCTTTCCGCTCGTTAGGATCACTCGTTTTTTCTGAGTAGGCATAGAATCACCTTATTCTCTCCAGCTCAATTCCCGGGAAAGATTACCCACGGTCATATGAGGCTTGTTGATGTCGGTCAGTTTCGCTTCAGGTATTGTCATGCAAGTTTGTTCTTCGAATTCCTTCGGTCTGCCCACATAGACACGTAGCCTTCTGTAGGCTTCCCTTCCTCGGGATTTCTTCCAAGGGAGCATTCCTCTTATTGCTCTTCTTATTATCCTATCTGGAGTTCTGTAGTGGAACGGCCCTCGCCAAGGTGTAGCATGAGTTATGATCTTCATGCTTTCCTTCTTGGAATTGATTATGTATCTTTTGCCACCCGAAATGACAACCTTCTCAGCGTTTATCATGACTACAGTCTCGCCTGAAAGAAGGAGCTTAGCTATGTATGTAGCAGCTCTACCCAGGATTAAACCGTCCCCATCGATTCCGGTAATCTTGATGTTGTCCGTCATGTAAAGTTCAACCTATGATTTTTATGTCTGAGTCACTTTGCTTCAGCGCGAAAAGCTCCGGGAGGGTGTAACATCTGCCTCCGGATTCCAGAATCTTTCTGGTGGCTTCTGTAGAAAAGGAGAGAGCCCCGATTGTAACTGGATGATTTAGAGCACCTGCCCCTAGCACCTTACCTGGCACCACGACAGTCTCGCCATCTTTTGAAAATCTATTGATCCTGTTCAGATTGATTGCGCGACGGCTTCGTTTAGATTTGTTGATCTGGTCTGCGATCACAAGCCATAGATTGGAGTCTGTCTCCTTGGCTGCTTTTTTCAAGAACCGAATTAGTTCTCTCAGTTCCTGACTCTCAAACTCACTTCGGGTCATTCTGGGTCCTCCTTGAGGGAAAGCAAATCCACAAAATCCTCGGATTTCTTCGCTAGAATCCTTGAGGCTTCGGTTAGGAGTCGCTCCATCGAAAGACTACCGTTTGACTCTATCTGGAATATAAAGACATTCTGTTCCGGTTCTACCTCAATTCCTGCCACTTCTTTCGGGCATGACTTTACACAATCGCCGCAAAGGTCGCAAACAACAACGTTTTCAATCAAAAGTTTCTTGCCCTTGACCTGCAAAACTCTCTTTGAGCAAGCTTCCACGCACTCACCACAGGCATCACACGTTTTGGTGTTGACCGATATCTTAGGATAGTAACGGTATGTGCAAGCTGAAACTGGTTGCCATTTTGCATAATCCTTTCCTATGCCAAGTTGCGCATATGCCTCCAATTTGACCTTCTGGTCAGAGGCAAGTTTCAGTATTGGAATCTCCCCCGAAACCGGAATTATGCCAGGATTATCAGATTTCAATTCGTTTGAGTATACGGTTCTTACACCTTCTGTGGCCTCAACATCGAAAGTCATGGTGACCCTACACTTGGAGCAACCAAGCTCACTCTTACAGGTACAGTCTTTCGGTAGAACGTAAGAATCCAGATCAGTCTTGAGAGGGATCAACCCTAGTCGATGAGCTAGCATTTCATCATACATGGATGAGGTGTTCTCTATGATGATTACATGGTCAATTGCCATCACCGGGACTTCCGAGATCATTATTCTTCTAAGGGCATTTACGAAGGCCGTAGGAACACCACGAAGAACTAGCAGTACGGATGTCTCCGTTTTTTGTAGGATTTCTATTTCCAAGAATCTTATACCATCCCAAGTGGTTCGCTAGACCCTTCTTCCTCTTCTTCCGCCGGGTCTTCTTGTGCCATCGTGAGGAATTGGAGTTACTTCTTCTATTCTACCTATTCTCAACCCGGCTCGAGCAAGAGCCCTGATAGCTGCTTGGGCGCCTGGCCCAGGTGTTTTCGGTCCAACTCCTCCAGGAGCTCTGACCTTGATATGGATGGCAGTAATTCCTTTGTCTTTGGCTATTTGGGAGGCGTGAGACGCTGCTTGCATTGCTGCATATGGGGATGATTCGAAACGATCGGCTTTGACGAACATGCCGCCTGAGCATCTGGCGATAGTCTCAGCCCCAGTAATATCAGTCATGTGTATTATGGTGTTATTGTAGGAACTGAAAACGTGGGCCACGGCCCACTTCTCTTGTTTTTTCTCAGCCAACTCGAATTACCTCCTGCGAAAACGTTCTCTCTCCATTCTGGGCGGGGCAGGTGCAGGCCGGACCCTTGGGGCCACGTGAATAGGATGTTCAGGTGCCCTCAACCGACTTAAGGAGCTGTAAGCCACGGCCTTCTCATCTTCCTTTGAAACAAGATAACTCGGAGAGGTTACTACTTTGCGCCCTATGCTTATATGCCCGTGATTTATCAGCTGCCGAGACTGATTCAATGATATGGCCAACCCAAGTTTGAAGACTTGGGTTTGGAGCCTCCTTTCCAGAATGTTTTCCAAGGTGAGATCAAGGACGTTGTCGAGTGTTGCGTTTTCTGGAACAATCGCCAGATTGCCAAGCCTACCTAGAAGCTCTCCCTCGGAGTTCTTCCGATCCTCGGGAGATTTTGATAGAAGGGATCGGGCTTTTTCTCTGAATTGTGAGAGAGCTGTTCGATGGCGCCATATCTCTCTTTTGTTTCTCAGACCGAATTCTCCGAGGGTTCTGAGATCGGTGTCCAGAAGGTCTTTGCGCCATCTATATCTTGGAGTTACGAATTTCTTTCTTTGTTTCTTAGGGTCGCCCAAATCCTACTCTCCCTTCTTTGCTTCTTTTCCGCCCTCTCTTGCCAGAGCGGCCGTCTTGAGCATTTGCTTCTTGACGCCTACGACCCTTCCAGATCTTCCAGTGGTCTTGGTTCTCTGACCCCTGACCTTGAGCCCGAGAGAATGGCGAATGCCCTTCCAACTTTTCATGTTTTTCATAAAGTCTATGTCAGATTTAAGCCGCAGAGTAAGGTCCGGGCCTATCAGATGAATATTATGGCCAGTCTCAAGATCCTTACGACGATTCACCAGAAAAGCAGGAATCCCTTTATCAGTAGGATTTCGCAAGAATTCCTCAATTTTCTCAATATTATCTTCTGTCAGGTACCCCAATCGCATGTTAGGGTCCAGACCCATCGATTTCAGTGATGCTTGGGCCAGATTAACATTTACTCCTTTAACTCTACTCAGACCGTAGAGGAGTTTTCTGGAACCATCCAAGTCAGTTCCAAAGATGCGTACTATATGACGATAAGATTCAGACACTGAGAACCTGCTCCTTCTCCTATATGCCATCCCTGTTTTATATATTGCCTGTCTTTCGCGTGCAGAGATAACGAGTTTCATCAGCCTCATATTAAAGTTATCGCCAAAGTGACCATTCGGAAAGCGCTTTTGACTGGGCATTCAGAACATACGAATATTATGATATGTCAGGTCGAGCTCACATATGGCACTCGAATGGTTTGGCGCCGGGAGTGGGATTTGAACCCACGTGCCCCGGAGGGGGCACAGGCTTTCCAGGCTTGAGCTGTTAACTTTTATCTGCTCCCTACCAGACTAGGAGACCCCGGCATGTATTAGTTACTAGTTCTCAACTTTCCTCTCAGGACCAAGTATTTCTGGGTTTCCGAAGATCTTCGTCGGCGGTTTTGCTTGAGTACTGACTTTACAATGGAGCGGTACAAACATAACATCTTCATCAGCCTTTGTCGTTTTCAGTTTTGCGCGTCTGCCACATCCTGGGATAGGTTCCAGGTGACATCAGCACCCTCTCTGATTTGGCCGCTATTCCATGATCAAAGTTTAGGATATCATCAGTCGCCATGGCGGCTTTCGCGAGCGCAACAACTTCGCCCTTCTGAGTAAAGAGCGCAACTTCATCGTTAGCCTTTATATCGCTTTCCAAACTCACCACGCCTGGGACAGCGAGACTTGCCCCATGGCAGATGGCATCCACTGCAGAATCTCTCAGATAGATCTTGGGTATGAATTTCAAGCAATCTTCCATTGGCCGAACTATGTGTCTCACCTCTTCCTCGTTTCCTTCCTTCAACCACTTCGAGCAGGCATCTGAAAGGGTCTGCAGTGTAGTGAGAGAACGGTCTTCCACGAAGGGGCCAGTTCTTGTCCTTCGGAGTTCTCTCATATGAGCGCCGCATCCTAGAACTTCCCCGATATCGTAGCATATCTTCCGAATATACGTGCCTCCTTGACAACTCGTATGAAACAAGACGTGGTTCTGCGATATCTCCAGAACCTCCAAGCTGTAAATAGTCCTTATTCTGACTTCTCTTTTGACAGAAGAGCGAACGGGAGGCTTCTGATATATTGGTCCGACAAACTCTTTGAAGATTCTCCTTATAGCTTCCTCAGATGCCAAGCCATGGAGCCTCATTACACAAACATATTCTTTTCCCGTAAGAAGAAGAGACTGAAGACTTTTCGTAGCCTCCTCTAAGGCTATCGGTAAGACGCCAGATACGTTGGGGTTTCCTCGACCTTCCCTAGATCTCTAAGGTCCCACCGTGTCCGGCGCGTTCGATATTCATAATCCGTTTAACCCAAGCAACAACCTCATGGCTTGTAGGCCCCGGAGGTTTATCCAAATTTATTACACCATACCTGAGGTGGTTTCGAAAAGATCTATTCTCAGGCGTACAACCATACTTTGGATCGGTCTCCTCAGATGCCTTAGCCAGGAGGCTGCGCGTGATCTCCCAAGGGGGAGTTGCCAAAAACTATCCTCCAAATCTCTTATTTTCAGTTTTCAAGTCAAGCCTTTGCGGGTCTTATGGGTCTCGCCATCTCTTCAGTCAGGTTGATGGCCTTAAGGGCTACCATGACTTTCTGGTCCGACGCACCCTTTTCTAGCTCGATCTTTAGAGTTGTGGGTTCCAGATGCTTCACATTGACCCTTCTCCTCCTCATTTTATTGACCTCCTTTGGACCTGTGACGAGGACGAAATTCTTGTCGATGACGTCTAAGATAACGCATTTGAGACCCGTTTCTCGGCCGCTTAGTTTGACGCAAACTCTCCCAATTTCAATTGTAGGTAATTTCCTCACATCCTGCGGTTCTTTGTGTTGAGACACTCTTTGATAAGTGTTTTTAGAACTTTGAGATTGGAGTCTACGGAGAGCAGGGACGTATTGATAACAAGGTCATAGATAGAGTAATCATCCAGATCAAAGTTGTAATATTTCTTGAACCGAGATTTTTCGCTCTCTTCTCTGAGCAGAGTCACTCGTCGAGCTTCTGAGAATGGGAGGTTATCTCTCTTCGAGATTCTCTGCATACGTATCTTCTCTGGCGCGGTTAAGAAGATTTTGACCGTATCCATGTTGAGTGTCATCCATGCTGTCAAGAGACCATCGATCACCACAGACCCCTTCTTAGCCTCGGCCTTTGTGACGGCATCGATCAATCTATCTAACTCAGGATCGCGCTCAGCCTCTTTCGAAAGGGTTTCCAATGAAAGGTTTCTTTCTTTGGCAACGGAACGGAAGATTGTTCCAGAAGAAACATGCCGAAGGTTGAAATAATCAGCCAGAGTCGCTGCGTAGGTTGATTTCCCTGTACCATGCAGACCGCTTATGGTTATTGGTATTCTCAGACTCCGTCGTCTCCTGTTGGGGAATTTTGTATTAGGTTCTCAATCGAGCGTAGCGCCAACTAGTTTCTGCAATGGAATAGACGTTGAGAATGAACAGATGACGTACCACCAGTAATAGCTTAGTTGTTGCCCAATTATAGGCAGCTCAAAAGGCATAACGGCCACAATTGTGGTCGAGTATATGCTACTCAGGATTGCAAAGATTAGGAGAAATGGAATAAAGGTTACTGCTGTAATCTTCAGCCTTTGTTTGGAGATAGTAGCTTGAGCTTTGTCAATTTCAGATTTGGTTCGATTCAGCTTTGCCATGAGTTTTCGGTCATTGTTCTTCTTGGCTTCGTTGAACTCTTTGAACCAAGCCTTGACTTCTTCATTGTAGGACTTCGCAAGTTTCACGTCTACTAGGAAACGGTTAGCCAGAGCCGTGACCGCACTGAGAGTTAGCGATAGTAGCAATATGAATATGGTTCCTCCTGGGGGGGTCACTGGTATGTAGAGCCTAAGGAAATCTATTAGAGGATTCAGGAAATCGAAAAGCCCAGCCATTTCTTAGACATCCTCCAGTAGTCTCAGGAATTGAGCGGCGGCAGCATCTTGCTTCCCGTTTAGATTCTTAATGAACTTAGCTGGAGCGCCAGTGATGACAGAACATGCCGCTGTAGCTGACCTTGAAAAAGCTATCTCAGCTGACAATTGCTCCATAGATGTCTGATCCCGATTCCTTTCCATATCCCCGGTTCTTCTGGACAGGATTATTTCTGGTTCTGCTTCAATGACCACTAGCAAAGAGGGTCTTAGGATTGAAAGGATATCGTGTGGTAATGCAGGCAAATAGCCTTTGTCGGTGCTTATTATCATGTGGGTATCAACAATTACGAAGTCCCAACGATGGGTCATCTTGAATATCTCTTTGGCGGCGTACTCTTGGAGCTCTTTTTGTTTCTTCACAGAACTGCGCCTTAACTCATCCCGATCTCCGGTCATCCCCAATTTCTTGGCTTTTTCTGTCATAATGCTGCCATATGATACTATTGTGACCTTCCTCTTCGCTTTGCTAACTAGATCTCCCAACCTTTTAAGAACGGTTGATTTTCCCACACCTGCTAACCCAACCGCAATTATGATCTTCCCGTTAACCATATTCAGTTTCTTCCCGTTCTGGACATTATCCAGAGGTTTCTGATCATAACTCTCTTCTATTCACCCAAGAATTGCCTTATGGCTGGATGCATTTCGGCCATTCTCTCCTTGGCGAGAGACTGGTAGTACTGATATAAGATGCCGACAAGGAGGAGTATCCCCGTGCCACTTCCATAGACATTTGTAAGATCACCCAATGCTGCTATGGCTCCTACGGCTCCTCCACCTAAGACCGTGACTGCCGGAATATAGCGGTCCAGAATGGTCTTGATTTGTTGCTCAGATCTTCTGAATCCAGGTATTTGCATCCCTGCGTCCATCAACTGTTTTGCCACTGTACGCGAGTCGAGACCCCCGACTTGGAGCCAAGTAAGCGCAAACAAAACGCTGAGTCCAATTAGGATCATTACAAAGATTATTGCTCTCAATGGATCAGTGACCAAAATGGCTATGTCACGTGGAGGCGTCGTATAGTAGGCGAGACCGCCCAAGGGTTGGGGCGTTGAAGCCGTCGCGTTGAATGTTCCGATAAGATTCAACCAGAAGTTGTCGTTATTTCTATTGAAGTTGTACCATATGAGTTCGGAAAAGAAGTAAATATTGGCGAAGAGAGCAGATGCCAGGATCACGGGTATGTTAGATACGTAAAGGAACTTAACGGGAAATCGGCTGCGGTATCCCCTATATTTGGCATACGCTAAGGGGAGTTCTACTCTCACTCCTTCCAGGTAGATGACCACAAGAAAGATTGCTATTGTCGTCATGAAACCTATCATGTCTGGCAGTCCGCCGGATCTGTGAATGATTGACCATAATCCTTCACCCTTCAATATGGATTCGCCTAGGGCTATGAAGCTTCCATAGAGCTTCCCGTCACTCATTGGACCTATGGGGGCCAGGCTCTCCCACCATATGCTCTGAGCCACTCCCGCAGCTATGAAGAGGCTTATACCGCTCCCTATGCCCCATTTTTTCTGGACGAGCTCATCCATGAGCATAACGAGGATTCCCACAATAATAAGTTGGACAAATATTAGAACTGCTATCTCTACCGTTACTGTCCCGTATGCGCCACCCAGAATGTACGCGGATGCATTGAAGATCGTCATAACTATTGAGAAAAACTTGCTCGCACTGGTGAATAGCCCTCTCTCTTCAGGATTCGAGAAGTCCACAGAGATTATCTTAGCGCCTGCCAACAACTGCAGTATGAGTCCGGCAGTGACTATTGGTCCTATCCCGAGCTCCATAAGGGAGCCTCGGCTTGAAGCGAATATTATTCGCATGAATTGGAACGGGTCAGTCTGGCCACTTGTTGTGATTCCGTAGAGTGGAATTTGTCCCATGACCAAATAGACGACTAGGACCAACCCGGTCCAGATGAGTTTCTCGTTAAAGCTTACTTTCCGACCCGGAGCTTTTACCTCAGGCATTATCCTGGCTATTGGTTTGAGTAAATTCAGAAATCGGCCCATACTCCGGGATTCCTTCCTAGTCTATTCCTTGACGATTATGGCTCCGCCTGCTCCCTCAATCTTCCTCTTGGCGACATCGGAGTACGCAGCTACCTGAACCATGATGGGTCTGGATATATTTCCTGCGCCCAGTAGTTTATGATAACCGATCTTTTCCAAGTCGACGTGAGTCTTTCCTTCCTTCTCTTCCGCTAGGCCTTTTTTGATCAGCATACTCATTGCATCGGCCAGGGCTCCAACATTCACGACGTTAATTTCTCGTGTTACAGTTCGACGATTCCTGAAAGTATGTTTTCCGAACCGGTTCGGATCGTATTTTATTGTATAAGTCCAATCAGTCCCCATACCCCCAGCCTTTCCCATACCTCCTTTTTGACCATGCTTTCTGTGCTGTCCTACCTGACCGTATCCTACGGTCCTAGTTCCTCTCAATCTTCTGATTTTTCTGCGTTTATGAGCCATGTAATCCCTCTCGTGAGCATAATACTCTCCCGGGAAGCAAGCGCCATCATATCATGATTTGGGCGAGGTTGTTGATCTCTTCGCCTCTGTAACCCAGCTCACCCTTTTCGCCGACGGATCGCTTCGTTCCTCCCTTAAAGCCTCCTTTCGGTGGGTGAAGACGAAATACAGGTTTCATCTTGTGAAGCTTTGAAAGTTCGAGTTTCACATTGAATATGTCTTCTGCCAGATCCTCGATGGAGTTGTAGCCCAATTCCTTGATGATTTCATTGTTGAACCTTCTCCCAGCCGACAGTCGGCCTCTCTTCTTGATAAGCTCCATAATTGTCTCTTTGGATATCTCACCCCATGTCACGACATCCTTCACCTTGTTGAGCATGCCCAAGTACTCGGGTCTATTGTTTATGATGACCGCATGGTTCACCCTAGTGAGATGCAACATCCCAAGAGTATCCTCGACTTCCCTCTTTAGATTAACTTCTCCTCTCAGTCTTATGACAAAGAGACATTGATAGTTATGTTCCATGGGTTCTCACCTAACCCAATCTGAGGGTGTAACGATCCTATGGGTTCCTTTGAGAGCCTCAAATGTGCTATAGGTTGATGACGAAACGGTCCTAGTCGACCCAAAACTTCTAGTCCAACAATCTTTGATACCGGCCAATTTCAGAATAATCTTTGAGTATTCCCCCGCCACCAATCCCAACCCACGTGGACCAGGGATTATCTCAACTGCTACACTGCCGCATTTCCCTTTTACTCTAAAGGGCAAAGAATGTGGCTGCCCACATCCGCACTCCCAACTCCCGCAACCTCTACGCACCGGAAAAATGTTAAGTTTCGCATTAATAGTGGCTTTTTCTATAGCGTTTCTTACTTGTTTGGCTTTGCCACCACCCAAACCAATGTAACCATCCACATTTCCGAGGGCGACAATCGCCTTGAATCTAGACCTCTCGCCTGCGTCAGTTTGCTTCTGAACTAGGTTAATGTTCAATACCTCTGTAGTCAGGTTGGGCAGGAGCACATCAACGATCTCGGATTCTTGGATCTTTATGCCTTCAGAGAATATATCTGAAATCGAAGTAATCTTCCCCTCTTGGACAAGCTTTCCAAGATGGGTTCTTGGAACCCACATGCTCAACGCTTGATCTCTCTCTGCCATTCTATATTGGGACATTAGTCTCACCAGCTAAGTTTCTTTGAATCTCCTTTTTCACTTTCTCAAATCCATTAGGAATTTGCTCTGGGGGCCACCGGTTTGCCAAGTTTCTTGAAAAAGAGCGGCTATACAGGTCAGGGGTATTTTGGCTCAGAGAAGCCCCATAATTAGCTATATGTTTCCCACTTATGCGGTCGGCGTCGGGCAGGGCTTTCTCATCATGAGCAATTTCGAGACCTGCATCCAACGCCCCCTTCAACGATGCGAGTATTCTGGTGCCTTTGGAGGGAGTCAACAGGCCCACATCCAAAATAGCTTGTTTGAGCCCAGAGGATTTTGCTCTTGAACCGATCAGGAAACCTACAAGGTAGGCTGAAGGTATGTTTCCGCCGCTACCAAGCCATCCGAACTTTCTGAGTTCCTTCGAGTTGGCTGACGCTAAAACATAGTCGCCTATCGGTTTTGATTCTACTATTTGAACAGACATATTCCTTAGCGAACCTCTAGGAACAAAACGGGGGACGCGGGAGAGGATCAGTTTCCTTCTCCTATGAAAGTTAGTTCTTCCTTCTCTTCGCCGTCTAAACATAACTCTGTAGGTAGGTCCAGTAGCCAATTAGTCTACCTCCTCCGAATGAGATTGCTCGCTTTCAAGTACTGTTCGAGATGGGATGCGTTTTTGAATGTTCCACCTTTGGATTTTCTATAAAGCTGGCGGTATGCCTTTTTTGTCAGAAGATGGCCATCCCTTAAAGTCTTCAGGCGTCTCCTCAAGACGCGAATATTGATGATCCAAACATCTTTTCTTGGCTGTCTTGCGCCTGACGAACCTTCTCGGCTTCCTCTACCGCTTCTTCTTCCGATTTTTCTTCTCTCATGAAGGAATTTAGCTCTAGAACGACTTACGCCTTTTTCAGCGAGTGATTTGATCGATTTTTCATGAATTAGGCGGCGGATATCCCCGCGCGTCAGGGCTACATCTATCTCTTCGATTCGTTCGGGATCCAGCCAGACTCTATTCTGACCTATTTTTAGTATCTCAGCGGCTAATCTTCTTTGAGTCTTTAGGCTCAAGCTCCTTCACTTCCTTAGGATTGAGAATTCGTATTCCAAGCTCCTTTGCCTTTTCAATTATGCCCAGTCTCTTTCTCTTTGAAACGGCATGAGCTATTCGCGCTGCCTGTTTTGCAGCATCAATTTTCTCTAGATCTTTGACATTCCAGACTGCTGTATCTTCTAAACCTGATGAGTGAAGGCCTCGAATTTTTCGTGGCGAACCGTAACCCGTGCTAGGCTGTTTTGGCACAGCCTTCTCTTTGTACCTCATCCTGCTATCGATTCCTCGAGGTGCCCTCCATCGATTCTTGACCCGCTTATAGCGCCAGCTCGATTGCCTGGCGAATTCTGGTTTAGCTTCTTTTGATTCTGAACGTAGTCTGAGCAGTCTGGCAGTCTCGGGATTGCGCTTATCGCCTTTGAGGTCGATCTTTTTTTCCTTGTCTTTTGTCTCGGACATTTCTAGATCTGCCCCTCGCCCTTTTCGGAGATGTAGATGCCATCCAAGAACACCCTAGGATCTTTGTCTTTTGACTTTGTTGCAAGTTCCATATTGGCAGCAGTTTGACTAACTTTCTCTAAATCAACTCCCTCAACCAAGATTTCGTCGCCCTTGACTGTGACCTTGGAGTCTCCAACTATCTTGGAAGTTCTCGGGTGTCTCTCTCCGGTGAAGTTCTGGATTACGACCGTCTTTCCTTGGACCTTGACTGTAATCGGAAAATGGGCATATACCACTTTGAGTCTGTAAGTATAGCCCTTTTGGACGCCTTTCAACATATTCTCTATATGAACGCCTAAAGTTCCTATCAGAGCGATTTCTCGCTTTCTGGGATTAGCGGTGGTAATTGTCAAAGTCCGTTCAGACAAGGAGAAACCTACTGGGACTGGCGAGAAATCCCTGGTAATTTCTCCTTTGTGGCCCCTGACGGATATCTTCTGGCCTTCAACCAGTAGATCTACTCCTTCAGGTATTGGTATAACGATGGATTTGATGCCTTCATTGTTCATAGATTTCGCCTCAATAGACATAAGCTAAGAGCCTACCGCCCATTCTGTTTTCTTTAGCCTCCTTGTGAGCTAAGACACCTTTCGAAGAAGATATTATCAGGAGTCCCATGTCGTGAGATGGAAGATATCTCTTCTCCCATTCCTCATATCCTTCGAACTTCACGGGATGTCTCCCCTTGTCGATCCCGCATTTATTGACTCTCCCCAGAAGTTGAACTTTGAATTTTCCAGCTTGGCCATCATCTATGAACTCAAACTCACCAACATAGCCGTTCTTCTGGAGTACTCTGAGGACATGACCTACTAGTTTGGAGGCTGGGCTAATGATGCATTCCCTTTTCTTTCTCATTTCGTTATTGTTTATGGTAGTCATTGCATTTGCCAAAGGATTTGTTGTGACCATTCATCATCGCCTCAACTGAACTTCCTGAATCCGAGTTTCTCGGCTACTTCTCTGAAGCATTGACGGCAGAGGTTCAATCCATAACGTCGTATTATGGGACCGTAGGAGCCGCACCTTACGCAGGGCCTGCTGCCCTTCCCAAACTTCCTTTCCTTTTTTGCTTGTTTCTTACCCATTTGCTCAGGCCTCCTCAGATTTGGTAGTAACCCCGAATTGCTCTCTCATTATTTCTATCGTTTCTTTAGGAGTTGGGCGGTAACCCTCCTTTATGCGTCTATTCATGATTCGTCTTCTCGTGACGCGAATCCCGGGTTTTATGAAAGAAACCGAAATATCCATGCCGATGATGCCGAGTTCAGGAACGTATTTTGTCCCAGGTATCTCTATGTGCTCCTTGATCCCGAAGGAGAAATTTCCGAATCTGTCAAAGCTCGATTCGGGCAATTTGTTTTCGACGACATCCAACACGCGTTTCAGAAAATCAATCGCCTTAGTTCCCCTCAGCGTAACCATGCACGATATCGGTTCTCCCTTTCTTATGCCAAATTCCCTGATAGACTTCTTGGCATTTCTCTGACAGGGAGTCTGATTTGTAAGTTCTTTGAGAACCTTTATCGCCTTTTCCAGTGGGGCGCCGGATTCGCCGACACACACGTCCACAGTCACCTTCTCGATCTTCGGTCTAAGTGTCGGATTCAGCTTCCGTGATTCAGCTGTCGCCTCATTCTGACTCATGTTTCTACCTCAGACACCGAGATCCATGGAGCTTCCCTTCCGATAGCGAAAACATATCCTAAAGTGGTCTGAAGACGCTTTCCACCAGCACTTTCCAGAGTGATGAATGTCGGATAAGGTCCTTTCTTCTTCTCTATTGCTATGACTTTGCCATAGCTACCAACGTTCTTTCCGCCCGTCACCAAAGCGAAAACGCCCTCTTCAAATCTCAAATGACCCAGCATTTCCTGTTTGGGAATGCTGATTTTTAGCACGTCGGATGTTTTGTAGACGTCTTCATCGGGCTTCTTGACATCCTTAACGGTTATCACCAAGTTTCGTCCATCGTGGAGGTTGAGCTGAACATGTCCTTTCCTTACTGCAGATTTGTTATCTATCTTGCAGAGTTTGAACATAGCCTCATCGGTTGTGATTTGATGAAGAATCAAACCCTTCTTTGGATGAGAAAGAATCCGAAAGGCTACGCTCAGATCAGGTACTTCTATGACGTCCATTAGACCTATTGAGGACTTCTCATCGGCGACGATTTTTCCGTCTACTTTCACTTTCTTCTCGGAAAGAATTATCTTCGCTTCTTTCTTTGTATTGGCGTATTTCAATGCTTCCCGCAAGGCTAGGAGAATCGGCATGCTCTCTGCTATTGTATGTGATCCCGGAATTGGTTTTGCAACAAACTTGTTCTCTTTTCTATGGATGGGCCAATAAGATGGCGAAGCCATCCTTTTCAAGTGTCTGGAACCGCCTTTTCCTCCCAAGTCTAGGATTCGGCCTCCTCTTTCTTCCTCGGTTTATGCTTCTTACTACCGGCTTTCTTTCTCTTTGCGGGTGTTTCCAAAGTTTTTTCGGCAACTTTGGTTTCTTCCAGCTTCACACCACGCCGTTTCAGCATATTTCTTCTCCATTTATCATCAAGACTGATTTTTGTTATCTTGACCTTTGATGGATGTACGGGGACAAAAATGGAAGAACCATCAGCTTTTTCCCTCGTTATGCCATCGATGTAGAGCTTTGCCCTCTCGATATCTACCTTATTCACTTTTCCTTCGACCCCCAAGAAATCGCCACGGACCACGGATATTGTGTCTCCTTTTCGCACTCCAAAGGTCTTGAGTTTGTATTTTTCCCGGAGTTCATGTGATAGGGGCGCAGCCATGAAACTAGCCACTTTTCCTAAATCTCCTTTTGAACGAGCTTTCATGATGTGGATTCCTCTACACTATTATGCCAGCAACGTTTGCGATCCGAGGCCATCTTTCTGCAGCTTCTTTAGCTACCGGACCCTTAATCTCTGATCCCTTCAACTCCCCTTCAGGCGTCATTATTACCACTGCGTTATCTTCAAAGCCGACCCAAGTTCCATCGGGCCTCCTGAATCGCTTCCTCTGCCTTACAACAACAGCCGGGAGCATTTGTCTTCTGAGATCTGGAGCGCCCTTCCTAACCGAAACAATTATCATGTCACCCACACAGGCGGAGGCCAAACGTCTGAGTCTTCCCTTGTAGCCTTTCACCTGAATTATCCTCACAGCCCGGGCACCTGTATTGTCGGCGCAGTGGACAACAGCTCCAGTTGGCAGACCACGGGTTATATGTGGTCTGAACTCGATTACACCCTTGGCTGAAACGGCTCTTGTCTTTGGACCTGGCATCTTCAAACGCCTTCGAGTCTTTCGATTACTACAAAACTTACGGTTTTGCTGAGCGGGCGACACTCTGCTATCTTGACTTTGTCCCCAGACTTAGCGCCTATACAGGGAGGGCTGTGTGCTGAGATATTGCTTCGTCTCCTTTCATATCTCAGATATTTCTTGATGTATTGGAGATAATCCCTTTGGACTACCACAGTGTCTTTGGATTTATCACTTACCACAGTTCCTTCAAGTACTCTGCCTCTTACTCCTAGAGTTCCATGGAAAGGGCATCTCAGATCCTCGCAGGTCCGTTTTGGTAATTTCACGTCTAATCCGATGTTTCGCATCGCTTACCATCTCCGAGTTCTTTTCCTCAGTCTATCTTCAGATCTACCGATAACCTCTGTTCCGTCAATCTCAACCAGACTCCCATCCGGAAAACTCAACTGTAACGTTACAACTCCTTTTGGTACGACCTTTTTCTCGTGACCCACAAGCAGAACAAGAGTGTTCTGTGTTTCGTCTATGATTCGTCCTTTGATTCCAGTAATGGAGGGGTTTTGACTTCTGATCACCCTTGTTTCTAGACCTATTAGCTCATGTCTTAAGACGGTTCTTTGGGTTATTGGCATTTGAGATACCTTCCTTTGCAGCTTTCTCGTTGTCGACGGTCTTGATCCTGGCTATTGTCCTACGAATTTCCCGAATCCTTGCTGGGTTCTCAACGGAGCCTCCAGCTTTTACCATGGCTTTGAGCTTCAAAAGTTCAATATTCAGCTCCGACAGTCTCTTATCTCGCTGGTCAGGAGGGAAACCCCGAATCTCCTTCATTCTAAGGGTTGGCAAGATTACCCTCCTGTGGCGTAACTACTTCTTGAGGGGCACCTTCTGGAACTACTTCTTGAGGTGAAGCAATAGTTGAAGAGGGCGAAGGTTGAATTTCTTCGGGTTTGACTTCGACCGTTTGTGAAGCCACTTCCGTTCTAGGCATTATATTGACTTTGATTCCAAGGGTTCCTGGTTTCAGTCTGACATGAACAACGGCGGTCCGCATATTTCTTTGGGCGAAATCCCCCGTCTTCGGGATGTATCCAGCTCGGAATTTCTCATATCTTGCCCGTTCGCTTCGCAGCTTGCCACGGATTATTATCTCTGCACCCAAGGGCTTAGCTTCCATGATTCTATTGAGAACCCAGAACCCTACGCGCCTGAAGTGGATGCCCTTCTGAAGGGCTGCGGCGACTCTAGAGGCCATGATGTTGGGGTTAAGTTCAGGCACTTCAACTTCGGCTACGGCTATCTGGGGATTTGACAACTTGAATCTTTCTTCAAAGAGTTGAGTCAATTCCTTTATGTTTTGACCCCTTCTGCCAATTACCAAGCCTGGTTTCATGCTGTATATTGTCACTCGTGTACCCAGAGGTGTCTTGGATATATCAACTCCGCCGTAACCAGTTCGCTCAAGTTCTTTGGTTAAGAACTCGTCTATTACAAGTTTCTTCTTTGATTCGTTTATGAAGTGCCTGATTACAGACATCGTTATACCTCTTCCACAACAACCTCAAGGTGGGTCAGTTTGTTGAAATACGGTGTCGCTCTACCATGGGCTCGGGGGATGTATTTTCTTAACACCCTAGCCCTCTGGGAGGCGATGTGTATGATTCTAAGCCTCTCAAGGTCTAATCCTTTGTAGGTGGCATTAGATTCCAAACTTTCCAGAATTTTTAGAAGGTTCTTGGCAACTTTTATTGGATATCTTCCTGCTGCGTACCCTTCGACGCCGTGCCTGTGAGGTACCTCCTTGCGGTACCTAGTAATAGGGATGGGCCGTTTCTTCTCAACTACCTCGTTGAGGAGCCTCTTAGCATCATCAATTTTCATGCCCTTAAGGGTCTTGCAGACTTCCCGAGAATCTTTAGGCGATATTCTAAGATCTCGACCACTTGCCTTGGCCGTCTTACCAGGATCGAGTCCCGTAACAGAATAACCCCAGTCAGGCATGCCGCAACCCCTTGATATTCGTAATCCAGATCAATCACGAGATGTGGTTTATTAACTCTTTGTTCTAAATTAAACTTTTCATCGGGTCGTGTCGGACCATTTTTCAGCAAACCAGCGTCTGAATATGGGAGTGACAGCATTATCTTGATGAGACTCAACGATTTTGACACCAGGCTCAGAAGCACTTTTTTTCTTCAGGGGATCGGGCTATGTTCTAACATATATGCCATTGGCGATTCTGAAATAACAATGATCGATACAGGTTCGAACCTTGGAACAAACAGGATTCAGGAATTCTTCAGGTGGTCTGATTTACAGTTTGCCAGTTTGAAACAAGTAATTCTGACGCACAACCATTTTGATCACGTGGACGGTCTAGAAGAGATTCTTAGGAATTCAAAACCAAGAGTCTTTGCACACTCTGAGGATGCGCTGACACTTGAGCACAAAAGAAGTTGCAGGATTCTAGGGCTAGCAGACGGAGATGTGATTGTGACTTCCCTGGGCCATTTTCAAGTAATTCACACCCCAGGTCATACTTCCGGAAGCATATGTTTATACGAGGAAAACATGGGCCTCCTTTTTTCAGGAGACACAGTCTTTCCAGATGGCTGGTTTGGCAGAACGGATATGCCGACAGGCAACAGTTGCATGTTGCTAAGCTCCCTCAAGAGACTTGCTGATCTCAATGTAAATATTCTTCTGGCGGGCCATGGAAACCCCTTATTCCAACATGCGGGGAAGGACATAGAGAAAGCGCTGAACCATGCAAGAATTTCACTCCAGAAACAGTCGTAGTCACCTTTCGATTGCTATGGAGGCGTATCCGACTACTGCGCCCATTTCCCCTGAAATATCGGCGGAAGTGGAATATCTTAATAGCGTAGCCTTGTTGGCACCCAAGGATCTTGAAGCTATGATACAGGAAGCAACCGGACCAGGCCCGCACATGGAGATATTCAATTGAGTTACAGCCCTCATCAACCCCTCCTCATCCAATCTTAGAATTTCCCTAATTGCCTCTGAGTCCTTATCAAATGCTCTTTGATAGGTTTCGTAGTGGCTCAAATCCGTGCTGGCAATTATAATTGCGTTTTTTCCTTCTAACGAAGTGGCCAAGACCTTGCCAACATCTCTACTGCTGTCCAAATCCTGCATCATCATGCAAATAGGGACTATTCTGATATTCTGCCCGTAAAGATATTGAAGAAAAGGGATTTGCATTTCAAGAGAGTGCTCAGATAGGTGAGCCTTTTCGTCTATATCTATAATATTGGACATGTTGGCTATTCGATGAGCGATCGCTGAGTCAATCTCTATCTCACCTAGAGGCGTCCTCCATTTTCCATCCACCATAATAGATAGACCCGACCCCATGCCGGTGTGATTGGGACCCAATATCACTGCTACTTCGGGCACCCCGTCCTCTGCTAAAGCGCAATAAGAGTTAGCGGCAACTGGACCTGAGTAAGAATATCCCGCGTGTGGACAAACCAGGCCAATGATCTTTCTGGTTCCTTTCAAGTTGACCTTCGGTATTCTCTTCACGCCAATACTATGCAAAAAGCAGTCTTCGATCTGTTTTTTCAGCAAAGCCGGTGTGCCAGCATACCACGAGCCAGCCACCGAAGGCATTCTCACAACCATCGTCAAAGGTACCTCTGCAGAATAACTTGCGTACAACACGAAAAGGTTTGTGATTGTCTTGTGCACAAACAAAATTGGAATCATTACTAGGCGCACGAGGAATAGTCATTTGAGGGGAACGTACATACTGCTTCGGCTAGCGCCTATGCCCGGTGTGCCATGGCTAACTTTCTTGTTCGTAATCGCAAATTCGCCTAGGTAATGGCCTATCATCTGCGGTGCTATTGTTACCGAAATGAACTCCTTTCCATTATATACAAGTATGTTCTGTCCGATCATCTCAGGCAAAATGGGCATATTACGACAATGAGTCTTTATGGGTGGAATTACGTCCTTAGTGGCCTTCTTGCACTCTCTTATCCTTTCTATGAGCAAACGCTGATCTGGAGCTAGGCCTCTGGTTAGACTCCTTCTGTGTCTTGATGGGAGCAATCTGATGAATTCATCCATGGACATCTTTTGGAGCTCTGGGAGAGTAAAGCCGCCGTAAGTAAACTCTTTTGGCATCTTTCAACACCTATTTTCTCGAAGGTTCTTGGAGAGCGACCGATATAAAGCATTCTTGGCAGAGTTGCTATTTACCTTTTTTCACGGATCTTCTTTCTGGATCCAGCATGGCGTGAAGCTATATTGCCCACTTTACGTCCAGGAGGTGCTCCGCGAGCCACTGTAGTGGGTTTGCCCGGGTGTTTGTGCCTTCCTCCGCCGTGAGGGTGATATGCTGATAGCATGGCAACTCCTGCAACGTGGATCCATGTATGACCTTTGGCTTTTGCCATATGGAATCTTGCACCTGCTTTCATAAAGGGTTTATCCACACGACCTGCCCCAGAGATCACGCCTATTGTGGCGCGACAGGAGTTGTTGAAAGCTGCTGTCTTCCCGGATGGAAGTTTTAACATTGTACCTTGAGGGGTGTGAGCTACCACGGTGGCGTATGTCCCAGATGCGCGGACCAATCTGCCGCCATCATTTGGTGACAATTCTATGTTGCAGATGAAGGTTCCTTCAGAAATCCTGCCCACAGGTAGTATATTCCCTATGTCATTCGGTGCTTCTGAGCCTACAGAAATCTCTTGCCCTTGATGAACTCCTTCTGGAATTGGCGAGTTATATGTTCGCCCGTCAGACAGTTCAATAAGAGCTAAAGGAGTTCCACGGCCTGGTTCGTGGTCGATTCTTCTTACGATACCTTTTATGACAGATGCTATATCCTCCTTTGTCATAATGGCATAGCGAGCGGGACCGATTCTCTTATGAGTTGAAGCCCTAAAGGTAGAAGTCCCTCTTCCTCTTCTTCGTACGAGTATTCTCTTGCCCATGCCTATTCACCTTAGAATATACCTAATTTTATTGCCACATCGGAGGCTTTGAATTCTGGAGCAAGTTTGATGTAGGCCTTTTTCAATCCTTTGTTTGAAATTGAGACATTCACTTTCTCAACCTTGACCTTGTAGATCTCTTCTATGCTCTGGCGAATACTTGACTTGCCAGCCTTGAGACTTACAACAAAAACGAGTTTGTTCTCGGCTTCTATGAGGCTTATGGCATCCTCTGTCATAACAGGATAGAGAATCGTCTTATTAATGGTCGTCCGCGCCATGTACTATTCACCGCGCCCTAGTTCTTTTATTGATGATGCCGACCAGATTGTCAATCTAGCGGCTTTGCCTCCTGGAGCAAGTGTTTCGGTGTTAAGATCACTGACCTTAACGACGTCAACACCTAACAAATTCTTAGAGGCTTTTATCAATCCTTTGTCCTCAGAGATCACTATCAGAGGTCCTTTTCCGTGTTTCGGCTGTCTTCCCCGCCTTCTTCTCTTGGGGGTCTGCCCTTGAAACCTGTCCTTGATTCTGTCGAGGTCAGGAGATAGCCCGATGCTGTGTAGCAACTCTCCCAAGGCTCTCGTTGTTTCTATTCCCTGCACTTCATCCGTGATCACTATTGGGAACTTCACATCTGCCAATAATTTGTGACCGCGTGCCTCAACCAGTTCTCTCTTAGCCGTTGCTGCCACAGCAGATTTGAAAGCGAGCATGCGTTCTTTCTTATTTACCTTTTTGGCAATCTTTTTTCTGATCGTAGGAGGATACGCTGAACGACCCCCAACTGCGCTCGGAATAAAAGCAGCTGAAGACGCTGCAGGGTACTGTGAACCTTTGACACGTGGAACTCGGGCAGTGGCGAAACCTACTCCCCATGATTGGGCAGTCGTCCTCTTTCCGGCCATTGGATCTCTGCCTTGCGGTTGTATCCTATGGGATTGAAGTGCGACAACAACCTTTCTTATCACATCAGGCCTGAAAGGCGTATCAAATATCTTGGATAATTCGACTTTCCCTGCTTTCTTACCTTCGAGGTCGATAACAGGAACGGTCACTTGGGGCATGTGTGATTACTCCTCTTGTCATTTTCCCTGGATCGATTCCAAGTTGATTTGTGTTATTTTTGGCATGCCAGGTGGAATAGTTCTTGGAGTTCTCGCTGGGTACCTTACCTTGATTAGCCGCTTTGCCGGGCCTTGGACACTGCCCTTCAGCATCACATAGTTGCCTTTGACTTGCCCATAATGGGTGAACCCCCCCTTCGGGGTAACCTCTGAGCCGCTACTTCCGGTCTTCAGAATTCTCTTGTTGTATTCAATCCTTTGGAAGTAGCCCATTTGGCCACTTCGTGGAGTAGTATACATCACATGCGCAGGGGTCCAAGGACCAATAGTTGCAATGTCACGTCTATTCTTTCTGTTCTTTCTAGATAGAATCTTTACACCATAGCGTTTGACTACGCCTTGCCAACCTTTTCCCTTCGTAACGCCTACGACATCAACATACTGATTAGCCCCAAAGATTTCTGAGAATCGAACTTCTTTGCCGAGAATTCTCTTGGCATATTCCAGTTGTTCTCTTGCGTTGCCCCCGCCTATCTTGACCTCAATAAGTTCGGGCGAGTTCCTTGAAATTGCGGTCAATCTTGGTTGGCTGCAAAGGACCATTCTTATTTCGGTTACCGAGTCTATGGCTTTCTCCAATTTCTGCAATCTTTCTTCAAGTCTTGGCTCCTTCGGAGTGCTTGAAATCTTGGCGAGATCCTTTGGAGGTTCTTTCATCCAAATGTCAGTGAAACCCTTAAGACCGCCGTCTGTCGCCTTGTAAATCTTAATAGCGCATGCAATCATTGGAGGAACATCAAGTACGGTAGCAGGTGTAAAAATCTCCTTCCCAAAATAAGGAGACCCCGCGTGATCTTCTATGCAGAAAACATTTATTGAGCCAGCTTTATATCCACCAAATCCTAAAAGGGTCGGCGCGCCTTCTATGTGAGGCCAAAATCTTATCCTTCCCTTTTGGTTGAAAGATCGCCCTCTCGGTAAATATGCGAGCGACCCCCTTCGGGGAGCGTTCTTTTTTCTGTGACCCATCCGTCCACCATCACTCTATGATATTCAACATGCTCAGAGTAGAAGCTAGAGCTTCCTCTGTCCTCACCGTTTGAGTACCCTGTTCAGGTACCGAATTGACTAAGAATTGGGCTACATCGCCGACTTTAAGGTTTTCGCGAGATAATATCTCTTGAATGCCTTCACTAGGAGAACCAAAAAGGATCACAACAGAATCAGACCTCTCCCAAGCACATTTGATATCTTTAATCATGTTCATCATAGGTACACCGTATTTGGAAGTCGCAATCACCAAGTCAGCTGACGTTTTCTTCATCAGTTTCCCGATTGGCGTAGCAGATGCAGTAACATTATAACCCCAATATATTTCTATCTCTTCTTTCTTCACCAAAGTAGCTGAAGGTGCATTGCTCTTATCTAAGAGTCTTACAGTGACTTTCTTTCCAGGTCGGAGAACTTCTCTGACCTTTACGGGCACCTCAAACCCTACGTCAATAAGAGAGCAACCACCCATGGATTGAACCACCAGCCCAATCCGGATTTCATTTATTGCCGCAGCTTCAAGTCGGCTTTCAGTCGGGTGATGTGGCGTCCGTAGAGGAGGAAGTATTCCAACATAGCGGAACTCCGGTATGATCTTGAAGAGGCGTCTTCTCAAATACTGAGGAGTATCCATGTAAGAGAGAATCGCGCGAATGAGTTCGACATTTCTCTCTGTTTCATGACTTGGGTCGTCGGGATAGATTATTGCTTCGTTGACCCGGAATATCGCAAGTAATCTGCCGATCTGACCTATTCGCTGCGTCTTTTCTCTAAGGTGAGGAATATCGGAGACAATAGAAGCGGGAAGGGCGACTATGAGTTTGCGCGGTCTCTTCATAGGGTGAAACAATGCGGATACCTCATCCAAGAATGATGATACATTTTAATGATTATTTGCGATGTACTCGGCAGCGGTTTCAATGATTTTGATGCTGTTGAGGTAGTCGTCTAGATCTATGCGTTCTTTTTGCGTATGATCCAGTCGAGAGTCCCCCGGTCCATAGGTCACCACCGGAATTTGCTGCCTCAATCCTATCACATTCATATCGCCTGTGCCTGTCTTCCTTACGAGCCGAGCATTCCTTCCTAGGACTCGGAAGACTGCTGTTCTAAGGCCTTTGACCACAAGTGAGTTTCGGTCAGCTTCATAAGCGTCCAAGAGGCCTTCGACTTTGCTCTCAATGAGGACCTTAGGGTGTTCCTTCTTGAAGGCTTCGACAATTCTATTAAGTTCTTCCACGACTTTCTGGCAGGCAAGTTGAGGGGGGACTCGGATGTCCAAAGTCATACAGCAGTTTTCAGGTATATTGTTTGGAAATTCACCGCCTTTGAGAACTGTAAGACAAATGCTCACCTCATGAAACCGATCAGCTACATCAATATCATCTACGAGAAGGTTATTTCTAATGCGGTTCCAGAGATCGTATCCTCTCTCCACAGCGTTTTCAGACGTCCAAGGCGCGCTTGCATGACCACCAGCTGTTTTGAACTTCAACGCGAATTGGATCCTGCCTTTATATCCTATTGTAATCTTGTCAACTCCGCTGGGTTCGCCAAAGATGAAGTAGTCGGCGTCGAGTTTTGTCCTCAAGAGATGTTCGATTCCTGATCCATCTCCTTCTTCGTCCACTACGCCAATTACGGTAATCGTCCCCAATGCTTTTGTGTTCAGTCTGGAAGCTGCTACAATCATGGCAGCCAGAGATGACTTCGCATCAACAGCACCCCTTCCGTACAAAGCATTATCCTCTTCTCTTACTTCCAAGAAACCTGGGACTGTATCCATGTGACCGCATAGAATGATCTTAGGTTTGCCGCTACCGGCTTCGCCTAGAACGTTTCCAATGGGATCGATGTGCACGTTTTTCAGCCCTAGGTATCTCATCTCTTCGCGCAGTAAAGTGGCCAATTTTGCTTCTTGGCCAGAAGGGCTGTATATTTCGAGCATTTCTTTCAGAAGATCAATCTCGTACACTATATTTGCCCTCTTTTAGGACTCTATCAAGAATCGCTATCGTTTGTGTTATGTCCTCAGAAGTTATAACGAATGGGGGCAGAAATCGTAGGATGTTTCTGCCCGCGTCCAAGATTAAGAGACCATTATTCGCAGATTGCAACAAGATATTCAATATGTCGAAGCGAAATTCTACTGCCAGCATCAAACCCAGTCCTCGAGTCTCGCGAATCACAGGATTCCTGCTCTTGAGGTCATCTAATCTGGCTTTGAACTCTGCACCCTTGATTTCAGCCTGTTCTACCAACTTCTCTTCTTTCAAGATATCCAAAAAGGCTGATGCTGCAGCGCATGTGAGAGGGTTGCCTCCGAAGGTAGTCGAATGTTCACCCATGGCAAAAGACGACATTATATCATCTCTTGCCACCGTTACTCCCATAGGAAGACTCCCACCAACTGGTTTGGCTAAGGTAATAATGTCGGGTTTGACGTGCCAGTGTTCACATGCCCATAGTTTACCGGTTCTCCCGAAACCCGTTTGAACCTCGTCTGCGATTAGAAGCAGCCCTTTTTCATCGCATGTTTCCCTGAGTTCTCTGAAGAACGCCGGAGGTGGGATATTGACACCTCCTTCTCCTTGGATCGGCTCAGCTATAATCGCTGCCGTGTTTTCACTTATGGCTTCCCTGACTCTATCAATTTTCCCATAGGGGACAAATGTGAAGCCCGGGACAAGGGGCTCAAAAGGCTCTCTATACTTAGTGTTCCATGTAGCTGACAGCGATCCCATTGTCTTTCCATGAAACGATTTCATCATGGCTACGATCCCGGGTTTGCCAGTGAATTTGCGGGCGACTTTCAAGGCACATTCAATCGCTTCTGTTCCGCTATTACTAATGAACATGCGGTTCAAGCCATTGGGGGTAATCCTGATCAGTTTTTCGACGAAAGTCGCGCGAACATCGTTGTAAAAGGACCCGTGGCATACAGTCAATCGCTCTAATTGTTGTCTTATAGCATCCATTATCTTTGGATGCAGGTGACCTGCCAAGCCTACGCCATATCCTGTAGTGCAGTCGATGTATTCTCTCCCATGTATATCCCAGACACGGGAACCCTTTCCTCGGGTTATAACTATGCGTCTTTTCATATAGGTTCGGGCCAAGGAATTATCCTCTATGCGAAAAACATCTTCTTCATTCAATTCCATGACATGCACCCTCCGAAGTCGTAGTGAAAAAACATGAAAAAGTCATCATTTAGTTCAAAAGATCACTGTGCCTAATTCCCGAGAGAGGACTGACGTAACTGGATGGTCTATGAAACCAGATGAGATAACCGCCCTCTTGACGCCCAATTTGATAGCTTCTGATGCCGCAAGGATCTTCTTTTCCATTCCTTGACCTATCCTGGGCAATAATTCAGATACTTTGTCTGCATCTATCTTCTTCACTATTGTGTTGTCCAAATAGACTCCTTGGACATCTGTCAGGAATAGCAGCAGATCAGCTCCGAGGGCTCCCGCAACGTAAGCTGCAGCTCTATCTCCATCTACGTTCAAGATCTCAGCTTCGTCGCCAAGAGCTATGGGGGAGAGTATCGGGATATATCCCCCATTGATCAGCAAAAATAGGAATTCTGAATTGACCGAGGTAATTTTGCCCGTATAGCCGCCATCTATTATGCGTTTTCTTTTGTTTTCATCTATTATGATGAGTCTCTTCTTTCTCTCAGCACGGATTGCGGCGCCATCTACCCCCGAGAAACCGACAGCGTTGATCCCCGCTTTTTGAAGTGCAACAACCAAGCCCTTATTTATCATTCCAGCCATGACCATAGCGTAAATTACGGCGGTTTCTCTTCCGGTATATCTGCTTCTTATCCCTTCGGGCGATATTACAAAGGTTTGAGGCACCCCTAATTTTTCGGCAATCCTTGTTACCTCATCACCCCCGCCGTGAACTAGAGCAATCTTCTGTTCTTCAGAGACTTTCTTGATATCGTCTATGATTGCGGGACTTAGACTCCCGGAACCAACTATGTCGCCACCCATCTTTATTACTATCAATTTCGTTCCCTCAAGATCAATGCTATTTCTTGACCAAGCCAATCGCATATTCCACAATCTTCCCCGCTATATCTACGTCGGTAACGTGAGATAGGCCCTTGAATTCCACCGTGCTGTTCACTTCATGAACTAGTAAGCCATCTGGGCCTTCCATCATGTCGACGCCGAGGACACCCCCGCCCACAGCCTTTGCAGCTTTCAGTGCGAGTTCTTCGAATTCAGGAGTAATCTCGAGACGGACAGCCTTTCCTCCCCTTGCCAGATTAGTTCTCCAATCATTGGATGCAGCGTGGCGGTGCATCGCTGCGACCACTTCTTCGCCCACCACTACCGCTCTGATGTCTCTGGGTGGTCTCGTAACCATTTCCTGCACATAGTATATGTGGAAGATCGGCGAGCTTAGTTGCTCTCTGTGTTCCAATATGGCTTCGGCAGATTCTCGATCTTTTAGGGGTGCAATAAGACGTCCCCAACTCCCTACGACAGGTTTCAGCACCGACGGATAGCCAAGATTTTCTGCCGCCTTTATCGCCTCTTCGGGAGTAAAAGCCAGGAATGTCCGAGGGGTCGGAATCTTTTCCTTGATGAAGGCCAAGGTTGCGAAGAGCTTGTCGCCGCAGATTTGAGATGTGTCGAATGAGTTAATCGTTGGTATATCCATTTCTTTCAAGACAAAGGCTAAATGAAGACCGCGGAAATAGCTCACACATCTTTGTATGACTACATGACCGAACTCTCTACTATCCTTTGTCGTGAGGTCGAGGCAGATCTTCTTGGCGTCAATGGAGTTTATTCTTAGACCCCTCTTCCGTGCAGCTCTCATTATAGCTTTCTCTTCTAGTCTGACCCTATCATAGATCAGACCCAGTTGTGGCTCTGTCATAGCTCTTATTCCCCCCAATCCTCTCCTTCAACTTCTGCCACCTTCACTTTGACACTCCCATTTGTGATTTCTACAATTTCTAATTCTTGGCCGCAGTCAGGACAGCTCACAATTTCCCCAATGATGACGTCGTCGGGGATTTTGACCTCGGCATCGCATTCTGGACAGCGTGCTTTCATTGACTCACACCTCCTTCCGAATATTAGCTCCTTCTAGTTGGGAGTTTAATATTGATACATGCCGCTTCTAAGCGGCTGGAAGCTTCGCCCAAGTCTCTAGTACGTCTTTCTAGCCAATTAGTGTCCTTCTCCAACCCTTTTCTTCTTTTCTTTAAGCTCTTTCCGACCTCTGTAGGGGAAGGACCGCCCACCACTTTCTTATTCTTGACGCTGCTAATCGGATCGAGTATGGCAGAGATTCTTTCTGGTGTCAAAAGAATCTTGCCATCAGTCTCATTTGAGATCAGAACTGAAACCTTTCTTGCATCCCAGTCACTAGTAGCAAGTTCTTTCACTACCGTCCTCACAATTCTGTAGGCAACCCTAAAAGGAAGACCGAAATCCCTGACCAAGGTATCAGCCAGATCCGTTGCCGTAGAGAGATCTTCTTTTGCCTCCGACAAAAGCTTTTCAGAGTCGAATTTCACTTCCTTTAATAGCCCCTCCATGACGACGATTGATGAAAGAGTTGCCTCGCATGATAGCCAGAGATGCTGGGTGGCTTCCTGCAGATCTATGTTATAACTCAGGGGCAGCGCCTTTAGGATAGTAAGGAATGCAATAAGGCTCCCGTATACGCTGCCAGTCTTTGCCCGAATTAACTCGGCTGTCACAGGGTTCTTCTTTTGGGGCATTATGCTACTAGTTGAGACGTATTGGTCTGGCAACTTTACTATATTGAATTCGCTGGTAGCCCATATTACTAGTTCCTCAGAAACTGAGCTAAGATCGGCCATTGTCTGTGCCAGAACAAAGAGGATTTCAGCTGCGAAGTCTCTCGAACTGACTGCGTCTATTGAGTTTTCTACGATACCATCAAACCCCAATAGGTCAGATACTTCATACCTATCAATATCGAAGCTAGTAGTTGCTAATGCTGCTGCGCCCATAGGAGATAGATTTAGCCGTTTGTATGCGTCCTTGAGGCGTGCCCAATTTCGTTCCTGCGAGTCGTAATGAGCCATCAATTGATGAGCCAGTGTCACGGGTTGTGCTCGTTGGAGATGAGTATAACCTGGCATCACAGTGTATAAGCACTCTTCGCAACGGTTCAAGATAGTCTCTCTAAGCTTTATGAGCGAGCTCATTAGGTCTATGACAAAGTTCCTAAGGCATATGCGAATTGCTGTCGCTACTTGGTCATTTCTGCTCTTCCCAGTGTGCATTCTCCCGCCGACCTCTTCTCCGATGATCTGAACTACTTTTTGCTCTAGATTCATATGTATGTCTTCGAGTTTAGGGTCCATATTGGTGAGATCGACTTTGTTTAACGCTTCTAAGAGAGCTGCGCCTTCACTTTTGGAGAGTATTCTCTTATTGGCAAGCATCACAATATGGGCTTTGTTTATATCAATGACGCCCTTCGCTAAGTATGTATCATCTTTTATTGAGGACGTGAATTTTGCTATTGATTCTGATCGGGGTCCCAAAAGGCCATCCCTTAGGAGATCACCTGACACTTGCCTATTCTCCTTTTTTCTCTAACCTTTCAGCGAGGTTGCATGCGGCCCTTGTGGGGAGACCCCATAGCTCAATAAATCCCGTAGCCGAAGATTGGTCGAATTTGGAACTCACATCATATGTCGCCAGATTCTGATCGTATAAGGAGTATTGTGATGAGCGACCTACGACTACGGCAGAGCCTCTGTAGAGCTTCATCTTTACCTCGCCATTGACTCGCTTCTGGGTTTCATTGACGAAGGCGTCCAAGGCTTTCTTCAATGGGTCTGCCCATAAGCCGGCGTAGGTCATGAAGGACCATTGATCCTCAATTCCCCTCTTGAAGGACAGTTCATGTCTGGTCAGTACGATCTTTTCAAGGTCTTTATGAGCTTCTAGGACGGTCAGAGCCGCAGGGCATTCGTATACTTCCCTAGATTTTATACCCACAATCCTATCTTCAACATGGTCGATGCGTCCCACTCCATGATCACCAGCTACTTTGTTGAGAGCGCGGATCAGTTGAACCCCGTCCTTGATTCCGCCATCAAGTCCTACGGGTATTCCTTTTTCAAATTGGATTGTCATGTATTGGGGTTTCTCAGGAGCCTTTTCCGGAGAAACAGTCCATTCGAACGCACCCTCGGGGGGCTCGGTCAATGGGTTCTCTAACGGACCGCATTCGATGGATCGACCCCATAGATTTTGGTCGATGCTGTAGATGCTCTTCTTTGCGTCTATTGGTATTTTGTTCTTCCGAGCGTATCGTACTTCTTCATCTCTACCCATGGACCATTCTCTCATGGGAGCGATGATCTTAACATCTGGTGCCAAAGCTTTAATAGTGACATCAAATCGGATTTGGTCGTTGCCTTTCCCTGTACAACCGTGGGATATCCCGTCAGCACCTTCCATTCGAGCGACTTCCACCAATTTCTTGGCAATGAGGGGACGGGCTAAGGCGGTGGAGAGAGGGTACTTGCCTTGGTAAAGTGCATTGGCTCTTATGGCTGGAAAGATGTAGTCTTGAACGAATTCTTTCTTGGCGTCGATTGGATAGTGTTTCATCACACCCAAGGCATTAGCTTTGTCACCTATCTCTTGGAGGTTCTCCGCTTGCCCAACATCTATGGTTACGGTCACTACTTCTGAACGGTATTTCTCTTGGAGCCATTTGATTGCAACAGAGGTGTCCAGTCCTCCAGAATATGCCAATACTACTTTACTGACGCGTTGGTTTGTATTCATTTCTAATAAAGACTCCATATTGCTTCTATTTTGTTCATGGAGTCCTCTTAAGGACTTTAAAGTTGCTAATAAATATTTCTTATATCGATGCAACAAAGATATGAAGTTTCAACATTTCATCAAGCGTTTTGTTGAATTTCCCTCGGATTTTTTGGCATTCTGCGTGAGAATGCATCATATGCTAGTTCTTTCCCAAGTCCCAGTATTTCCATGCCCAACCGCTGTAAACCAGCATCTGAGCCTTTGCCAGATCTATCTTGCTTTCTTGGTCAAGAATCTCCTCATCTACATGGGTAGCCACGACTTCTCCTACGACCAGTCGTGGGATTTCGGTGCACCAATCACCAATTTCTGCCTCAATATGCATTCCATGTTCACTGGGCATTCCTCTATCAGGGGTGATTTGCTTTTTCCGGAATTAATCGGAGTCAGTCCGGTTGCCTCGAACTTGTCCACATTTTTGTCGGAGGAGCGAGTTCCTATGAAATCGGTCTCCCACAATAATTCGATTGTGGGAAGTTTACAACGAAATCCTCCGTTCCTCAATTAGTCTGTAGGAATGGCGGAATGGGTATATTCCTATGCCGAGAATTGGCGGATTTGAGCTGATGTGTGTGACCGCCCACAAGGTAATTATGTTTGGCTTTTCATTCCTCCCTACGCATGATACTAGAGCCACTGGAAGAACTGGCAAGACAGATGAATTCTTTTCCATGCCTCTTCATAAGGAAACCCCTTTTGAATGTGATATGCAAAATAGATTCTTGAGCTTTTGGACGTGACAAGTTATTGTTCCCCATAAACTTGAGGATTGCTATATTCAAGATCATTGACAAGATTCTTTGGAGAAATGTCCCGAGGGGTATCCCATTTGATTGGTGACGAAATAGTTGCGAGATTAAGGGAGTATTTCCCAATAAGATGGTCGCAGCCCACAAACGGATTTGGCAGTTTAATCCGGACAATTCTCTCTCAAAACACAAACTTCAGAAATGAAGATTCAGCGTATAAGACCCTTGACAAAAGGATTGGTGTTAGTCCAGAAGCGTTAGCCAGTGCAAGTATTGATGATGTTATGGATTCCATAAGATCAGCGGGACTCTATAGAAACAAGGCTCCCCGAATAGTCGAATTGGCAAGAATCGTGCTTGAGAAATATTGCGGTGATCTGTCGTCACTCTTGAAAAAGAACTACGATGAAGCCAAGGAAGAGTTAATGACACTGCCAAGCGTTGGTATGAAAACAGCTGATGTCTTCTTGCTCTTTCAGGGCAATAAGGCGGTCATCCCGATTGACACCCACATTTTCAGGATTTCGAGAAGGCTAGGCTTTGCTCCTAAGACCTCCAATCATGATGAGGTCAGGAGAGCGTTGGAGGCAGTATTTAGACCAGAAGACTACCGTGACATTCATCTATTGCTGATACAATTGGGAAGGGAGGTCTGCACGGCCAGAAAAGCCAAGTGCATTATTTGCCCTTTGGCAGACATCTGCCCCAAACTGATATAAAGAATGAAGATTGAAGCTTAGCCTTTTATCACAGCCAAGGGCACAAGTCTGGCAACCTTCGTCGCTATTCTGAGATCGTGGCTGACTTGGACTACTTCGTCGACATTCTTGTATGCTGGATCGGCTTCTTCGGCCAAGACAACTGATGAGGCTGCTCGTACAACCATCCCTCGACTCTCAAGCTCCTTCTTGACCTCATTCCCCCAGAAACTCTTCTTGGCCATGGTTCGGCTTAGCATTCGACCAGCTCCGTGAGCAGTGCTCCCCCAGGTAATATCCATGGCATGTGGTGCGCCGACCATGACCCAGGAGCTGGTTCCCATGGATCCAGGTATTATTACTGGCTGTCCGACAGATCGATATGCGGAGGGTATTGCTGGATGTTCTGGTGGAAAAGCTCGAGTAGCTCCTTTTCTATGAACGATGACCTTTTTGATGCTACCATCAACAGCGTGTTCCTCGATCTTTGCTATATTGTGCGCAACGTCATAAACGACTTTTAAGCCCATTTTGTCTGCTTGGGCATGGAAAGCCTGTTCGAAGGATTGACGAACCCAATGAGTGATCGCTTGTCTATTGCTAAATGCAAAGTTGACCGCGCTGGCCATTGCCTTATAGTAATCTTCAGCCTCATTACTGCTAGCTGGAGCACAAGCCAATTCTCTATCTGGGAGTGAGATTTTATACTTGTCTATGGCGCGTTCCATAACTTGGAGATAGTCGCTGCAAATCTGGTGACCAAAACCTCGACTTCCCGTATGAATCATCACCGTAATCTGATCAGGTTCCATCAAACCGAAGGCTTTCGCAGTTTGGGTGTCGAAGATCTTGTCGATTTTTTGAATTTCAACAAAATGATTGCCACTGCCCAAGGTTCCGATTTGCGATTCACCTCTATCTTTTGCGGTCTTGGAGACTTTCTCTGGATCTGCGTTCTTCATGAAGCCGTTCTCTTCACAGTAATTCGGATCTTCAGGCCAACCCAGACCTCTTTTCTCAATTAACCAATTAACGCCTTCTAGAGCAATCTTGTCCAGCTCAGCTCCACTAACTCTGAAATCTTTTCGGCGACTTCCCAAGCCACTCGGTACGTTTTGAAAGATTGAGGTTGCCAAATCGGCAAGTTTTGGTCGTATGTCATTCAGGGTTAGGTTTGTGGAAAGAAGTCGGACACCGCAGTTTATACTATTGGAGGGCTAGCTCACAATATTTATATCGTATCCGACTCCGCCCGGACTAATTACTCCCGATTCATAATCGGTAGCTGCTACTCCACCTATGGGGAAACCGTAGCCTTCATGACCGTCCGGCAAAACAATACTGGATTTGTAGATACCCTTGAGGTGCGCCACATTCACTCCTTGCTCTATGGTCCTGTCGAGCTGCATTTTTTTTAGAAGTTCTTCGTTGGCAAATATCGTGCAAGGCACTCTCATGCCCGATCTATACGAGGGTGGCAGACGCCAAGTGTTCTTATCGATTCGTTCTAGGGGAAAATGAGACATTATTACCCATCCTAAAAGAACTAGAAAATGGACTTCGATTTTAACCTATTCGAATCAGCTTGTCATTTCTTGTATGTGGTCTAGGGTAGTTCAAGATCCAAGAATTGTTGCATCCAGCTGAGGTTTCTCGTTTCTTTCTTGATATCATAATGGTGAAGGGAAGGACTTATGCTCAGAGCCAAACTGCCGTTCAAGGCATCTAAATATCTCGCATTCAGAATATTTTTCTTTCTAAGAAGTGTTCAAATGCGCAGAGTTCTGACTCAGGGGGGAAACTTTGCCCCGCGAAGTAGGTGGCAGAAGTCCCATTTCCTTTTTGAGAGTCTTTGGACAAAGACTAGATCATGAAATGAAGCAATGCCGTGTCAGCGTTTCAAGGACTGGTGCACATTCCTCCCACAACTATTTCTGAGAGAACCCAGTATTATCCTTCTTTTCAGACGAAGCTCTTGATCCTTGAGATACTGATGGCGCTCAATTGACCTGTACGAAAGAACAAGGCGCTCTGCAACAAGTTCTCCCAAAAAAGCTTGTTGCATGTCCTTCTCAAAAAGCAACCCATCAATAGTGACTAGGGAAACATTGAATTGATTCTCCTTCTCGAAGGAAAATCGCACTAGCTTCTGATAGTCTTGCAGGACTGCAGCTATCCAGAGCCAACCTTTTCCGCTCTGGGTTAACGCGTAAAAAAAACCGTGGCCACAACCTTATACTCTGCAAGTTTCTTTTGCAACATGCGACTTTCTAGAGGAACTTCGTCCTTCTGCATATCAACCGATTCCTCGGAATCAAAGTCCTGCGATCTTCCATTATACATCCAGAATGAACCTTAAGGTCGTCTTCCCTTTTCTTTCGGAAATCGCCATTCTGTGATACGTTATGGCCTTGACGCCAACTCTCGACGGGTGCCGTTCTCCATCATAAGTTTCCCCATATATTGTGGCCTCCAGATGGAAGATTTTCCACCGCATTTCTATTTTTTCTACTTGAAATCTTGAGTACACGTTGTTGTCTATTTCGAATTTTAGGATTAATTGTTCCAGCCACTTATATAGGAGTTCATGTTTGTCTCTTGCCTCTACAACTATTGTCTCTCGTTTCGTTGGCTTCACAGTGCTAGTATCAATCATGACCTCGAACAAAGCCAATGCAGCGTCTTCGAAAGATTTTCCGATGGTTGGGCCCCAAGCTTCCACATATACATCGGCTGTATGTTCAAGAAATCTAAATCCCACTTGAATCAACTAAGAGATATTTCATTACGCAGTAGAAAAAGACTTGCACGTTCTTCCAGCAAGGTAAGACTTAAGATATTGAGCTACTAGAATCTCAAAATGCCGGGAGATAAGAGGTGCCGGGATGACGCGTAAACTAAAAGATTTTCGCGTCTCGACGGCTGAGTGGACTAACACGCCCAGACGATGCGTGGCCCAAAAGCGCCGGCCTTGAGCCGGTCATAAGCAAGAGAGCCGGTGGCCCTTCTGGGTCTCAAGGGTTCAAATCCCTTTCCCGGCGCCATTCCATCCTTGGCAAGAACCAAAAATTCAATCAGCAATGAATGGTTTCGAGTCATTCAATTCTGATCGATTTCTATTAGACCAATTCAATTTCTATATATATGTCGTCTGGAACTTTAATTCGCATGACGCGTCTCATGGCCCGTTCATTAGCGTCTATATCTATCATTCTCTTATGAACTCGGAGCTCGTATTTGTCGTAAGTATGTGTTCCCTCTCCACATGGTGATTTCCTCACCGGGACTAACAATCTTTTGGTGGGTAAAGGCATAGGCCCAGCTATCTTAACCCCCGTCTTTTCGGCGATGTCTCTCAATTCATCGCATATGATTTGAAGTTTCTTTGGGTCGGTGCTGGTCAACCTAATTCTAGCTTTCTGAACCATGTAGTTTTGCTCCGAACATGAAACATTGGGGCTGAAGCTATGAGATTCTGTGGGGCTTATTTAATGCTTTTGTCTCCTTCAAAAAGAAGAGGGTAGAGAAGAAAAAAGCTATATCTTTTGTCCTGGTTCGACTTTCGTTGTTATCTCCTTTACGACGCCGGCTGCGATGGTAGTCCCCATATCTCTAACTGCAAATCTGCCAAGCTGGGGTATGTCTGAGAATGCCTCTATTGCTATTGGATGGAGAGGCTCCAGCTTGACTAGGGCGCCGTCACCTGTCTTAAGGAAGGCGGGTTTTTCCTCTACTACTTGACCGGTCCTTGAATCGATCTTCTTTATGAGTTCTGAGAACTTGCAGGCGACTGTTGCTGTGTGGATGTGAAGGACCGGGGTATATCCTTGAGCAATAGCCGTTGGATGATGTATCACTATGATTTGACCAATGAATTCTTTCGCAACTGTAGGCGGATTTTTCAGTGGCCCTGCAACATCGCCCCTATGGATTTCATTCTTGGCTACACCTCTGACGTTGAAGCCTATGTTATCGCCTGGAACAGCTTGGTTGATGCGTACGTGATGGGTCTCAAGAGATTTGACTTCGCCTTTGACATTGGACGGCATGAAGACTATAGAGTCGCCTTCTTTGACAATGCCTGTTTCGACTCTTCCCACGGGGACCGTGCCTATTCCGGTGATGGTGTAAACGTCCTGAATTGGAAGCCTCATGGGTTTGTCGATTGGTTTTGGCGGAACTTGAAGCGCATCCAGGGCTTGGATCAATGTTGGGCCCTTATACCAAGGCATATTCTCGCTTTGCTTCACCAAGTTATCTCCTAACCATCCGGATATGGGGACGAACGATATCTTACTTGTGTCATATCCGACGGTCTTAAGGAGTTTATCGATCTCTGCTTTGCACTCATTATATCTTTCTTGGGACCAATTGACAGATGGATCATCCATCTTATTTATTATCACAACCATCTGGCCAACACCTACAGTTCGAACCAAGAAAGCGTGTTCTCGAGCCTGACCTCCAGGAGCTATGGCGGTCTCGAACTCTCCTTTCTTCGCGGAGATTGTCATTAGACTTATGTCTGCCTGACTGGCCCCCGTGATCATATTCTTGATGAAGTCCCTGTGACCCGGGGAATCGATGATGGTGAAGAAGTACTTTGGAGATTCGAATTTCCAGAAGGATAGGTCTATCGTGACCCCTCTCTCACGTTCTTCTTTCATCTTGTCCATTATCCAAGCGAATTTGAAAGACTCTCCCAGACCTGTCTTCTTTGACTCTTCTGAAAGGCTAGCCATGGCTCTCTCGTCTACATAACCTGTGAGGAAAAGGAGATGCCCCATAGTTGTTGATTTCCCATGGTCTACGTGACCGTTAACGACGATGTTAAGGTGCGGTTTCTCGCTCAACTAATCAAACCTCCAATCAAGTCAGATTGATTGTCTATACCTTATTTGCCTCAACGTATTTTAATTCTGCTATATTTAACTCTATTCCAGCTGAGATTTCAGAGGAATTACTTACCGCGAAGCCAAAGCGACCCTCTCAGTCTCATCCCTTTTCTGAACGGCATAGCTTTTTGGGTCCCTAGCTGCAGCATACAGAAGCTCATCTGCCAAACATTCTTCAATTGTCTTTGGGTTATTCAGAGAGGCTTCTCTAGCGCCATTGGAAATGAATCTCAATGCCAAGTCAACGCGCCTTTGGGCAGAGATGTCTACCGAAATATGATACACGACACCCCCATAGCTTATTCTCGTGGTCTCCTCAGACGGCGCTGCATTTTCTACGGCTTTCACCAAAATTTCTAATGGGTTCTTCCCTGAACGGAGATTTATTATTTCAAAGGCGTTTTTCACAAAGTTGATTGCCCGGGCCTTCTTCCCCCCAGCTCGGCCGGGTCTCATCAGCATATTCACCAAACGTTCCGCGATATTGACCTCTGATTTTTTGAAACGCCTGTGCTCGTGGCGACCTCCACTAGTCGGAATCAATACTGGGTCAAGACAAACATACTTCTTGAGACCAGGATCATTAACCTCTAAGTCGTCAAAGGACCACTTTTCGAAGAGTCTTATCTCTGCTTTGTATTTGTTCAAGAGTTTTCACCAGGGCATGATCATGAATGGAAGTCTAGCGAACTGGTTTCTCTTTCTTACCAGTGATGAGTGATTTCAAAGCCACCCCGTTGACTGAGAGAACTCTATATCTGACGCCGGGAAGGTCACCATATGACTTACTTCTAGGGCCTCCAATCCCCTCGATAAGTACTTCATCATGTTCATCAATGAAGTTGAGAGCCCCATCACCAGGTAGAAATGCTGTTACCACTTTACCATTTTTTATCAATTGAAGCCGTACACATTTTCTGATGGCAGAGTTAGGCTGACGACTTTCAATTCCCACTTTCTCAAGGACGATACCTCTTCCCAAGGGAGCTCCCCCCAAGGGGTTAGCTTTTATATCTAGGCCTAAGAGACGTCTCTTGTAGGTTCTGAGTTTCCAACGGAGACGCTTGTGTTTCTTCATAAGCTGTCTCGCAGCGTATTCGCCTCGCGGAGATTTGACCGTGGATTCCCCCTCCCGAATATCTTTATATAAGCTCGATAGTTGGAACGACGACCCTTATATATGGTTTTTGCAAATCTATGAAATCACGACGTCACTTATCTCGAAATACCTCTTAGCCAAGAAACGTATTCTCTCTACAGTCCGCCCATCTTTTCCTATAGCTACACCTTTGTCCTTTGGCTCAACCGCAATCACAGCAATCTTTCTACCATCTGGTCTTACAGTGATACGTACCTCATTTATTCTGGCTGGCGCAAGAGCATTCTTGATGAAGTCTGTGGGCTGTTCATCAAATTCAACGATTTCAACGTTTTTGTTGATCATGCGCATGAGGAGTTTTACGTTGTATCCACCTTTTCCTATGGCCAAGCCAACATTTCCAGCTTTGACCACATATATGATTCTGTTGGCTTTCTCGTCAATTATGCAGTCTTTGGCAAGGGCACCGGTGACATTCTCGAACAGTGCCATGTACTTGATTTCATCTTCTCTTAGGAGGATCTTACTGGGCATTCTGGTCCTCCACGGTCTTCATTATGTCCGAGTCCCCAATCTCCTTCATGACCAAAGCCGCCACGCTATAGGGTTTTCCGCAAGCGGCACCAAGGTCCATGCCGGATCCTTTGAACATATACAAGGGAACAGTGGAGAGTCTTATGTAATACTCCATATCTTGACGTATCCCTTTGGGACAATTGGACGCTAAGATTATCAGTTTAGCTTTGCCAGATCTTGCAGCGTCCAATGCCAATTTGGCACCAAAAAGAACCTTACCCGTCTTGACGGCCATTTTCAGAGCCTTGTTTACATCAACTTCGACCAAATTAGTCGCCTCAATTCTTGTTTTCGTTTTTTGGGACCACGGAGGCCATGTAGAGCTCCACCAAGCCTGTGCCAACTGGAACGCTTTGCCCAACTATTACGTTTTCAGTTACACCCTTAAGCATGTCGCTCTGTCCTCTTAATGCTGCTTCTATTAGAGATGGTACAGTGATTTCAAAAGCGGCTCTAGCTAGTACGCTTGCTTTCTCGCCACTTACACCATGGCGACCTATCTGATGAACCTCACCCATAGAGGTCATGACATCGGCCACTAGCATAACGTGCCTTATGTCGACGTCAAGTCCTTGTTCCTCGAGAACGTTCATTGCCTCTCGGATAATGGAATTCCGAGCGGCTTCAATTCCCAATGTCTCGGCAATTTCATGAATATTGTTCGATACTATGTGGGACGGATCCACTCCTGGGACTTTCATGACTTTCGAAAGGTTTGAGCCATCGGTATATATTACCCATTTTCCCTTCTCCTCGACCAAAAGGACCCTCCGGATCCCAGGTATACCCAAAAGGTGGAGCGAGAATACTTTTGAGTAGAGTTTTCCAAGGTTCAGTGCGGTCTTTGGTCTTATTGTCAGGATGTTCTCATTCAGAGACGTTTCGCAATCAGGAATCTTTATTATCTCCCTTATCTTCTCCGCCGTGAGCCCTCTGTCTTTGAGCATTGAATCATCTAGCTCTACAGTCACCGCAACGTCCATAGGGTCTATGAAGATCTTTTTGGCCACGTCTTCAACTGAAGTATATATGACTCTCTGAGCTACTTCCGTTGCTTTTTCTTTGCTAACCTGATGTTCCTTATCAAGGCTAATCGTCATGACTGGTGTGGAAGGGTTTCTTCGAGCATCAACAATCTCTATGAGTCTTGGCAAACCCAATGTAACGTTTCTCTCCTTGACGCCCGCATAGTGAAATGTTCTGAGCGTCATTTGGGTTCCAGGTTCACCTATGGATTGAGCGGCTACTACTCCCACTGCCTCACCGGGTTCAACTAAGGCTTTTCTGTAATTTTCAGCGGCTAATTCTATTATGTTGTCGATTTTTTTCTTCTCAAAATTGGCTTCGGAGAGCCCTTTTTCAAGCTCGGATAATAGAGAGACTGGAAGTTTTTCTCTGTAAACATCGAGCTTCTTTGTTATATAGCTCTTATCTGACATTCCCTCTTCTTTAGCATCAATCTTGAAGATGTCGATTAGCCGTTCGACATTGACTGCCTTACCATGATCACTCTTCGCTGGGTCCACACCATCCTCGCCGTATACCAGTTGTATTATATTGCCTTTGGAATCTCTGATCGTCCCATCATATTCTGCCTTAAGGTGCTCCAGCGCATTTATGAGCCTTCTCTGCATGTAGCCACTCTGCTGAGTTCTCACAGCGGTGTCCACTAGCCCTTCTCTGCCGCCCATAGCGTGGAAAAAGAATTCTATGGGATTCAACCCGTCTCTATAGCTAGTGTAGACGAAACCTCTAGCCTTTGGACTAGGGTCGCCTGGCAAAAAGTAGGATAAAGCTCGGTCTCGATATCCTCTAAGAATTCTCTTCCCCCGGACTGCTTGTTGGCCTATGCAGGCTGTCATCTGACCGATGTTCAAGCTAGAACCGCGAGCCCCGCTACGAGTCATTATGACGCCTTCATTGTCTATAGTGAAGTATTTGTCCGCAACATCGCCCGATTTATCTCGGGTGGTTGCCAGTTCGTTCATTATGAAAATCTCTAAGGATTCATCAATAGACCTTCCGGGCAATCTTTGGAGTGTCCTTGACTTATACTTCTCTATAAGATCTTGGACCTTAGTTTCAGAATTGGATATGACTTTGTCGATCTTCTTTCTCGCCTCCTTAGAGAGATCCAATTCACCCAAGGAATAGGTGAATCCTCTCATGGTAATGAAGGCGGTAGCTAGTCTGCAAATCGAGTTCAAAAATTTCCGGGCTTCTTCCGATCCATAATCCTTGACTATCCTGTGATATATGCTGTCGGATTTCTCGGCACCAATGGAGTTCTTGTCTATTCTCCCCATTTCGAGGAGACCATTTTTGATTATCACCGGCGACGTCTCAGATCTTTGGACATAATTGAAATCCTTCGGAATGAAGCAACTAAAAAGCTGCCGTCCACTCCACATCGGCTGGGGGTCTTTGACAACCGGTTCAGGCAGTTCTCCTTGATAGTCAGCGGCGGTGAGAAGATTACAGACTACCTCTTTCGGCAGCAGAGTCTCATCTGAAGTCAGTATGAAAGAGGAACTGAGGAAATCCCTGATCGCGCCAATAATTGGCCCACCGTAACGAGGAGAAAGAATCTGATCCTGAACCAACATCAATATTCTAGCTTCTGTTTGGGCTTCTTCACTTTGCGGGATGTGTAGATTCATCTCATCCCCGTCAAAGTCTGCGTTGTACGGTGGACAGACAGATAAATGCAAACGGAAGGTTTTGTAGGGAAGAACTCTAACCCGATGCGCCATTATGGACATCCGGTGTAGCGATGGTTGTCGATTAAAAACCGCTATGTCGCCGTCCTTCAAATGCCTCTCCACGACAAAGCCGTATTGGAGGGTTTCGGCCAATTTGTCCCGCTCGGACACGAATTCCAGTCTAATACGTTTTCCGTCGGGTCGCAGAATGTAGAGAGCGCCGGGATATTTCTCAGGCCCATTCAAAATATATTGTCTCAGTTCTTCCATGTTCCAAGTGGCAACCTTCTCAGGAACTGTAAGGCGCATAGCGACATCTAATGGTACTCCCACTTCGTTAATGTCTATGTTTGGATCGGGGGATATTACGGTTCGTGCAGAGAAGTCGACTCGTTTTCCGGAGAGATTGCTTCTAAAACGTCCTTCTTTTCCTTTCAAGCGTTGTGAAATTGTCTTCAAAGCCCGTCCTGAGCGGTGACGGGCTGGAGGTATACCAGATGCTTCATTATCAAAGTAGGTCGTGACATGATATTGTAAGAGCTCCGAAAGATCCTGAATTATCAAGGTTGGTGCTCCAGCGTCGATATTCTCTCTCAGTCTCTGGTTGATTCGAATTATGTCAACCAACTTATGCGTCAAATCATCCTCGGATCTGATTCCAGATTCCAGAGTTATTGATGGTCTAACGTAGACAGGTGGTACAGGAAGGACCTGTAGGACCATCCATTCAGGCCTGGCTGCATTGGGTTCTATGCCGAAAAGGATGAGGTCATTCACGCTGATCCTTTCAAGCCGCTCCCGAATCATAGCTGGAATGAGGCGCATCGCGCCTCCGCCCTCAAGGATCTCGTGAAATGTTGTAGGTTTGCTGAATTCGATCTTGTATTGTCTGGCACCGCAATAGTAGCATTCCGTGTTCTTCTTGGCTTCCTTGACAACTGATACATAGAAACTGTCAGTAATGTACCCCATTATTCTTTTCTCTTCTTCAGCTTGGCCTAGGAACTCCTTGACCCTTTCTTCGCTTAGAAGAACTCTACCACAGTCTCTACATGTACTAGATAGCAAGTCATGGATTTTCTTGGCAAAAGCGACATGAACAACGGGAGCAGCCAACTCGATATAGCCAAAGTGACCAGGACACCGAGCTGCAGTATTCCCACATGTCTTACATCTCTGGCGTGGCTCTAATGTCCCCAATCGCCCATCCATAAGACCTGATGTTATAGGAGCTCCGTCTTCATCGTACGTATCTGCCGTCTGTATCTCCACAACCGCAAGTTTTCGGATCTCCTGAGGAGAGAGAACCTTGAACCCTATGCCATCGATTTGCTTATAATAGCCTTCTTCTGCCGACATCTAGGCTCGCTCCTTTAGTTTTATCTTGGAAGCAACACACAGGCTCATCATCTCTTGGATGAGGAGTTTGAATGCATATGAAACAGCTACCGTCGATATATGAGCATCTTCTCCACATACTTTGCACACATATTTTCTCTGCTTGAGATCGAAGTATGAAAGGTAGCCACAACGTTCGCAGACATATATTATGCTCTTATCCGATTCTTCTAGCAAGCGGTCTTTAAGGAGCATTGCTGCACCATGTCCTATCAAACAATCTCGTTCCATTTCTCCAAATCGAAGACCACCGCCTCGAGCCCTACCCTCCGTGGGTTGTCGGGTTAGCATTTGGACTTGGCCCCTAGCCCTTGCGTGCATCTTGTCAGCTACCATATGGTGGAGTTTCTGATAGTAGACAACACCAATAAAAATGTCGGCAACGAATTTCTCTCCGGTCATACCATTGTACATTACTTCGCGCCCGTCAGGTTGGAATCCCATTGCCCTGAGCGTCTCTCTTATTTGATCCTGTTTCTTATGGTTGAAGGGCGTCCCGTCTTCGAACTGCCCATGGAGCAATGCGTTCTTACCGGCTAGCGATTCTATAAAATGCCCGATGGTCATACGTGACGGAATAGCGTGAGGATTGATTACTATATCTGGAACTATGCCTTGTTCCGTGAAAGGCATGTCCTCTTGAGTTATTACCATTCCCACAACGCCTTTCTGTCCATGTCTAGAGGCGAACTTGTCTCCAAGCTCTGGGATCCTTTGATCTCTCACTTTGACCTTAACCAATTTATTTCCTTGAGAAGTCTCGCTTATGAAGACGGAATCAACAACTCCAGCCTCTGCTGGCCTCATGCTGACGGAAGTGTCCCTTCTAGTTGGACCTCTGACTTCGAACTCCTTATATTCTTCTAGAAATCTTGGAGGACTGGTTCTGCCAATAAGGACATCGCCGCCATTAGTCTGAGCCTCTGGGCTGACTATCCCATCTTCTTCCAAAAGACGGTAGAATTGTTCTCCGCGAAAACCTCTGATTCCGGGTTCGGGTAATTCGAATTTGTCTTTAAGACCACCAAGATAATGTTGGCACTCGGCTTCATAAACTCTAAAAAAGGATGACCTGAAAAGTCCACGTTCTATCGATGATTTGTTGAAAACCAGCGCATCTTCCATATTATATCCTTGAAAGGACAAAACTGCGACAACGGCATTCTGACCTGATGGACGATCATTATAGCCTATTAGCTCCATAGGCTTGGTCTTAACAACTGGCTTCTGCGGATAGTGAAGGAGGTGAGCTCTGGAATCAACCCTATTTGAGAAGTTAGTAGAAAAAATGCCTAAAGCCTGTTTGGCCATAGCCGCTTCATAGGAATTCCTTGGGGACTGATTGTGCTCAGCAAACGGAATTATCGACGTGCATATTCCCAAGACTGAGTAGGGCGCGATCTCCAGATGGGTATGTTCAGAAGTTAGTTCATTTAGGTCCAGAGCGATATATGCGTTCTCTTCCTCGTCTGAATCCAAATATTCTATTATACCATTCTTCACGAGATCGTCCCATTTCCATTCTTCTGCCGAGATTCTATCCAAATGTTCCTTCATTAGTCTGGGTATGCCCTTGTCAACTATTATTACTGGCCGCTTGACTCGCCCGGCATCACAGTTTATGTAGATTTCACGACATATGCCGATTTCGTTGTTCAAGTAATGCACGAAGTTGACCTCAGAGCTTAAGTCGCCCTTTCGCCTCTTTTCTTTCAGACTTGAGATTATCATGTCAGAGTTATTCGAGTATCCTACCAATGATCCATCTATGAAAATCTTGGCATAGTCTCGTTTCATCTCTGTGTTTACTGATTCACTCGGAACCATTCCCAGCTGAAAGAGGAATTGCCTGATCTCTGAGGAATCAGTCGCGACTGACGTGGAAGCCATAAGGGCCAAATTCTTTACCAACCCGCAGTTCGATCCCTCAGGTGTCTCATTGGGGCAGAGTCTACCCAAGTGGGTTGGGTGCAGATCTCTAGCCTCGAAGTTAGGCTGGCTTCGGCTAAGTGGTGATTGAAGACGCCTCAAGTGGCTCAAAGTTGAAAGGTAGTTCGTTCTATCCAAGAGTTGAGTTGTGCCAACCTTGCCTCGCCCCCAGTTACCCGTCGCCAAGGCATGTTGTATTCTCTCGGTGATTATGCTGGGCCTAACTGCGACCGCTACAACTACGCCTTCCCTTTTCCTTACGTTCATTCTCTCCAGTTGGTATTTGATATCTCGACAGAGATTGCGAAAGGCCATTCTGAATAGGTCCGCTACGAGAGAACCAGCTAATTTAAGCCGCTTATTGGCGTAGTGATCCTTGTCATCCTCTTTTCTAAGACCCAATTTCAATTCTATAGCCCTTGCGGCCATCTCACCCAAGAAGATAGCTTTTTCTCGACGTTTTTCGGTAACACGCCCTATATGAGAAAGGAAATTTCTATCTATTATTGATTCGGCTTTTTTGAATCGGTATTCCTCGACTTGACCATGTGCCACCCTATTTCCAATGTACAATATCGCGTCTTTAACGTTGTTAATGCCAAGTGCTTTCTCGAAAGATATCTCAAGTTGATCCTGTATTCTAGAGTCGGAGGAGACAAGTTCGACCAATTCTTTATCCGATTCCATTCCGAGGGATCTCATCAGAACTATCAGCGGAATCTCAGTCGGAACTCCCGGCATATTCACGTACAACCCACCATCGGACTTGAAGCTCAGTTCTATCCTTGCTCTAAACCCAACAGTGGTAGAGAAGACCTTTGATCTATATGCGGGTTGAGTTCCGCTGTCATCAATATCCACTAATATCCTGTTTGGTGCTAGATCCTCCAATGCAACTATGACTCTTTCCGAACCGTTGACCGCAAAGTATCCACCGCAATCGTTTGGATCCTCACCATTTTCTATGAGCTCTTGGTTGGACATCTTCGAGAGAGGACATATGTTTGATTTCAGCATCACCGGGATGTCACCAATATAGACAGATTCAGCCATGCTCTCTTTTCCATCAACTATTATTGACAAGTTGATGTATACAGGGGCTGCATACGTCAGATTCCGAAGCCTTGCTTCCATTGGATATATAGGATGTTCAGAGCCGTCAACCTCGATGACTCTGGGCTTGAGGACTTCTATTTCGCCCAATTTGATCTTGTAAGAATACTCAGGTATCTCAATTGGAATCTCGCCTATTTCATTGACTATCTCCTGGAGGCCATATTCCAGAAAATGATTATAGGAGTCCAAATGCTGTTTAACAAGACCCTTCTCTTTCAGAAAAGACTTCATCAATATCCACATATTGCGATCAAATGCAGATGATGACATAGCGTTACCTCGAATGGATTCAACCATCTATTACGTATCGGTAAGTTATGGCTTCCTTGGCAGTTGGAGACTTTCGTATTATCTTTATGATGTTTCCAGGTTTGGCCTCTACGGCTCTCGCCCCGGGATCGGAAGCCTTGATGTAGGGAAGCTGATGAGGCACAAAGTGATGGGAAGCCAGTAGTGACTTAACTTCGCTTTCATTCAGCAATACGTGTTTAGGCACTAACTCATGCTCAAAAATATCAAATTTCTTGTCTTTGCTCTCGACCAATAAGTAACCCCCGAAAATTGGTGAATGAGAACTCCGTCGAACTATCCTCACCTGAGCTCCTAAAGAGAGAGTTCCCTAATACGTAGGACTACCATGACTCACAAAGATGATATTAATAAACTTTCTTAATCAGCTGCAAACCAAAGGCTGAAATTAGCCGTTCCTGATTGAAATGGACTGATAACAACAACTCTCAGGCCAGAACCGCTTCGATCAGATATAGAGTCTCGAAGGATAGACTTCGGGTGTCTTTAATCACGCCAGAAAGCCCGAACTGTTTGAGATTAGAGAGAGGGTCCACGCCTGATAGAGATGATTGTATGAAGAGAACACGCCCTTTCTTCTTCAGACATGCTTCAACTCTTCCAAGGAAAGCTGCTATGGTGCGCATCCCTGTTGGTCCCCCATCCCAAGCTTTCGATAGCCAGTCCTTAGTGCGAGCAGCCTCGTCTGGCAAGTATGGAGGGTTAAAAACTATTAGATCAAACTTTTCACGAGGTTTCAAGGCATTGAACAGATCGCCTAATCTGACCTCGATTTTGCCTTCGAGTCTGTGGAGAGCGATGTTCATATTGGCGCATGAAACAGCGTGCGGGTTTATGTCAATGGCTAATACTCTCTTTGCTTTCTTAGAGAGAATTATCGCCAAAATCCCACAGCCAGTACCCATATCAAGAACCTCTTCTCCTTCAACGCCCTCCAAATTATCTGCAATAAGGTATGAGTCTTCAGCTGGCAGATATGTCTGACTCGTGACTTTAATAACAATGTTATTGAACAAGATCTTCTGCAAGATTCCTCTTCACCACATAAATCATGTTTGACAACTCAATAAATTCAGAGGGCGATATCTGATACACTCTCTTGCCTAAGTACGGCAACTTTTCTATCAAGGTATTGAGTCCGGACTCGTCTAGCATCAGATTCTTCTTGATAAACTCCTTAATCACTTTCTTGGATGTCTTGTTTCTTTGTGTGAAGAGTTCTCTGACAAAAAGGCTAAAAAGACTCACATCTAGAGGCTGTAACGAAGGTCCTTCGGGATTCAATCTCACAACTGCAGATTCTACTCTCGGGGAGGGAGAGAATACTGCATGATTCACGTATTCTAATATTTCACTTCTAGATTTCAAATGGGCCATTACCGATAAACGACCATATTCTTTTGTTCCCTCCTTAGCGATTAGCCTTCTAGCGAATTCTCTCTGAAAAGTGAGGACCATTACTTTGAAGCCGTGCTCAAGTAGTTTGAATAACAGAGGAGAAGAGAGTTGGTATGGTGGATTTGACACTACTTTGTCGAAAATCAAGTCCCTTGTTTTCATTATATCTTTTTCGATAAGAACTATGTTTTCTTTGTTCCCAAGTCTGTCTTTTAGGATTCTCATTAGGTTCGAATCTTTTTCCACGGCAATGACTTTGCCTGCTTTTTCCGACAGCAACTCAGTCAAGAAACCCAGGCCCGCACCTATCTCCAATACCACATCATCTGAGCAAACTCTTGCGTAGTCTATCATTCTCTTTAGGAGAGCTGAATCCGTGACAAAGTTCTGACCGAATATCTTTTGAGGTTTTATACCGTACCTAGAGATGATGCGGCTCACATCGTCAGAAATATCCATTAATGGCATCAACGCTATGGAAGACGAGTAAAGATCCTGTACTTCGGTTCTTCAGTCAGCTCTTCAAGGATTCTATTGACGACCAGCTTTGATGGATCTGGAATACCAGTTCTTCTCCGGATATCATGAAGGTCCTTAAATGCCGATCGCTCCCGTTCATTCAATATTTGCCACATATATTTTTTTCCTATTCCCGGCAGCAATTCCAGAGAATGCATGCGAGGGGTTATAGATTGTGCGTTGTTGAAGAACTCTAGAAATCGGTTCTCATTGCTTCTGACTATCCTCTCTATCACGGAAGGCAATTCGCTCTTTGCGTTGGCCGAAAGTTCATTGTATTCTATGCGACCAACAATGTGGAGTATTTTATCTCGTATTCCTTCCTTTCCGACGTATACTTTTTCATTTGGGGAGAAAGACACACGAGCTTTCGCCACAGCCTCCAGTAAGGTGAAGAAATCTTCGCCTACAAGTTGGACTAGGGCCTCAGCTTTGAAAGACTGCCTTACGGAAGATGGTCTTCCCTGAGGCAGATAGTCTAACACGTAGGCGTAACTCTCGTACCTCTTTCTCTCCATAGATGGTCCCAATCCAAAATTTATATATGGAGAAGAGACTATTCCATTCTATATTCTTTTAAGGCATTTAATATCTCTTGAAGCTGAGATGTCAAGAGCACTCTGTGTCTTCCTGCGGAGAAGAATACCTGCAACTCCTCGGTGCTTCCTGGCATGCAGTTAGCGATTTGGATGGCCTCGTTCCTTTCTAGAGAGAATTTGTGAATAAGAAGATCAACGAGCTCTTCGGCTTTACTCTCGTCCAACTTCATGAAATGGTTCACATATTCATAAGTTCTCAGTTGAAATTGATCCAGCTGGTCCTTTCCCTTTTGATCCAAGAGCATTTTGGTTTCAGCCAGAGTTATGGATTTGTCATTCACGATCTTTCCAGGCATCTTTTTCCCTCAGCTGTTAGGTTGATGTATAAAGCTTAAGGTGTTCCGGCCTTGAGATTATAACCTTCTGTCTATCGCCGTCGGTCACTTGGAGCAGATAAGCTCTTCCTCTTTTTTCTAGAATTGTGCCTATCTTTCCGTGACTTCGCTTATGCGGCATCCCTTTTTGGCAACCTGGATCTATACTAATTACCGCTCTGTCACCGGGTCGGTACTCAATCAAAAGTTTGCCTAGGGGTTGCATGCCTTTGCTTCTAGACCTCTTTGTTAGAACGTCCCGCGTGCTTGAGCGGAATCCTTTAGATTTCGTCATCTCTCATCATTCCACACTATGTCTATTACCTCAAACTCCATCTTTCTTGTTGGATTCTCGATTATCTGCGAGAAATTATCTTTAAACTCACCTTGCTTACCCACTAGCTCTTTAACATATCTTCCTCCAGTGGCAGAAATCGTGATTTCAATGGAGTTTTGTGTCAATTTTTTCGCATTGGTTTCATATATCTGTTTTTCTGGATTGGAAGTCAACATCTTATTTGGAGAAGAAGGCCTTCTAGCTTCGAAGTATCTGTGTACCCCTTCCTGGAGTCTTGCTAGATTGATATCCGAAAGAGGGTTTTCAAATTCAACTACTATTCGATAGGTTTTCCTAAGCTCTCCTTGAGCCTTCAATCGCCTCACATTTTCTTTTCCAGACACGCTGAGTCCAGCAACAATTATCTTCCCTTCAGAATCTTGTTGAATTTCCTCACAAATCTCGTGGAGCCTCAAATCTCTTTTCAGCGGGTTCTTAATCTCCAAAATGAATGGCCTACCAGTACCCATAATCCTTGTGTCAGCATTCTCTCTACCTGCAGCGTGAAACTTTTCATCGCTTCCTTTTGAAGCCTGAAGTAAGGGCTTTGCGATGTATTCTTCTACAGATTCCTTCGATATTGTTCCAGCTCCATTACATTTTGGACACCCCTTACCTCCGCAAGAGCCGCAAATTGATTTCGATTGGGATATACCCGCTGCCAGTTTACGATAACGGCCAGAAATATATAGGGGGTTGATTTGAAACGTAACTTCCTCTGAAAAGGGATTTACCATGATGACCACGTCAGGTCTCATGAGGTCGAATTCCCTTTTGGTCACCTTTGTCAATTCTTTTCCTATTTCCCGACTGAACTCATTTCTTATAGTCTCTCCCCATTTAATTCCCATCTGAGATCTAAGTTCATCTTCCTTTTCAATTATTGATGAAGCAATTTTGACGCCTACTAAAAAAGTGTTGAAGCCAATATGGGAAATTTTTTGATTCGCCACATCAGCGATGCGACTTATTGCCTCAAACTTCCCGCTGCATAAGTAGCAGCTCTTCTCGATTGGAATCTCTTCTCTGCCGAGGTTCTGGAGAATCATTGCGGCGGCTTTTGAAGAGCCCCCTTTTACCAGAGACTCGAGCAATTCTATGCCCTCTGATTTCTTATCCAAAGCGAGAGCATGCCCCTCCATTGCAAGGCAATCTTTGATGATTTTCCCTCTTTCGCAGTTGGTTGTCCCATGCATGAGAAGAGCAAACTGTCGCCCTAAACAGTGATCACAGAGTGGATATTTTTCAATAATAGCCTTAGCCAAATCAAGAACTTTCAACCACAAAACACCTGAAGACGTCCTAGAACTTCATAGAGGACCTATGAATCTGAACCATCTATTATGACGCAAAGCCCATTAATTACCCTTGCCTTCTTTTCATGGGAAGATATGTCATCATCACTCTTTGACATGGGCAAATATCCCTTCACCAAGGAAACTCAGGACTATAGGCTTCTTAGGCAGAATTACATCGCGGAAGAAGACTTGTTGAAGTCTGAGTTCACGATTTTGACCGATCGAGCCAAGTCAAGGATTCTACAATCACTCGAGAAGGGGATAGTAGATTTTCTGCCGGACATGGATCCAGAAATCGAGATATGGTCTTTTTCCATAGCTATGTACATTGTCGCGGCCATCGGTGATTCCTATTTGCGGAGACGATATGCGTTGGCCGAGGCGAAAAGGGTATATGAAATCCTAAGGACTGATCAGAGGGAAAGGTTGTTCAAAATTGCGGTTGAGACATTCAATTGGAACATAAAGAAAGAGATGCCCAATTTTGGCGAACAATATGATTTCGCTCTCCACTTCGTGAACTACTTGGCCAATGCGTTGATTTTTCAAGACGATAGATGGAAACTCGTCAATAGGCTCCTCACTAATTCATATGTCTTCTTGACTCGAGAGGAGACAGCTAGACTCTTGGAGGAAGAGGTCAGGAAATTCATAGAGTCGAGATTGGACAAGACAGATGCTATAATTCATATCCCTCCTTCAGAATTGTCAGATGAAATAAGACGCCATCTGGACTTGGCGAGAAAAAAGGTGGAATATGAAGAACTGCCCAAGAATGCAATCATAGAAGCGTATCCATCTTGTATAAGGCAACTATATGACCACGTGGTTGCCGGGCAGCACCTTTCACATTTAGGGAGATTTGCATTGACAACGTTTCTCTTCAACATAGGAGTCACTGTGGATGAGATTGTGAAACTTTTCGCAAATCAGTCAGACTTCAACGAAAAAATGACTAGATATCAAGTGGAGCATATTGCCGGTTCAAAGGGATCAAAAACAAAATACAAGCCGCCCAATTGCGACACTCTGAGAACACACGGTCTATGCCTGCTAAGGGTGGAGGAGTGCAGGAAAATAAAGAATCCTCTGGTATACTATGGAAGAAAAGTCAGGACGTATGGTTGAAGGAAAGATGAATCTTGGGAAAACGCGAAGAAGTCATCAGGCGCCAATTCAGCCAGTTCTATGAGAAGAATAATCACAAGATTACCTATCCTTCACACTTGGAGTCAAGAGAATTTGGGTTCCTTCTTTTCAAAGAAGGCTACATGGTAAGGCACAAGAGCTTCAGAGATTATCTTGCATTGAGAGATTTCATACGAGCGACATCACCATCTGATGTCTATTATTCCACCGCCTATTATAAAAGACCGGAATACGAGATGGAGAAGAAAGGATGGATGGGAGCAGATCTCTGCTTCGATATCGATGCAGACCACCTAGAGACTCCTTGCAAGCAGTCTCATGATTCCTGGAAATGCGTGCAATGCGGAACTGCAGGCTTCGGAAACCCCCCCGAGATCTGCCCCGCATGCCATGCAAAACGTTTTGAAGCCAACAATTGGTTCTGCAAAGACTGCCTGAAAGCTTCAAAACTGGAAACTCTGAGACTTTTGGCGGTGCTGAGGGAGGATTTCGGTTTTCAAACATCAGATCTTGATGTTTGTTTCTCAGGTCATAGAGGTTTTCATGTCCACGTAGAGGACAAGCGCGTTATCGGCCTCGATCAGTCTGCTCGAAAGGAAATTGTCGACTATGTTATGGGCACTGGAATAGACCTCAAATACTATGGTTTTCCACAAAAAGAAGCGATTCGGGGAAACATAAGGACAAGATTCGATTCTGATGAACCGGGCTGGAGAGGCCGTGCAGCTAGAAATGTCCATGATTTCTTGCTGAATCTGAAAAAAGAGGATTTGAAAAGGCAGGGATTCACGGCAAGCATGGAAAATGTCCTTCTGAATAATAAGGAGGAAATCGCAAACGAGTTGACCGAAAAAGCCGAGCTGAAAACTTACAAGGGATTGAACATTCGAGGATGGGAGAGAATTGTGTATTTAGCTTTGAAGACTAGCGGTATCGAGATCGATACCGTTGTTACAGTCGATATTCACCGCCTGATACGGTTGCCATATACTCTCCACAGAAAGACCGGCTTCATGGTTGTCGTCGTTCCAATTGACAGGCTTTTTGACTTTGATCCTTTTGCAGACGCTATAGCATTCAAAGAGGGTACAATGAAACTGCATGTCTCGGCGAGCCAAAAATTCGAAGTGGCAAGCTATGAGTATGGTCCTTATAAGGACGAAGACGTAGAATTACCTATGGCATCAGCGATGTTTTTGTTATGTAAAGGCTTAGCCGAACCTCTCTGAGTGAAGAATATGTATGAGGAGATATACAAAGCTTGGAAGAATGAAATAGAGAATTCGCTCCTCCAACCACTGCAAAGAGATTTCTACTCAAAGTCAAGCTTGTATATGAAGAGACTCCTAGCGGAAAAGGAGAATATCGATGAAAAATCTCTCAAATTCCGCTTGATCACAGGCGAATATGGCAATGCCAGAAGATTGATCATCGATCTTTGTAACTTACGTTTCAAGAAGATTGCAGACTTGGCATATGAAGGACAGTCTGTACCTGAGACGACCCTTACGGATGAAGAAGAACTCTACTTTGAGAATCTCCTAAATGCGGCAACCCATTTCTCAAGGACGTCTAGAGATCTTGTAGAAGGTCAGTTGATTACCATTGAAACGCCCCAGGATGAGAGAAAGCCAAAAAGAATATTAGTTCGATTTACCCGAGAGATTCCCGCCATAATCGGAGTTGATATGAAGCCCTACGGCCCGTTCAAGTCTGAAGACGTGGCAACTTTACCCTTGGAAAATGTTGAGAACTTGGTAAAGCAAGGTGTCGCCATTAAGCTTGAGGTTGATCAATAGATGAAAGCGCCAAAAACCATAATCACTCACTGCCCAAAATGCAAAAAGCATACAGAGCATCTCGTAACACTTTACAAAAAAGGAAAAGAGAGAACCCTGGCAGCCGGCAAGAGGCGTCATGAAAGAGAAAAGCACGGCTACGGCGGACAGAAATTTCCTGAGCAAAAGAAGTTCGCCAAGACTACAAAAAAGCAGATGCTCAAGCTGAGATGTAAAGTGTGCAATTACACTTTGCAGAGACGCGGTATTAGATTGAAGAAACTTGAGATAGCCACCTAGGTGATCTTCGAATGTCTAAATGGAAGAATCTCATCCCCAGACCTAAGAGCAATTTTGCTCAGGTCAAATGCGCGAGTTGTGGAAATGAGCAGATTATTTTTCTCAGCCCAGCTACCCCTGTGACATGCAATGTCTGCAGTGCAATTCTGGCAGTATCAAGAGGAGGTAAGGCGGAGATCAAGGGAGAAATAATATCAATCCTTGAGTAGAGCATCTAGCGGAGTAGCTTCGGATGTCCAAAGAAAAAGATGGTTGGCCTGACGCCGGAGACCTAATCGTCGGTACCGTGTCGCGGGTCTTACCGTATGGCGCTTATGTAACACTCGACGAATACGAAAAGAGAGAAGGACTCATTCACATTTCAGAGATCAGCTCGACTTGGATCAAAAACATTAGGGACTATGTCCGGGAAGGACAAAAGATCGTTGCCAAGGTTTTGAGGGTTGACCCCGCGAAGGGACATGTGGACCTTTCTCTAAGGCGAGTAACGGGCAGAGAAAAGAAGGATAAAATGGTCGCCTTTAAGAAGGCAAATAGGGCTGAGGGCCTCTTGAAACTGGCGGCTGAGAGACTAGGGATAACCCCCGAGGAAGCTTACTCGAGGCTTGGCTCCAAAATAGAGGACCATTTTGCAGGTCTATATGAGGGCTTCGAAGAGGTAGTTGAGAAGGGCGGAGCAGCCCTAGTCAAGATTGGCATTTCTGAAGAAGAAGCAAATATCATCGCTGAGATCACCCAAAGCAAGCTCAAGATCCCAAAGGTCAAGATAAAAGGAATCTTAGAGCTTCAATGCTCTGGTCCAGATGGAGTCAACACTATTAAAGAGATCCTTCTGAAATCAAAGAATATTAGAAGACCTAGGGAGACAGATATCAGCATATACGTCGTGGCTGCTCCTAGATATAGAGTCGAGATTACGGCCAAGAATTACAGGGATGCCGAGAAGGTTCTTCACAACCTGACCGAAAACGCCTTGAGCGTCATAAAGGAAGAGGGCGGCTCAGGCACCTTCAAAAGAGAGTGATGATTTCTGGTTTGGATGCTTAGGAAGTGCGAAATTTGCGGAAGGTACTCTATGAAAACGGAAAAGTGCCCCAGCTGTGAGGGGACGCTTCGCATACCACATCCCCCCAAGTTTTCTCCCGAGGACAAGTACGAGAAGTACAGGAGAGAACTCAAAAGGATGTCAGAGAAAAAAGGCTAAGACTAGCCACGACTATTTTGACTAGGACACGCCGGTATAATTGACCTGGTATACTAATACCCATCGGCTGGTCGAAGCAAAGACCAAGTTGAAATGCTCAGGTGCCGAGTAACTGGACACTGGGGATCCACCTATGCCATTCCAGATCATCTTACCCAAGACCGTATTAGCATTGGGTATTCCGTAGCTGTTACCTGACGAATCTTTTGTAGTTTCTTCGAATTCAGTTTCGTTCAAGCCTGCTATCCTTGCCATCCAGCGCCATTTTCCGTCTTCCCCGAAACCATAAAATTTGACGTCCTGTGAACCTGTCGTCGATGATGTGGTTGAGGACCAAGTGACGAAGACCACAACGTGAGTCACATCATGGGCTTTCAGGATCTTTGTGGCTTGCGTCTCGTTAGAGAGAAACATTTGTCCTATCTGGGCGATCTGGGTCGAGTTTATGGTTCCATTGTCTGCCAGCGTAGTATGGTTACCTATGACAGTGATCCAATATCCGTAGTCCCACCATGCGGCGACCACTGATTCTCTCGGTAGATTATCATTCATCCATGAGAGGGCTTGAATCCAATCATCAAATGAGTTCGCATCTGTCGGTCTTACTGGCAGGGAGGAAGAAGCCAAAGTCGTTGGAGTATATGACGAGTCTACGGCGCGAGACAAAGGAGGAAAGACCAACAGGAGGAGTATAATGACAAAGATCGCGCCGAATTCTCGGCCTACTTTGGGAACAAAGCGCCGCTTCTTGCTGAAAATCACGGTTTCTCGTGCAATATTGATAAATGGCTTAACCAGCTCGACCACGGCCACGGAGGCCAATATCGCCAAAGCTGGAGCCAGAATTAAAGTCAGTCTGACCATGGAAGCCGCGAAATAGAGTGCTGTAATGCCCAAGAGGACCACAAACAGATCACGCACGTTGCTTCTCCGGAGCAGGAAGTAGAATCCCAAAGGGGCTATGAATAGGATGGAGCCCATTTCATAAAAGAATGAGGCCCAAGTTGCAGGCCTATGTTCTGCAACAGACTCTATTAGTGGTTGAGTGACTCTTTCAAAGGGGTTCAACACTGATATAAATTTCGCAACGAGAGGTGATACGAGCCCGAAGTACTCCAACAGAAGGTATGTCGATCCGAGTGCTATGAAGAAGACACCGAATGATGCTATTCTCATATTTGAGTTTTGGATATTTCGCGTGAACTCCATCATGCACAAAAGCAGTGCCATGCCAATAGCAGATAGCGTTGGGAGTTGAGTTAGAAAGCCTACTCCTATCCTCGGAACCTGTATCGCTATTAGGAAGGCTATGCTTATGGTCACGCTGTACGAAACCAATAGTCTCCTTGAGTATTTCCTGAAGACGATGAGAACTCCTGCGAACAGAGCAATGAGACTTACTACATATATGGAGGCGCCCCATGTAGCTTGCAGGTATCCCAAGCTAAGACCAGTAGCTATCGCATAGAGGATAGTGCCTTTAAGTGTCCTACGAGAATCCAGAGAACGCAGAAACAGCAAAGCCACTAGAACGAGGGTGAAGACACCTACCGTCTCGTCATCAAAGAATCCCAGCGAGGTTCGGCTTATGTGGCTTGCACTGAGGGCGATGAAAAGAGCGGAGAAAATACCCACTTCCTTTCCTCCAATGTCTTTGCCTAGAAAGTAAACCAAGATGATTGTCAAAACGCCCATGAGTACAGGCCAGATTACACAAACATCAAATACTGTCAAATTCAGACCTAGGACATTCAAGAAAGTGTATAAGGCAGCGGCGGAGAAGGGAATGCCGGGATATGATGACTGCGCCACACTTCTTCCCCAAGGGAACCAGACAGTGTTATCATGCCAACTGAACCATGCCAGGTATCCATGGTCGACAATATATTGGGTTTGATGGTATTGCCAATACGGATCAAATTCGGTCAAATAGAATCCCCAGCGCACAGAGAGTGACCTTAGCATTGCGCCTATTACCACGATTAGAGCCAAGGCGCCCAAACTGAAGATCAACGATCTTGTGAATTTATGGCGTATCGACCCGATGGATCTGAGAGAGCCCATCACCGTCTCGCTACTAAAATAATCCTTGGTTGACCCCTTTAGCCTCTCTTTAGTCCTCGTTGAACTCAAGTCAATATCTCCCAAATGAAACAAAAGCTTTATGGAACATTCTATTTGAGTTACAGTTTAACCGTTTACTCATTTATGATCGATCTTAAAAGCTTACTCTTTAGAACCTGCATCAAATCAATAAGACCTTAAGGTTGATGGAGACTGTGGTCAAAGGCGACATGAAAGGCTATAGCCCTAGAAGGCTGGAGAAGGAAGTCTCAACATGGTGGCAGGAGAATCAAATCTATGAAAAAAGCAAGATCGCTAGAAATAAAGGCCCCAAATTCTATTTCTTGGATGGCCCACCCTACGTGACAAACCCTATTCACGTAGGAACTACTTGGAACAAATCCATTAAAGACGCAGTAATTCGATTCAAACGCATGCGCGGTTACAATGTCAGAGCACAGCCTGGCTTTGATACGCATGGTCTCCCAATTGAGGTGATGGTGGAGAAACGCTTAGGGATCCAGAACAAGCGTGAAATAGAAGAGAAGTTAACGGTCAGGAGGTTTGTCGAAGAATGCCGAAGATTCGCCCTAGAGAATCTCAGGATTTTGACAGATCAATTCAAGGATCTAGGTGTCTGGATGGACTGGGACAAACCTTACGTCACATTGAAGGATGAGTATATAGAGTCGGTCTGGTGGCTCTTCAAACGAGCCCATGAAAAAGGGGTTCTAAAGAGAGGGACGAAATCCGTACATTGGTGCTATCGATGTGGCACTGTCTTATCAGGCTATGAGGTGGCCCAGGAATATAGAGAGGTTGAGGATATCTCTGTATACGTCAAGTTCCCAGTAAGGGGAAAGGAGTCTCTATTAGTTTGGACAACAACGCCGTGGACCATCCCAGCTAACGTTGCGGTTATGGTGCACCCAGAAGCTGAATATGTTAGAGTCCAAGTGGACAACGAGATCCTAATATTGGCTCAAGAGCGTTGCACTATCTTCGGCGAAATGGGAAAGACCTACAAGGTTCTCGAAAAGTTCCAAGGGAAGATGTTGAGGGACGTAACATACTGCGCTCCTTTGTCTAATGAGGTACCTGCTCAAAGGAGACTGAAAGGAGCTCATAGGGTTATTCTCAACTCTCAGTTTGTGACAATGGTTGAGGGGACGGGCTGTGTTCACGTTGCGCCTGGCCACGGCGAGGAAGATTTTGAGGTAGGTGTGGAAAACAAACTTCCTGTGCTGTCCCCTGTAGATGATAATGGGCGTTTTACTGATCAAGGAGGAAAATATGAGGGCAAAATGGTCTTTGATGCCAACAAGGATATACTGCAAGACCTTGCGAAAAAGAACCTCCTTTTCCATACCGCCCTCATAAAACATAGGTATCCTCACTGTTGGCGCTGCAAGACTCCGCTAATATTGAGGACAACCGATCAATGGTTCATAACCGTCTCCGAATTTCGAGACAAGTTATCTGAATCTAATTCACGCATAAACTGGGTTCCGAAATGGGCGGGGGAAGCACGTTTTGGAAAGTGGTTAAGCGAGGCTCGGGACTGGGTGGTAAGTCGACAACGTTATTGGGGTTCACCTTTACCCATTTGGATATGCAAGACATGCGGAACTCACATAGCAATTGGCTCCAAAGCAGAACTTAGAAAGAGAGCAACAAAGAAATTTGCTGAGATCGAGCTTCACAGACCTTGGGTTGATGAAATCTATTTGAAATGCGAGTGTGGAGGCATCATGCAAAGGGTTTCTGATATAATCGATGTTTGGGTAGATTCAGGTGTCGCGTCATGGGCCTGCCTCGGCTTTCCGAATGACAAGACAGAATTCGATGATTGGTGGCCCGCCGATTTCATAACAGAGGGACATGACCAGACGCGAGGATGGTTCTACACACTTCTCGTTTCCAGTCTGGTCGCCTTTGGTGAAGCGCCTTATATGAACGTGTTAATGCATGGCTTCACACTAGATGAAAAAGGCAGAGAAATGCACAAGTCCTTGGGCAATTTCGTTTCCCCTGAAGAAGTCTACAATAAGTATGGAAGAGATACATTGAGATGGTTCGAAATGAGTTGCACCACGTGGGAGGACTTGAAGTTCTCTTGGAAAGGTGTCGAAGAATCCTTTAGGAGCTTACAGATCTTATGGAACATATTCAACTTTACGCATCTTTACATGAGTCTAGACAAATTCACCCCCCAAAAATGGCCTTTGAGAAGGGTGGGAAAGAACTTGCGGCTGGAGGATTCATGGTTAATATCGAAGACTGAAAATTTAAAATCAGAAGTAACAAAGAGCATGGAGAGCCTGAGCGTTCACAACGCGGTTAGGGCATTAAACTCCTTTATTTTGGAGGATCTAAGTCGCTGGTACATAAAACTGGTCAGAAGAAGACTATGGCAAGAAAAGACAGACCCCGACAAATTAGCGGCTTATTCTACCATGTATTATGTTCTAGAAAGCGTTCTGATCATGTGCGCACCATTTATCCCCTTTTTGACGGAGAGCCTCCACCAAATGCTGGTCCAGCCCCCGAGTGGCAAAACCCGCAGAAGCATTCACATGGAGAATTGGCCTGACATTCATCCAGATAATTTGAATATTCACCTGGAAGAAGAGATGGAGATCGCTAGAAACGTAACAAGAGCTGTGGCAAGCGCGCGACAAATCGCCAAGATCAAGTTGAGACAACCCATCATCTCCGTCCTGATAGCAACTGAAGACGTAGGAGTACGAAAAGCAGTGGAAGAGCTGAAAGATGTGATCTTGGATCAGGTCAATTCGAAGTCCGTGGAATTCCTTGGCGCTGCCGAGGAGCAGAAACTGAAGACTGTCAAAGCATTTCCTAGATACGAGACTCTCGGACCCTCATTCCGAAGAAAATCGGCTATGATTGGTGAGGCGATCAAGAGAGCAGATGGCAGAAGGATTCTGGAGAGCTTTGAAAAGGAGAAGACCTGGAGTCTAATTTTGGGCGAAGAAGAATTCACCATAACGCCTAATCAAGTTTCATTCGAGGAAGGGTTATCAGAGGACTACGTTTCGAACGGGTTTAACGATGGAATGGTTTACATTAATACAAAGATATCCAAGGATTTGCTTCAAGAGGGATTAGCGAGAGATCTCGTGAGAAGACTTCAAGAGATGCGAAAATCCTTGGACCTGCCGGTGGAGGCTTTCGTTGGAGCCATCATCGTTGTTCCTACGAAGAAAGATGAGTTGTATCTAAGAAGGGAGAAGAGCTTCATTGCAAAGGAAGTCAGAGCGAAGAACCTTCAAATCATCCTTAAAAGCGAAAAAGTGCCGATGGCAACTCAAGAAATGACTTACATGATAAATGGAAGAGCCTTTGTAGTAGGCATCGTGCTCTAAATGTTGGTGTTCAGCAAGCATTGAAGCTCCTAGGGTTAATTGTTAACCCGATTGCTGGAATGGGTGGGTCAGTTGGGTTAAAGGGTACCGATGGCGCAGAGATCATAGAAGAAGCAATCGATTTGGGCGCAAGAAGGCATTCACCTGCGCGCACAGAAGAGTTTCTGCGCCAACTTTCTCATATTGAAAGCGAATTTGAACTCATAACATATGCGGGAATGATGGGGGAGGAGGAAGCTCTCAACTGCGGTTTGAAACCAAGGGTTTTGGGAAAAGTAGACCAAAAGACTTCAAGGGCTGATACAATAGAAGCTGCACGCCTGATGAAGGAGACTGTTGACATAATAGTTTTCTGCGGTGGCGACGGAACAGCTATAGACATAGTAGAGGTTATTGATGCGAAAATTCCTTTATTAGGCATCCCAGCTGGGGTCAAAATGCACAGTGCAGTCTTCGCCTTGAACCCACAGGCTGCAGCTAGAGTAATCACAGAATTCCTGTATGATAGAGCGTATCTCTCAGACGCTGAGGTTGTGGATATCGATGAACAAGCATATAGAAGAGGCGATCTGTCACCTCGAATTTATGGCTACGCTTTGACACCAAGGATTCTGGATTTGGTTCAAAACATGAAGATGCCCAGCGCTGAAACCGAAGACGAAAGAGAAGACCAGAAGGGATTGGCCAGAAGCGTGATAGACAAGATGATTGATGGCGTTTACTATATCCTCGGACCTGGTACAACCGTCAAGACAATTGCTGAGATTCTAGGCGTTGAAAAGACAATTCTAGGAGTTGATATTCTCCTAAACAAGAAAATAATCGCCAAAGACGTGAACGAGAATGAAATTCTGGCGGTTGTTGAGGGAAAGGATGCTAGAATCGTAGTTTCGCCTATAGGTAACCAATTTTTCATATTTGGAAGAGGAAACCAGCAAATAAGTCCTTCAGTAATACGAAAGATTGGCAAATCCAACATTATTGTTATCTCAACAAGAGACAAAGTGCGCAAAACGACTTTGTTGAGGGTAGATACTGGAGACACTGAATTGGATAAGCAAATGAGGGGCTATATTAGAGTAGTGACTGGTTATAATGAGGAAACCCTAATGAGAATATGATAAAGAGGGCCTAATGCTTCTTGGCCTCTTCTTTAACATGGTGCATATAATTTTCAGTGTTCATCAAATTCTTTAAGTCAGCATGGATTTTGTCAGCCTTTATTATTGCTATCCAGCCTTCTTCATAGGGTTTCTCGTTAATTAGTTCAGGTTTGTCCAACAATTTCTCGTTGACCTCGATGATCTCACCCGAAACAGGACTGAAGACTTCTGAAACTGCCTTGACCGACTCGACCGTTCCAATGGAATTCTTCTGCGAGACTTTAGCACCCTTATGCGGTAATTCCACGAACACTATCTCGTGTAAGGATTTTTGTGCGAAGTCGCTCAATCCAATTCTGATTTTGGCTCCCTCGACACTCGCCCATTCATGAGTGGCAGTGTAGTAAAACCCTTCCTTAACTTCGTATCCTTCAACTTTCATTTCATGAACCTCCAATGATGCTTTCATTATTCTATTGCCATTTCTCTTTAAACATTGGTTTCTCACACCTTTTTAAGTTCTGCGCTTTACCACCCGACCTAATGCATGATCTACTGCGGCGTTTGATGTGCGCTCGATTGGTCAGGCGAATTCAAGAAATAGAGAAATTAATGGTTTCGATTCAGAATTTACGACAACTTGAACCAGACCCGCTTAAGATAGCGCGATCTAAAGTTTGGAGGCTGTCAGTCATCGAATCTATTTATCGCAGCAGCTTCTTGATTGCTCTTGAATAATAAAGCGTGCATCATACATGCATCTCCATACATTCGCCTCGCAATCGCGGAGCTTGGAGAAGAATAAAGCACTCCAACACTTAGTGTCTCTTCAGCATTTTCATTTGAACATAAGGCCGGTCTCTTCAGACCACAGGAGAAGGTCAAGCTCACCCATGGGAATACCAATAGTCCTGGAGAAGACCATCATACTGTTCTCTATTTGTAGGTATGTTCTCTTAGAGAGACCTTTTGGGACGCCTTCAATTACACCTAACTCCTCCAAATTCCTCATTATATGGCGGTCCAATATGGCTAGATCTTCTCCTAAGCCTATATTTCTCAAAAAATGACTTGCTTCTTTCATGCCTATGCCTTTCACATTTTTGACTAACCAACCCCGCAATCTCAGGCTATTGTTGGCATTTTTCATTATGCTTTTTATATTGAGGTGACCTTTCTTGGTGAAGAAATTCCTAGCTTCGACGATGTACTTAGCTTTGTTATTATGGAATCGAATTCCTCTTAGAAAGGCGCTGATTTCTTCTTTCGAACCATGATATAGCAGAGAGTTGTTCATCAGTCCTAGGATAGCGCGCCAGCATATTACTGCCTTGGATTGAGGGGTACATATACAGAAGGAGAGTTCCGCGAAAATTCTCTCCTCGCTCTCATCTAACAAATGCCTAAACTCTTCCAAACGCTTCAGGATCTGGCGTTTCTTACCAGAGTGAAAGTTCACCAGCCGAGTGTTTTTGTTGCACATTTTCTCTCTTTTTTCGACTAGATCGTGCCCAATACCATGGAAAGCAAGGCCATCCTGATCAGCAAACCGTATTTAACCTGTTTGAAGTATATTGCATACGGTGTTGAGTCAATCGCTGGGTCTACTTCATCCACTCTGGGCAATGGATGCATAATGATCAAGTTATCTTTTACACCCTTCAGAGTCTCAGGCGTTATCTTGTAAGAACCTTTGATCTTTTCGTAGTCAGCTAGATCTGGGAAACGTTCTTTTTGAATTCTTGTTATATAAACGACATCTAGATCTGGGAGAAGGTCATTAAGGCTATTGCCTTCTTGCACTGAGATTCTCTTGCTAATATGATCAAGAACCTCTCGTCTCATCCTTAGTTGGTCTGGTGAAATAAGCTTCAGATTCACGTCGTACATGGATAGGGCATAGGCTAAAGAGTGCACGGTTCTTCCGTACCTCAGGTCACCTACTAGAGCTAGGTTCAAGCCATCGATTTTGCCCTCCTCTTTTTTCATGGTGTACAGATCTAGAAGAGCTTGGGTTGGGTGCTCTTCAGAGCCTGAGCCAGCGTTTATTACTGGAACCGAAGCGACCTCTGCCGCGAGTCTGGCAGCGCCTTCGAGTGGGTGACGCAGGACTATGACGTCACCGTAGTTCTCTACCACTTTTATAGTATCGCTGAGAGTTTCGCCCTTCTCAACAGAGCTAGCCTTTGGCTCGGCGAATCCCACAACTTGACCACCAAGTTTGTACATGGCTGTGTCAAAACTCAGCTTTGTTCGCGTGCTTGGCTCGAAGAATAGGGTGACCAATATCTTACCACAGAGATTCGCAGATCCCTTCGCAGAGAGATTCTCTATTTGATCACCCATAGAGAGAATGTAATCAGTCTCTTCTCTTGTCAGGTCATTTATGGAGATTATATCACGACCTTTGAAACTTATACTGCCCATATTTCCACCCGTTCTGAATGTTAGAACTCCAAGTTACATATTTATTTATCTTCCAGTGACTCCCTTTTTTCTGCCGGATTGCAGAAACACAAAGCATATTATTTATGGAAGATGTCGGATAGTAGGAAAGGGGGCTTCTGGAATATGAGTTATGATTCGAGCCGTGAGCAACTGAAGATCAAGAAAATACATGATGGAACCGTTATTGATCACATAACTGCAGGATATGCTCTTGATGTCCTAAAGATTCTGGGTGTTACTGGTAAGGAGGGCTATACCGTCAGCGTGTTGATGAATGTGCCTAGCAAGAGGTTGAAAAGGAAGGACATTGTGAAGATCGAGGGCAGGGAATTGGAACCTGAGGAGGTCGATAAGATAGCATTGATAGCAGCCCACGCAACAATAAATATCGTAAGAAACTTTGAGGTTATTGAAAAGAAGGTAGTGAAATTGCCTTCTCAAATATATGGAATGGTCAGATGCGCCAATCCAACCTGTATATCCAATAGCAGGGAACCAATAAAATCATCATTCTTGGTGGAAGATGATGAAGATCTACGCTTGAAATGCCATTACTGTGGTCGAATCATGGAAAAGGGCGACGTCTTGAAGCAATTCTAGGATTCTATCTGGTTTTCAGGAGTATTATGGCTTGAGCTAGGTCGCCCCCGGTCTCCTCCAATGCTTTTTTCGATTCTTGAGGCGAGACATTAGCTTGCTGAGCTACGAGGAGCACATCTTCCTCTTTTATGGTTGGCGTCACCTCAGCTCCGCCCTCTAAAGGTCGTTCAGAAGTTTTCTCACCAACGATTTGATAGATCCGCTGACCTTGCATATTTATGACCGACACAGAAGGCTTTTCAATGACCAGTTCTCTTTCCGAGAGCTTGATAACAACTTCCTTCACGCCACCAATTTCGTCCATTTTCATTCCCATTTGGCGCATCATCCTCATGGCGTTTCTTTGGTTCATCCTTTTCATTCGTGGTTTCCTCCATCGACGCCTCGCCTTATTTTTACGGCAATCCCCCTCTTAAAGGCTAACATCTCTTCACCTGTCAGAATGGCCCTTCCAACTGCCAGCAACGTGTCTCCTGAATTGACCACTAGGACCTCATCTAAGGGTCTTATTTCGTTATCGGCTGAGATCACGTGTTTGGAAAAGACGTTGTTGCCATGCCTGATGACTTCCTCAACGTCCTTGTTTATGATGACCCTGAGTGTTACGGGTTTGAACTCCTTCAATAGCCTAGACGCTCCCGCTAACGTAAGTGCGAAGAGGCTATTTGTTGGTTTGAGGGTTGCCAGGAGTTCACCATTCAGAGAGATGAAACGAATCCTTTTTGTGGTTGGGGAAAGGTCTACTGTGACTCCCTTTGGGAAAAGAGCTTCTCCTGCTCCTCTCCTCAATTGATAGTCGGCTATGGATCTGATCTTTCGAAGATGATCTGGAGAATTGGACAATACAGCATTCCTCTTAGAAGTTGCATTAGCTGTATTACTTGTGGAATGCCCTTTTAAGTTAGATCAAAAACCTAGGTATTCATATGACATAACATTTTCATGAACCCTTTGCGGTCCACGGATCAAGACAAGAAATGCTAAAACGTAGAAATGACTAATTCTACCAACTAGATTTCAGGTGGAGTTTCTATGAATTGCGAGATTTGCGGTCAACCGATTAGAGGTAGGCCAGTAAATGCTATAGTGGATAAAGCGAAACTCATAGTTTGCGTGGAATGTGGCAAGCATTCCAGTGGAAGATGGAAGGTTGGCGAGACTATCAGACTGTCAAACCCACCACACTTGAGTACGGTTAAGCCAAAGATAAGAACTGCGTCAGGGATGTCTAGAGAAAGAGTAGGTGAAGAATTAGAAGTCACTGAAGGCTTTGGTCTAAAGATTAGACAAGCTAGAGAGAAATTGGGTATCAGCTATGAGGAGCTGGGGAAGATCCTAAACGAAAAGGTGTCAGTCATTCAACGTGTAGAGAGCCAGAAATTGGTCCCAGACATAAAGCTCACAAAGAAAATCGAGTATGCTCTAAAGATCAAATTGTTGGGGGATGTTTCTGTGCCTTCTGAGCCATTGAAGGAACCGAGCACTTCTGAAGTCACTCTTGGAGACGTCGTGGCTGTAAAACGTCGAAAATGATCAAAGGGAGGACAGAAATTCGTTAAGGACAATCATCGTTCAACGGAGGACTCGCGAAGAGTCTAAGAACCTTGAAGAACTGAAGAGTCTAGCCGAAGCAGCTGGATACTCGGTTGTTGGTTCCATGGAACAGGTTAGGGAACCTGGTTCTAAATATCAAATTGGAGTTGGAAAAGCCCAAGAGTTGGCCCGACTTGTGAAAGAGAGAGCGTGCGATAAAATAATCTTTGATAATACCATGAAGCCCCTGCAGGAGTACAATTTAGCCAAATTAACTGGGAGAGAGGTCATAGATCGATTTCTGCTGATTCTCGAAATTTTCAGTAGAAGGGCGTCAACTAAAGAAGCACTTCTTCAAATCCAGCTAGCCAAACTTCAATACCAATTGGCTAGGGCCAGAGAGAATGTAAATCTCGCGAAACATGGAGAGCAACCAGGGTTCTATGGTCTGGGAAAATATGAGGTTGACGTCTACTATGACGCGATAAAGAGACAGATGTCCCACATAAAAGAGGAACTCAAGGACATAAGAGGAAAAAGATCAGTCCAAAGGAGTCGCAGGCTGGCGTCAGGCTTTTCCCTAGTTGCATTTGCAGGGTACACAAACGCTGGGAAGACGACGCTCTTCAACTTGATGGCGGGAGAAAACAAGGCAGTAGGGTCTAAACTCTTCACCACTTTAACCACAACGATTCGCAGCGCCGATCTACAAAACAAGAAGGTATTGTTGATAGACACTGTCGGATTCATAGATCGCTTACCAGTTCAGCTAGTTGAGGCGTTTCAATCAACTCTCGAAGAGACGATATTCTCCGATGCTGTAATCTTGGTTGTGGACGGCAGTGAACTCTTGGAGACGATAAAGATGAAGCTGGAAACTTGCCTCCGGACGATAAGGAACATAGGAGCGCAAGGAATACCGATAATCACGACTTTCAATAAAATGGACTTGGTCTCAACCGAGGAACTGGTTCGAAAAGAAAGAGCTCTCGAGCAGCTCACTCCAAGTCCTATCTTCATCTCAGCTTTGAAGCAGACCAATATTGAAGCCCTAAGAATTGAGGTTGCTAGGCGCTTAGAAGTCTATTCAAAGCTTTTCCTAAAACTACCCATAGGGGACAAGTCATTGGGGCTGGTCTCGTGGCTTCATGAAAAGACATACGTAAAAAGCATTAGCTACTCTGGCAAGTTTGTCGAGATTGACTTGGAAGCACCTTTCAGACTTGTTGAGGTCATTAGAGGCAAGTGTGAAAAGGCTGCAGGTAACATGAGAACATTGATCAACAACTATTGATGTGGCCCATTTTGCCAAAACTGCATGTTATGAAGATAGGACACAGACCAGAAAGAGACAAGAGAATTGACATGCATTGTGTCCTCGTTTCAAGAGCTTTCGGAGCCGCAGGCATAACCTTCGACTTTGAGGACGCGGAACTTGAGACTAGGGCAGAATCAGTAACAAAGCACTTTGGCGGGCGTTTCTCGATCGGGACGGGAGTCAATTGGAAGAGTTACCTAAAATCTTGGAAAGAAGAAGGGGGAGAGATCATACACTTGACCATGTATGGTTTACCTATTCAAGATCTTATTGGCGAGATAAAGTTGTCCCCAAAAGACAAACTAATCGTTGTCGGTGGTCAGAAGGTACCTCCTTCGATCTATGAATTAGCTGACTACAATATCTCGATTACGCAGCAACCCCACTCCGAAGTGGCCGCCCTCTGCATCTTTTTAGACAGGTACTTCGAGGGCGCAGAGTTTAATAAGAAGTTTGATGACGCTGAACTGAGAATAATTCCTCAACGCATGGGGAAGTTAGTGGTTAGGGAAAGTGGGTTAGAGAGAACTTAAGTCACAGAAATAGTATTCACTAATGATTAATTGGAGGTGGGTATGGCTTTGCTTACAGGGATCAGAGAAGAACTCCTCCTTAAGGTGACCAACATTCTGGGCGGCGAGGAAGCCATAGCTGTTGTGAAGTATCTAGCCTCCAAGGATCGGGTCACCGACGATGAGATTGCTACGGCAACAGGACTGAAGCTGAACGTAGTTCGCAAGATCCTATACAAGCTTTATGATAGTTCTCTGATAACATGTGAGCGATTGCGAGATGAGAAGACCGGCTGGTTCATTTTTTGGTGGAGTCTCCAGATGGGTCAACTCGAGGGGTTCGTTAAGAACCGCAAGAGAGAATGTTTAGAAAAGCTAAAGATAAGACTTGAATACGAAAAGAAACACGACTTCTATTACTGCAATAACCCAACGTGCAAAGAGATAACCTTCGAAGAAGCTATGGAAGTTGTTTTCCGATGCCCTTCATGCGGTAGGCCGCTTCAGCACTTTGATAACTCTTCTTTGATTAGGGTTTTGTCCGAGAGAATTGAGACTCTCCAGAAGGAGTTGGATGAGTAAGTGGAGGTTCCCTCTCAGAAGGAGGCGGTACAGATACTACGAAATTCAGGTTGCTCAGAGCAGGTCATAAATCACTGTATCGCGGTTTCTAAATTAGCTAAGGAGATAGCTCAAATATGCCACAAAAAGGGTTTAAAGGTTGATATTAAGGTAGTCGAGATCGGCGGACTCTTACACGATCTCGGCAGAGCCAAAACCCACGGCATCAGACATTCGGTGATCGGGGGAGAGATTGCACGATCAATGAGGCTATCAGAGCCAATCATTTCGATTATTGAGAGACATGTTGGCGGTGGGATCTCAAAGGAGGAAGCAAAGGTTCTGGAAATCCCCGAAAGGAGTTACATCCCTGTGACCTTGGAGGAGAAGATAGTATCATATGCAGACAAACTGATCGAGGGCGATCGACAGGTTAAGATCGATGAAACCATAGGCAAATTCTCAAGGCAGCTTGGGAACGATCATCCAGCCATAGGTAGACTTCGAGCTCTCCATACCTTTTTCAGCGACATCCTGAAGGACAGCAAGTAATGGTTGAAGTCACCCTCATAACAAGGGTCTATGGCCCTTATTCAGAACGAGTTCTTCGTTACTTAACGATGGCTATGAAATCTCTCTCTTCAGACCTGAGACTGAAATCTGAAATTCTCAACGTATCGAAACGGGGATTTGTGCAGATATTAGTGAACGGTGAAGATGAAGAAATAGCACTAAACTACATCAGAGGCAAATTCGGGATAGCCCTTCAAGCATTGAGTGAGAAGTCAATTGGCGTGAATACGGTTGGCAGGATCGTTGATTCGGGCAAGGTAGGCTATGGCTTGTACTTGGATCTAGGCTTGACATCCAGAGAGTATTCAGATGCATTGATTCCTCTCCGTACTTTGAGGGATCAACTCGTTGGCAGAGAGAACATGTCGATCCGCGGACTAATAAGGGCATACGCTCTTTATGATGACCTCCCTCTATCGATCGAAATCTCAAAGATAGACTCAGAGAAGAGGGAGATAACAGCAAAGCTGACAGATAGACAGAGGCGAACGTACAGACGATGGTTGAAATCAGGCTTGGAAAGAGTCATCGTGACTGGAACTTTTCATGAGGAATTGAAAAAGGCGTTGGCAAGAACTGGCCATTCGAGGGATATTGTTAGAATAGATTCTTTGGGTTTGTTAGAACATGTGATCGTCTGCAAGAGTGGAACTGAGGCACCAGGCCTGATCGCTGCACTGGGACCATGTTTTCCACGTGTACCTCTTCATGCCCTAGTTCCTTCCAAGATTGCGACAGACAAAAAGGTCTTGAACATGGTGGGCCGGGCCGGACTCGGACCGGCGACCTCTGCCTTGTAAGGGCAGCTTCAGGCCCAACTCAGATATCCTGACCAGGCTAGACGACCGGCCCTTATGATAGATTTCATTCCTATGAATGATATATTTACTCTTTTTCCTTCTGGATCTGATGAGACATCTTGTTTATGCAAAAACAAACGCTCTCAATTGATTCTAAAGTGGCGCCGGGGGTGGGATTTGAACCCACGCGGGCTTCCGCAGACTGTTTCAACGGCCCACAGGCTTTCAACCCTAGGTGGCTAGCAGGCTTGGGCTAAGCTTGTTCAATCTGCCCCCTACCAGACTAGGGCACCCCAGCAAGTCGCAATATCCATCCGTAACGCATATCGAAATGCGCTTCAAGTTTCTAACGATATTGTTCACTTGTATAAAAGAGTTGCAGCAATCAAGACACACCGGACAATCAGCAAATACTGACTCATCTGGATTCAATTCTGCAAAATGAATTTTGGAGGAAAGCGAAGCCTGAATCAGTAAACTCGGTTTCAAATGATCGAAAGATTCATCACTCAACCTATCGAAGTGGTCACAAAGAAGTCTTGCAACTGATCTCCTTTTTGATCATGAGTGCTCATAGCCATGGCTTCTACCTGTCCGAGAGAATGCGCACCCTGAAGATCGATGACCAAATCAATATGGATGAACGCTGTCAAATAAAGACGTCTGCCGAAGATAGCCTCGAGCTGATGGGTTTGGCTGCTAAGCTTACTCTCATACGTGCTTCGTATTTCTCATATTATTGGAAATCTGAAAGTGAGGCGCCAGAGAGGTCGATGAAGAGCAGCTTATGATATTGCATTTAGAAAAGGTTCAAAGATGAATCCAAAGGATTATGGAAAGAAGGTAGCGGTAGCTCCTGGGCGTTGAAACCCATCCCAAGGAAGTGCACAATCCGCAAAATCCGTTCCATAGCCCTGAGAGCGCCATCCGTCCACTTTAGGGCTGCTCCATCCCTGGCCTGACCCGTTTCAGCAGTTAGGGGGAATCCTCCTTCCTACAAAGGAGTATCTCCTTCCAACGGCCCCTCAGGATAGAATTTCATCTTCACGGAGTTGGTTTCCTCCCTGTTCAGAATGATCCTCCGTCCAGGTTATCAGGCTCCCGCGTGTCGCTCATTTCGGGTTGCAGGGAAGAGCGAGCTCCCCAGCCATCCTACCGCCGAGACTGAAATAAGAGGTTTAACGATATAAGCATCTCGCACCTGAAGCTAAGACGACTTATTCAGGCTTCAAATGTGAAAGGATCTCGCAGGTCTTGCACATGTCCGCTGCAGCTGGTTCACCGCACTCCTTACAGTACCTTATGTCCGCTATGGTGGAGGTCCTTATGGATGATGAGAGCCTCTCAAATGAGCGTAACATAGTATACCTGGTTCCTGGATGCTTCTTCTCAAAAGTGTTGATCAGCATTCTGGCGTCATTTCTCATGGATTCCTTTGCATAGGGGCAAGGAGTCTTTTGCATCTCTATCTTCCGGAGAAATGCATATAGTGCTATCTCTTCTTCTGGGACTTCCCGTAGGGGCTTTACCCTTGGAATCAACCCGGGGATCTTCCTCTCAACATCAGGCGTTATTCTTGGAAGACGAAGGATATCCCCATGGATGACGTTAAGCAATATCGTCTGCACCTCGTCGTCCAAGCTGTGAGCTGTAATCAACTTATCGGCTTTCACAGCCTTAGCTGTTGAATTAAGGGCTTTTCTCCTTAGGACACCGCAATAAGAGCAAGTACCCAGACCTACTCCATCCCTCCTGAGAGCTTCCCTAATTTCATCCAGTGTGAAGCCATACAAATCCTCGAACGAGACGATTAAGTGATCTACCCCCAGCTGCGAACAGCGCTTTCGCGCTATCCTTATGGATTCATCCCTGTAGCCTGCTATACCCTCATCCACCGTAATAGCGACGAGTTCATACCCAGGAAACCGGGCCCCAAGTTTTGCCATTATACTGATGAGCGCTGTGCTGTCCTTTCCGCCCGAGAGGGCTAAAGCAACCTTCTCGCCGTGTCTGATCATTGAATATTTGGATATAGTTTCCCGCACCTTGTTTTCGATGGAGCGAAGAAAGCATCCCCTGCAGAGCTTTTCTCCAGAATACATGCGGAAGTAGACGCTTGGCCTTTCACAGGCCGCACAATTCTCCATGATAATCAGAACCTGAAGACCCTAGAGATACAACTTCAGAAGACTTAGCCCTATGTTCAGTATGAGAATGGCAAGGAAAAGCATTGAAATGGCAGATCGTATCTTTTCTTTTTTCTTGGGCACATATTTTTCTAGGGCACTGCTCAAAAAGCCATCCCCGTCCAAGTAATAGACCGGCAGCATGTTGAGGATAGCGACGCTCAAGGCAACGATGAATGTCCAATTCAAGCTATTGAACGCCTCGTAAGATACTATGTGTCCGAAGACATCTAATGCGGAGGGGAGGTAGTTATCTCTCTGAATTCCTATGAAAGACCTGCTTGAATTGGTTGGATCTTGGCTAGTAGTTAGCGGAACAGTTCCTCTGTCAGTGTCTAACATCAAGACCTGCCCCGGCTTCACCCCATTAATATAGTAGTACAAAGCTCCGATGTCCTTTGTCATGGTACCGTTAATGGAATAGATGATATCACCAGCCATGATTCCTGCCTTTTCAGCGCTGCCTCCCTGAACTACGCCGGTGATTAATATCCCCGAGGGGGAAGCGTACATGGACGTCGTCAACAGAAAAACGATAACTCCAATTATCAAATTGGAGGATGACCCAGCTGCGAGAACTCTGAGTTTCGAAATCATCTTGGACTTGCTGAGCACATCCTCATCTGGCTCAACAAATCCACCCGGGAATAGGATAAAGAAAAAAAGGCCTGATGATTTTATCGGAATACCCTCAACCTGAGCTGAAATCCCATGAGCCAATTCATGGACAGCGAGATTTATTGCGAGACCCACCAAGAGGTACGGAACCCAGTAAAGAGAAATCGTAATACCTGGCACAATTGGGACCAGGGGAGAAGCGGATTGCGGGACGAAAATGAAGCTTAGAAGGTTTTGGCTAATAAAGTACAAAGCATAGATTTGAAGACCTACTCCCATGGCTACACCTACTGACCCAAGGGTACGCCATAACCTCGGCGACACCTGAGCGATCTTCCTTAGGAGTTTGTTCAAGCGTTCTGTTTTCCAAAGGAGATAGAAAGGTTTCAACTCGAGATTGAACCGCTTGAAGTTGAATGCCTTACTGAGTATGTAAATAGAGACCCAGAAGCCGACTATGACTAATGCAGCAGTGTATAGCTCGATGGAATCCATTGCGCAAACTACCTTGGGAAGGAGAATACTAATCGAAGGGTGATAATTATCCTTTGCGAGTCTAGAAAAAGGAAGATGAACTACAAGATATTATTGGTGAGGGATTCTAACTAAGACGAAGAGTAAGAAATAGCCATGAACCTTTTGGAGAAGAGACTCGTCGCTTGTGCTAACGTAATCCCCTGTGTATGATCGATCTACCTGTTGAAGGGAAAGATCGAGGACATACGAGAGACACTGCTCTTGATGAGGACAAGGGCCTTCATTGAAAAGACTGGTTCAGAATCTCCGAGATCCTTAATAATGGGATTTCGGAGGCCTTGACTCTTGATGTCTCTGTCGGCAACGTCTCATATTTAGAATGGTTGATGAAGGAGAATGAGATCAGGCCTCTTCCAAGAAGAGGCTGGGGAGGCAGTAATATCGGGGTATTGTTAGGCGTGAGATCAATGAAATCGAATGAATATTATTTAAAGCTACCACGATAGATCTCTGTTCATTATGAATGATTCATCAGAAGAGTGCTAATACTTGAAGATTTTCGAGAGGGATCTCAAACACGGCAAGTTGGTCGTTTTGCCAGCGAACCTTGATGACCTCTGGACATTGTATAATGTCTTGGATAAGGGCGACATTGTTTACTCAAGAACCTCGAGGGAGATCAAGGCCTCCGGAGATGAGACAAGCTCCTCTAAGCCCCGAAGGATACCTATGGTCCTCGGACTGCGAGTTGAGGAAGTCTACTTCGATCAGAGCGTCAACCGCCTTAGAATCCATGGCATAATAGTAGACTGCCCCGAGGAATTTGAGATCAAGGGCTCTCATCACACCATAAACGTTGTTCCCAACGAGAATTCACTGTCAATAACAAAGGATCGATGGTTCAGCCATCAGTTGAAGCGAATCGAAGTCTCCGCAGAGTCGCATACTCCTCCAGTAATACTGGTTGCCCTTGACGATGAGGAATGCGGGATAGCAGCAATCTATGAAAGGGGAATCAAGATGAAGGCTGAGATAAGGGCCAAACTACCTGGAAAGATGGAGGACAAGGGAAGAGACGAAGCCAGGGGCACCTACTACAAGAGTATTCTAGAGGCTATTTCACAGGCGCACAACGAGACCCGCGGCCCCGTGATAATCGTGGGTCCAGGATTCGCCAAAGAAAATCTATCACGATTCGCCAAGGACAAGATGAGTGAGCTAGCCGCCCACATCATTGCTTTGAGCGGAGTCAGCAGCAGCGGCTTGGGCGGAATCAAAGAGGCAGTCAGGTCAGGCGTTCTTTCGACTGTTCTGAAGAAGTTACGGGTGAATGAAGAGATGACATTGATCGAGGAGCTGCTTGCCAGACTAGCATCGGGAAGAGGTCTAGTTTCTTATGGCATTGAGGAAGTCAACGAAGCCCGATGTTTGGGGGCGATAGATCAGCTCCTTGTCGCTGACACTTACATAAGAGGAAAAGTGGGAGAGGAGAGGGATAGTACAGAGAGATTACTCGAGGACGTCGAGAGGATGAAGGGAAAAGTCCACATCATTAGTACAGAGCATGAGGGTGGCGAGAAACTCCTTTCCCTTGGTGGAATAGCCGCCCTCCTGAGATTTGCAATAACTTAAAGGACTCTCTCAAAGCCTTTAACTTCATCAATCAACGAATTCCGCGCAAAAAAGACGTGAAGGTATGACGATGATCTTCAAGGTAAAAGCGATATTCTATGACTATGACGGGACCCTAGTGAACTCAAAGAAGGTCATCTTTGATGGTATCAATCTGGTTTTGGGGAGTCGAGGCTTATCAAGGATCAAGACCAAAGAGCTGATGAATATCGCCGGGATGCCACTCCAGAAGGGGCTTGCCAAGAGATTCGAAGGTTTGACTGAGGAGAAAATAAAAGGTTGCCAGACAGATTTCGATGCTTATATGAGGGTAGCCTCAATGGAGTACAAATTGATCGAAGGGACCAAAGACGTTCTTTCGTATTTCCGGAAAAAAGGGGCGATTCAAGCGGTAATCACAAGCGCTCCGAGACATCAAGTCGACCATGACCTAAGTAGATTCGGCCTACACGAGTTCCTTGAACTGGTCATTTCAAGAGAGGACGTGGACAACCACAAGCCCGCTCCAGATTCAATTCTTAAAGCCCTCGCGAGCTTGAAGGTCAACGCAGAAGAATCACTCTATGTGGGCGATAGCTACGTTGATTTGGCTGCAGGCAAAAGAGCGGGGGTAAGAACGATCGGCGTATTGACTGGATTCTGCGACCGAGGTACCCTAGAGAACGGATATCCGGACATGATCATTGATAGCGTTGCGGACCTCCAAAAAGTAGTAGAAGTTATAAGCGCGTAGGCTTCCACCATTTAAATCTCCTAATTTGCACTAGATTGAAGGCAAGAATTTGATGCAGTTCTTTCCAATCCACACGAGGCTAATAAAGCCCAAGGAAGACTACCTGGAGATCATTTTAGAAGCAATGAAAGCTCAGAGTTTGACATTCGAAGATGGCGACATACTCATTCTCTCTGAGAAAATCGTCGCCACGTCTGAGGGCAGGATTGTCAATTTAAAAGAGGTCAAAGCGAGCCCGAGAGCCAAAGAACTGGCCAAAAAATATTACGTTGATGAGAAGACCGTCGAGTTGGTCTTGCAGGAAGCCGATGAGGTGCTGAGCGGGGTTCCAAGAATCCTTCTGACGCTGAAGAATAATATGTTGATGCCGAACGCAGGAATAGACCACTCGAACGCACCTTCGGATCATGTGATTCTCCTTCCGAAAGACCCCTGGATCTCAGCCGAGAAAGCCAGATCGAAGATCATGAAGCGATTCGGAAGAAGAATTGGAGTCCTTATCATAGACAGCAGAGTCATGCCTATGCGGATGGGGACCATAGGCTTGGCTTTAGGAGTCGCAGGGTTTGAACCCATGGATGACATTCGAGGCAGAGACGATCTCTATGGGAAAATGCTACTGGTGACCCTCAGAGCTGTAGCGGACGATCTGGCCTCAGCGGCACAACTGGTCATGGGTGAGGCAAATGAGAGCAACCCAGCTGTACTGGCCAGAGGTGCACCGGTTATGATGACGGACAGGCCTATAAAGAGAGACTCGATGTACATTTCCCCTGATGAATGTCTATATATTAGGGGGTTCGAACGGTGGAATTGGGGGAAGAAAGACCGAAAGAGGGAAATGCCCTAGCTTTTGAGTGATATTTCAACCCTTTCGGAGCTGAACATAAGCTTCTTGCCGCAATGGGGGCAAGACCCATTAAGCTCTTGAATGATCTCCTGAGGGAATTTAAGTTCTGGTTCTTCGTATAGAATCTTCTTACAATTGTTGCAGATGATCTTTTGCGGCATAAAGAACGCCAAGTAGTGCTAGAAGAAAATATGTGCGAGCAATATTTTAACGTAACCTTGAGAAAGAAGACATCCTGAGCAAATAGCGCACGAATTTTAAGGAAAGTCTGAATGGTTGACGTATACCCTGATCATAGCCGAGAAGCCAGATGCGGCTGCAAGGATCGCTGAGGCATTGAACGATAAAGGGAGACCTGCCAAACATGCTAGAAATGGGGTCCCTTATTACATCGGCTCAAGAAAAGGGAAGGAGTTCGTGGCATGTTCGTCGATAGGTCATCTATACACAGTAGCAGCTGAGGATGCGGGGCGATTTCATTACCCAGTTTTCTCCTTCAATTGGGTACCCAAGTTCACGGTAGAGCGAAACTCTAAGTACCAACGGGCATGGATCGAGATCATTCAGGATCTGGGAAAAGAAGCAGATGATTTCATCAATGCGTGCGACTATGATGTTGAAGGCAGCCTGATCGGCTTCTCCATACTCAAATACGCTTTAGGCGATGTGACGAGAAAGTCGAAGAGGATGAAGTATTCTACCCTAACAAAGGACGAATTGGCCCATTCTTATGACAATCCTCTACCCACTCTCGACTTCTCATTGATCGAGGCGGGGAAGACGCGGCATGAAGTGGATTGGCTTTACGGCATAAACCTGAGCAGAGCGATGATGAAGGCTGCATATACAGCCAGTGATAAGTATTCGGCTCTCAGCATTGGCAGGATTCAGGGACCTACGTTGAAGGCACTAGCCGAAAGGGAGAGGGAGATCAACAATTTTGTGCCTATCCCTTATTGGAGTCTCAAGTGTGCGGTTGAGATCGATGGAAAAACATTTTCTGTCAGATATGACAAGGAAAAGATAGACACGAGAGACGAAGCCCAAAGAATAGTGAATGCTTGTAACGGGAAAGAGGGATTAGTGGACCTTGTGGAAGCGAAGAAGTATTATGAGAAACCTCCTCCACCGTTTGATGTTGGAGGCCTCCAGGCAGAAGCCTATCGCCTCTTCGGTTACTTCCCATCGAGGACCGTGGCATTGGCTGAACGTCTCTACTTGGAGGCCTTGATAAGCTACCCCAGAACGGGCAGCCAGAAGCTACCTCCATCAATAGGGTACAGGAATATCCTTATGGGTCTAGGTGGCCTGGTCGAGTATTCTGATCTGGCAAACGAGATCTTGAGTGGACGACTCATTCCCAACGAGGGGACAAAGACTGACCCTGCCCACCCAGCAATTTATCCCACAGGAAACCCTTCCAGAAGGAGATTATCGACCGAGGAGCACAGACTTTACGACCTGATCGTCAAGAGGTTTCTGGCGGTCTTCTCCACTCCGTCGCATAAGGAGCGCACCAGAGCAAGGATTTCTTGCGGAGAATTCATCTTTTCTATGGAAGGATTCAGAATACTGGAGGAGGGTTGGATGAGGTCTTACATGCCATACACATCAGCTAAAGAGGTCCCGATGCCAGCGCTAACCGAAGGACAAAGAATCATATTTCTCGATCTGTCAGCTCACAAGAAGTTCGTCCAACCGCCATCAAGATACAATCCTTCCAGTTTGCTGAAGCTCATGGAAGAACAGAACATCGGGACAAAGGCGACGCGCGCGGATATCATAGAAACCCTCATGGAGAGAGGTTACATTCGGGACGAGAGAATCACTATGACCGAGTTAGGGTTCGGTGTGGTAGATACATTTGAGGAGATGTGCCAGGACATCTTAAGCGTGGACCTCACAAGGAAACTTGAGAAGGACATGGAGTTGATAGAGGAAGAAAAAAAGACTCGTGAAGAAGTCCTAATCGAAGCAGTCTCATTCCTACGGAGGACTTTGGCTACAATAAGAACGGATGAAAGGCGAATTGGGGCCCGTCTGACCGAAGCCAAAAGGAGGGCATGGCTTGACAAGGTCGCGGTTTCGAGTTGCCCGAGCTGCAGAACAGGAAAGCTCCTCATGATAAGGTCTAGATCAACGGGAAAGGTCTTCATAGGCTGCTCCAATTACCAGAGCGGGACATGCTCATTCTCTGCACCTTTGCCTCAACATGGGATCATTCGGCCTAGCCACCGTCTCTGTCATACTTGCGGCTACCCGACAGTAATTGTCAGAAGGAAGAAAAGCAAGCCCTGGAGCCTCTGCATCAACATCCACTGTCCTTCAAAAGAGAAATGGGGGAAGAGGCAATAATGTGCGTAGTGTGCGGAACGAACGATGAGACAGAGTACTGCAAGAGACATCAATCCGCCTATGAAAACCTCGTAAAAACTTACGATATTTGGCAACGCGCAACGGAATTATCTTGGGATGAATATTTGGGCAAAGTGATTGAAAACGAATTCACGGGTTTTTGGGCAATGGAAGTAGCCCAAAGACTGAAAACGAAGAAGGGTTAAGAAACCTTTAAAAAACATCTCATGCTATTTGCCATAGGGACTTGCCTGGATGACATCTCTTGCAGATAGATTGAGGTATTCAGGGATAGGGCGGCGCCTCAGGAAACTCAATATCCCTAGAGTCGGTCTGTTCAAGCCCTCAACTGTGCTTCTAACTGGGATAATCATTGCAGTTTCAATATTCATATTAGGTGGAGGAGTTTTCGATCTTCTCGAGCACCCCTTAGCCCTGTTGCCCAGTTCTAGTGGCTGGCTCTTCATTTATCCAGGTCTATATTCCCAGACTTGGAATGAGAGCATCTTCTCCATGTTCATGCTCACTCTGGGGATTGCAGGAACCTTTGTCTGTTATCGGAGCACCAGATATGCCTTCAAACCTAAGCAAGCCACTGTTCTGCTCCTAATAGGAACGGTGTTGATAGTTATATCCATCTTGGGCTTCGAGTACGCACTTTACCTGAAGCTTAACACTAGCACAACGTCAGCATAACAGCTCTTCTACCAAGGCTCCTTCTTGAGATTCAGAAGATAAGCTGCAATGTTCGTGCTCAGATGTATAATTGGGGTCAAGATCGTTATGAGAAGAACCTCAGTGAAGGTAGGGGTATTGATGAGAGAAACTAGCAGAAAAGCGCCTCCTACGAAATCGAGTTGATCAACTACTGGCAGTGATGCTCCAGGTTTCATTCCTAGTCTCCTCTTTAGAAAGGCTCCTCCGAGATCACCTAGAAGCGCCCCCAAGGAGAGCAAAAAACCCCTCAAAGGCCAACCTTGGAGAATTCCTACCAAGGTCCCTGCTGCTAAGCCCCCGGCAAAACCCCTCAGAGTCTTGTTTTGACCGAACAGTCGCTTTCCATCGATGAAGTTGTAGCCCATATCCAATGGAATCTTGCCCTTTGTCAATATTGGAGTAGCGTTGGCTAGATAGACGGGCAAAAAACCGTAAAGTGTCAACGCGATCTGGAAGATGTCCAAAGGATTCAACTTCAGCCAAATTGATTTTAGATTGTTCTATTACCTGAACATAAAATCTTATGGATTTCTAGACATCACTAATGCCAAACTCAGTCAATTTGTAACTGCAGACTTTATTTGCTATCTTACCACGATATTTCTTTAGCAATGCCTCTCTCATGCCCATACCAGGGGCTTGCTTCAACTGCATAATCAAATCAGACCAATAGTTCAAGATTCTAGAGGCTGGAGGTTCAATAATGCCCTTCTTAAAGGCAAAATGAACTTGGCTGGTGAGAAGGACAACCAAGTCCTTCTCTTTAGACATTTTTGATAAATGTGCAAGTTGGCGATTTAGATCTTTATTCATCCTGAAGGTTCTTGAATGAGCACCGATCTCCATTCTGTAGAGAGAAGTGATGGTATCTATTACAATCAGAGAAGTCTCGGGGGCAACATATTTTTCCATTTCTTCTAGGGTTTCTGACTGTTCTCTGAAATTCCTAGGAGACGTAAGAAGAAATTGCCGAAGAAAATCTGGACCTGACAAAATGGCTAATTGTTCGAGGCGCGGAACCGAGAAGGCATTATCCGAGTCGATGTAGATCGTCTTGAACCCTCTTTTCATTGCGGCCAAGGCACACTGCATCGCTAGGGTGGTTTTTCCCACATGGGCTTCTCCGTAGACGAGAGATATTGCCTTAGTGGGGAAACCTCCAACCAGCAGCTTGTCTATTGAACTGCAACCTGTATAGGCTATTCGATTTTCCGCAATCATCGTTTATAGTCATCACAAACTCTGTATTTAAGAGAATATATTTGAGGTTTCAAGAGTCTATATGGTGGAGCTTATGGCAACAGAGATCGCGATCTCAACCCTTTTTGGGAAGGTTTACTTTCTCCTCGTCGATGAGCTCAAGAGAAGACACCTCCCGTTCATCAGTCTGAAACCAGGGGATCCAATTCCCGTTAGCATTAAGGTTGTTTTGACTTCTCAAGAAGAGGTGAAACTCTTCACCCATGTTAATGTACTGGCTTATACGGAAAGAGCTGATCCTTCCGCAGTAGTGGATATGGCCACAATGATTCTACTCAGCAAGAGCTCTTTTCGTGAGTTGAGTATTGGCATTGACCCAGGCAAGACCATAGGAGTTGCTCTCTTAGGAGATGGAATAATTCTAAGAACCGAAAAGAGGAGAAGGGCCGAAGAGGTCATTGCGGACATATCACGGTTCCTAAGGAGTTTCAAAGCTGATAAACTCGTTATTAGGGTTGGAAATGGTTCCACAGAGTATCATAGACACATAATAAAGAAGATTGAGGATAATCTTCCAAGAGATGTTGTTCTAGAATTGGTTGACGAGAAAGGAACTAACAGAACGCCCAAAAACAGATCGCGACCGATATCTCTGGATGAAAAACCAGCAATAAGAATAGCTGAAAAACGAGGAAAGACCTTGAGAAGCTGAAAGTCATGGAATTGAGACTGACACCTGGACGCACGTTGACGATCGACGGACCGGCTGTGGTTACCCTGCTACAGGGTAGAGTGGAAATCTTGGGAAATGTATGGACCCCTCAGAGCAAGTTGAGTGTCAGAAAAGGAAGAAGGATTCCGATCGAGTCTATGGATGGGTCACGTCTAGAAGTGAATTTGGGAAAGGATGCAACTTGGACCGAGGTCGCAGAGAAAGCAATTCCAGAGACATGGATGACAGTAGCCGAAAGAATAACCACAGAGAGAGGAACGGCCCTTATTCTCGGAGGAGGAGATTGTGGCAAAACTACCTTCTGCACGTATCTCGCTAACAAGGCTTTGAGCAAGGATCTGAAGGTCGTGGTAATAGATGGAGACCTCGGACAGGCTAACATAGGGCCACCTACTACATTAAGTCTAGGGCTTGTTGAGTGCCCCATCGTTGACCTCTTCAGAATAAAACCAGAGAAGACATATTTTGTAGGAATCATCAGCCCAAGCACCGTTGGAAATATTGTCATTAGATGTTTGCGGAATCTGAAGGTCGATGCCGAGAACAAGTGTGCGGATTTGATCATAATCGACACAGACGGATGGATTCAGAGCGAGCTTGCGCGAAATTACAAGACAACAATGGTAAAGGAGATTGAACCAGACTTCGTGATAGCTATACAAGAAAAGGAGGAAATGAAAACAATCCTTGAATCCATAAGAAAGAGGGGCGTTTTCATCCTGCAAGTCTCAGAAATGGTCCGGGAACGTGGGCGAGAAGATAGACTGCTTCTCAGAGAGCAAGGCTATCGAAAATGCCTCAAAGGATCAACTCTTCGAACCATCCAATTAATGAACGTAAAGATGGAATTCCTAGGCATCAATTTTGAACAACCAGCTCCCGCGGAGAAAGAGAAGAAATTCGAGAAATATCTGGGATGCTTGGCTAAGCATTTTGAAGAAGCTGCGTCTGATAGGAGTCCTCAAATGCCGATGACTTGCATCACCAAGGCTTTTGATGGAAAAGACGCCAATTTCTCAAAGGAAGGCATCGAGAAGGGACTCCTAGTTGGACTGCTGGATCATGAAAGAAAATTCATAGGTTTGGGGACAATAATGAAGTTGGATTACGACAGAGGTTACCTGCAAGTAGCCACCCCCGCAAAGGCCGAGATATCCGTGATTCAATTCGGACGGGTCAAGCTCCTTAAGGGACATGAGGTAGGAATTGTGTGAAATTCTCCGTTAAGACCTCATGTTTTGCGGAAGAGGGCGATATAGTAACCAGAAGTATCGTGAATATGAGGCGCAAACCTCTGAGCTAGATTGGCTCCCAAGCAGAGTCTCTCCACTCCCGGAGAGCCCAGAATTATTGGTTGTTTGATCAGTTCCAAGCCGCATTCATCTATGACAAACTTGGTATTTTCTTCACATTCTTCTTTAGTCATCGTACAGACTGAGTAGGCAACGAGCCCACCGGATTTCACTATATTGGCAGCAGCCTTGAGGAATTGCCTTTGATATCGGGCTAGCTTGATTATATCTTCCTTTGTAGAATCCTCATACACGCTTGGCCGAAGACCCAAAGCACTACAAGGTGGATCAACCAATACCTTGTCAGCGCGCAAATTCGGATAATCGCGATCGACGTAGCGACTATCATGGCACAGTAGAGTCACATTCTTTACATGCAACCTTCCGATGGTTTCACGCAACCGGGAAATTTTCTCTTGACTTCTATCAATGGCTATGATCTTGCCCTTGTTTCTCATGAGCTGAGCTAAGTGGGTGGTCTTTCCACCCGGAGATGCGCAAAGGTCAACCACGACATCTTGCGGGCTAGGACCAAGAACAAGACCGCTAATGATGGCGGGTAACGATTGAGGAAATATGAGTCCCTCCAAGAACTCAGGGCTCGCTCTCATGTTCGGAACAACATATTTTGGAGTTGTGATTTCAACTGCAATACCCTTCCTGAGACCTAGGATTTGTTTTTCATTCATCTTGGAAATTCCAACCCCAACTGCCTGACCATGTTTGTCGGTTACGGTTACCTTCGAGCCAAGACGAAGTCCTTGACATGCGGTAACGCCTGGGGCGTAGACATTCGCGCCCAACAAGACTGATTCAGCTGTATTCTTGTCAACTTCTAAACGGTATTCAGTAGTTGGTAATGGATTCGGCCCACTGATTTCGAAATATAAGACATGGCTCACAGAAGGCTCTTGAAGTGCATTTAATCCCCTGGCTTTGAGTCGTTCAAGGACGATTTCTGGAGCGGCTCTAAGCGTGTTAACTCGGAAATAGTACTTGGTGCCAGGTTCTCTTAGGGCCTTAATAACAACCTTGAGTTGCTCTGGGTATATTTCGCCGAACTCTACTAAGACATCTTTGGAAAATCGATATTGCTTGGACAGCTCATCCAGATTGGTCGAAGACAAAAGCCGATCCTCCGCGCGCGCATTTTTATCGCTTCTTTTACTCCTGTCTTACTTCTGGGAGCATGTACGTCACGTCGTCATATGGGTGTCGGTACAATGGCTGCTTGAGACGCTTCTGGTCTAGGTAGTGGCCAATCATTCCGATGGTGCGGCTAAGCACGAATAGGCCGTTAAGGTATCCCAGTTCCAATACGCTTTCCACTTCATGCTTCTTGAATTCCTTGCTGTTCATCATCATGTCCATGAAGAGGATTCCCACGCACCCGTCGACGTTCAGGATCAGATTATTCTTCTTTTCGGTGGTCAACTTCTCCACCTTGAGAGCGTAGTCAAGCAGAGGTGTTGCAGGGAAGTTTTTCCTCGCATAGGCCTTGAGCAAGGTCACCCGCATGTCGGGGTTCTGTACGCTCTTGACGCGGTGTCCTATGCCCGGAATCTTGATTCCCTGCGCTTTCATTTCGTCCATGAACTGTTTGGGCGTAAGTTTCCTCTCGTAGGCGCTCTTGAAATAGCGCGCGGCATCGTCGATTGCTCCACCGAATCTCGGCCCGATTGTGAGTATGCCGGAGGCAACGGAGCTCATCATGTCCTTTCCAGCTCTCGCCGTGACGATCGCATTGTGAGCTCCCGAAACGCAGGGCCCGTGGTCTGCCATAATTTTCAGCGCCATCTCTATGAAATCTGACGCGTATCTCGGCAGCTTACGCTTGAACCAAAGCAGACCGATAACGTCGCCAAGGGTAAATCCCTTCTCAATCACTTGGCTGATTGGATATCCGGCGTACGTGAGTTCCTGGCCACTGTCGTCGCTTATCGTGCATATTATGTTGGGGGCCTTGCGTATCTTCTCAGCCTTCAGCGCAGCCGAGAAATCCTCTGGCACTTGAGGTATCGCAGGTTCCGGCTTTTCCACGATTGTCCCCTTCGCCTTCAGTTGCTCGTAGACTTCCCTTATCTTCTCTCCGAAGTCGTCGAACGATTTGGGAACGTATGCTCCAGCTTCGGAAAGCGCCTTATTCTTTGCGTCCGCCGTTTCCTCTATGCCCTCCGCCTTTGCGGCAGCGTGCCCAAATTGCACGTCGGTTGTGAATATTTTGGCACAAGTTCCAGTCACCCAGATGACGAGCGGCTTTGCGATTTTCTTCGATTTCAGCGCATCTGAGATCCTGTACTCCTCATTGCCGCCTAGTTCTCCGAGACAGACGAGCATTTTTATTTCGGGGTTGGCCTCGTAGCGCAACAGATGGTCCATTAGGGTGGAGCCGGGGAAAACATCTCCGCCTGTGGCTATCGATTCGTAAACACCGTCACTATTTCGTGCCACTATGTTATTCATCTCATTGCTCATGCCGCCGGATATGGAGACCAACCCAACAGACCCCGGACGGTTCAGCTTTGATGCGATTATGTTGTCTATGGTTCCGCCAGTGTTGGCTATCTTGAACGCCCCTGCCATAAGCCCGCCTACGGTTGCAGGCCCGATAATCCATTTGCCTTTCTGCTTTGCCAACATCGCCAGCTCCTTCGCCCTGCGTTCAGGAACGCCTTCAGCGATAACTGCGAGCGTCCATATCGTCGGGATTTCAAGAGCCTCCTTTGTGGTAGGATAAGCAGAGCGATAGGAGGCGAAGTTTATGAAAACATCCGCGTCCGGATGCATCTGCGCCGCTTCCCTAGTTGTTGTGTACATGGGCACCAACACTTCCTTCTTGCCGAAGAACGCCTTGTGCCATCCGCTGCACTCCACATTTACGATCGCGGCCACCGATGGCCTAGTGCGCCCGCAGACGTAGTCGAAATCCAGCATTCTCTGTATCGCGTACTGATGGTAGCCGTATATTATCGAAGTGGTGTTCTTGTCGAACAAAAGATAATCTGGTTTTGCGTCTACCATCACTGACCGCCTCCGAGTGCAATTCTGACAATACTAGTCATATGCGTCTCCGGCCCGTACGCTTCGATCGGCACGCTGAGGGTCTGTCCCAAATCGCGCATCTGCTTCAGCCCTTCTTGGTAATTGGGTCCGCCGCGCCGCACGTAGATTTTTACCCTATTGTCGATTAGCTTACGCTCGTATTCCTTCAGCGCCTTTATTATCCCCGCAAAAGTCTTCGCTACGTCGGTGAAATTCGCGATTCCTCCGCCGATTATCAGTATCTTTCCGCGCTCGTCCTTTTCTTGCGTCATCAAATCGATTACAGTCCTTGCGTAATCGTATGTCTCATCAGTTGTTGGATCGCCGGAATATTCGCCGTAGTTTGCGAGTTCTCCCGCGTACCCCAAACCGACAACTGTGTCCGTATAGATTACCGACGCCCCTCCTCCCGCAATCATGGTCCAGACGCGCCCCTTGGGGTTAAGAATGGTGAGTTTCAGTGATGCGCCGGATTTTTCGTCCAGCAGGTGGATATATTCCTCCTCCGGAGTCCGCCTCTTTCCGAAAGGCTCCGGGAACTCGATGTCGTCCCATCTTCCCTTGCATTCGAAGCCGGCTGTGTCATCAAGCTTAGCCGCAAGGTCAAGTGGGATCAGCCTGTCGCCGGCGAACGCAATTGGGTTTATTTCCAAATACGCGAAGCCGTTATCCGCGTAGAGCTTGAACGTGGAGCGTATGAATTTTGCCAGTTGCGCCATGCGATCCGGCGAAACGTTTTTCAGCAGTTTTCCCTCCACATCAACATTGTCCACGTCATCAAATATTCCGATGGTCAGCTTCTCCGCCTTTGTCTCCACGTCCCCGACGTCTATTCCGCCTTGACGGTAGAACAATATTTCGTCGCCTTCGCGCACAGAGCGCATTGCGAAATAGTACTCATCCTTCGCGTCATGCGGCACGAAAGGCTCAACTATGAACGTATTCAGCCGGCCTGTGACCGTTCCCGAGGTGATTTCCTTGTTGATGCGCTCGGTGATCCAGTTCTTTGCCTCGTCCCAGGAAGCATCAAGCAGGACCAGGCCGACCTTGCCCCTGCGCTTTATCAGCTGATCTGGCTTCACTACTAGTTTTGTCGTCACAAGCCAGGGATTTTCATGCTCGAGGTCCGCAAATTTTGTTTCGAGTCTTACCTGAACGCACTTGTCAGGTATGGTCACGCTCCCGCCGGAATAGTTGGGAAGCAGGCGCGCGATCATCTTCTTCACGTCATATTCCCTTATCGCCTTCTGCGCCACTCTCTCACCTCATTTCAGTTTGCTTTCGAGATTTCTTGCTACCGAATCTATGAAGCCCTCTGTGGTTACGTACTTGTCTGTCGGAGGCTCACAGACTCTTGTCAAGTCTCTTGTCATCACTCCGCTTTCGATTGTTTCAATCACAGACGCCTCTAGTTTCTTTGCAAATTCGACTACTTCGGGAGTGCCGTCCATCTCGCCGCGTTTTGCGAGTGCGCCGGTCCAAGCGAATATTGATGCAGTGGAGTTTGTGGATGTGGAATTTCCCTTCAGATGTTCATAGTAGTGGCGCTTTACGGTTCCGTGCGCCGCCTCGAATTCGTATTTTCCGTCAGGCGATACAAGCACAGAAGTCATGAGCCCTAGCGAGCCGAAGCCGGATGCCACCATGTCTGATTCAACGTCACCGTCGTAGTTCATACAGGCCCAGAGAATTCCGCCCTCGTGCTTCATCATTTGAGCGACCGCGTCGTCGATCAGCATGTAGCGATAGGTCACGCCAGCTTTTGCCAAATCGTCCTTGCGCGCATCGACTTCCTTCTGGAATATTTCCTTGAACTTGGCATGGTACTTCTTTGAAATTGTATCCTTGGCGCCGAACCAGATGTCCTTCTTTTCGGAGAAGGCGTAGTTTATGCACGCTTGTGCAAATGAGCGGATGGACTTGTTTGTATTGTGCATTCCTAATAGAACGCCGGGGCCCTTGAATTCGTGAACAACAAGGGAGACCTTATCTCCACTTTCAGGCGTGTAGACGAGTTCCGCTTTTCCTGCGCCCGGAACCACAAAGTCCACAGCCTTGTATATGTCGCCATAGGCATGTCTTCCGATTATTATTGGCTTTTTCCAGGAACGGACCGCCGGCGGAACATTCTTTACAACTATCGGCTTTCGGAAAACTGTGCCGTCGAGAATGCTTCGTATGGTCCCGTTAGGGCTCGGCCACGCCTTCTTCAGATTGTACTCCTTGACCCTTTCGTCGTCTGGGGTGATGGTGGCGCACTTAACGCCAACGCCGTATTTCAATATGGCGTTAGCAGCATCGACGGTGACCTTGTCGTCTGTTTTATCTCTGTTCCGGACATGCAGGTCGTAATAGAGCAATTCCACGTCGAGGTGCGGTTTTATCAGCTTGTCTTTGATAAGCCGCCAGATGACGCGCGTCATTTCGTCTCCGTCCATCTCGATGATCGGAGTCTTTATTTTCACTTCCTTGCTTGCCATCAGGCATCCATCCAAATTTTCGTCGGATTACTTATTTACTGTATAAGGCAAGAGTCCTCCTTCGAATAGTATGTCCTTCTGGCGCTGGCTCAAGCTATACCTCAGCTTTACTCTCTTGCCGTCAACTTCCGCGTAAAGTTCCTTTCCTTCCGCAATAATTTTCCTGGCATCATGTATGCGGATCTTTGCGCCCTGCGCCACCGCGTCGTAGTCCGCCTTGTTTTCAAACGTCAATGGTAGAATGCCGAAGTTTACCAAGTTGGCCGCGTGTATTCGCTCTATGGATTTCGCGATGACTGCCTTGACTCCGAGAAACATCGGGCACATCGCGGCGTGCTCCCTGCTTGAGCCTTGGCCGTAAGACTCGCCTGCTACGATCACGTTGTGAACGTTGTTTGCCCTGTTTGCCTTCGCTTTTTCCGGGAACTTGGGATCCACCGGTTCAAACACAAACGAGGCATATTTTTCTATATTCGAGCGGTATTTCAAGCGCGCCCCGGCGGGCATTATGTGATCCGTGGTTATCAGCTCGCCGACCTTTATCGTCACCTCGCCGTTGATCTCATCGGGCATCTTCGTGTTTGTCGGAGGGTTGCCTATGTTCGGACCCCTGAATATTTTGACTTCATTCGCTTTTTCTGCCGGTACTGGGTTCAGTATCAGGGAATCGTCAATTGCGAATTTCGCCGGCATTCTTATTTGCGGATACTCTATTCCCATAGATTCGAGGGAGAGCGGATCGGTTATGAATCCGTTTAGCGCGGATGCCGCTGCGGTTTCAACCGATACTAGATAGACTTGCGCGTCATGAGTTCCAGAGCGTCCTTCGAAGTTCCGGTTGCTCGTGCGCAGCGAGACGCCCTTTGTGCAAGGCGAGAAGCTGTTTCCAATGCAAAAGCCGCAGGCGCTTTCCATAATCCTTACGCCGGAACTTATCAAATCGACAAGAGCGCCGTTGTCAGCTATCATTCGCAGAACTTGGCTACTTCCGGGCGCAAGCCCGGTCGATGTCTGGGTGTTCTTGCCCTTTAGGATCTCTGCAAATCGCATAAGGTCAAGATAGGAAGAATTCGTGCAGGATCCCACGGCTATCTGGTCAACTACAAGCTTCTGCTTTTCGAGATCCTCAACACTTACGACATTTCCGGGGCTGTGGGGTGTGGCTGCAAGAGGCTTGAGGTCTGAAAGGTCTACGTCGATGACTTCATCGTATGCGGCATCTTCGTCAGCCTTGATCTCTGACCAGTCGCTTTCGCGGTCCTGCGCAGCAAGGAATTGTTTCGTTATTTCATCTGAGTGGAACACAGAGGTTGTCACACCAGTCTCTGCTCCCATGTTCGTGATCGTGGCGCGCTCAGGAACCGAAAGTTTGGCTACGCCCTCTCCGCCGTATTCTATCATCCAGCCAACGTTTCCCTTCGTTGTCAGAATCGAGAGGACTTTCAATACGACATCTTTTGCGCTTACCCATTTCTTCAGCTTGCCTGTTAGATTTATTTTTGCCATCTTCGGATAAGTCAGGTGGAACGGTCCTCCACCCATTGCCACCGCAACGTCTAACCCGCCAGCACCGATTGCCATCTGACATATTCCTCCGCCTGTCGGCGTGTGGCTGTCGGAGCCCAAAAGCGTGGTGCCTGGCTTTCCGAACCTTTCCAGATGAACCTGGTGGCATATTCCGTTTCCTGCGCGGGAATATCTTATCCCGTACTTTGCAGCAACTGTTTCCAAGTATTTGTGGTCGTCGGCGTTTTCAAAGCCGATTTGGACGGTGTTATGATCGACATAGCTCACCGACAAATCCGTTTTCACGCGTAGAGTTCCCATCGCTTCGAACTGAAGGTACGCCATAGTGCCGGTGGCGTCCTGCGTGATGGTCTGATCTATCCTGATTCCAACTTCGCTTCCTGGAACTAGATTGCCTTCGACTATGTGAGCGTCAAGGATCTTTTGAATTATGTTCTTTCCCATAAAAACACCGTTGCCTAATGCATGTTACATCGTGGTCTCCGTGAAAGCTCCCATTTAGCCGCATGGCGTCTTGCCAACTTGGTTTTGTGGGCTGACCAGTGCTCGGACCGCTGCGCATAATATCCACTATGACCCAAAGGGGCCTCAGTCATGACGGCAAAGCCTATGTTCTCAGCCATGAGATCAAAACCTGGACCTGAGATTGCCATCATAGCCTTGGCGCCTGCATAGAAGACGCCTATCACTGCTGTCATGGTAGCTGTCTTATCTTCCATCTGCACGCAAACGCCACCGACCTCGGAGGGATGTAGCACCATGTGTTCAGAGATCTCAGTCGCGGGGGATATGGGGTAGCCTTGCATCGATCTTCAGGTATTCTGATATCGGGCAAAGTACCTCTCCTATGACCTTTACAAACGTAAAGGTTTTATTTAAGGCTTTACAAACGTAAAGGTTTATTAATAAAATCGACGATTGAAGGAATTTCCAGAGGTATAGAGGATGAGGAAGACAGGTATTGACGAAAAGGGCACAATAAAATTATTGGATATGCTTGAAATCCTCGAAAAAAATCCTAGAAAAGAAGAAGCCGGTGCTATCACAATCTTCATCGGTAGAGCAAAGAAATACACCAGAAGGAACGAAGTTACCGAAGGACTCGAGTTAGATGCCTACAGAGAAAAGGCGGAGGAGACTCTAGCAAGTATCTCACAAGAGCTCGAGAAGAAAAATGGAGTTATCGATGTCATAATCCATCACATGATAGGAGACTTTAAGGTCGGAGAGGACCTAGTCTACGTCATTGTGGCAGGAAAATCTAGAAAAGATGCATTCCCAGTCCTTCGGGAAGCGGTGGAACGCTATAAACACGAGGCTCCGATATTCAAGAGGGAGCTCCTGAAGAAGGGAAAACCGTATTGGGTTTCCGAAGATAACAAGAAGAAACGCGAATTCTTAGGTTCTCAACACAAATGGGATCTTGCGAGCAACCCTTAAATTTGTTCCAGATGCCTTGAAATGTGTGCGGCGGTCGCGAAGCCAGGCCAAACGCGGAGGACTCAAGATCGCCCATAAGAAATCCTCTCCCGCAGGGGTTCGCCGGTTCGAATCCGGCCCGCCGCACCAATCTCAGAGAGTCCACCAGAGGGCATCTCACTCGCCCAGACCATGATAATATTGGAGTTGCCTCTTGATGTCTGCTAATGTCTTTTTTACTGCCACGCTGGTTGAGTGAGCATCAGTAATGTGGATAGAATCCAAAACACTGTTAAGTTTGTTAGAATCGGCCTCCGAAATTGTCAAGAACATTGTAGCCCAACATCTGGGCACATTGTCCAAGTTGTATCCTCCCCCTCCTAACACTAGATATCTGCCGCCACAAGTCTCGTGGGATAGCCCGTGTAATATGGACGCAACTTCTTTGTAGGTATTTGTTGTGAGCGACAAACCCACCAAGGGGTCGCCGTAGTGTCCATCTACACCGAATTGATTTAAGATAATTTCAGGTTTGTAGTTTCTTATGAGGGGCGGAACAAGTTCTCTAAATGCACCTATATACGTTTCATCTCCAGTCCCCGCAGGCAATGGGACGTTGATTGTATAGCCCTGACCTTCTCCCATGCCTACTTCATCAACGAACCCAGTTCCCGGAAAAAAACCGAAACCTGATCTATGAAAATCGATCACAAGAATTCGTTCGGCGCGGAGCAATTCTTGAGTTCCATCCCCATGATGCCCATCTATATCGATTATAGCTATCCGTTTCATCCCGTATCTCTCTTGGAGATAACGAACCGTTATGACAATATCATTGAAGACACAGAATCCTGAAGCCTGATCTGACTTTGCGTGGTGCAGCCCGCCTCCAGGGTTGAAGGCGTGGGAGACTTCCTCTTTCATAATCAGGTCCGCGCAGGTGAGAGAGCCACCGACTACCGCAAGGCCACCTTCATAGAGGCCTTTAGTCGCTGGAGTGTCACCAAAGTCCAGGTAGCCTGAACCAGCTTCGCTCATTTTTTTGACGAGTGTGACGTATTCCTTTGTGTGCACGAGCAATAGATCATCATCAGAGGCCATCCTAGGTTCATAGTGTTTGGCTTTACCGTTGAACACCTCCATCTTTTTTAACAAATCAAAAGTTTTCTTCTCCCTGATTGGCTGGAAGGGATGGTTAGAACCAAAGCTGTACTTAAGGTACTCATCGCTGTAGACAAAGGCTGCAATTCCAGTCACTGGAGTCACCTATGTATGAGAAACGAGAAAAGATCGTGATTCTCATAAAAAAAGAGGTATCAGTAATCAATTGTCATTGCTTTCGTCGGGCACAGAGAGGTGCATAAACTGCATCCGTAACACAGATCTGTATTTACCGTTGCCTTCTTCTCTACGAAGTAGAGCGCGCCCCAAGGACATGCCATGATACACAATCCGCAGCTGATGCATTTGTCCTTGTCGATCTTCGGGTTCTGAGGTTCAAAGATCTCATGCCCCTTCTCCTCCCTCTCAATGACGTTCCTGAGAGCAAGCCCTCTGAAATCAGCCAGTTTTCCGTAACCCTTTTTTCTCATAAAAGCTTCCATTTGGTTGCCAATGGTACCAAAGAACTCGTGGCCATTCAAGATTATCGCTGTGCACAACTGAACCGCCTGAGCGCCAGCCATAATTGCCTCAACAGCGTCCTCACCGGACATGATGCCACCAATTCCCATTACCGGCAGCCCTGTTGCTCTCACGAGTTTGGCCACCCCGTAAACCATGAAGGGCTTCAGGGATGCACCGCCCATTCGACCGTAACTCGTGTGGCTACCCATGAAAGTCTTCCCGGTATTTATGTCAAATTTGTAAACGTTTCCCATCGTATCCATGAAGGATATGGCATCAGCCCCAGCTTTTTTGGCCGCTATGCCAAGGTCATCGGGTTCGAAGGTAATCATAGAGAGTTTGGCTATAACTGGTAGTCCTGCCTTCTTGGCGGCTTTCAGCAAAGGAATCATCGTTCTTGGATCATATGCCGGGAGTTCAACCATATCAGCGCCTGCAGCTGCGACACCTTTTGCCACAATCTCGATGTCCTCTGGTGTCGAGTCGTAACTTAGTTTGCCGTTTATGTAGCGAGCCCCACCTATGCTCGCAATTACCGGCACGCCGCCCTTCTTGGCCTCCTTGATTTCCTTGTTTATCCAGCTATCATAGTCAAGGTCGGACCATAGCTCGTTATTGATCACGCCGCCCAAGGTTCTAGTTATGCATGGTCTTGGGACTATGGCGGCTTCAGGGCCGATGGTCTTGGTCACAACTGCACCAGCCCCGCATTCGGCGGCTCTCAGGAGATCTTTTGAGTCCTTGGCTCTTGGACCTGAAGCAAGTATGAAGGGGTTTTTCAGATGGATTCCGCAAATTTCGACGGACATATCGAGTTCGTTCTTCAACGCAGATGCACCACAGTGAAATAGGGATTATACAAATTCGCTGGTTTAAAAGTTTAACCTCTCTCTTGGTAAGTGTGGGGAAATATGCTCATCAAAACATTTAAAACCAAAGATCAAATATTGTCAGGACAGTAACAGGTTAGGAGAAATAAAACTTCATGAGTGAAAAGTGGATTAATGATGCGCCCAAGATTGTTGTGAAGCCTCCAGGACCAAAAGCTCAGAAAATTGTTGAACAGAACTACAAGTATGTCAGCAGCCTTGCGTTAGGGATTGCCAAGGTACTAAAGGTAGTCTTTGATGAGGCTAGAGGTGCAGTGGTAAAGGACGTTGATGGCAACGTATACATAGACTTCACAGCAGGCGTTACGACTGATAACACAGGTCACTCCCATCCGAGAGTCGTCAAGGCCATTCAAGAACAAGCACCGAAATTCCTTCATCCATATGAATACCCAACAAAGCTGAGAGGAGAAGTGGCTGAGCTCCTCTGCAAGATCACGCCCGGCAGCTTCGAGAAACGAGTCATATTCGCGAACTGTGGAACTGAATCTATAGAGAACGCCCTTAGGATTTGTGAGATGGCGACCAAGAAACATGAATTCATATCTTTGTGGAACTCCTTCCACGGGAAGAGTCGAGGATCAGCTTCAATAACGACCCTCGCGGGCACGAAAAAGGGTCTTAGGACCCTCGCTGGATGTTATAGTATGCCATATCCTTGGTGCCGGCATTGTTTCATCCATTTAAAATACCCAGATTGTGGCTTGGAATGCCTCAAGCT
>MEZH01000007.1:264805-323270 GCA_001775995.1 Candidatus Bathyarchaeota archaeon RBG_16_48_13
AGAAGAAATGCGAAGAAAACAACATAATTTTCATTGACGACGAAGTTCAATCAGGCATGGGCAGAACTGGGAAGATGTTTGCGATTGAGTACTCAGGCGTTGAACCAGATGTGCTGACAACAGGCAAGGGTCTCGCGAGTGGTTTGCCGGTTGGCTCAACGGTTTTCAGAAAAGATCTCTTCGAGACAGAAGAGATGATCAAAAACTACGGCGGCGTCATGACAAGCACCTTCGCGGGCAACGGCATAGTGATGGCAGCAGCCAAGGCCAGCATCGAAACATACATAGAAGAGAAACTACCGGAGAACGCGGCCAAGCAAGGCTCCTATATAATGAAGAGGCTGGGAGAGATCCAGAAGGAGTCGAAGATCATCGCTAACTTCGAAGGGACCGGTCTGCTAATACTTGTCGAGTTCATGAAAGACGAGAAGCCATGGAGGCACTGGGACTTCACGCCAAGTAAGGAAATGGCTATGGACATGTGCAAGGAATCTTTCGAGCACGGCTTGCTGATGTTTAACTCAGGATGGCATGGCGGCGGAGTAAAGATATGCCCACCACTGGTCATAACAAGAGAACAAGTGGAGAAAGGCATGGATATCTTCGCAGAATCGGTAAAGGCTGTCCAGAAAAAGCATCTAGCTTAATCCCCTTTTTTCCTTTTTTTGTTTTTCCTGAACGATTTTTTTGGGTAGCTAGAAATTCACTGATTTTCTAATTTTCCGGACTGTTGCCGAGAAGCAAAAATCTTAGAAGGGTCAACCAAGTCTATTAACGCTAGCAACTAAGAGGGAATTCAATGTACCTTACGAAGGAAGAGGAGCGGATGTACAATGGGGAGTGCGGCGAGCTCATTGAGTGGGCTATGAAAACCATCGTTGCATGGGGAGAGGTCTTCAATGCCAAGAGAATGGTTAAGATCGATTGCGCTCACTGTAGCTGCTCGGCCTACATGGTGGATGGAAAAAAATCCATCTTGGACTTTATGGGAGACCTAGCTAAATCCAAGCCAAGGGTAGTTGTTCCCGCGACATGTCAAGTTGCCTCAACCGATATGGTGGACTGGAAAAATCTCAACATTCCAGAGTACGTTGCTGAAGGACAACTCAAGTTGAGAGATCTTATAGAAGGTATGGGACCTGCTCCTACATGGACCTGCGCCCCTTACTTGGTCGGAAATATCCCAGTTGGAGGAAGCAACATTGCGTGGTGTGAGTCCTCGGCCATTGTCTATGCCAACTCCGTTTTTGGGGCACGAACAAATAGGGAATGCGGTCAAAGCGTCTGGTTTGCCTCGTTTATAGGGAGAACCGCCGAATATGGTCTCCGCTTGGATGAGAATAGGCGAGCTAGGGTCTTGATAGACGTTACAGCAAGTCTGAAGAATGAGACCGATTTTGGTGCATTGGGATATTTCGGAGGAAAGGTAGCGGGTCTACGAATCCCCGCATTCAAAGGAATTAAGAAGATCCCAACCGTCGAAGATTTCATGCAAGTCAGCGCTGCATTGGCAACCACAGGGGGAGTACCGATGTTTCATGTACTTGGGGTAACCCCTGAAGCTCGAAGAGATAATGAAGCATTCGGTGGGGAAAAGCCTGAAGAGACAATAGAGTTTGGCGAAGAAGAGCTGAAAAAGACTTACGAAGGAATACATTCGGGAAGCGGAGATAAGGTCGATTTTGTGTTCTTAGGATGCCCTCACGCTACATATCACCAGGTCAAGAGCGCCGCAGAAATGCTTGATGGTAAGAAGATAAAGAAGGACACGACATTCTGGATAGCCACGGCAAGACAGACAAGGAATCTTATAGAGAAGGCTGGATACGGGAATATCATAAGGGCAGCTGGCGGAAAGATCATATGCGACACTTGTCCAGCTGCAGCCTTGGAGATAGGGTTCAAGCCTCAAGTAATGGTCACAAATTCGTTCAAGCAAGCTCACTATGTTCCAGGGCAATTCAAAGCCGGTTCCATAGCTTCAGATACGAAATCCTGCATCAGTGCAGCCCTTGAAGGCAGATGGAGGGCTTAATATGAAGATCATGTTGAGAGGGAGAGGCGTGGTAAAGGGATTCGGAGAAGGGGAGGCCCTCGTCACTAGACAAGGGATCTCTTTCACTGGCGGAGTCGACATCGAGAGTGGTATCATAGTAGAGAAAAATCATGAATTAGAAGGAAAGAGCATAGTCAACAAAGTTTTAGTATTTCCCGCCGGCAAAGGGTCTGTGGGAGCGTCATCTGAGCTCTACCACGCATCGAAGGCTGGAACGGCACCAAGAGCTATAATCAACAAACAACTGGATCCCCCACTAGTTTTCGGAGCGATCTTGGTCAAATTACCTCTGATGTGCGACCTGAACAAGGACCCCATAGAGACCATAAGAACAGGGGATTACGTCAAAGTCGATGCGACGAGAGGGATAGTCGAAATCACAAGAAAGTAGTATTGCCCATCTTTTTCAATTGGAAAGGGCCCCTCTCCGAGAAACATTATCTTACCCGTATGGCACAGAACATCTGGAGTGTGGCGGGTTCAAGATAATGTCGAAAGATTCCCTTTGTGAATTGATTCGAAGTAGGAGAAGCGTTCGTCGATATCAAGAAAGAGCTGTGCCGATCAAGAAGATCAGGCACATACTTAGCATGGTCGCTTGGGCACCTTCGGCTCATAACTCGCAGCCTTGGAGATTCATAATAATAACGGACAAGAGGAGGAAAACTAAGCTAGCCGCAAAAATGGCTGAAGGCTTTGAGAGGGACTTGAAAAGGGATGGGGTTCCTGAGAACGTACGCACGAAGGTCGCCAATGCATCGATCAGGAGGTTCACCGAGGCACCTGTTGTTATAGTTCCATGTTTGAACATGAGAGAAATGAGGATTTATCTTGATGAAAGGCAAGAGAGTGAGTACACCATGGGGATTCAAAGCGTTTCAACCGCGATCAACACTCTTCTATTATTTGCACACGCTGAAGGCTTTGGAACGTGTTGGTACTGCTCCCCGTTGTTTTGCAAGGAAGATGTTAGGAAATCTTTGAGCATCCCGAAAGATATAGATCCGCAAGCTCTGGTGACCATGGGCTATGCGGCGGAAAGACCAGCGAAGCCACAACGAAAAATCGTGGATGAAATAATCTATCTTGACAAGTGGGGAAGCAATCCAAAGGAGTGAAGAGGAGAATGTACACGGTATTGGCTGGGGGTGTCGGAGCAGCAAGATTCTTACAGGGATTTCTGAATACAGTCGATCCTTCAGAGGTAACGATCATTGTAAACACAGGCGATGACGAAGAGTTTTACGGTCTCCATGTATCGCCTGACCTCGATATAGTGATGTACACCTTAGCAGGGATCGTGGATCAGAAAAAGGGGTGGGGCATCTATAGAGACACATTTCTCTGTATGGAAGTTCTTCACAGGTACGGCGAAGAGACATGGTTCAAGTTGGGGGATATGGACTTAGCGACTCATGTACTTAGAACCGAGTTGTTGGACGAGAATGTTACATTATCAGAAGTCACACGGAAATTGTGCCATGAGTTGGGGATTCGATCAAGAATTATTCCGATGAGCAACAATAAAGTTTCAACGATGGTTCGAATAGGAAGCGGGTTCATAAAGTTTCAAGAATACTTCGTGAAGAGAGCGACCAGTGATGACGTCAATAAGGTGATTTTCAAGGGCATCGCGAACGCGAAACCAGCTCCAGACGTCGTAGATTCAATCATGGACTCCAAGGGAATCATCGTTGCACCAAGCAACCCCATTGTCAGCATAGGCACAATTTTGGGTGTCAGGGGTGTCAGAAAAGCTCTTAGGGATACTAAAGCTCGCAAGGTGGCCATAAGTCCAATCGTTGGTGGCAACGCAATCAAGGGACCCGCGGATAGACTTATGAGGGGACTCGGAATGGAGCCAAGTGCCTACGGAGTCGCCGCTCTCTATCGAGATTTCTTGGACTGGATGGTGATAGACGAGATTGACGTCGCATTGAAAGGAAGAATTGAGGGACTTGGCATGAATGTTGGAATTACCGACACCATCATGAGGAACCAGAGAAAGAAAGAGAATTTGGCACGCTTTATCTTGGACATTTTTGGCCGAGGTTGAAGGCTTTTATAAATAGACTCATAGCTATTTAACACCAAGGATCTATGGCAATCGATCCTCAACTACAATGGGTGAGAGATTGTACGACGAAGACACATTAAACAAATCTGCAACGGTATTCACCGCCCTTAGCAATGTATCTAGGCTTAGGATTTTTCTAATGCTGTCCGAAACCGACAGACCGCTTCACATAAAAGCCGTCGCAAGGCAGTTGAAGCTGGACTACGGCACGATATACCGTCACGTGGAAATCTTGGAGAAAGCGAACTTGATAAAGATCTACGAGGTAGGCAGATCCCGTGTTCTCACGCCCAAGTCAGTTGACGTCATTAAGCAATTTGTGGAACAGGCGAAGAAGATTAAGGAAGAGTGATTTTCACCTATAGATGCGTCTTGCACATTCTTTGGTGAATCAACGCGTCAAATAATGGATCAACTTTTAAGCTAGAGTATCTGTGTAGAAACGAATCTATTGGAATACATCGCTCTTAGCAATTATCATTACGGCGCTTTTTGATTGAATGATTTAAAAAATTAGAGTTGTAAGAATGAAAATTGATACAAAATATGTCAAAAGCCCTTAAGGGCATATCCAACGCGATGGTTTAGAAGTAATCAATTGGGGGGTCGCTGAGTCTTCGATGAGGAGAGTCAAAGTTTACAGCAGTAGAGATTGTCCTAACTGTGTAATGTTGAAGAGATTCCTGCGGGAGAGAGATATTCCGTACGTTGACATAGACGTTTCCTTCGATGAAGAAGCGACCTATGAATTGGTGATGAAGTCGGGCCAAATGGCGGTCCCTGTAACAGAAGTTGAGGGGCGCGTCATAGTAGGTTTCAACGTAGATGCATTGACTAAAGCGCTAGAGCTCACGTAATGCTTAAATTATAATATTCTGCGATGGCAGATTCAAACTCATTCATGTCTGCTTCTATCTGAGGAGCACCTCTGAACATCTTGAGAACCGTGCCTGGATCCTTGAGACCTGTTCCCGTGATTGGAACTACAACTGCATCGTCTCTTTTTATGACCCCCATTTCCAAGAGCCTTTTGAAGCCGGCTAATGAAGTGACTCCCGAGGGCTCTCCGAATATCCCCTCGTGCGATGCGAGGGCACTCTGCACCTCCAGAATATCTTTATCTGGAACACTTATCGCTGTTCCACCCGATTCGCGAATCGCCCGCAGTCCGATGTCCCCGTCCCAGGGGAAGGGATCAGAGAGTCCACCCGCAACTGTATTTGGATGTTCCCATGCTTTGATCTCAAAAGGTCCCTTTTTCTCTTGATAAGCTCTCACTAATGGCGCGTTTCCGTCTGATTGGACAGCCGCCAGCTTTGGGATACGATCGATCAGGCCCAAGGCCTGGAAGTCCCGAAAGCCCTTCCAAATTCCTGCGAGAAGACATGAGGCGCCAGTGCTTAGTAACACCCAATCAGGAACCGCCCAATTCATCTGCTCTATGATCTCATATGAGATGGTCTTTGGGCCTTCCACCTGATAGGGGTTGAATGGCCCGAAACTCGGACAGGGATACCAGCCATACTTCTCAACAACCATCCGCAGCATCTTTACTGTTGGGTCTTCGCCTTTCTCAATTCCCTTGACAGCCAAGACCTTTGCTCCCAGAAGGAGGAGCTGAGCAATCTTTTCCATTGGAGCGATGTCGAGGACAAAAGCATAGCAGTCTAGACCGCCCCTTGCTGAGTACGCTGCGAGGGCTGCAGCCGCGTTGCCACTAGAGGCTGTGGCTGCGGTCTTTATTCCGAATTCAAGAGCCTTTGAGACACCGACGGTCATAGCTCGGTCCTTGAAGGAGCCTGTTGGCGAGCGAGTCTCATCCTTCAGATAGAGGTTTTTTGCGCCCCATTTCTCTGCCAGCCGCTTTGAACGCAGAAGGGGGGTACCTCCCTCACCTAGGGTTACAATCTTTTTCTCATCATTCACAGGAAGGAGTTCTTTGTATTTCCATAATCCAGGTGCTCTTTTTCTGAGTGTATCCTTGTTCAGAACCTTTGAAATTGCCCTGTAGTCGTAGTACACATCTAAGCGCCCGTCGTCCTTTCGAAGACATAGACAACGTTTATCGTCCAAGGAATATTCGGTGCCACATTTTGCACATTTAAGATGAGTAACAAAAGACGTTATTTTGGCCTCCTCTTTGTGATAAAGTGAGAAATAAAAAACCCAAAGAAAAGGGTCAAAGGAGTTCCTTTGCTGCCTTGTATCCTACGTCGAAGGCCTTCATGTTGAGGTCTTCTGTGCCCTTTGGGACTCTCTCTCTAATCGTCTCTTTTAGTATTTCAATTGGAAACGGCAACAACTCCGTTGCAGCTGCCATGCCAAGCATAAGCATGTTTAGGGTCTTGGCACTTCCAGATTTTATCGAGAGCCCAGTGGCATCGATGGCGACTACCTTTTTGCAGAGCCTCTCGAGGGAGGAAACTATAGTGGAGATTTCCGGGTAAGTTGCTTTCCCTATGTTCACGTCTATAGATGGCACGGCCTTGGTGTTCAGAATCGCGATTCCAGTGGGTGAAAGGTATTTTACCCCAATTCGCAGGCCTTCCAAAGGTTCTAGGGCGATCAGAATATCCAGCTTATCTTCGGCAACTAAAGGACCTTGAACGTCTTCACCTATCCGGATGTGGCTTGAAACGGCTCCTCCTCTCATGGCCGCGCCGAATGTTTCGCCCACTCTGGCTTTCAGTCCGGCCCTCACAGCCGCATCCGCAACTATGTGGGACGCAAGGACGCTGCCTTGCCCTCCTACTCCAGCCACTATGAGATTTAGATCCTTGGTTTTGTTCATTACTGAGAACCTCCTGGAGAAATAGCCCTAAATGGGCACAGTTGCGCGCACATATCGCATGCAGTACACGTCAATGGATCTATACCTGCTTTCTTTGATCCATCTTCGAAATCTATAGCAGGGCAACCTAACTGGATACAGATCTTGCACCCGGTGCATTTCTCCTTGTTAACGGCGTACGGAACTATCTTGGTTTTTGATTTGCGAGCTTCTCTTAGATATTGGAGGGTGCAAAGCCTTCTAGTTATGATTACAGAAACACCAGGGTATTTTATTCCTTCCTCAATGGCTTCTCTGGCTTCTTTCAGGTTGTATGGATCGGCCACTTTTACCAGACCTGCTCCCAAAGACTTTACGATCTCTTCTATTCGGAAAATCGGGCTCTGTTGGCCCATCGCCGTCATCCCCGTAGTCGGATTGGGCTGGTGTCCAGTCATAGCTGTCCAAGCGTTGTCCAAGACCAAGAAGGTTACCTTGGCTTTGTTGTAAACAGCATTCACGATGGCGGGCATGCAGGCGTGGAAGAATGTGGAATCTCCCGCAACCGCAACTATGGCTCCATCTTCGTATTTGGCATGGAACTCACCTTGGCTGAGGCCTATTCCACCGCCCATAATGTAGTTGGTATCGAGCGTGTCGTAGGGCGTGTCTATATCGTACTTCACCGAGTGATCCACGAAACTCGGAGCCAGCTTTGTGGCGAATATCCCGTAGCCGCCCTGTTCGTAGCAGCCTATGTCACCGTTGACTATCCAAACCTTTCCACCGCTCCTCCTTAAAGCGACCTTCAGAGCCCAGTAAGTACCCAAGTGTGGACAACCAGCACAGAGCGTTGAGGACCGTGGCGCAACCAGTTTGCGAATCTCAGCCTTGGCCTCAAGCCTGCTTTTGCTGATCTCTTCGAATTTGATGTCTAAGAATTTCGCTATCGCGGCAGCGACTACATTAGGCGTGAGTTCATCGTACGGGTTCAGGATCTGATCTATGGCCATCTTTCCAGAGATCTTTCTCCCTGGAGCCAAACTATTGGACAGTGCCCTTACCTGCATCTCGACAACTGGATCGCCTTCCTCTATCATGATCACTTTCTCAACGGAATTCAGAAGCTGTCCAATCTTCTTCTCAGGCAACGGGTAAGGAGTTCCGATTTTCAGGAAGCTGACCCTGCCATCAAGGCCCAATCCTCTCACGGCCTCTCTTGCGTAGGATGAACCGATGCCAGAAGCTATGATTCCAACCCTTGCGCCTTTGACAATTTCCAGCGTATTGAACTCTGTAGACTCCACGAATTCTTTGACCAGAGGAGCCCTTGAAAAGAGCCAAACGTGTTTTGAGACAGTACTTGGCGGCCCGTAAACGTTCCAGCGATATGGCAGTTTCCAATGCCTATCGAAAATTGCTTTCCTTTTCTCCTTTCTCATATCGCCGTATGTTACGTCCCCGCTTGCGTGGCTCAATCGAGTGACTGAACGAAGGAAGACGGGCAGCTCGAACTTTTCTGAAAGCTCAAAAGCAATCCTAGCCATATCCTTCGCCTCTTGCTGATTGGCAGGCTCAAAGCACAAAATATTCGCATACATCGCGGCGAATCGCGTGTCCTGCTCGTTTGAAGAGTAGTGGGCGCCAGGATCATCTGCGACGACTATCAAGTACCCTCCCCTAACACCACTGTAAACCAGAGTCATGAACATGTCCATGACGACGTTCAAGCCAGCATTCTTCATGCAGACTAGCGATCGAACCCCAGTTATGGCTGCACCAGAGGCAACTTCGAAGGCTACCATCTCATTGGTAGACCACTCAGCGTAGAAGCCCAAGTCATCAGCAACCGTCGCAAGTGTTTCCATTACCTCAGATGAAGGAGTGCCGGGGTATGCCGCGGCCAACTGAATGCCTGCTTCGATCGCTCCTCGTGCAATGGCTTCGTTGCCCATAAGAAGGGTACGTTTTCCAATTTTATCTTCAGCAACTACGTGCACCAATCTCTTTCCCTCAGTCTCCTTTGCTCACGTCTAAGCTTAGACAGCCTTAATAAAACGAGTGATTTAAAAATATTGTTGCTTGTGTTGAAAATCGCTGAAAATTTTTCACCTGTATGAAGGTCTCTAGTTAAAAAAAGCCAAAGCCTTGCTGCGCATGACAAGGAATATCAGGATCATGATTATGGCTATGACAAAGGATATTAGTGCAATATATTCTGGCCTAGGACCGAACCCGAAAGCGATTGGAAACGGTCCAATAATAATGTCCCTCCAAAGCCACCTTCAGATGAAATTGCAGCGATAATGAAGGAGAAACATGTAACAATCAAGAAAAAGCCCAAGATAATCATGAAATAGAGTCTTTTCCATGGAGACACATTTGTCTCTGCAGAGGTGTTGGTTTCCATTATGTCTCTAAAATCACCAGAGCGCGCGCTGCTATGACAAGGAACCTTGCCACAATTAGGATAGCTCCTAAAAGATAGTAGATAGCAAGAATGTGCTAATTACGCTAGATCGATCTAGGAGCCCCCCTTACAAAGGGCACCCGAAGCGAAAATGAGTAACTCAGGTCTCAATCTGGTCGAGATTGACATCCAAATTTATCCTTTGATCGAACTCAAGGTCGGGTTCAAGGTTATAGAGGTCTACCGGAATGCCAGTGTATCCGGTATAGACATATGGTGAGTCTATCCCAGTTAAGACCAAGGTTACCTTCATAGAGTCCTCCAGCCTTTCGTCTATCCTTGCGCCCCAAATGACCAGGGCCTCTTCATCAAGTCGTTCGGTGACTATTTCAGCAACCTGGGATGCCTCGGCAAGGGTCATTGAGTCGTTTCCGCTCACATGAATCAAAGCGCCGTGCGCCCCGTCATAACTTACGTCGAGGAGCGGACATTGAAGGGCATTCCTCACAGCTTCTTCAGCCCTATTAGGGGAATCTGACTCGCCAATGCCCACAAGGGCCAGGCCACCTCTCTTTATGATCGTCCGAAAGTCCGCGAAGTCGAGATTTATCAAGCTCGGCATTGAGATAATGTTGGTAATTCCGCCTACCATATTGGATAGTATACTATCGGCAACTTTGAAAGCCTCGCTCAAAGGCAGCTGAGGAACCAACTCCATCAATTTATTGTTGTCAATGACCACAACTGTGTCGCAAAAGCGCCTCATCTCGCTGAGACCTTGGGCGGCGATGGTGAGCCTGGCCCTTTCGTGGATAAATGGCATAGTCACAACCCCAATGACTATTGAGCCCTTCTCGCGACTGATTTCAGCTATCACAGGAGCGGCTGCGGTGCCTGTACCTCCTCCCATGCCAGCAGCTATGAATGTCACGTCAACATTGTGAAGTAATGTATTGATTTTTTGCCTAGATTCTTCGATGGCAATTCTGCCGACCGAGGGATCAGCGCCCGCCCCCAGCCCTCGAGTGGTCTTTTCTCCGATGAGTAGCTTATGGTGAGCGTGAATCGCATCCAGATGTTGTCTATCGGTGTTTATCGCAACGCACTCAGCACCAATTATTCCGGTCTCCATGAGTCGATTTACAGTGTTGTTCCCTGCGCCACCGACGCCCAAGACCATAATCTTGGCGAAACCAGGTTCTCTCAGCCCTTCTTTGACGGCCTCGTGCCAAGTGTGTTGAAAAGCTTTGTCGACCAGGTTTCGATTCATGTCCTTACCCCTGTTTACCCCAAAGTTCGCTCGCCAATGTCTCTCACGGCGAGACGTATCGCTTCAGCTCGGTTAGGATAAGAGCTTTGATCTATTAGTTCATCGAGGCCTTGAAGGTAAGCCTCGGGAATGTGTAAAGTGATTATCTTCAAAGAAAGCTCCTACGAATGAAGTAATAAGAACTAGTCTGTTTGAGGAATTATGCTCTGCGTATTTAAATAGTATTACGATTTAAATACCTTCGTGCCAATGCTATATAAAGCTAATTCATCAAAATGATCATGCCTTTAATCGTTTCCTGTGTAAAGCAGCCCCTTGCAGCCCTTGATATGTCTATATTCACCTACAAAAGTTTCAAAAAACGTAAATATTGTTCTAGACAAGTCAATCACTCGAAATGCGCTAGAACGCCATTCAAATACGAAGAATGATGACCAGTGACCCGCACAACTGCCATCTTTCCCAATAAATCCTCATTGGTTTTGATCACTATTGGCTTGTAGGCGAAGTTTCTGGCTATCAAAGAATTGGATTGCCTTCTCTCATCAACGATGACCTCACCATTCCATCCCACCCATTCCATATTTCGGCCAGTTGAGATTTCAACAGAAAGTCTCGAAAGGGTTCGACCCCGATCATTTATCACGGAGAGAGGCAATTGAGCGAGTTCACTGGCAGTGGTCCCAGGCCGAGGGAAGAAACGAGAGACATTAATGACGTCTGGTTTTACATTCCTGAGAAGGGACAGCGAGTTCTTGAAGGCGGCATCCGTCTCAGTTGGGAAGCCGTATATGAAGTCAGTGGCCAGAGTGAATTGACTTATCCTCTCCTTGATGTCGGCGACAATCTCTCGAATGGCCTTCGATGTGTATTGTCTGTTCATATCCTTCAAAACCGTGTCGTCTCCGCTCTGAACAGGCAAATGCAAGAACCTGAAGAACCTCCTGCTCCTGAAGATATTCGTTAGCTCAGGTAGAATAGGCATTACGTTTGCCGGGTTCATCATCCCCAAACGGACAAGAAATTCGCCGTCTATTTCGTCTATGTTAAGCAATAGCTCAACTAGGTCAGTATCTATGTCTCTCCCGTAACAGGCTAGATCCTGCGCAGTGAGCCATATTTCACGAAATCCGCTCTTGATTGCATCTTTTACCGAGTCAACAATCTCTTCGATCGTATAGCTCCTCAAGTGGCCACGGGCGAAACGGACGCAGCAATATGTGCAGGTTCCGAGGCAGCCGTAGCACACTGGCATGATCTTGACGACTCTGGATGAGTCACCGTGTGGAAGTGTGAGTGAGGGCTTCTGATCGTTATACAGAAGGGTAGATTTCTCCCCCTTGATGACGCTGTCAACGACATTCACTACTATCCGCCCAGGCGAAGGACCAGTCAAGCCGTGCCATTGGACCTCCTTGCTCAGCCTCTTCAGATTTATGAGGGGCAAGCAGCCTGTTATGATCAATCTCTTGTGTTTTGGGACGTTTTTCAGGGCACTGATAACCTTGTTCTCAGTTTGGGTTTTCACAGCACAAGTATTATAGATGAGAATGCTAGCTTCCTCTTCGTTAGGAACGATCTGGTAGCCACTCTTTGACAAGCAACCACTAATTGTTTCTCCGTCCGCGATGTTTGCGGCACAGCCATAGTTTCGGATGTATATCTTGGCAGGATTCTCTTGTTCTGAGACCATTTCGTATCAGCTGGGTTCCTAAGCCGTAAATCCGCCCTCGATCGGCGGAATTATGGCTAGGACCGAGTTCTGAGAGAGCTTGGTCTTCTGGCCAGAAATCGTGAAGATGTTTCGTCCGTCGACTAAGAATTGGAGACCCGACGATAATTGCTTGCCATCCTTCTCATACACGTATTCTTCAAAGGCTTTGCCGTACTCTTCTCTGAGTTTGTCCAGGACCTCTTCGACCATGGTCTCTTCTCCAATCTCGATGGTTCGCTCCCTCGTCCCCGTGATCTCTCTCAGTGTTGTGAAGAACTTTACTGTTACATTAATCATATTTTATCCTCCTCGCGATTGGGGTTGAGTGGATTCAGACTGAATCAGCCTTGCCATAAAGGGGGAGGTCAGGGGTTGCTCTTCTGCTGTTTGTACATCTTCCAGCTAAGAGCCATAGTCTTGGGGTGGGCTGCTTTGACCTCATCAATCTTGGTGACCGTGGTGTTATGGGGCGAGGACATGACCGTCTGAGGAGTGTTGTAGGCTTCTTCTGAGATTTGTTTCATGGCGTCGATGAACCTGTCCATCTCTTCCTTGGTTTCGGTGTCGGTCGGTTCTATCATTAGGGCTTCGTCAACTATCTGAGGGAAGTAGTTCGTCGGAGGATGCATGCCGCTATCCAGTAGTCGTTTCGCAACGTTTAGAGCTCTGACACCCGTGTCGCTGGCCATAGGGGTGGCGCTGAAGACGCATTCGTGTTTCCTTGGTTTACCTGGGTCATATGGCAATGCATATCCTCGAACCCCCAACAATTTCTTGGCTATGTAGTTGGCATTCAGGGTAGCAATCTCGGATGTCTCTTCTAGGCCTTCAGAACCCAAGCTCAGGATGTACGCAAAGGACCTCAGGAACACGCCGAAGTTTCCATAATACCCCTTCACCTTGCCTATGCTTTCCGGTCGGTCGTAGTCGAGGCAATATTCTCCTGCTCTGTAGTCAACCACTGGTATCGGAAGGAATCGATCTAGGGCCCTGCAAACACCTACTGGTCCTGAGCCGGGTCCTCCTCCCCCGTGTGGGGTGGAGAACGTCTTGTGAAGGTTGAGGTGAACCACGTCGAACCCCATGTCACCAGGTCTGACCTTGCCCAAGATGGCGTTGAGGTTGGCACCGTCGTAGTAGAGGAGACCACCTGCTTCATGAACCACTTTTGCTATCTCCCGAATATCCTTCTCGAATATTCCCAAGGTGTTTGGGTTGGTCAACATTAAGCCCGCCGTCTTCTCCGAGACCACGCTCTTGAGCCCTTCCACATCGATGCACCCATCTTTGCCAGAAGGTAAGACCACAATACTGAATCCAGCCATTGCTGCGCTTGCAGGGTTGGTCCCGTGAGCGGAGTCAGGTATGATCATCTCTGTTCTCTTGTCACCTTCCTTGTTGGCGCGATGGAATGCACGTATGATCAGAACACCTGTATATTCTCCGTGGGCTCCTGCGGCTGGTTGTAGGGTCACCCTGTAGGTTCCAGTGATGCTGGCCAGCCATTTGGAGAGTTTGTACATTATTTCCAGAGAGCCTTGGGCTGTGGACTCATCTTGATACGGGTGCATCATAGTAGCGGAGTCCAAAGAGACTATGGAATCGTTTATTTTAGGATTGTACTTCATTGTACAGCTGCCTAGTGGGTAAATGCCCAAGTCTACACAATAGTTGGTTTGGGATAGGCGGATGTAGTGGCGGACAACTTCTACCTCCGAGAGTTCCGGCAGGTTTAGCGATGATCTGAGGAGGGATGCAGGAACTAGGTTTGTGATATCCCCCAAATCCTTCTTTATCTCTTTCTCTGCCTCTGGAACTACGTGTCCTATTCTCCCTCTCCCGTTGTATTCGAAGAGTGAGGGCTCATTCCACCTAGCTTGTCTGAAGGTTGTTGACATCTTTCATCACTCCATGGATAACGCAATCTGCTCAGCGAGCAAATCTATCTCGTCCTTCGAATGGATCTCGGTGACGCAGTAAAGAGCGCTCTCACCAAGCTCAGGGAATTCCTTCGCCAAGATCTTGCCGCCGTGAACTCCATTCTTCAGGAGGGACTTGTGGATGCTTGTAGCGGTCTTTCCCGGCTTTTCGTATCTTACAACGAATTCTTTGAAGTGTGACGATTTGAATAAGGGAGCCTTGACGCCCTTGATGCTGGATAGCTTCTTCATGGCGTAGTTGGACTTGTAGAGAATTGTCTCGCAGAGTTTTCTGAGACCCTTTGGACCCAAAAGAGCCATGTAGACTCCCGCGGCTACTGCGCACAGCGATTCGTTCGAGCAGATGTTAGATGTAGCTTTCTCTCTCCGTATGTGCTGTTCCCTTGTCGACAGCGTCATGCAGTATGCTGATTGAAGGCCATCTTGGGTAGTGGTCATCCCCACAATTCTGCCCGGCATCTGCCTTATGATGGCTCCATCGTTTCTGCACGCGAATATCCCCAGCAGTGGCCCCCCGAAACTCATCGGAAGGCCTAGCGGCTGACCTTCGCCTATGACCAGGTCAGCATCGTATTCACCGGGCGCTTTGAATATCCCTAAGGATATAGGATCGATGCCCACAACAAACTTGGCTTCTGCTTTATGTGCTATACCTGCTACCTTCTCAGCATTGTCAGCAATGTAGCCAAGGTATGATGGATTCTCGATATACACGCCTGCAGTGTTGCTTGAGATCTTGTTTTCCAAATCTACCAGATCAACTTGACCTGTCTGCTTGTCATTCTTAACCTGTACGATTTTCATGCCTACAGGCTCGATGTAGGTTTTGAGGGTCATATATCTCTCAGGGTGGATCCACTGCGGAACGATGAATTCGCTTCGTCTAGTTACCCTAGAGACAAGTTTAGCTGCTTCCCCGAGGGCTGAGGCCCAATCGTAAAGCGAACAGTTGCAGACTTCCATACTCGTAAGTTCTACCATGAGACTCTGGTACTCAAAAAGGGATTGGAGTATGCCCTGGGATATCTCAGGTTGATAAGGCGTGTATGAGGTGATCAGCTCAGTTCGGTTTACTATCTCATCCACAACGGCCGGGATATAGTGGGGCCATATACCTCCTCCAAGAAAGGTAGGCATCTCTTTGACCGTTCGATTCTTGTTTAGGATGCTCTCCGAAATCTTCTTGACCTCAAACTCCGAGTACGGTCCTTCTAGATCAAGCTTTTCCTTGTGGCGTATGTCTTTCGGAACGTCTGAATATAGGTCTTCTATGCTGTTAAGGCCCATTTCGCTCAGCATCTTCTGTTTGATTTCCTGAACGCTGTTGGGCAAGTATGGATGGGGATTGTTCAACTGGAAACCTCCAATTTGTTAATGGACAATCAACAACTTGTTCTTATGTTTATCCGAGGGAAATCATGGATGAAAGTCTTAAATTTGTTCGTCAATCATTCAGTTGGAAAGGGGAGATCATGGCCCAAAAGATGCATTGCGAGTTCGTCAGCTGGGATGAAATTTACTCCATGTGCAAGGAACTCGCGAAGACGGTTGAGTGCTCCGGCTACGAACCTAACACTTTGGTGGCCCTCGCGAGGAGCGGATTCATACCCGGAAGACTGCTTTCAGATTTCATGGGAATCACTGATCTAGTCAGCCTCAAGGTTGAGCATTGGCTTGACACGACCGGCCAACATAAGGACGAGGCAACAATCCCATATATGATACCGTTGAATTTGGATGGCAAACGTGTTCTGGTGGTGGATGACATCGTCGACACAGGAAAGAGCATGGTCGTTTCCGTGGACTATATCAAGAGGTACAAACCCGCGGCGATAAAGACGGCCGTCATGCACTACATCAACTCGTCTATGCATAAGCCCGATTATTACGTTAGGTTCATTGCGGATTGGACTTGGTTTGTGTGGCCCTGGAATAGGGTCGAGGACCTGTGCAACCTTTTCCAGAGGCTCCTAAAAACGGATCTTAAGAGAGCTTGGAGCGCGAGAGACATAAGGGAAGGGATTATGAAGAGCTTTGACCTGACCGTCTCCAAAGAGCAAGTCAATGAAGTCCTCAACACTCTTTCTAGGAGAAACAAAGTCGAAAAGAAGATAGAGAACGACCGAGAACTCTGGATGATAAGAAGCTAGAGAGGATAGAAGTTATGGATCAAGCGGAAATTGGGATTTTCGGCGGCAGCGGACTATATAGCCTCCTAGAGGACGCCAGAGAGGTCAAGGTAGACACCCCATTCGGGTCGCCTTCCGATAAGATCTCTTTGGGCAAGATAGAAGGCAGGAAGGTCGCTTTCCTGCCCAGACACGGCAAGAATCACCAACATCCCCCTCACATGATCCCCTACAGAGCGAACATGTGGGCTCTATCGAATCTGGGAATCACACGGATTCTCGGACCTTGCGCTGCTGGAAGCCTCCAACCCGAAATCAAGCCAGGAGATTTTGTCATATGCGATCAATTCGTCGACCGCACGAGTGGTAGAAAGGATACTTTCTACGACGGCCCCATGACGACCCATATCTCTTCCGCTGATCCGTATTGCCCGGAGCTAAGGGAAATGGCCCTGAGGGTGGGAGCTAAGCTAGGCTTGCAGGTCCATGAGAAGGGAACGGTAGTAGTGGTACAGGGGCCCAGATTCAGCACCCGCGCCGAGAGCCGCTGGTTCAAGAACATGGGATGGGAGGTCATCAATATGACGCAGTACCCTGAAGTGGTCTTGGCCAGAGAGCTGGAGATGTGCTACCTAAACATATCGTTGATCACTGATTACGATGTGTGGCAAGATAAGCCGGTCTCCCATGAAGAGGTCATGAAGGTATTCAACCAGAATCTGGAGAACATCCGAAGACTTTTGTTCAACCTCATCCCAAAGGTTCAGCAAGAGAGGCACTGCTCCTGCAACTCAGCCCTGAAGACGGCCCGAATCTGATTTCTTGAGGGGATGAAAACACATATGAAGGACATTGAGGTTCACGCCACCGCAATCATTTCAAAGAGAACAAAGATTGAGGAAGGATGCAGAGTGGGTCCACATTGCAGGACGGAGGGAAAGGTTGAACTTCTGAATAACGTAACCATGGATTCGAATGTAATCATTAGAGGCCCCGCCAGAATAGGCAAGGGCAGCTACATCGGCCCAAACTCGATAATAGGGTTTCCCCCAGAGAAGTCTCTGAAGAAGATGATCCACGGAGGCGCCCCCGAAGAGGAGATAGCGCAGGTCATCATCGGAGAGAACGTCCTGCTTCGATCCAACGACGTAATCTATTCGGGAGTCAAGATAGGCAATAATGTACGCTTCGGCCACAACGTGATGATTCGAGAGAATGTACAAGTCGGTGAGGACTCTCTAGTAGGAACCGACACAATAGTCGATGGAGGGGTTGCGATAGGACGGAGAGTATCCATTCAAACGGGAGTCTACATATGCACGAATTCGGTCGTAGAGGACTCCGTCTTCCTAGGACCTAGATGTGTCTTCACCAACGACAAATACCCGATGCAGAAACGGACAGATCTCAAAGGACCAACCATAAAAAGGGATGCCAGCATAGGAGCGAACGCGACCATTCTTCCCGGCGTGATCATAGGAGAGGGAGCGGTGGTCGGCTCAGGCTCCGTCGTCACTTCCAGTGTAAAGCAGAGAATCGTGGTAGCAGGAGTTCCAGCCAAGAAGTTAAAAGATGTACCGCCAGACTGGCACAGCCTACTCAGAGAATAGAGTACTCATCAAAAGGTTTTATTGTAAGCTATATGATTAACGTATCTTCAAAATAGTCGTTAAGGGGAATCTCAACTGAAGACAAACGTAGCTTTGTCGATTGTTCTTCTAATCATCATAACTGCCATTTTATCCGCTACCCAGGTAGCGTATGCTACTCCCGCATCATCGCCATTCTTGACGGTCGATAGGACCCTAGATATAAGCAAAGGTGGAGTGATTACTGTTAAGGACATTTACCATCTGCGGAATAATGACACCGATCCGATCTCGGAATTTACTATCTACTTAGAGAAGGACCTGTTGACCAGAATGGATCTAATGAGCGCTTCAAGCGGCAACCAACCTCTGAGCACAAACATTACACCTGACGCAACTGGCAACTACAGCCTGATCCATGTGACCTTCTCTCACGCCGTTGACCCGGGCACGGACTACGTCTTTAATATGACCTACGTTTATTCCCTCCTAGTAAGGGGGATCAGCTCTGGAACATATGGCGCATACATGTACATTTACCCGAGGCTTCCTTTTGCAGCGGTCAACTGCAGCGTAACTATAGTTATGCCTGAAACCACGACGTTGACAACTCTTGATAATGCTAGCTACTCTCTAGATAATGTCAGCTTCACCCCTATTACGTATAGTCCCAGGTGGGTATACAACAAAATAATAGCTCCTTTGGTACCTCTATCCAACACGACGCAGGCAATATTCTTCAAAGCCAACGTTATGCAAATGTTCTATGTGGGAAGTATCGACCGGTCCATTGCATTGGACCAGTTCGGAAGAATCTTTGTCTCCGATTCTTACAACATGATGTATCTCGACTACACTTCGACATCAACCATTGACTTGAATCTGCTAGAGGGAAGGACAAACGTAAATGCCTCGGATTCGCTCGGCAATCTTAAGGTTGTGAGCGTGTTCGGCAACGCTACTGTCAACTACGCAACTGTGTCATTCAGGTATTATCTACAGACGTATGAGAATGTCTCCTTCACGGTGAACTACCAAATTCCAGCCAACAAGTATTTGAGCAAAGTCGGAACCTCGGACAGGTACAGGCTAAATATCACTCTCTATCCGAGTCTGAACTGGACCATCAGGGATGCGGCAGTGAAGATTAGCTTGCCCGAAGGCGGAGACTACGTGGCTTCGGCCGTCCATCCTCAGACGATCCAGAAAACTTACTTGCAGACAGTCGTGGAGTACCTTCTCCCGATCGGTGCGGCAATGAACAACAGCGCCACGATACTGGATTATGATTATGCTATCTTGTGGTCGGCTTTCAGACCCACTCTGTGGGCTGGGCTAACGATCGCCGCCTTAGGCGGAGTTGTGCTCATAGCGAGAAGAAGAAAGAACGAGAACCCCGTGGAAGCAGAGGCACTGCCACTGGACGACCTCAAGGAATTCGTGGACCTCTATGACGAGAAGAATGCCTTGCTGGACGAACTAGAAGAGGCCGAGGAGGAAGAGAAGAGAGGGGTCCTGAGGAAGGAGGACCGGAAGAGGATGAAGATTGTCGAGGCTCAACTGGGGACATTGAGCAAGAAGATAGGGGAGCTTAAGCCAGAGATCAGATCAGCATCGACTCAACACGCTAACGCGTTAAAGCGGATGGAAGTTGCAGAAGCTGACATGGCTGCGGCAAAAGACAGCTTGAAAAAAGTGGACGCCCAAATCCGAGCTGGACAGATCTCCAGAGAAGCGTACGAAAAACTTAAACGAACTTATCAAAAGAGGATAGGAAGCGCGAAGGGCGTCGTAGACTCGGCGATCATCACCTTCAAGGAAGAAGTCGAAGCATTCTAGAAGTAGTGCGCGCACTAAGACTCTTTCTGTTTTGTCGATGCCTTCCAACGTTGCAGGCTGAACGATGATGCTTTGCACTGGAACTTCGCCATCTGGAAAGATTTCTCCCCAACCTTTTGCCCTCAGCGTTCAAACGTCCCCATGTCTTATACTTTCTCAAAGACTAAACCTCCCAAGCTCTGCCTCTTCAGCGCAGCCTTCCGAGTAGGACAAGAAGCGTAAACGCCAACATCAGAAAAGCCGAAACACTTCAAACCATCAGATTTGCACTTGCGACCTAAAGCGCCCTCATACATAGACTCTCCAACGATCTCGCAGGAACCATCAGGCGCTAAATTAGAATCCACATTCTCAGGATACTTGTAATTCTCTAGCAACCTTGAATCCATCACGAAGCCTCCTCACTCGGGATGTCTATGACCTTTCTTGCAACCGCAGTCTCGGGTAAAGCAATTAGCTGCTGGATTTCGTTCATCCTTGGAATAATCACGTCCTTCAACGTCTTCTGGCCATCCTTGGAAGCAATATACAGCAGAAACTCAGCGGTCTTGGAACTCTAGCAAATAGGCAGCTTCAAGGTACGATTTAGCCAATAAGTACATAACTCACATACTAATGTCCCAGTTTACACTTTCAGCCTTAGACCGAGTTTCGTGGTCCCAGTTAGAAGGGAAATGACGCGCCCCCTGTTCGCCGTCTTGAAAAGTATAAATCACGCTCTAGAGGGTGGTAGCCCGGGAGAGACTCGAACTCTCGTCTCCGTCTCCCCTTGCTGGGGGACTACGGCTCCAAAGGCCGCTATGCTTGGCCACTACAATCGGCGGAGCTCTAACTCCTCCACCGGGCTGGATTCCGGGCTGAAAAATCTTCAGTGAACAGCCTTAATAAGTTTTCAACTGAATTTGATGACTAGTATCTTCAAGCGGAAATCTTGTATAGTATTCAACAAGTAAGATCCATGTCGAAGTCGCGTGCTTCTGAACATTGGAATCTATGTCTTCGCGCTCAAGTTGAAGGGTTTTCCTTCTTTCAGGATCTTTTCTGGGAACTTGCCTTTCCACTTCTTCATGAACTGAAGGTCTTCCATTGCCCTGAGTTCGTCAGGAAGCATGTGGGGTACCTCATCAATTATTGGGTACCATCTTTGGCATACCGGGCAAATTATCACACCTTCTGCGATCGCTTCTTTTTCCTCAAATGCGATCAGTTCAAGCGGGTGATGTTTGCATATTGGGCACGCCAATAAGTCCATTAGCCATCGCTTCATAAGGTGGTTCTCCTAGTCACGTGATATAAGTTGATTTCTAATTCTCTTTGATTCTTATCCGACAGTTACTATCTGGTTTTTCTCTCCAGATGCCAGGGCCGCCTCAGCTATTTCAAGGGCTTTTATTCCGTCCAAAGCTGTGACCGCGGGTTCCTGATCAATCCGCAAGGACTCCACAAAGTGCTCGAGCTCAGCCGTTAGAGGTTCCTCCCACTTGAGTTTTGGCTGAACAATTTCTTCCAAACCCTCTACAGTCAACTGTTGGGTTATGTAGTCGATGGTGACTATCTTCTCGCTGCCCGTAACGATGAGCGTCCTCACCTTATGGGGTGTTAGCCAGTTGGCTTCCACGAAGCCGGTCTTCTTGCTCTTGAAGCCAAGAAGTATCTCGGCGTAGTCCTCGAGTTTGTGTCTGTAGCTGCCTACTCTCGCGTACACTGTGCTGGGGGTCTCACCCAAGACAAACCTTATCACGTCAAGGTCGTGGATAGCGGTATCCTTTACTACGCCTATGTCGCCTATCCTTTCCGGCCACCTGCCAACCCTTTTGGCAACTATGAGCACGACCTCGCCTGTGGTCCCTTCGTGGACCATGTTTCTCAGCTTCTGGACGGCGGGGTTGAAGCGCTCTATGAACCCTACCATGACGTGCAAGCCCTTCTTCTGGGCAGCCTTGAGGATAGCCTTACCCTCATCAGAAGTCTTGCTGATGGGTTTCTCGATTAGGAGGTGCTTTCCGCACTCGATGGCCTCAAGAGCATGTTCCGTGTGGAATATGGTGGGGGTGCAAATGCTCACGGCGTCTATGTCATCTCTTTCAAGGAGTCGCTGGTTTGAGGTGTACCAATCGACACCGTACTTTTCGGCTATGGCCTTTGCTGTGGCTTCGTTGGTGTCGCTGATTGCCTTCAACTCCGCCCCCTTTAGCTCCTTGTAGACTCTGACATGGTTCTTGCCCCAGAAGCCGGTGCCTATGACTCCGATCCCAAGTTTTTTCATTTAGTCCACGTGCCCCTTCCAATTCCTCTGTAGATGAAGCCCTCCTTCTCCACCGTGTTTGGGTCAAACACGTGGCCGCAGTCGACTATGGCGGCTGGTCTCCTCATCATGAAGGCTATCTTTGAGGGTGCAAGGGTTTTGAATTCGTCGTGCCCGACAGTGATTAGGATGCAGTCCGCGTTCTCAACCGCCCTTTCAATACTTGAGAAGCCGTTGTATCCGAGGGCCTTCAGCTCCTCGACAGTGAACCGCGGGTCGTATACCCTCATAGAGACGCCCTTCCTTTGAAGGGCGTTGTTAACGGTCTTTGCCATAGAGAGGCGGGTTTCCTTCACGTTTGCTCTAAAGGATACTCCCAGAAGGGCCACATTGCTTCTTCGGAGTTTCTTCCCGCAAGCCCTGAGGGCTTCCGACACGAGTCTGATGGAGTGGGTATACATGTTGTCATTTATCTTTCGGGCGAGATGCACCATCCGGAGGTCGACACCTTGCTCCTCTGCCTTCTCCAAGAGGAAATACGGGTTAACAGGTATGCAATGGCCCCCTACGCCGATGCTTGGTGAATGGAGGTGTGAGTACGGTTGAGTGTTGGCCGCTTGCATCGCCTCATCGAAGTCTACTCCGAGCCTCTCACACAAGATGGCGAGCTCGTTCACCAGGGCGATGTTGACGTCCCTGTAGATGTTCTCGAAGAGCTTTATTGATTCGGCAGTTCGGAGGTTCTTCACCTTGATGATCTTTTCCTTCACGATCGAGCCTATGAGTGCCGAGGCCGTCTCCAGGCTCCTTTGATCGAAGCCTCCCACTATCCGTGGATAGCTTTGGATATCTTTGATCACCCGTCCGGCTGTAGCCCTGATGGGGCTATAGGCTAGGCTGAAGTCACTCCCAGCGTTCATGCCTGAGGATAGTTCCAGCAACTCGCGCACGAATCCCTCAGTTGAGCCAGGTCCTATAGTGCTCTCAAGTACTACTAAGGAATCCACCTGGAGGCCCTTCCCTATCTCCCGACAAGCCCTCTCAACGGCAGAATAATCAGGCTTTCGGTTCTCGTCTATCGCTGTGGGAACGATGATTATTATTGTCTCGTTGTCAGTGGCAGCTTGTTTTATGTTGCTCGTCGCCTTCAGGCGTCCGCTCTCTACGTTCCTTCTTATCATTGCGTCCACAGTAGGCTCAGGTATAGGGCTCTTCGCATCGTTTATGACCTTAACTACCTTTAGGTCTATGTCGACACCGGTGACCTTGAACCCTGTCTCCGCGAATAGGCATGCCGTCGGTAGGCCCATCCATCCCAAGCCAATTACGGCGATCCGCATGCTCTTGTCGTTGATCTTCTCCTGGAGGGCTGCCAAATTTGTTCAATCCGTATTGTTTTGAGAGAGTCTGATCATATATTCTAGGATATAAGTTCGCGCTCAACTTGGCCGGCTATCACGTCGACTGGGTTCTCCATGTTAGACAGCAGGTTGTTCGCCCGCTCTTTGGAGGCCCGCTTGTATATCTCAAAGTTGTCCAATATGTCAGCCATCTTTAAGAAGGCCTTGTTTGGGTCCAGTATCCTGTTGATCAACTTCTCTTTCAAGAGAAATTGCTCCACGAATGTTGGCTCTACAGGGTAGCAGGATATCGTAGGTACACCGAGCAGCGCAGCCTCGGCGGTCATGGTTCCACCGGCGCCGACGAAGAGGGAACTAAAAAAAAGTAAGCTGGTGCTGTCTATCACCTTGTCCGTCACTGTCACTTCAGTGTGGAAAGCTGACTTCAGCATGGGGATCTGTTCACTGTAGCGAGGCATGACCACTATCTGGATCTCCTTCTTATACCTCTCCAGCAGGTTTCTTATGAGGGGGATCACAACGGACTCGCCTTGGGTGACCCTGTCGACGAGGTAGGACGCAAAGGCCTCTTCGACCCTGAATACCACTATGGGCTTGGACCCGTCGAGGCTGAGTTGGTATAGGACCGCCGGAGAGGAGGGATAATTCTTGATCCAAGCCGCGGGATCAAGGGCGTTGTACTGAGTGATCAGGTCCGAGCTTGCACCGAGAGTCAACCAAGCCTTGAGCGGGACAACCTTGGGAGAGAACAATCGTTTGGACAACGGGATGGTCAGTCGAGCCACCGACACTGAGTGGGGGGAGTCGTTCACAGTGTAGTGTGGTATGGCCAGACCGAAGGCTGTTCGTGCAGCTTCCGGGGAGGCAAAGGCTATTGACAGCTCAGGCTGGAGCTTGGTCACGAGGTTGGCAAGCTCAGCGATTCTATTTGCGCTGGCGATTAGTTTGCCCTTGAGGGTTGGCCCCCCGTGCTTGCCGACGACCGCACATTCGAGGCCCTTCATCTCAACAAGTTCATTGACCTCTTTGTAGTTCCTAGTCGTGTAGAATACTTCGTTCCCCTTAACGCGTAGCTTCTTGCCAAGTTCCACCATGAATAGGAATTGTTTTGGGGTAAGTATGTCGAGCCAGACCCTCAGTTTCTTACCTCCATATCTTGACCCCGATGTTGGGATATAGATAAGATTAAGTTCATTACTTTAACGGAAGGGCAGGCTTATTTTAGGTGGAGCTTCAGAATTGAGAAGGCCTTCTTCAGCTGGTTTGTTAAGCTTGAAGCCATTCCTTCAGGGTGTGTCTTTTTGTCTCTTATGGCTTTCAGGACTCCTTCAACCGTCAGGGATTCTACCTCTATTACTGTGAAGGTGTCTCCGATGGTTTCCAAGATGTGGGAGTCGCTCCCCCCCAGCTGGGCGAGACCAAGCCGTTCTGCAAGGGCCATCCCCAGCCTGCTGGAACGCTGGAAGAGGGGGTAGGAGGCGTTCATGACCTCTACTGCGTCGAACCTCCCAGACTCTATGATCTTCTGGTCTATCTTCTGAGCCATCAAGCTGAAGGGGTGCGAAACCACCGACAAGCCTCCTACCTCCCTTATCCTGTCAGCAGTCTCAGAGGCTGGGAGCCCGCTCGGTATGGACTGATCAACACCTATCCCTAGGAGGTGGCCCTCTGAGGTGGAGACCTCTATCCCTGGAACTAGGAGAAAATCGCCGGCGCTGTATTGGGAAGTCTTTGTGGCTACGTCGTGGTCCGTTATGGCTATCCCTTGGAGGCCTCTCTGCCTAGCCTTCGCTATGGCTTCGGGGATAGTGATTGATGAATCATGGGATCGATCTGAGTGGACATGGAGGTCGATCTTTATACGCACCGGATCACCTGATCTTGCTTCCCGGCATGGTCGGTTGGTTCGGTTGGAGGATGACGATCTTCTCCCCGTCCTCTGCGGCGAGGATCATCACTTGGGATTCCACGTCAAAAATCTTCGTCGGCTTCAGATTGACTATGACGGCTATTTCCCTACCTTTGAGCTCTTCCACTGTATATTGCTGAGCGATGCCCGAGATGGCCTGCTTAATGTTCTTTCCTCCTATATCTACGAGGAGCTTGAGGAGCTTGTCCGAGCCCTTCACCCGCTCGGCATCAACGATCTTCCCGATCCTCAGGTCGTTCTTCATGAAGTCCTCCATGGTTATCTGAGGCTTCGTGCCGACTGCTTCGAGAGATTCTTTGAGCTCTTCCTTCTGCTTTTGAAGAGTCTTGTCTTCTATCTTGACGAATAGGGGTTGTGGCTTCAATATCGCGTGACCGGGCGAGATTTCCTTGGGGATGTCTTGCCACCTCTGTTCGTGAATGCTTCCTTCCATGTCGAGGGTGCTCCAGATCTTCTCGGCAGTAAATGGGAGGAAGGGTTCAAGCATGATCGCAAGTGCTTTGACAATCTGGGTTCCGACGTTTAGAGTTGTGGCTGCGCTCTCTTTGGCGGTCTTCAGGAATTTCCAGGGTTCCTTGTCGTTGAAGTATTTGTTTCCGTGGGCGGCCAGATCGATTATGGTCTTGAGGGCTGAGTGGAAACTGAACTCATCGAGGAAGATAGCCACCTGGTCCGCGGCCTCTCGGATCTTTTTCAGCGCTACTTTGTCGTCCTCGTTCATTTCTGCTGGGGCGGGGATCTTGGCGTCGAAGTAGTTGGCGACGAAGGAGAGATTCCTGTGGATGAAGTTGCCGAGGATGTCAGCGAGCTCGTCATTGTGTCTCTTTGCGAAGTCGTCCCAAGAGAAATCTGCGTCCTTGTTGAGTGGGGACGAGATTGTGAGATAGTACCTAAGAGGGTCGGGCTCAAAGGTTTTCAGGTACTCAGATATCTCCACTACCCATCTGCGGGTCTTGGACATCTTCTTCCCCTCAAGGGTCAAGTACTCCCCGGCCACTACGGCTGTGGGCAAGTTGTACTCGCCGCGGGCCTTTAGCATAGCTGGCCAGAAGATGGCGTGGTGGTAGATTATGTCCTTCCCTATGAAGTGGTAGATCTCGCTCCCCTCGCTCTGCCAGTACTGGTGCCACCCATTTGGGTTGCCTTTGGACTCCTGCCAGAGTCGCGTCGCGGTTATGTAACCGATAGGGGCGTCGAACCAGACGTAGAGGACTTTGTCCTCTGCACCCTCCATCGGGACTGGGGTACCCCACTTCATGTCCCTTGTTATGCACCAGTCTCTCAACCCCTCGTTTATCCACTGGATAGCGTAGTTCTTGACATTGCTCGCTATCCTCTTGTTGCCCTTCAGCCATCCTTCAACGAAGGGTTGCAGGGCACTGAGCTTAAAGAACCAATGCTTTGTCGCCCTTATGATCGGTCTTGTGCCGCACGTTATGCAGTATGGTGCTATAAGCTCCGTGGGCTTCAGATATCTGCCGCAGCTCTCGCATTGATCCCCTCGTGCGTTCTCGGCTTTGCAGTGGGGGCAGTTCCCTTGGACGTAACGGTCCGGCAGGAATCTCTTGTCCTTCGGGCAGTAGAACTGTTCGATCTCAGATTCGTAAATGTAGCCGTTTTCGAGGATGCGGCTGAAGAAGTCCTGAGTGAGCTCATCGTGGGCCGGTTCGGTGGTGCGTGAGAAGATGTCAAAGGAGCAGCCCATTTTCTGCAAGTCTTGGCGGATGAGGGCGTGATACTTGTCGGCGACCGCTTTTGGAGTTATGTGTTCCTTCTCGGCTTCGACGGCTATCGGGGTGCCGTGTTCATCGGTGGCGCAGATATAGGCGGCGTCGTACCCTTGGAGCCTCTTGAACCGCGCGAATATGTCGGCGGGTATGTACGTCGAGCGCAAGTGTCCGAGGTGAAGGCGGTAGTTGGCATATGGTAGGGCAGCCGTCACTAGTATCTTCTTCATGAGTTTGCACTCGCTTCCTTGATTATCCTAAATGGTGCCGATTTCCCAGCTCGCGAGGTATTTGCGCTGTTCCTCTGTTAGGGTATCTATCTGCACGCCCATGGATTCGAGCTTGTGCTGGGCCACGGAGAGGTCTAGTTTCTCCGGGACAGTGTAAACCTTTGGCTTCAGCTCCTTTCCGTGGTTCTTTATGTATTCGGCGCTGAGGCTCTGGTTTGCGAAGGACATATCCATGACCTCACTGGGGTGGCCTTCCGCGGCCGCCAAGTTGACCAGCCGGCCATCTGCAAGGAGGTAGAGGTGTTTCCCATTCTTGAAAACGTATTCCTCAACGTTCTCTCGGATCTTCCTCTTCGCCTTGGCAAGATTCTCCAGGTCGTTTATGGCGAGTTCGACGTTGAAGTGGCCGCTGTTCGCCAGGATGGCCAAGTCCTTCATCTTGGACATATGTTTGGCTGTTATAACGTTGATGTTGCCGGTAACAGTCACGAATATGTCGCCGACCTCGGCAGCCTCGTCCATGGTGGAGACGGTGAAGCCGTCCATAATGGCCTCAAGTGCTTTCAGAGGATTAACCTCGGTGACGATGACGTTGGACCCCATGCCCCTCGCCCTCATAGCTAGGCCCCTACCGCACCACCCATAGCCAGCGACTACGAAGGTTTTTCCGGCCAAGAGGACGTTGGTGGCCCGAAGTATGCCGTCGAGGGTGCTCTGGCCCGTCCCGTACCTATTGTCGAAAAGGTATTTTGTGTAGGCGTCGTTGACAGCTATGATGGGATATTTAAGCTCACCTCGTTCGGCCATCGCCCTGAGTCTAACTACACCCGTGGTGGTTTCCTCAGTGCCACCTATGACATTCGTCAGGAGGGGTCGCTTCTTGGTGTGGAGGGTTGTGACCAGGTCAGCACCATCGTCCATGGTGACGTTGGGTTCGATCTTTAGTGCGTTCTCTATGCAGTGGAAATATTCATCTGGATTTTGGCCGCGCCATGCATACACTGCGACGCCTTCCTCGGCCAAGGCCGCAGCCACTTCGTCTTGAGTGGAGAGCGGATTGGATCCACAAAGGGAGACCTGGGCTCCTCCAACCCTCAGCGTCCTGACAAGGACACCTGTCTCCTTCGTGACATGCAGGCACGCCGCCAGCTTGACCCCTTCGAGGGGTTTCTCCATCTGGAAGCGCGCCTTGATCTTCATGAGGACAGGCATGTGATCTTCTGCCCATTGCATGAGAGAGTGTCCATCCTCAGCGAGTGCAATATCCTTTACCTGATACTCTTTCGCCAAAAGTCTCGACCTCGGTACATCCCTTTTCGGGTTCGTTTCACCAGATAAAAGCTCAGCTGCAACTTAATATATATTGCACAAAGGTTTTATCGGCGGTGGGCTGGTAGAATAATCTAAAATAAAAGGGAAAGATGATTGCCGTGGACCTCAGAGAATACGAGAAGAACCTCGACCTTGCACTCAGCCAGCTCCCCCAAATGAAGGAGGCAAGGGACAGGTTCGAGATGCCGAAGCTGCAAGTCAACGTTAGTGGCAACAGGACGACGATCGCCAACTTCAAGGAGGTATGCGACGCCATCAACAGGGATCCGATGCACGTTATGAAGTTCCTCGCCAAGGAGATGGCAACCTCTGGAACGATCGAAGGGGGGCGGGTAGTGTTCCAAGGGAAGTTCTGGGAGGACGCCCTGACAAGGCTCATGGGTCGATACGTCAAGGAGTTCGTCATCTGCAGCACCTGCGGCAGGCCAGACACCAAGATCGTGAAGCAGGAAAGGTTCTTCTTTTTGGTGTGCGAGGCGTGTGGCGCGAGGGCACCGATGAGGCACGTATAGTGGAGTGACCGGAGCGATGCCAAGCGCCTACGTGAACGTGATCAGGGCCCAGGGACAGGTCTTAGTGGCAGCTTGCGACGAGGGCATCCTAGGCAAGACGCTCACCGACGGGAAGATCAGGTTCGAGGTGAAAAGCTCCTTCTATAAGGGGAACAAGATGGACGTGGACAGGGCGCTGGAGCTGATAGACAACTGCACAATAGCGAACCTTGTAGGCACGGAAATCGTTGGGAAGGCAGTCGATGCGGGGCTGGTCCATCCTCAGGGTATACTGAAGATCTGCGGCGTGCCTCACGCTCAAATAGTGAAGCTCTAAAGTCCAAAGAAAGTTGGATCTATAGCGCTCGTGCATACTAGAAAAATGAGTGGGCACTTACTTTTGAGTTGTCCCATAAGACAAGGTGGGAAGGTAACCTCTAAGAAGCGACCTTCATCAAGACTTCTGTCCGAGAGTTCGGGTAGGTAGAATAGCGAGATGAAGCGGATTCCCAATCTCTTCTGTCTTGGAGGATATATTCATAGATTATCCTGATCCTAGTTCCCTCCTTATGTTTGCCGTCCTCAATCTGTTCATAGTGTGAATTGGCATAGGTATATGCTACCTTCCAATTGGAGGTCAGGCGCACCCCTCGTTCATCTCCAGTTCCCTTGAATGGAAGGTTTGAAGGGCCCAGTGCTCTAGCTACTACAATCTCGACCGATTTGGAGTCGCTTCTCCTTCTCGTCATGGATATTACTCAGGTTGGAAGTTTATTGTAGCGGGACACTATTATGATCTTTCAAGAACTAGCTGTATCGCATTTGTAATATTTTTGTGTACTAAGAGTTATCATTAGTAAACCATATGAATTTGTTGCCAGGGATATGTGTAAGAAATAGGCGATTAAACACGCACCCTAAGGCTAGGGCGTGATATTCCCTGGCACCCATGGGCATAAGTTTAAGATCACTCGCCAGCGATAAGTCTAGAAGAGATGGGGCTAGAAGGATGGGAAAGAAGAAGGTTCTTAGCGAGGACGAAATAGGAGAGATGGTCTACCCCAAACAGGGGGAGATCCTTGGCATAGTCACGCAGCTCCTCGGGTACGACAGGCTCAATGTCAAATGCAACGATGGCGTTGAAAGGCTCTGCCGGATAAAGGGAAGGATGAAGCGTAAGGTCTGGATCAAGGTCAACGACATTGTAGTGGTGGCGCCCTGGGACTTTCAGGACAAGCGGGGCGACATTATCTGGAGGTACACGAAGGGCCAAAACCAGTGGCTCAGAAACCACGGATACTTGAAAATCTGACAGTTTTTGGAGATTATTGGGGAGAGAATTCGCTCTTTTATGAGGGAAGTCGTCGAGAGAAGGCTCTGGCGCCTCGAAAAGAGGCACGACAAGGAGCAGTTCGTGAAGCGCAAGCGCTCTGAGGACTACGGGACGCTTGAGGAAGTCTTCGACAAGCCGACCCTCATGACTATTTACAGGATGCTGAACACGGGTGCGCTGCGAGGGCTCTACGGCATCCTGAACACCGGGAAGGAAGCTCGGGTCTACTTAGGTGAGCTGCCTGACGGTAGCGAGGTGGCCGTAAAGATTTACTTGACCACCTCCTCTGAGTTCAAGAAGGGCATGCTGATGTACATCGAGGGGGACCCGAGGTTCACCCGAGTCAGGAAGGACACCCGATCCCTGGTTTACACATGGGCTATGAAGGAGTACAGGAACCTCCTCGCCGCTTTCTACGCAGGGGTCAAGGTGCCGAAGCCCATGAAGGTTGAGAAGAACGTGTTGCTCATGGAGTTCATAGGGAAGGATGGCTCTCCGGCTCCGCTCCTCAGGGAGACCCACGCCGAAGATATGCACCAGATCTACAGGACTCTCATGAAGTACGTCAGGGCCATGTACAGGAAGGCTCAGCTGGTACACGGAGACCTAAGTGAGTACAATGTCATGATTTACAAGGGGAAACCGGTCGTCTTCGACCTCTCCCAAGCCGTCCTTACTGCTCACCCTAGGGCTAAGGAGTATCTCCAGAGGGACCTCTCCAACCTCGAGAGATACTTTGGGAACCTTGGGGTGGAGGTCAAGCCTATGGACAAGGCGTATGAATGGGTGACAGGGGGCAAGGAGTAGATGAACTTCAAAATCCCATTGGACAGGGTCGGTGTTATCATAGGGCCGAAGGGTTCTACTAAGAGGAAGATTGAGGAGAACTGTGACGTCAGCATCAAAGTTGACGGCGAAACAGGCGACATAGAAGTGATATCGACCTCCCCAAGCGATCCCTCAGGAGTTCTGAACGCCCAGAACGTGGTAAATGCTATTGGAAGGGGCTTCTCGCCAGAAAAGGCGTTCCTGCTTTTCAGCGATGAGCGTTACCTAGAAATATTAGACCTGCGGGATTATCTGGGAAAGTCTCCTGAGAACATCAGGCGAATCAAGGCTAGGTTGATAGGCTCGAAGGGAAAAGCGTGGAGGCTGATGGAGGAGCTGAGCGGCGTCGACCTCGCTATCTATGGCCACACAGTAGCCATTATTGGCTACTTAGGCAGAATCGGGATAGCCAAGGAAGCCATACAGATGATCATTCAGGGCAACCAGCATGGAACGGTTTACTCCTTCCTACTGAACAAGAAGCGGGAGATAAAGAAGGCTAGAATCCAACTTTGGGAAGAGTCACCGAAGGGCGAGGAAAGGGACTGATGGTTCAAAATAAAGAGGTTTTCTCCGAGATAAGCCCAGCTGACTTCTTCTACCGGAATAGGGATATTGCGGGTTTCAGCAATCCCTCCCGCGCCATCTACTCAGCCATCAGAGAGTTCGTGGAGAACTCCTTGGACACTTGCGAGCTGAATGCCATACCACCTGATGTCTATATCAGGATCTCCTACGTCTCCGGCGACATGGAGGGCCCAGCGACCTACAAGATACGGGTAGAGGACAACGGCGGGGGTGTCCCGCCGGAGCATATACCTATGGCTTTCGGAAGAGTCTTCTACGGCTCCAAGTACAAACTCCGTCAGACGAGGGGAACCTTCGGTCTTGGAGGCACCATGGCGATCCTCTACGGCCAAATAACGACGCATAAGCCAGTCTATGTCATGTCCAGCACCGGGACCAGCAAGATACACGAAAACGAGCTTACCATCGACATTCAGAGGAACAAACCTGTTGTCCTGTCCCAGCGGACCAAGGATAACAAGGCGAGGTGGCATGGGACGGTCGTAGAGCTCCAGATAGAGGGTGATTACTTCAGAGCCATGCCCAAGATTCTTGACTACTTCAAGCAGACGGCCATGGTGAGCCCCTACGCCGACATTGTATTCGTCGACCCTCGAGGCAGGCTTTACATGTTCCAACGGAATACTACCAAGATGCCAAGCGCCGCTAAGGAGGTAAAGCCCCATCCCTATGGCGTCGACGTCGAAACTATCCAGAGGATAACGAGGGCAACAGATGCGAAGGACATGGCCTCATTCATGACTACCCATTTCCATAGGGTGGGAGAGAAGATAGCCCAGAAGTTCCTTAAAGAGGCGAAGATCGACCCCGACTTGGACCCAAAGAGACTCGCCTCCCACGACATAGTCAGTCTTGTTCATCACTTGAAGAGCTTTAAAGAGTTCCTGCCACCCGACGCCAGCTGTCTCTCGCCTTTGGGGGAAGAACTGCTCGAGAAAGGGGTAAGGAAGGAGTTGACCCCCGAGTTCGTCGCCGTGGACCAGAGGAAGCCCGCAGCGTACTCCGGTTTCTCGTTCATCGTGGAGACCGCCATAGCCTACGGCGGAGAAGTTCAGAGACCGGGGATAGAGCTCTACAGGTTCGCCAACCGAATACCGCTCCTCTATGACGAGGCCAGCGACGTGTCATGGAAGGTGATCAGCACGCTTATCAACTGGAGGCACTACAAGATCGCCCCGGAGGTGCCCATAGCCATCATCGTCCATCTTTGCTCCACGAAGATACCGTACAAGAGCGTTGGGAAGGAGTTCATCGCCGACAGGCCTGAAGTCGAGAGGGAGATCCTCAACAGCGTTAGGGAGCTGGCGAGAAAGCTCTCACTTTTCATCTCCAGAAAGGCCAGCGTGGAGCGGGAGAAGGAGAAATTTGATATCTTCACCAAGTACATGCCGAAGATAGCGCACTTCTCCGCGAAGCTCGCAGGGAAGAGCAAGGATGCGAACATAGAGCCCCTCCTGAAGAACATAAGCAAGCTTGACCCTGAAGATTAGAACCAATAGCACCTCTCGAATGTTTAGTCAATACAAGACCAGCGCGTATGGCGCCGCCGGAAGGACTCGAACCTTCGACCAACGGGTTTCCGTTCCCGTTTTAAGAGGATTAACAGCTTCAGCCCCTTGCATCATTTTGAAGGGTCCGCTGCTCTACCGACTGAGCTTTCGTCCATGATTGCGTACGGCGGCCCAGGGGCCTCTTCGGCGGCGCTACTTTTTGGAGATTTGATGCTCTATTTAAGTTTTGAGAAGGCTCATGGAAAACGTTTAAATCAAGATCGGAAAGAGCTATTCTTTGTCTCGGCGGGCCCGTAGCTCAGCTAGGTTAGAGCGACAGGCTCATAATCGAACGTAATGAGAGACCTGTTGGCCGGGTGTTCAAGTCGCCCCGGGCCCACCACTTTCGCTGACAGGGAGCAGCAAGACATTAGTATATCTCGATCATTTTTTTCTGCATCTCAGTACTAGCATGCACGCGCAGCTGACCAGTTATGCAAACGCATGTTCATTGGTTTAGGGAATAAGATAAGTTCGTGCCAAGCTAGAGCGGGTTAGTGGCAGCTGGGTAGCGTGTTCCGAGGAGGACCAGTAAAAATGCCGGGTCAATCGCTAAGGTGACTAGGACCTTCAGCTGAGGGGGCTAGCTAAGGCGTGAGCAAGCAAAGCAAACGACCAAGCAAACCAAGCAAGCAAACGAAGCAAACAAAGCGAAGGGGCCTTTCCATGCTCCTGGCCCGGCTGCAAACTGACTTTCAAGAGCGAACATGCTCGAGCCGGGCATCTGCCCACCCATTATGCTGAGGAGCGAATGAAAAAATTGCTGAGCCAGGCTCAAATAGCTCGCGGGGCTGAGCCAGGCTGAGCTAAATTTGCCGCCGCCTCCGCCAGGTCTCAGCACCCCTAGTGACTCCCAAAACACCCCTAGCGCTACTAGTAGCCCCACAGGGGGTGTAGAGGGCTCAGAAGGGTTGAAGGAAGTGAACGAAACGAGCAAAGAGAGTGAGCAAACGAGCCAGGCTAGCAAAATGAGCAAAAAGGAGCTAAAATCGAGCCAGGCTAGCGAGGCTGAGCAAAAGAAGGATCTGAAGAACCCCATAGACGACAGGCTAGCCAGGCTCGGCTTCGACCCCGAAGCGATGATGGCGTCGATAACTGCGAAGGTCAACAAGCCCGTCAAGGACCAGCTGAAAGCAAAGGGCCTCATTCAGGAGGTGGGCAGCGATGATGATGGTTCCAAGTACAGAGATACGCCAGAGGTGATACAGGTCCACGAGGTGCCGGGCAAAGGGTTCATTTCACCGAAGCTGGTTGACTTCGAGCCATTGGTGCCCCAGTTCACTTGTCTATTCGTGGATCTAAGTCGCTCAAGCTGTCATACCAATTCTAACATGGTTCGATGGTTGACGGCGGCTTCGAGGTTATGGCGTATGTCACCCATGTGACCCCCCGAATCTCATTCGTTATGCGGGTGCTTATCCTTTCGAGCAGTTGCGGAGGGAGTCGCATCCAGTCGGCGGTCATGCCATCCGTTGACTCCACAACCCTAACTGTGACAATGTGGCCCGAGCATCTTTCGTCCCCCATAACACCAACAGCTTTGTCGTCGCCCACCATTGCGAAGGCTTGCCACGCCTTGCCATAGATCTTGATCTTCCTCAATTCCTCCTCCACTATGGCGCTGGCCTCTCTGCAGATGTACAGCTTATCTGAGGTTATTTCTCCTAATATCCGTACAGCCAACCCGGGGCCTGGGAAGGGATGCCGGTTCACTATCTCTCCCGGCAAGCCTATGATTGCAGCAACTTCCCTGACTTCGTCCTTGTAGAGGAACCGCAAGGGTTCTAGGAGCTGGAATTTCATCCACGACGGCAGACCTGCAACGTTGTGGTGCGTCTTGATCCTTGAGGCCTTGCCCGCGGTTGCCGCGCTCTCTATAACATCTGGATAGAGTGTCCCCTGTGCCAGCCACTTGAAGGCCCCAAGCTTCTTCGTTTCCTCGGAGAAGACCTTGATGAACTCTTCGCCTATTACCCTGCGTTTTTCCTCGGGGTCTGCGACGCCCTTCAATCTTCGCAAGAAGCGGTCAGAGGCGTCCACCTGGATTAGTTTGAGCTTGAAGCTATCTCGAAGTATTCTCAACACCTTGGTGGCCTCACTCTTCCTGAGAAGGCCGTGGTCGACAAAGACGCACGTCAGGTTCCTGCCTATGGCACGGTCGACCAAGAGGGCTGTGACCGTCGAGTCCACGCCTCCGCTGAGGGCGCAGACCACCTTCTCTCCCTTCACCTTCGCCCTTATTTCGTGCACAGCCTGGTCTACGAAGGACATCATCGTCCACGATGGCGTGCAGCCGCAGATCTTGAGAGCAAAGTTTTCGAGTATTGTCATTCCCTTCGGCGTATGGGTGACCTCGGGGTGGAACTGAAGACCGTATAGCGCTCTCTTCGAGTTCTCGATGGCGGCGTTCTCCGAGTTCCCGGTGTGGGCGACGCTCCTGAAGCCCAGCGGCAGGTGCGTAATGTGATCGCTGTGGCTCATCCAGCACACGGTCTTCTTCAACAGTCCCTCAAAGAGAAGGGAGGAATTATCCAATTCCACGACGGTCTTACCGTATTCCCTCTTCGACGCCTTCGCGACGACGCCGCCCAGAACCTTGGCGATGAGCTGGAGGCCGTAGCATATCCCCAATACCGGGATTCCAAGCGCAAAGATGCCGGCGTCTGGCATGGGTGCGCCTTTGTCGTAGACGCTGGCCGGGCCGCCCGAAAGAATTATTCCCTTCGGGACGATTGATCTTATCTTCACCAAGGGCGTGTCGAAGGGGATCAGTTCCGAGTAGACTTTGAGTTGCCTCATCCTTCTGGTGATCAGGTGGGAATACTGTCCACCAAAGTCCAGAACAAGTACGGAGTCCTTTGGCATGTGCTATTCCTTTTCCTATTAAGGAATCAGTTTGTCGCTAAAAAAGGTAGCCGTAATGCCCATTGCCAGCCTCTGAATCTCATTCGCACTCGACCCGTTCGCCATAATCAGTGCTATAAAAGACGGAGAGTTCAAAATCCGGAAAGGATACGTCAACAAAAGCCTTTAGAACTACCGAATTTATTCGTATATGAAGCTCCGGTAGTATAGTCCGGTCAAGTATTCCGGCCTTTTCTCACCCCGTCAGAGGTGGGAGGCCAATCGAGCCGGAAACCCGGGTTCGAATCCCGGCCGGAGCACCATCCGAGTTTCCATAATTGCACGTTGAACCAGAATCTGAGCAACGCTTAGATTCGACGGCACAGGACCGTATTGCGAGTACTCCTCATTGGATTGAGGGTATTTCCTTCGCCTTCTTAGGGATATGTCCACTAAAGTCACTACGATTACCACTGCAAGTATGGTGAATAAGGACTCGGGGCTCGCGAGGAGTTGGAGGATCGGGTCAAGCGAATTCTCAGACGGCGGAGGAAGGGACGGAAGGTCCCCATAACTTACTGGCAGAAATTGGTATGTAATGTTCTCGGGCAGTGCAACTGAGGGAATCTGGGGAGGACTTCTGAGAGGGTCGTAAACTGAACTGGCCATCCAGGCCATAATGGTTGAGACCGCGTACAGATCGAGTGTTGAAAGGGCTTGAACTGTCGTTTTAGGGGTATAGCTCGGGTACATTATGTCCGCGGAGTAACTGCTGTGGCTGAGGCCCAGGCTGTGACCTACCTCATGGAGGGCGATGCTCTGCATATCGTATTCGTTCAGCACTCGACCGTGTGCGTTCTCTGAGGCCAAGATGATTGTATTGTTTGTCATAGTGCCAGGCGGCTCGTACACCGCCTGGGAGGAGCCGATCTCGTCGGAGGTGGGGTTCTGGAACACTTTCACCCACGTAATGTAGACGTCGTAGCCTGACGCTGTTGACTCCGCTACGGTGGGGATCAACCGCAGTCTTGACAGGTAGCTGAACCCGGAGTAGTTCATCGCGAAATAGTAGATCGCGTTATTCCATTCGTCAACAGCGTGGAGCGTGGCGTTCAGGTAGGAAGGCTGCCACCAAGACATGCCTTCTTGGGGGACAATTAGGACGCTTATGGTTGAATGACCCCATGCGAGACCTTGGAGGCCTAAGGAGAATTGTGACTGTGCCTCCGCCATGCCGAGACTGCCAACGACCAAGATTAGGCCTATTACCAGTGAAGCTGCAAGGATCCGTTTCAACAGCATATTTTTGTACACACAGCTGAATGGGGCTCGGTGACTGTAGGATCGCCAAGCGACCGACAAATGCCTATTGTTAAGGACCAGGTTTAAGATAGTTGTTATGGAGACAACCATACATAGTGATCATCATATTCTTCATACTATGCTGAGCTTCTTCAGCTTCATCTCAGCAGACATATCACTGTTCAGTTTGGTCATACCGGGGGCAGTTTCCCAGGGCTATGATGCATCGATCAGCGAGGATTCAAAGCCATCCCAACCTCTGAGATTTATCAGTCTGAGAAGTCTGTATCAGACAGACCCTTTCGAGGTTAGGGCTTAATGTCACCTCTGACTGGGTGAACCTTAACGTACATAAGGGAAGAGGATTAATTAGTCAATTCACATATCTCTGCGAAGAGCAGAATTGAAGCGAGATATTCCTAGGCGGGGATATCCGAGTTTGGTCTAAGGAGCAGGGCTTAGGTGCCAACTAAGGTGGCTAAGAAACCCTGTGGCGCAGGCCTTCGTGGGTTCAAGTCCCACTCCCCGCACCATCTTTCTAAAGCTAAACTCAATTTCGCAAACTTCAATGACCAACTAACGCTGGCAAGAAATTCGAAACATGTGACGGCGACCGCGGGTGCATCATCACTGCGCAGGATGCCGCCAAACCCCCAAGTTATCTTTGGTTAATCAGGAGCCCAATGTCCTTGCGCAGGTCTACAAGGTTGAGAGGCTTGAGAGTGTAAGCGTATGAGTACATCCTGACGCAGGTTCGGACGCATAGGTTGCAGCCCTCGGCCCTCTTGACGTGTTCCTTGTAGACGGGGCTAGAGAAGTATTCCCTGAAGGAGCCGCTGTTAAGGTCGTAGGTGTGGTCGCAGGTGCAGCTGTAGATCTTGTTGTTGGGCGAGACGTAAACGAAGATCTTTGGGAAGTGGCACGTGAAAGGCTTTACTTCGGCGTAGTGCCTCAGCACGTACTCCGTCTCCATCAATGGGTAGCCCTCTTTCTTCAGCCTAAGAATAGTATGATAGAAGGCTTGGAGTTGCTCCCTGCTCAGGCCGTAGTCCTCCACCAAGGAGGATTTGCTGCCCTCATCGTAGCTCTGCTGGAACGTGAGCCCGAAGGAGTCGTACAACTGGTTCGCCACCTCCACGGCGTTGTAGGAGATGCCTACCCCCAAATCCCGTGCGAGCTTTGCCATGGGCTCGATGGCGTCTAAGTTCAGCCTGCTGATGGTGGTGACCAGCGTGACACGGGTGTTTCCAATCGCCCTTATCCTCTCTATCCCTTTGATGACCTCCCGGAAGGCGCCACGCCTTCCCCTGATGAAGTCGTGGTACTCATTGAAGTAGTCGAGGGAGACGAACGTGAAGTCTAGATCCTTCCACAGAGAGTCGCGTTTGCTTTCGACGAGCGAACCGTTTGTGTTCATAACGGTCATGTAGCCGAGGTTCTTGGCGTGCTTGACGACGTCCTCGATGTCTCTCCGGATCATGGGCTCCCCGCCGAAGAGGTAGTAGGCGCGCATGCCGGAGTCATAGGCCTCCTCGAGGAGCCGATACACGCCCTCGGTAGACAGATCGTCTCTCATCATGTGAGATGTCTGCCAGAAGGAGCAGGTCTTGCACATGGAGTTGCATCCGTAGGTTATGGCGTGTGCCAAGAAGAAGGGCTTGTGGGTCACGAATCTCGATTTCAGCATGGAAACGAATGATCTGAGAAGTCTGGTGCTGTCCCTTGAGGTCATCTGTTCGAGGTTTCCCTTCGTATAAGAAGCTCAAAAGTTCTATTAAAGGGTTCTAAGGTGATTGTACCGGACAAGAATCATATGCAATCTCAAGATCAAAAAATCTCCTTGCCCCTGAGCTCCTCGTGGCTTCACCACGACACTAAATAATGAGCTAGTGCAAATCGGTTGTATTCAGATAGTCGTTCGAGGGATCGTGAACTATGGCTAAGGATCCAGTCTGTGGCATGTACGTGGACGAGAAGACCGCCCAGCTCAAGGCAGTCGTCAGGGGTACCACGTACTACTTCTGCTCAGAAGCATGTCTGAAGGAGTTCACTGCGCCCGAGATTGAGTTCAGGAAGCTAAAGATCCAATTCGCGGTAGGGCTTGCGCTCACCATTCCGACGGCACTCTTCACCTTTGTCAACATCCTGCCCATAGACGTGAGGAATTATGTCCTCCTGACACTGGCAACACCGATCCAGTTCGGCGTCGGATGGCGCTTCTACAGGGGTACTTACGACTCTATAAGGAACAGGATGGCAAACATGGACGTGCTAATAGCGCTTGGGACAACGACCGCTTGGCTGTACAGCATGATCATAACGTTCTTTCCGTCTGTGTTCCCCACCAGAGAAGCCTACTTCGAGACCGGCGCGATAATCATAACGCTGATCCTGTTAGGCAAACTCCTCGAGCACACGGCGAAGGGAAGGGCATCTGAAGCGGTAAGGAAGCTCATGGACCTTCAGCCAACCATGGCCCACGTGATTAGGGAGGGACAGGAAGTTGAGGTCCCGGTGGAGCAGGTCGACGTGGACGAGGTGGTGATCATACGACCCGGCGAGCGCGTGCCCATGGACGGTGTGGTGATCGGCGGCGGCTCATCCGTGGACGAGTCCATGGTGACTGGCGAAAGCATCCCGGTCGAAAAGAACCCCGGGAGCGAGGTGATCGGGGCGACCATCAATAAGACTGGAATGCTCAGAGTCAGAGCGACCAAAGTCGGTCAGGATACCATCCTTTCCCAAATAGTCAAGCTGGTCGAGGAGGCGCAAATAGGCAAGGCACCGATACAGCGGTTGGCTGACAGGATCGCCTCAGTCTTCGTCCCGGTCATCGTGGCGATAGCGACCGCATCTGCCTTGCTCTGGTACTTCGTCGGCAACATCGGCCTTAACTTCTCAGTACTGGCCTTCATCTCAGTGGTTGTCATTGCGTGCCCGTGCGCCCTCGGGATAGCGACCCCCGCGGCGCTCCTAGTGGGGACTGGAAAAGGCGCCCAGAACGGAGTCTTGATCAAGAGCGGGGAATATCTTGAAACCGCCCACAGGGTGAAGACCATCGTCTTCGATAAGACAGGCACCCTAACAAAGGGGCAGCCCTCGGTCACGGACATCGTGGCGCTCGATGACTACACGGAAGAGGAGGTACTCTCAATGGCAGCGACCCTGGAGAAGGGCTCTGAACACCCACTTGCCGAGGCCATCAACGGTGCAGCCCAAGCAAAGGGAATTCAAGCGCCGGAGCCGAAGGAGTTTCAGGCGGTCCCGGGCAAGGGAGTCACCGCCCAGTTAGGGAAAGACCGATTGTTCTTTGGCAACAGGAAGATGATGGCCGACTATTCCGTCGATACCAGCCCCCTTGAGGAGCACCTCAAGGCGCTTGAGGAGGACGGAAAGACCGTGATGGTGTTGGCCAAAGGGAGCCACCTGGTAGGGCTTGTGGCCGTCGCAGACACGATCAAAGAGCACGCCTTGGATGCGGTCGCAAGACTGAGGCAGATGGGAATTAGGGTGGTCATGCTGACGGGGGACAACGAGAGGACGGCCAATGCCATAGGAAGGCGCCTAGGGATAGACAGAGTGATAGCGGAGGTGTTGCCGGGGCAGAAGGAGCGGACCATAGAGAAGCTACAATCCGGCGGCGAGAAGGTGGCCATGGTCGGGGATGGGATCAACGACGCGCCGGCTCTGGCGAGGGCAGATGTCGGCATAGCCATCGGGAGCGGTACTGATGTAGCGAAGGAGACAGGGGGAATCGTGTTGATCAAGGAGGATTTACGAGACGTAGTAACGGCCATAGAACTCAGCAAAAAGACGGTTGCTAAAATAAGGCAGAACCTCTTTTGGGCCTTCATATACAACATTGGGCTGATCCCTATAGCGGCTGGAGCCCTTGTGCCCATATTTGGGCCCTCGGTATATAATGTGCTGCCGATGTTGGCGGCGGGTGCTATGGCCTTCAGTTCCGTGACGGTTGTCACAAACTCCCTGCTCCTAGGTAGGTTCAAACCATCAATGCTCTGAGGTGGAAGTGAATATGACAAAGGAAGTAAGGATAGTGATCACCGTTCCAGGCCTGGACTGCGTGACCTGCGCTCCGGGGATAAAGCGTGCCCTGATGGAGTTGAGCGGCGTAAAGAAGGTTGAGGTGTCGATCATGTTAAACAAGATCTTCGTTGACTACGATCCGGAACAGACAGACACCATGCACATTGCCAGAGTGATAGAGAAGACAGGCTACAAGATCCATATGTCACAAGCCATGTAACGACCCATTGAAGATCAAGAATATCGTGGTAATTGCGCTTTTCTCTGTTCTTCGGCTTTCGGTGGACATAGTGCAGTTTATAACACAGTTATGCAACCTAGAGACAGCTGTGCCTTGATATGCCGATAGTAGCTGTTGTCAAAGGAGAGAGAAGCTTTGATACCGTTGAAAGGGCGGTGAACCTAGCGGGCGGCCTGAAGCATCTGGTCGACAGACCAGTTCTCATCAAGGTTAACTTCATAACTCGCAAGACCTGGGATACAGGGGCGACGACGGATCCGATGCTGGTGGAGGCCCTCATACGAATCTTGAAGCCACTCACAAAGGTGGCGATCGTCGAGTCGGATGCCACTCTGACCAACGCGGACAAAGCCTTTGAAGCCACTGGCATGATAGATGTCTGCAAGGAGTACGACGTGCCGTTCATCAACCTTCGCCGAGAGAGGGATAGGGTGAGCGTCGGAGTCTCAGGCTACGACGCCCTATCTGAGATAGAGTTCCCAAAGATCGTCATGGAGAGCAACATCATTAGTGCTGCGAAACTGAAGACACACGCCGAGACACAGGTCACTTTGGGGATGAAGAACATGTTCGGCCTCATCCCGGACAAGTTCAAGGGAAAGTACCACTTCAAGGGCATCGAGAAGGTCATCGTTGATATCAACTCAGTGGTCAAGCCTGCTTTCACGTTAATAGATGGGTTCGTAGCCATGGAGGGCAGAGGCCCAGTTAATGGGGATCCTGTCAAGATGGACTTGGTCATAGCCGGCATGGACCCAGTGGCTACCGACGCCGTCGCCGCCAAGATCATGGGCTTCGAGCCGAGCAAGATATATCATATAGCGAGGGCTAGCGAAAGAGGCTTAGGAAACATTGAAGATATCGAAGTGGTTGGAGAATCAATAGAAAAGGTCAAGCGGATTTTCAGAAGATGATCAGACCACCTGTCGGTTGCAGGTGACAAACTCGTTTCCACCCACATGGTAGAGCAAGGGCAGGAGCCCCAACGCATATTTTCTGTCGTATGATCCATCCGTGCAGTATGCGGCGGTGACCTCCCCTATGAACAGCGTGTGGTCACCTGCTACGATCTCGCTAGCCAATTTGCATTCTAGGCTGGCAACGCATTCCTTTATGGCTGACGAGGCCACAGTCATCCCTGGCGTAGGAGTGAGTTTTGTCTCAGCGAACTTGTCGTGTTCCCGCCCACTCGTCTTGCCACAGAGGAGGGTGACGTCTTTGAGTTCAACGATCGGGACGTTCACCACGAATTCCTTCATTTCTCTTATGAGCGCGTAGGAATACCTTCTGGGGTGAATGCCTATGGCGACCATTGGTGGGTTGATCGAGACAGGCATCGACCAGCCTACGGCTATTATGTTCCTCTTGTCCTTTCCTCCGCACGTCACGAGCACTGTGTGTCGTGGGTACATGAGCCGCTGGATTAGTGGCTTGTCAATGTTTACCTTTGCATAATCCATCATTTTCCCTCAGAAAACTGAGCATTTATGAAGGAAATATTTAGATTCAAGAACTTTTTTTCAATTTATAAGACTTGTTGTCATATTGCACAACGGTGACTATTTAGATCGATTTCCAACCAATGTTGGAGTAAGGTGTGGTTTTGACAAATTTAATGGACCTTTTTGGCAGTAAACAGCAGACTCGTCTCATCCAGTACATGTTGGACAACCCGGGCAAGATCTTCAATCAGGCTAGCCTCGCTCGTTTCCTGTCATGCTCGCCCAGCACCGTGGCCCGGGTCGTGAACCCCTTCATCTTTACGGGAATGGTGAAGTTCGAGATGATAGGAAAGCAGATGAAAGTCTTCGCGCTGGATACGGAATCCTCAAAGACCAAGCTCTTGACTGAGTTTTATCAGAAGCTCACAGCGTCAGAGCCCACCGAGGAGAAGGACCGCGATCATGATGACGAAGATGGCACCAAAGCTAATGTAGTATAGCCGATTAAACTTCTTCTGGCGCTTCATCCTGTTAGTATAAGATTGGTTGCATTTATCTGAGCAGAGACTTAGGTTCTCAGCCATGGCTTTGGCGCAAACCGGGCAATGCTTGTGGGGTGGGAACTTCGATTCTCTTGAAGGCATTTCTATTCACCTACTTGTACCGCAGACGGGTCCCCATGATTTCCCCGTGGACAACTCGCGCTATGTTTTCGGGCTTCCTGCCGTCAATTATCACCGTTGGTATCTTGGATCGCTCGACTATCTTGGCGGCCACCATGTCGAAAAGCTCGTAACCCCCTGCTTCAAACCCCTTGTTGAATAGAATCTCTATGAGTCTAGAGGAATCGATCTCGGTCAGGAGCTTGGCCTTCGGGTCTTTCTTAGGGTCTGAAGTGTACACCCCCTCCACGTTGGTTGCATTCACGAGGAGGTCGGCTCGCATCTCGTCGGCTGCAATCGCGGCCACGGCGTTGGTCGATTGGCCCGGTTGGAGACCGCCGAGTACCGTGATCTTGTCGCCTTCAAGAGCCACCCTCAATTCATCCTGATTTGACGGTGATTTCGGATAGGCGTTCTCCCCAAGCTTCGCCATCAGGAGCGACGCGTTCAGCCGCGAGACCGCGATTCCAAGTTCGTCGCAGAAGGCTTCAGTGGCACCTAGTCGTCTGGCCGTTGAAATGTACTTCCTCGATACCTCTCCGCCTCCCGCTACAACTAGAATCTGGTGACCTTCGGACTTCAACCGTAGGAGCACGTCGGTGTAGGAAGAGATTCTTGTAACGTCCATGTCAAAGGGAAACAGGTGTCCACCGAGTTTTATCGCAACACGCATATCTATCATCCTAAGGATATTATCTGAAAGAACTTATATAATTCGCGATTCAAGGCTTAACTTCGTTTACGTCTTCTGATTGTGGTGCACGGAGTGCCAGATAAGAGTTCTCTATCCCAGTTCAGGTTGAAACGCGCATTAGGGGTCCTCGCATCAAAGGAGGGCCGTGGGACTGAGTTAATATCGCTCTACGTGACCCCGGGGAAACAGATTTATGATGTGATCAGTCAGCTTCGCCAAGAATATACCACCGCGAGCAACATAAAGTCCGCAACTACCAGAAAGCACGTTCAGGACGCTATAACTCGCACCATGCAGAGACTCAAACTATTCAAGACACCCCCCGATACAGGCCTCGTCATCTTTTGTGGGGCGTTACCCCAAAACGGACCAGGCAGCGAACGCATCGAACTCTACGTCATAGTCCCTCCTGATCCGATACGAATTTACACCTACAGATGCGACAGCAAGTTTCTTCTAGATCCCATCAGAGAAATGGTCAAAGTAAAGGAAGTATATGGCATTCTTGTCATGGATGCCAGCGGCGCAATTTTCGCCCTCCTTAAGGGGGGAAACTTGGAAATAGTGCGCGAAATAACGTCCGGTGTCTCTGGCAAGCACAGGGCGGGTGGACAGTCAGCGCGACGTTTCGAGCGTTTAAGGGAGGCGGAGCTGAACTCATTTTTTAATAGGGTGGGCATATACGCCTCAGAGATCTTCTTGCAGGTGCCGAACCTCAAAGGCATCCTCGTTGGAGGACCAGGCCCCACTAAATACGATTTTGTCGATGGCGACCATATGCAGTACACCCTGAGGGGGAAGGTGCTCTCAATAGTGGACACGGCCTACGTCGAGGAGCAGGGCGTCGAAGAGGTCGTCGAGAAGTCCCCCGGGACTCTACTCGCCGTTCGATACCGGGAGGAGAAGCAGGCGGTACAGAAGTTCCTTTACGAGTTAGGACACGGGACAGGTCTGGCAACCTATGGGGAAGAAGAGGTTCGGAGGAGCCTTAAGGGCGGAATCGCCCAGATGTTATTACTCTCGGCGGAGTTGAAGAAGACCCGACTTTACGTCAAGTGCCAGAGTTGCGACCACCGAGAGGAAAGAACAGTGAGCACTGCCGACCTTCACGATGCAGAAGACGAGATAAAGAATACGCCATGCCCCAAGTGCAATAATAAGAACATGGTTATAGACGAGACGAAAGACCTCGTGGATGACTTCGCTGACATGGCGGAACAGGCTGGAACAGACATAGAGATAATTACGAAGGAGACCGCGGAGGGCGAGATGTTGCGGGACTCCTTCGGCGGTATCGCTGCCATCCTCAGGTTTAAACAGTCGCAGACTTAGCCGAGCCTATAGAAACTGTAATCTCCGAGAACCCTTCAACTGCTCTCTCTAAGGTCTCGTGCGAGTCGAATTTTATGTATTCTATCTTACAGGTACCCTTTATGTCGTTTTCAAGCTCCTTTAGCGTCTCCAAGGCCTCGAGGTTCTTTGAAGATACGGAGACGTCTTCCAGCAGTTTGTTCAAAGGAATATTCCGCTCGGCCTTCAGCCTTCGGATCTCGGATATCACCGCTATCGCTAGGTCACCCTTCTTCAGAGACGATTCGTCCACCTGTTTCTCATCGTAGTCGGGCCACGATAGCCTGTGGACGCTGGGTTCCTTCCTTTTCCCCGTGCAGATGAATTGGTGAATCTCTTCAGTGATGTGGGGGCATATTGGTGCTAGCAGTCGGATCACCTTGTTCATGGTCTTGAATATCGTGTATTGGGAAGCAGTTCGGGATTCCTTCCTGTACAGGTCAGGGTTGTAGAGGCGGTGCTTTGATGCCTCTAGATATTGGTCACAGAAGACGTGCCAAGTGAAATGTCTTATTTCCTCCAAGGCGTTGTTGAACTGGAACTTTTCCAGGGCGTCGGAGGCGTTTCTGGTCGCCAGTTCCAGCTTGCTTAGGATCCAGCGGTCCAAAACCTCCAACGCAGGCGGTGTTCCGGTCTCTTGGAAGTCAGTGAGCTGCAGGATCGAGAAACGTGAGGCGTTCCACAGCTTCGTCAAGAATTTCTGACCGTACTCAACATCGGCCCACCTGAACGGTATGTCGGAGCCAGTCGAGCCTCCACCAGCAGCCCATTGGCGTACGGCGTCAGAGCCGAATTTCTGGAGGACTTCCGGAGCGGTAACGTAGTTCTTCTTCGATTTGCTCATCTTAGTACCGTCTTGACCTAAAACCATCCCATTAATCAGGCATGCCTTGTAGGGCTTTTCGTTGAAGAGCGCCAGATGCCTTACCATAAGATAGTAGGCCCAAGTCCTTATGATGTCGGTACCGGATGGGTGAAGGCTCGCTGGGAATAGTCTTTTCCAGTCCTCCTTTATAGGCCATCCAGCGTGGACTGCACACGTTATAGACGAGTCCATCCATGTGTCCATCACATCCTGCTCCGCTTGGAAGCTCCTACTACCGCACTTCGGGCATTTATTGATCTTGGGCTGCTCAATTTTTGGGTCTATGGGTAGCCAATCGGCTTTGGCTATGATAGACTCCCCGCACTTGGAGCAGTACCATACAGGTATTGGGGTAGCGAAGATCCGCTGCCTCGATATTACCCAGTCCCAGTCGAGGGATGTCGCCCAGTTCAGTAGGCGCCACTTCATATGGTTTGGTGTCCAGTGTACCTCTTCAGTTGACTTGACTACTTGCTCTGTGAGGCCCCTGACGGCCATGAACCATTGATTCTTTTCCAATATTTCTACGGGGGAGTTGCATCTCCAACACAGTCCAACCTCGTGGTCGAGATCCTGTTCCTTCTCGAGGAGCCCGGCGTCTCTGACGTCCTCTTTGATAGCCTTCCTGAATTCAGCCATTGCGAGCCCCCGATATTTGCCAGCTGCATCCGTCATTCTCCCTTGCTCGTCTAGGGATATGATTGGCTGAAGCCCATACTTAGCGGCAAATTGGACGTCCGCTTTATCGCCGTAGGTGCAGATCATCATAACGCCTGTGCCAAACTTCGGGTCAACACCTTCATCCTCAAAGATCTTGACTTTCCTGTCGAAAATTGGCACGCGAATCTCTCTGCCGCCATAGCCCTTGTAACGCTCGTCCTTAGGGTTGACGGCGACGGCTACACATGAGGGCAGTAACTCAGGGCGGGTCGTCGCGATGATGAGGTATTCGCCGTCTTGGAGCTGAAATTTGATCGAGTAGATCTTTCCGTGTCTTGTCTCGTGCTCAACCTCAGCATCAGCTATTGCCGTTTCGCAACGTGGGCACCATAGAACGGGGTGTTTTCCCTGATATATAAGCCCCTTATCGTAGAGCAGAATGAAAGATAGCTGAGTCCTTCCCCAGTAGTCCGGGTCCATGGTTTTGTATTCTGTGGACCAGTCCACCGAGCAGCCTAGGGATATGATAGCCTCCTTCATCAGTTTGATGAATTGGTCAACTTGTTCTTCGCAAAGGCTCCTGAACTTACCCGGGGGTATGTCGGACTTTTTTATTCCATACTTCTTCTCTACTTGAACCTCGGTCGGGAGACCGTGGCAGTCCCATCCCTGAGGAAAATGAACGTTGTAGCCCTTCATCCTTTTGTACCGGGCGACTATGTCGAAGTAGGTCCAGTTTAGGACGTTGCCCATGTGGAAGTCACCTGAGGGGTATGGTGGAGGTGTGTCTATAGTGTAGATTGGGCGCTTCATGTCGCTTCTATCGAATGCATATGTGCCTGTCTCTATCCACTTCTGCTGCCATCTTTTCTCGGTCTCTGAGGCGTTATACCGGTTTGCAAGCGACATTCTGGTGCTTCCTGGGGTGATCAATCAATCTAACGTTTGAACGTGTCTATGGACTTAGACAAGCCTGGCTTTTTAACGTTAATTCCTTTTGCAACCTGGATCTCCATGCTGTCAGCTGCCGCGAAGGTCTTTATGCCCGTCTTCTTTTCGACGAAACACGCTTCCTTTGAGGGATTTGCAAAGATCATGCGCATCCCAAAATGCGTTATCACTGCGGCTTCTGGCTTGACTTCTTCCACGATCTTGGTTGCTTCGTCTGTCGATATGTGGCCCTTCCAAGGAAGACCTCTAGGTCTCAGCACGCAGAGTATGAGAAGTTTTACTCCCTTGTAGTAGTCTGATATGCCATTGAAATACTCAGTGTCAGACGTGTAGCCGATTTCGCCGATTCCGGGGAAGTCGAATCGGAATCCGACGGTGTCAGGGTCCCCGTGAGATGCCCTGGTCGGCTTTATCGTCATTCCTCTCATCTTAAAGATCTCTCCAGGTTTTGCTTCATAGGTCGCTTCGACGATACTTTTATGATAGTTTGAGATAGCAGCTCCATAATTTCCGTTCCCTTGCAGGACGCTTCGCGGCGCAATGAGGACGCCCTGTTTTCTCGTGCCGCCCCGTGTCATTGCCTCTATCATGACCTCAGCATCGCCGTAATGATCGAGATGGCAATGAGAGACTAGAACAGCACCTAAGGTCAGTTGGCTCAAGTGCAGGTTTAAGGAATGGACTAGAGCCCCCGGGCCTGGATCCACATGGATTTGGTCATCGCCGTGAATCATTCTTATCCCTCCAGTGTGCCTCTCCTGCGTACTTGTAACGAACCTACCTCCGCCAGTCCCAACGAAGATCACTTTTAGAGGCTCTAATGCGATGGCCTCCGAGAATTAGGTGGGGGCTTCAATTGAAGGAGGGAGGCGAAGTCCTTTGATATACATTCTGGTTCGTCGGAAAGAGTAAGACTGTACAGCATGCTGATGTGAGTGTGGTGGGCCGGATGGGATTTGAACCCGCGACCTTTCGGTTCCTGAGCATTGATCATATCAGCTTCGTCCCCAGCCCCATGAGGGCCAAGTCGAACGCTCTCTATGGCCATGTTGTGGAAACCATGCTGAGCTACCGGCCCATGCAACCAATTGCACTAGATCAGCCAACATTTATTAAAGGATTTCTTGAGCATCCCGGACAAGCGATTCCGAAACCAGCATTGTTATGCAAACATTAAAAACAACCTCTTAAGAATTCTATTCGTCAGGGCCGGTAGTTCAGCCTGGTATGAAGGTACCATTCAGGATCATGCAAACGACGCCTTCGCATGTTAGTACAGAAAGAGGCGGAGGTCCGGGGTTCAAATCCCCGCCGGTCCACCAGATTTCAAAATAGGTTCAGAAAATTCTTTGTAGGTTTAAAGGCAGAACTGTTGACCAGCTTGAGTTTCTGACTGTGAGTCAGCTTTTTGATCTGTCTTTCTCGCCGCATCGCTTCACACTGCAAATCGTGTCCTTCAATATAGACTAACCTTTTCGGCCTGTGCAGATGAGTGTATTTGGCTCCTTTTCCCCTCTTGTGAAACCCCATACGGGACTCTGGGTTCTTTGTGTAGCCGGTATAGAAGGTATCACCTTCGCATAGAAGCATGTAGACATAGTATGGCATCCCTCCAACTCCTTCAAAGATTCGCTGACAGGCGATCTAGACGTGTGGAACAGATTGTGTTCATGGAGCAATCGCGGAAAATGGAATTCTTACATCAACGGCTCCACGATCTTTACTCCGGGGACGCGTTTCTTCAAAGTTGCTTCTACGAGACTCAGGAAAGTCAAGCCTGACATTGGGCAACTCGCACAGCTACCCATGAGTCTGACTCTCACCACTCCCTTCTTCTCGTCGACATCTATGAGCTCGACGTCTCCGCCGTCAGCAGCTAATCTCGGTCGAACGTATTCATTCAGGACTTTTTCGACATCCTCACGCATGGAAATCTCCTCTTTATGCAGGATATCAGATTAACCTTGCTGGCTTTCATATAATCGTTGCTTCCGAGGGAGGAGATTCTTCTCATGAGAGCAGTCAATTATTGGGGTAAAGCCCATTGGTGGAGGTACGTTTGTCATCGGCTTGCCCGTATGATGAGTCAAAAGGAAGGTTTATCTCTGACCAAGAACAAAAGAGTTAAATGTTCTGCTATTGAGTTGAGCAGACGCCCCGCAACTAATTACAGTGGCGGCATCGACTTGGACGCTGAGGGCGGTTCGCCCGTAAGGATGACAAAGTCGATCTCCAGGTGCGGGGAAAGTAATGAAGACCCAAATAACCGTCAAGAACATTTGGGTCCGATGTTGGTTCGACGTTTAGCCCGTCAATCTTCAGCCAGTTGAACAATTTGGTCGTCTCCTAGACAATTCCGGTTGATCCTGCCGGACCCCACTGCTATCGGGTTGAGACTAAGCCATGCGAGTTGAGCGTTTCTTGGCCATAGTAGAGACGCAGCATACGGCTCAGTAACACGTGGCTAACCTGCCCTTGAGACGAGGATAACCCCGGAAACCTGGGGATAATCCGCGATAGATGAAAGCGCCTGGAATGGTCTTCCGTCTAAAAGGTGTTAGGACCATGCTTCCTGACATCGCTCAAGGATGGGGCCGCGACTGATCAGGTTGTTGGCGGGGAAAAGGCCCACCAAGCCTATAACCAGTACGGGCCATGATAGTGGCAGCCCGGAGATGGGCACTGAGATAAGGGCCCAGGCCCTACGGGGCGCAGCAGGCGCGAAAACTTCGCAATGCGCGAAAGCGTGACGAGGTCAGCCCGAGTGCCGTCCGCTGAGGACGGCTTTTCTTTGGTTTAAGGAGCCGGGGGAATAAGAGGAGGGTAAGTCTGGTGTCAGCCGCCGCGGTAATACCAGCTTCTCGAGTGGTGGGGGCGATTATTGGGCCTAAAGCGTCCGTAGCTTGCTTGTCAAGTCTTCCGTCAAATCCGACGATCCAATCGTTGGCCCGCGGAGGATACTGTCAAGCTTGGGGGCGGAAGAGGCTGGCGGTATTCCCAGGGTAGGGGTGAAATCCTATAATCCCGGGAGGACCACCAGTGGCGAAGGCGGCCAGCTAGCACGCGCCCGACGGTGAGGGACGAAAGCTGGGGGAGCAAACCGGATTAGATACCCGGGTAGTCCCAGCTGTAAACGATGCAGACTAGGTGTTGGAACGGCTACGTGCCGCTCCAGTGCCGCAGAGAAGTCATTAAGTCTGCCGCCTGGGGAGTACGGCCGCAAGGCTGAAACTTAAAGGAATTGGCGGGGGAGCACCACAAGGGGTGAAGCCTGCGGTTTAATTGGAGTCAACGCCGGGAACCTTACCAGAGGTGACAGCAGAATGAAGGTCAGATCGAAGGTCTTACCAGACAAGCTGAGAGGAGGTGCATGGCCGTCGCCAGTTCGTGCCGTGAGGTGTCCTGTCAAGTCAGGTAACGAACGAGACCCCAACCCTTAGTTACCAGTAGGTTCCATTGGAACTTAGGCACACTAAGAGGACCGCCATCGATAAGATGGAGGAAGGAGGGGGCCACGGCAGGTCAGCATGCCCCGAATCTTCTGGGCCACACGCGGGCTGCAATGGTAAGGACAGTGAGATCCGACCTCGAAAGGGGAAGGCAATCTCTAAACCTTACCTCAGTTGGAATCGAGGGCTGCAACCCGCCCTCGTGAACATGGAATCCCTAGTAATCGCGCGTCATCACCGCGCGGTGAATACATCCCTGCTCCTTGCACACACCGCCCGTCGCTCCATCCGAGTCGGGTTTATGTGAGGCTCGGTCTTGTTGGCCGTGTCGAACATGAGTTCGGCGAGGTGGGAGAAGTCGTAACAAGGTGGTCGTAGGGGAACCTGCGGCCGGATCACCTCCTTAGATTTCGACTGGCTGAAGGACGATAGTTATACGTCGAACCAGGAAGATGCAACCAGGGAGATTCATGCTCTGCTGGTGAAGGGCTCAGTGGGCTGTGGCTCATGATGAAGGCCGTGCATAGGTATTGGACGCCATCTAGGTATTGGGTTTCATAGTAGACCTGAACACGCAACGCTATTTGGTGAATGGCTTGGCTCGGGAGCTGAAGAAGGGCGTGGCAAGCTGCGATAAGCCCAGGGTAGGCGCATGCAGCCTTAGATCCTGGGATCCCCGAATGGGACTTCCTATCATTGGTCCGCAAGGACTCGTGATGTTCCTTCATGGAACGGGCACCTTCCGAACGGAAGCATCTTAGTAGGAGGAGGAAGAGAAACCAATTGGGATTCCCTTAGTAGCGGCGAGCGAAAAGGGAAGAGTTCAAACCGAACCCTGCAGGGAAACTTGCAGGGGATGTAGTGTAGTAGGGCCTGGCCTCCGCCTCACCGTCGAAGCCGAAGTGGCTTGGAACAGCCTGCCATAGAAGATGACAGCTCTGTAGGCGTAAGACGGTAGGAGATGGGCTTGTGTCCCTGAGTATTATGCCTTGGTTTTGGCGTAAGAAGCTGGGAGGCATCAACTTCCAAAGCTAAATACATCCCGAGACCGATAGCGCACTAGTACGGTGACGGAAAGCTGAAAAGTACCCCGAGAGGGGGGTAAAAAGTGCCTGAAGCCAAATAGTTATAGACGTGCGCGGCTTGAAAGGGTGGATCCCTTCCGAAGGAATTCGTGGCAACGCGATAGTACGCAGGAAGGGGGACCAGAGTCGCGCGATCCGTTTAGAAATACGGGCCGGGGAGGTTACGGTTGTGGCGAGTTTAAGAGTTCAAAGCTCGGAGGCGAAGGGAAACCGACAGCCCGCAGCCAGCTCGTCTGGTAAGGGGCGGGGTCTGAATAGGGCCTGGAGCCACAACAGTATTTACTAGAAACCGGACGATCTAGCCCTGGGCAAGGTGAAGCCGGGTGAAAACTCGGTGGAGGCCTGAAAGGGTTCTGATGTGCAATTCGTTCCCCTGACCTGGGGCTAGGGGCCAAAGACCAATCTAGTCCGGTGATAGCTAGTTCCCTCCGAAGTAGGTCGCAGCCTAGTCTTCCCAGAGGTAGCCAGCGGGGTAGAGCACTGATTAGGGAGTAAGGTTCCGAAAGGAACCGCTTCCTTCTCAAACTCCGAATCTGCTGGCGCCGTAGAAGGGAGGAAGCGGGTAACGGGGGGTAAGCCCACGTGCCGAGAAGGGAACAACCTAGACTGAGGTTAAGGCCCCCAAATGCTGGCTAAGTGTCAATCAAGAAGGGCGTCCTCTGCCTAAGACAGTGGGGAGGTGGGCTCAGAAGCAGCCATCCTTCAAAGAGTGCGTAACAGCTCACCCACCGAGGTCGAGGGCCCCGAAAATGGACGGGACTAAGTCAGCTGCCGAGACCTCAGGGTACAGACTCACGTCTGTAATCCGGTAGGAGGGCGTCCCAGTTGGGTAGAAGCAGGGCTGTGAGGTCCTGTGGACCGGCTGGGATTGAATATCCCGGTGGTAGTAACAGCAAAATCAGGTGAGAATCCTGATCGCCGAAAGGGCCAGGGTTCCCCGGCAATGCGTCGTCAGCCGGGGGTAAGTCGATCCTAAGGTGGAACTTAACTGTATCCGCCGAAAGGGAAACTGGTTAATATTCCAGTACCTTAGAGGTACACGCGGCAACGCAAGCTCGACAGCCGACGCTTCGAGGTAGGTCGAACAAGGTCATCGCCTTGTCTAACTGTCTAAGTCTAGGGAGTGCCGTAATGGCGAGAACTAGACGAATATAGGAATGGCCGCCCGTCTATGGGCGGTTTGGCTGATCCTCGGAGCCAATGAAAAAGTTGTCGAGATGGATCCTCTAAGATCGTACCTAGAACCGACACTGGTGACCCTAGGTGAGAAGCCTAAGGCGTGACAGGTAGACTTGAGGCGAGGGAACTCGGCAATCTAGCCCCGTAACTTCGGGATAAGGGGTGCCTACGATTTTGGCGCAAGCTGGAATCATAGGTCGCAGTGACAAAGGGGTCCTGACTGTTTAATAAAAACATAGGTGACTGCAAGTCCGAAAGGATGTGTACAGTCGCTGAATCCTGGCCAGTGGCGGCATCTGAAATCTGGTTTCAACCGGGCTAAGGACCGCTAAACGCCGGGAGTAACTCTGACTCTCTTAAGGTAGCCAAATGCCTTGTCGGGTAAGTTCCGACGCGCATGAATGGATCAACTAGGGCCCCGCTGTCCCCGCCTCGAACCTGGTGAACCCACATAACCTGGAGAACGGTCCAGGAAATCCCAGCGGGATAAGAAGACCCCGTGGAGTTTTACTGCAGCTTGTCGCTGGGATATGGCCGCGGATGCAGAGTGTAGGCGGGAGCCGTTAATCCCGATCTCTCCGGGGGTCGGGGGAGGCAACAATGGAACACCGCCCTCTTGTGGCTATGTCTCTTACTCTAGCGTATGCTTCTGGACAACGGCAGGTAGGCAGTTTGGCTGGGGCGGCACCCCCTTGAAAAGGTATCGAGGGGGCCCAAAGGTTGGCTCAGGTGGGACAGAAACCCACTGTAGAGGGCAAGGCCAAAAGCCAGCTTGACTGGATCCTCCACAGTAAGGGATCCAGCGGCGAAAGCCTGGCCTAGCGATCCTTCGTGTCCTCCTTGGTGGGGGCCGGAGGTGACAGAAAAATTACCCCGGGGATAACAGGCTCGTCGCGGGCGAGAGTTCCTATCGACCCCGCGGTTTGGTACCTCGTCGTCGGCTCTTCCCATCCTGGCGGTGCAGCAGCCGCCAAGGGTAGGGCTGCTCGCCCATTAAAGGGGAACGTGAGCTGGGTTTAGACCGTCGTGAGACAGGTCGGACTTTATCTGCTGGGATTGCTGGTCGCTTGAGGGGAAGCTGTCCCTAGTACGAGAGGAACGGGGTGGCGCGGCCTCTAGTTTACCGGTTGTTCGATAGAGCATTGCCGGGCAGCCACGCCGTAGGGGATAAGAGCTGAAAGCATCTAAGCTCGAAACCCCTCCCGAAAATAGGCGGCCATTCTTTGACACCTAATCTGAGCTTGGTAACGAGCCCGGAGGTCAAGGACGAGGGCTCCCGTAGAAGACGGGTTTGATGGAGCGGGGGTGTACGCATCAAGGCTTCGGTCGAGATGTTCAGCCCGCCGCCACCAAACGCCCAAGATGTCAGGTCGAAAAAGAAGCTCAATACCTGGGCGATATCCAATACCGATAGAATGCGCGGCAAATCTTGATCCAAAGTTCTAATTTTTTAAGTATAGTTATTCCTTTTTTTGTTTCTTTGGAGAACTTTTTATTGATGATCTCCAGTAGAGTTGTTAGGGCAAGCCGGTGAGCAGGTTACGGATGCCATAGGCGTCTGAGGAAGCTCCTCCCTCCCCATAGAATAGGGGCATCGCGAGATGCAGGGGGAAACCCCTAGCTCCTGCACAGAAACGATATCTCCGCCATCCAATGGAAATGACGCGGTCGAACCGTCGATGACGATGGCAGGTGGAGTGAAACGTCTGCCTCCCTTGGAGAAAGGCCATATAGGGGCTGATGAGACTATGTGAGAGCCCGGGTAGGCCGATTAGCTGAATCCTGCTTAAAACAGAAGGAGGGCTACGGCCGGCTTGCCTCTTAGATATCCTCCGATTGGATGAACTGCAGATGAGGAGCGAGACAAACAAAGCATTTGGCCCTAAGTTAATGGCTTTGATAATGGGTCAGGATGACCCGAAAAAGTGCAGCTCGGCTAAGCTTAACCGTTTTGGTTATGTGCGAGAGATCTTTCGGTTTTCACAAATCCCCGCAAACGCCATAGTCCTAAACCCGCTCTCGAGTTTGGTCCTAATTCCACAGGATAGGAAGTTCTTGCATCACGGGCTGGTCGTCGTGGATTGCTCGTGGGAGAGGTTCAAGGAAGCGTTCAGAACAGGAACACGTGGAGTACAAAGGCGCTTGCCGAGCCTCCTAGCGGCAAACCCCATAAATTACGGAAAGATCGGCAAGCTATCCTCGGTAGAGGCATGGGCGGCTGCTCTTTGTGTAATGGGAGATGAGAAAGAGGCTGAGCTGATACTCTCAAAATTCAAATGGGGCCCAAATTTCCTAATCCTAAATGAGGAACCCCTAAAGGAGTACAGTCTATCCGGAAATATTGAAGCTGTTCTGGAAGCAGAGAGATCTTACTTCTCTAGATCAGAGGCAGGATAGGGCATCTTCTATTGCTTTGGGTATCTTCTCAACGATGTCGGAGGCGACCAAGTGATAGCCCTTCTCAGCTGCTACCAAGTCACCTGCAACGCCATTGACGAATGCTCCGGCTGTCGCCGCCTTAAGTGGTTCATTCCCCTGCGATAGGAAGGCCCCAACAATACCGGACAACGTATCACCAGTCCCTCCCACCGTCATGCCGGGGTTACCAGTGAAATTGAACCTCACTGAAATGCCATCAGATATTATGTCAACGGGCCCCTTCAACAAGATCACAGCGCCAAGTTTTTTTGCTTCCTTTCTGACATGCTCAGCCTTGGACATGATTTCGTCAGGTGGGCTCGTTCCTGCGAGCATCTCGTACTCCTTTATATGTGGGGTGCAGACCAGCGGTACTTTCAACCTTCGCTTAACATTGGCGAACGCTTTGAGTCCATCAGCGTCTAGAAGCATAGGTACCCCCCTATCCTCGACCATGCGGACTATCTTCTCAACTGCGTCAACAGTCTCTCTTTCAAGACCTAGCCCTGGCCCAATGACGACCGCGTCCACTTTGGAGAGCGCCGCCTCTATTGCGGATAGCGCTCTGGAGGAGAGGTTCTTTCCCTCCAGCTTGATTGTTATAAGGTCTGGAGACATGGAAGATATATCGTGAGCTACCTTTTCAGGGGTTGCTACATAGGCCAAGTCAATGCCGGTTCTAAGAGCGGCGGTGGCGACCAAGGCTGGCGCACCAATGAAGGTTTCGCTGCCGCCTACAACTAGAAGTCTACCATTGTCTCCTTTGTGGGACGTTTTCTTCCTTCTACGGGCTGCGAGGTAAAGATCGCCGGGCCCGACGAAGAGTTCCGCTTCCGGAGGGATGCCTATGCTGACTTCAACCAACTCGCCTATATATTTCCTGGCCTTCATGAGTCCGGACTTAGCTCGGTGAAAGGTAATTGTCATGTCCGCTTTAACGGCAACGTTTTCTACGGACCCGGAATCTGCGTTCAAGCCGGTAGGGCAATCAATGGCCACTAGGAAGCTTTTCATCTGATTTATCTTCTCGACGGCTTCCAATATGGGGGTCCTGAGAGGACCCGAAGAACTCGTACCTAAAAGCGCATCAATGATCACCTCCCCTTTGGGATCTGGAATTAGCTTCGAATCTGGCGATATCTGAACCCTTACAGATCGCGTCATCCTAGATAATGCATTCCAGTTTGTCTTGGCTGCTGGGTTCTTGATCTCATCTGGACTTCCAATCAGAACGACTGTGGTATTGAAATCTCTTGAGGCTAAGTGCCTAGCCGCAACAAAACCGTCGCCCCCGTTCCCGCCAATGCCTGCAAATATCATGACCTTAGCCTTCTTGGGGTCGAAGCGCGACGAGACAAAACGAGCGACCTCAGCTCCCGCGTTCTCCATGAGTTGAAGAGTTGAGACGCCGAGGTAGGATGAGTTGAGCTCAAGAGCTTTCATATCCTGGCTGGATATTATTTTAATCCCACTCTCTTTCATATCAATCAGCGCTTGGGTGTTTGTCTGCAATTAATTCAGAAAGTCTTTTTAGGCATTTAAAGATGAATTACAGTTAGGAGGATTCAAGATGCCCTTAGCTTTTGTGTTAATAAATGCGGAGATAGGCTCCGAGAACGCCGTCCTTGCGGAGCTAAAAAAGATAGAAAACGTGAAGGAAGCAAATGTTGTCTATGGAGTATATGATATTATTGCGAAGGTCGAGGCTGACACCATGGACAAGTTGAAGGCGATGGTTACCTGGAGAGTTAGAAGGCTTGACAAAGTGCGTTCAACGTTGACCATGATCGTCGTGGAAGGCTCCTAGACATACCTTTGCCGTCACGGTGATTCAGGGAGGCTCCAAGAATGGTCCCTGACCGAAGGC
>MEZH01000008.1:0-2334 GCA_001775995.1 Candidatus Bathyarchaeota archaeon RBG_16_48_13
CTTGTTGAATCTCTTGAAAAATGGAGGCCAGTCTAAGGAAGAGTTGACGCAAACCATCAGAGATCTGGAGAATCAGATAGCCAAAAAGGAAGACGCCGAAGCTGCCACGTATAAAGAATATTTGGATCAGAGCGTCGGAGAGGCCATTCTTCACGCTAAGAAGGAGACTCTTGGAGACGAAATCATGGGTCTGAAGAGAGAGCTTCGCGAAATCGAAAAAGAGTATGAAGAGGTTAAGGGAGCCGCTGAGAAGACTGGATCAAGAATTGACACCTCCAGGGAACCTCTTTCGATAAATGAAGAGATCAAGGTGAACTACGCATACTTGGCATCAGTCGGCGAGGTCTCAGAGGAGGCTGAGACTATGTACAACAATTATAGTACTATCTACAATGACATGAAAGAAAAAATAGATACCCTTTCAGAGAACAGGAAGAAAACCCTTCAGGAGCTCGAAACAAGAAAAGAAATCTGGAAAAGAGTATTGGAAGGGCTGCTTGAGGATGTTGACCCTTCTTATCAGGAGATATTATCGAAACTGGGGGCCTCAGGGAAAATCAGGCTAGTAAACATGCAGGATTTGGAGGAAGCGGGAGTAGAGCTTCTGGTGGGCTTTAAGGGAGCCACCCCCAAGATTCTGGACTCTTACACTCAGAGTGGCGGTGAGAGAAGCGTTTCGACAGTTGCGTTTCTCTTAGCCCTGCAACGCCATGTTAAATCACCATTCAGGGCTGTTGATGAGTTCGATGTACACATGGATCCAAGAAACAGGGAGTTCTTCTCAAATGTCATGGTCTCAACGATGGGAGACGAGAAGAACACGCAGTACATAATAATCACCCCTCAGAAGATACCACCCATCAAAGGAAGAACTCATATCATCGCGGTTCAAAGCGTGGGCGGACGGTCAGAAGTCAAAGTGGTGTCTCAGTAATGTCCGGTCGCAGGGATTTGGAACAACTGTTGAAAATAATCAATCTTTGCGATACAGTCGAGAAGTCAGACACGGACCCCTTTGAGGTTGATGTTACAAGAACTCTTGAAGTAATCAAAAGATTTCTTTCGAAATGGAAGGAGACGGAAGAGTTATCGCTGGATGTTGAGACCCTTAGAAAGATCTCTACCGTCGTCAAGCTTCAAGGTGATTGGCTAAAGTTCAGGTCTTCATCGTTATACGCTGACCCATTTCTCATTGAGTTGAAGCTGCGGATTCTTGATAGCAAAGCCCTAGCTGAATGTCTGGTCAAAACTTGGCGACCCATAATAGCACTGGAACAGATGACTCCAAGAAGGATCAAAGAGGCCATGGATTACTGGAACACCCTCCCAACATTGATGGAGAGGAGAAGAGAAAACAAAGTATCTGTAACGGAACCAGGCTTCCTAACCATGGACGATTTAATCAATATGGATCTAATGACGCGCGAGGAATTTGACCGAGGGCTGCAGAGCATCTGGGAAGAACTCAAGGAATTAACAAAAGACCGAGGAAAAGTATCCTATTGGGATTTTATCTACAAGGACGATTACCAGCAGACAGTTGAGAGGGCTTATTTGACGACCTTCCTGGTAACTTATGGATACGCTTCCATGGAATTGAAGCCATTGGAAGATGAGATTTACTTGAGGGGCTTCTCCGAACAGAAGACAGATTTTGACGATAAGAAGGCCGTATCCGTGCCTATTCCCATAGACTATGAGAGATGGCAGAGGCTTGGAGGGAAGAAGAATGAGTGATGAACAGGCTCAATACTCCATGAAGGCGAAGAGAGCTGCCCAAATTCTATTGTTCCAGAGGCATAGACAACCAGGCGTTAAGGGTTGGGAACTTAGAAAGGCATTGGGAAAAGACTACATGAAAGTCATAGGGTTGCTGGAAGGCGAGATGGAGAAGATCGGTCTAAGAGTTAAGGTGCTGTACGAAGGAGAGGTGGAGCCCAAGAAGGCCACTGAGGAGCAACTCGAAAAAGCCAGATTCTATATTACATTGGCCAACCCCATGAGTGCAACTGACATGATAATGACAGGTTGGAGGGTAGACGAAGTAGCTGTTCTAGCGGTCAGTATTGCGTATATCATGTCCAAGCAAGGTAAAGCACCAAGGAAAGAGATTGAGAAGATCTTGAAAGAGAAATTCCCCTCTTGGCAAACGGAGCTCAGCCTGGATCGCTGTCTGAGGCGAGGCTACCTGGTCGAGAGCGAGGACGGTACAGCATATATCGGCTGGAGAACGAGGGCCGAGATAGACCAAAGGACGCTACAAAGCCTCATACTTCATAAGGAGACGAGGCTCCCAGAGTAGATCACCAAAAGTACCTTCTCAAGGATCTCTTC
>MEZH01000008.1:2393-14876 GCA_001775995.1 Candidatus Bathyarchaeota archaeon RBG_16_48_13
CGATGCTGCTTCATCGGCATCTATTCCTCTGCCAGCCAAAACTACCACGGCCACCTTGCCGAATTTCTCTACTAACTCTGCTGAACGTCTGGCTCTCTCCAGAAGAGACTTATCTCTTTCAGAAGAGACGTTGCCTTTCTTGTTGAGCAGTTTCCTGAGGTTTTCCAGAGACTCAGGTAGTGAAGCTATTCGCGGTGATCCGCACTCAGGACATTTCAGGGTCGTCGGGAGGTCAAATAGGCGAATTGTATCTGCGTAGTCCCAGTTCTCCATGCACATGAGGGTTCGGACCTCGTCCAAGAGTCGAACTTTGGTCGATTCTATGATTATCCTCCTCATTTTTTCGGGAGGTATCAAGTCGGTCTTTCTGCCTATCTCCTCTATTCCGATTCTAGCCAGGGGGCTTAGCTGCCCATAGGTCTCAAGAATCTCTATCGAGATTCTGCCTTCTGCTATCTCTTTCAGGAAGCTGCGGGTTGAGTCTACGTCAAGGTCGTTGGCCAAGAGGTCTTTCTTCGTCTCATCCAAGATGGCCGAGCCTTCAAGACTGGAAATGATCTGGCTTAGGTTGACGTTGCTTGCATCCACTTCTTTTGATATCGCGCCGAACTTCCGCGCCACGTTTATTAATCTTCTCTTGAAGAGGCCCGTGTTCGTCAGAGATTTTAGGGCTATTTCTTTTATGTTAGTACGAGTCAGTTCCATGAAAGCATTTTTCACATCAATAGGGGAGAATTCGTCGCCTCGGATTACAATGCGGTATGGATCCTGTTGCACACCCACGGCCAATCCCTTTTTTTCAGAAAGGACGAAACCCAAGAGACGGGAGAGAGTCCTGTTGACAAGCGTTCCTGCACTGCATTGAACAATTATGTAGTTCTCCCATAGCTCCACAGTAATTCTCTTGTCAGTGGGTGAAGGGAGGTGCCTCTCAACCTGTTCCCTGACCTCAGATAGGCCTCTCTCAAAAGTCTCGACGCGAAACATATAGGTGTCTGCGAAAAGACGTGAAACCTCTTCCAGAGTAGAACCTTCTTGAAGCTTCTCTGCAGTATCGCCCCTTATACCTCCCACCTCTAAGGCGATCTCGCTAGGAACAGGTATCTCTTCACCAACCCAGCTTGGGATGGCTCCTGTCGGATCATCAACGGCCTTCACATAAATCTTGTCACCGTAAACATGGAGTACTTTCCAAGGTGCTCCTCTCATAATGAATTTCGTTCCCGGTTCACCGTACTCTGAAATAAACGCTTCGTCTAAAACCCCAACAGGTTGGTCGCTCTCCTCATCAATTACGAGATAATGTTTCGCCTCAGGTATCATGGACATATTTTCAAAGTAGTAATTGTAGAGATCTTTTGTTGCGCTCGGCCTCATGAATATTCTATCTCTCCGCGATGACCAAGCTAAGCGAGGATACCTAGAATGCATGTAATCCAAGACTTTGGCTAATTCATCTTCAGAAAGGCTTCTGAATGGATATGCCCTTCTGAATATTCTCAATGCTTCATCGAAGGTCCACGATCTCTTCTGAATAAGGAACCCAGCGACTTGATGTGCTAGAACGTCAAGGGGACATTCTGGCACGGCTAAGGGCTCCAACTCCTCCCTCAGGGCGTGTCTAGAGATCACCAAAGCCTCCAAGGTATCGTCTGAATCCATAGTTATGATCACACCTTCTGCTTTTTGGCCTATTTTATGTCCGCTCCTTCCAACTCGCTGCAATAGACGAGTCACCTGCCTGGGCGAGTTATATTGAATGCAAAGGTCTATCCTTCCGACGTCTATTCCCAGCTCTAGAGACGAAGTGCAGACTATGCCTTTCAATTTTCCAGATTTCAGATCATCCTCCGTGGCAATTCTGGAGAATTTCGCCAGAGAACCATGATGAATACTAATCGGAAACTTCGCATCCCAAACCTTGAATCGACTCGCCAAGACCTCGGCTATCGAGCGAGTATTGGTGAATAGGAGGGTTGAGTTGTGCTCCTCAATAAGACGCTTCATGACGCGCAAACGAGCTGCAACATCAGCGTGGGTATAAAGTCGTGAGGCTAATTCCAGATCTTCTTCCTTTGGTTCAGGATATTGAACATCGAGCTTCATGTACCGGGCTACGGGCACTTGAACTATGTTGTAAGGTCTGTCAACTCCAACTAGAAATTGCGCAACCCTCTCAGGGGTCCCAATAGTGGCTGATAAGCCTATTAGCTGGAAATCCTTTCGCGTGATCTCGCGAAGCCTCTCCAAGGCTATCGAAAGCTGTGACCCCCTTTTGTCACTTGCCAGCTCATGAATTTCGTCTATGATGACCCATCGTATAGCTTCGAGGTGTCTCCCTATCTTCCTGCCCACGAGTACGGCTTGAAGGGTTTCAGGGGTAGTTATCAAGAGGTCTGGCGGACTGAGAGCTTGCCGACTTCTCTCGGTGGTATCCGTGTCCCCGTGCCTCACAGCTACTTTGAGGTCGAGCTTTCTGCACCACCAACTCAGCCTTCCCAGAAGGTCTCTATTCAGCGCCCTCAGCGGGGTTATGTAGAGAATCTTGATTCCAGGGCGCCTATCAGCCATCAGTATCAATTGATTCAGAATTGGAAGAAATGCAGCCTCTGTCTTCCCAGTGCCAGTAGGAGCCATGAGAAGGACATTCTTGCCATCCCGAATTAGCGGGATAGCTGCGATTTGAGGCTCAGTGGGCTCATGAAAACCTCTCTCATGAAGTGCCGTTCGCATAGGTTTTGACAGATAAGAGAAAACATCGTCCATATGCTTTCCGAGTCCTTGTACGATAACAAATAAATAAGGAGGGACAGTAAAAAACGTATGATCAGCGCAAGGGTTTGAAAAGCCTGGAAAAGTTTTTATCGAAAGGATTGCATGAAAGGGGAGGACAATTAGAGGTTTTAATATGGCAATGTTCGCAGCTCCTGGCGCCTATGACCGCGCAATAACCGTCTTCTCACCTGATGGACGGCTCTTCCAAGTTGAGTACGCCCTAGAAACGGTCAGAAGAGGCTCAACCGTTCTTGGAATAACCTGTAAAGAGGGAGTGGTCTTCGCTGCTGAGGAGAAGGTAACTTCAAAGCTCCAAGATCCTAGCTTTTCTTGGAAGATTTTCCAAATCGATGAACATGCGGCGGCGGCAATAGCCGGTCTAAGCTCTGACGCAAGAATTCTCATAGATCAGGCTAGAGTCCATGCCCAAAGCAACAGACTCACATATGATGAACCTATCGATGTGGAGAGTCTCTCGAAGAGAATAGGCGACATAAAACAAATGTATACTCAACATGCAGGAGTCAGACCATTCGGAGTCTCCATGGTTTTGGGAGGGGTCGACAAGGCTGGTAGTCGGCTCTTCGTTACTGACCCTAGCGGCGCTTATTGGGGATATAAGGCGACAGCAATAGGTGCTGGAAGCGAAACCGTCAAGGAACTTCTTGAGGCTGAGTACAAAATAGGAATGAAGCTGGAAGAGGCCATAGTTTTGGCCGTAAACTGTATGACAAAAGTTATAGAGGGCAAGATAGAGGCACAAAAAGTCAAGATCGCTATAATCCCGAGTGAAACGGCCAAGTTCAGGCGTCTAACTGACGAGGAAGTTGAAGGATACATAGCTTTGTACGAGCAGCAGAAGGCCCAACCTAAGTAATGAGCGAGAAATTCACCACAGCCAGAATGTCAATCGGCGGCGAGCATTTCGAAATTCTTGTATCGCCTCAAGCCGCCCAAGATTACAGATCTGGACGGTCTGTGGAGCTATCTCAAGTTCTTGTCATAGAAGAAATCTTCGCCGATGCCAACAAGGGGATGAAAGCCTCCGAGGAAAAACTCAATGCGGCCTTCAAAACCACGGATATACTGAAGATAGCTGACCATATACTGAAGAAGGGTGAACTTCAGCTCACCACTGAGCAAAGAAGACAAATGGTCGAAGAGAAGAGAAGACAAATTGTCAATTTCATAAGCAGAAACTGTGTTGATCCACGCTCAGGTCTGCCTCATCCAGTAACCAGAATTGAACAGGCCATGGAACAAATCCGTCTTGTCATAGATCCATTCAAGGACGCCGAAGAACAGGCAAGGAACGTTATTGATGACTTGAGACCAATACTGCCTCTGAAAATGGAACAGATAAGAGTAGCCATAAAAATCCCTGCAGAGTACGCTGCAAAGGCTTATGGTTCCATAAAGGCATTAGGGTCTATAAAACAGGAAGAATGGCAGGCAGACGGATCCATCGTAGCCGTGATAGAGATCCCAGCTGGAGTTCAAATCTCGCTGATGGAGAAACTTGGAAAGGTAACACAAGGCAATGCGCAAGTCAAGATCCTCAGGTAAGTATTTGCCGAAAGAAAAAATAAAGCATAAATAATGTATCTATGTTCTCAAATAGAAGGCAAGAGAAGAAACTTAGAGTATTGAATTACTCCTAATCTGAGTATGCAGGAAGATAGAATAATGTCCATACATGTTGAGAAAAGGCAATTGGTCATACCCGGAGACATTCTGGCTGAGAAGGATTTCGTAGCAGGAGAGAACACTTATTCAGATGGCAAAAAGTTGTGTTCATCTGTTATAGGTCTGACGGAAGCCGAAGGGAATAGGATTTCTGTGATACCCTTGAAGGGATGTTATATGCCGCTCGTTGGGGACCTTGTCATAGGCAAAGTTATTGACGTGGGATTGAGCGGCTGGACTTTGAACATAAACTCTCCTTACCCGGGGGTCCTCTTCGCTTCCGAGGTCTTCGGTAGATCTTTTGATCCTAAGAAAGACGAACTAACCCAAGCCTTTGATGTAGGAGACATGGCTCTCGCCAAGGTTGCAGCTTTTGAGAGGACGAGAGACCCAATGCTCTCAATACGGGATGTAGGTCTGGGGAGAATAACGAGAGGAAGAATTACGGAGATTACCCCATCGAAGATCCCTCGGCTAATAGGCAAGAAGGGATCCATGATTTCGATGCTGAAGCGGGAGACGGAATGCAATATCACAGTCGCCCAGAACGGAATAGTTCTGATCAGTTGCAAGAACCCGAAAGATGAGGACCTAGTTATAAGCGCCATAAGAAAAGTTGAGGCTGAGGCGCATCTGACAGGTCTTACGGATAGAGTGAGTGAGATGATAAGAAAAGAAAAGGGGACGACACTCCAAGCACCTAAAGGTGAAAATGATGTATCTGGAAAAGTATCCTGAAAGATTGATAGATGAAGAAGGAAACAGGTTAGACGGTAGGAAATTTGACGAACTTCGTCCGATAAAGATTGAAGTTGGGACCCTGGAGAAGGCTGATGGCTCAGCCTACATCGAACAGGGGAAGAACAAAATCTTAGCTGCTGTCTTTGGGCCAAGAGAAGCTCACCCAAGGCATCTAGCTATGCCTGACAAAGCTCTTCTGAGGTGCAGGTATCATATGGCGCCCTTCTCAACGAACACTAGGAAATCTCCGGCACCCTCCCGTAGGGAACATGAACTATCCAAGGTAACCAGGGAGGCGTTAGCACCAGTGCTCTTCCTAGAGCGATTTCCAAGGACCTCCATAGACGTCTTTATTGAGATTCTCCAATCTGATGGAGGAACTCGTTGCGCTGGAATTGTGGCTGCATCTCTGGCATTGGCCGACGCTGGAATACCTATCAGAGACCTTGTGACAGCCGTTTCAGCTGGGAAAATCGACGATCAGATAGTTTTGGATCTGGACGATATTGAGGATAAGGCAGGTCAAGCGGACTTGCCAGTCGCGATGTTACCTCAGTCTGGAAGCATCACGCTTCTCCAAATGGACGGGGAATTCAGCAAGGACGAGTTTGAGACCGCCCTGAATCTTGCCATCGAGGGATGCAAGAAGATAAGCATCATGCAAAAGGAAGCGCTGAGAGAAAAATACGCTGCGCCAAGAGAAGAGGCGCACGAAGATGAAAAAAGTCAGGAGAAGGAGGCATAAACCATGTCTAGCGCATTCATGGAGATAGCATCTAAGATAAAGCATAAGCAGATCGCCGATTTGATCAAAAGAGAAAAAAGGTTGGATGGTCGAACCCTAACCGAATACAGAGATATAGAGATACTAGTGGGACCAATAACGAAGGCAGAGGGATCAGCTCAGGTCTCCTTGGGCAAAACCAAGGTTCTAGTGGGCGTCAAGATAGACATAGGCGAACCCTTCCCAGATACTCCCGAAGATGGGGTATTAACGGTCAATTCTGAGTTTCTACCGCTCGCCTCCCCCAGCTTTGAGACTGGTCCGCCTGACGAGAATTCAATAGAGTTGGCCAGAGTCGTGGACAGGGGCCTAAGAGAGTCCAAAGTCCTGGACACGAAGAAACTCTGTATATTGCCGGGAAAAAAGGTCTTCGTGATATTTGTCGATATATACATATTGGATCACGATGGAAACCTTTTCGACGCGTCAGCGCTAGCCTCCCTAGTTGCAGTAATAACTGCAAAGATACCCAACTACGAAATTGAAGATGGGGAAGTGAAGATATTGGAGGGGCTCCAAGACCTTCCGGTGCAGGATTATCCAATAGCAACGACATTCGCCAAGATAGATAACAGTCTGATCGTAGATCCTACTCTTGAGGAAGAGAGTGCCATGGAAGGACGCCTCACAATAACTACAAAACAGAACGGGAATATCTGTGCCATGCAGAAGGGCCTTGAGGGGACATTCACCGTCGAGGAAATCCAAAAAGCTGTAATAACTGCCCAAGAGAAGGGAGAGGAATTGAGGGCGAAAGCGTTGGGTGTCCGAAATGGTTAAGCGCAAGAAGCTCGGTCCCGTGGCGCGCCTTGGTGTTAGATACGGAGTCACACTGCGTAAAAGGCTTAGTAAAATTGAGGTCGAGATGAAGAAACCACATGAATGCCCTTCTTGCGGAGTAATAGCCGTCAAGAAGGTGAGTGTCGGTCTCTGGGGTTGCAGAAAATGCGGCTATACCTTCGCCGGAGGAGCTTACACGCCCTCTACCAAACTGGGAGAAGTTGCTAAGAGAGCTTCTAGAGGTACACCTTCCGAAGCAATCAAGGTAAGCGGGAAGGAGAAAGAAAAAGTAGAGTGATATTACTAACTACTTCTAGAAGGCCTACGGCCACAATCAGAGCCTTTTGCAGGTTTTTGGAGAAGACCATCCCGGGCTTAGTCAAGGTAAGCAGGGGAAAGTCCAGCATTAAGGATCTTCTGGATCAGGCCCTTCAACTGAAAGCCGAAAAAATTATAATCATAGATCGGAGTAAGGGCGGCCCCAGCAGAATAGAGTGTTATGTCGCAAAAGACGGCGAAATGAGTCCATTTGCTCCAACGTTCTACCTAGGAGGCTTTAGGACCGTGAAGGAGCGCTTAGCGCCAGTTTCGTGCATAACATTTGAAGATAGCATCTCGGCGGAAGCGAAAAAAAGCGCAGAGGGATTGGCCAGACTATTTGACTTGAACATCTCTACCGGTCAACGGAATCTGAGGATCGGCCCGGCCCTACATGTTTCTCCTTATGGGACCAAGGGCGTAAAGGTATTTGTTGTCACAGAAAAAGGCTTTGGAAAGTCCTTCATCACCATAAATAGGACCGTGGCGTGATGAGAGAAAGAGTGTTGAGCGTAAAGCAGGCCAATTCGCTCATTGAGATAGAATTCGCATCTCCGAGGGAGGCAGAAGCCATCTTGAGTGCTCTCCTCCCTGAGGTTAAAGGCTCTAAGACCAGCAGATCCGAGATGGAAGTCGAAATAAAGGGAAAGGTTCTTATTCTGAAGATCAGCGCAAAAGATACTACTGCACTTAGGGCTATTGCCAATAGTTATCTCAGGTGGATCGCCACTACAAAAGAAATTAACGGACTGGTTGGAGGAAAAAGTACTAATGAGTGAGAGCACATTGCCACCGCAGCTCCAAGAACAGCTTGCCAGACTTCAGCAGCTTCAGCAGACCCTTCAAGTGGTCGTCGCTCAAAGACAACAATTAGAACTCGAAATGAACGAGACCGAAAGAGCGGTTGGAGAGCTTGAGAAGCAGAGTGACAACTCCGTGATCTACAAGTCAGTCGGTTCACTCCTGGTCAAGGCTGAAAGGACAGGGCTCCTGACGGAATTGAAGGAAAGAAAGGAACTCCTGAGTACGCGAGTAGCGGTTTTGTCGAAGCAGGAAGAGAGAACCAGAGAGAAGCTCAAGGAACTCCAGCAGAGAATACAAGAAAGATTGAAGACGCCCTCTGCGGCCCAGTAACCCCCGTAATCGTTTGGAAATATAGTTTCATTATTGGTAGTAGAGTGGGATGCCTCTCTGCCGCATTTGAAGAGACTCATGGGGTTCATCGATAAAACCAGAGCAAGAAGCATTCTCTTTGCATGCCACCAAAACGCTGATCCAGATGCATTGTGCTCAGCTTACGTTGTCTCCAAGGTTTTGAATAGGATCAACCCTCGATTGAGGATCAGTATTGGGGCCCCGGGAGGCGCGAGTAAGATTTCCAAGGGCATCATTGAAGAAATCCCGATTAGACTCGATGACATGCAACACTTGGAAAAAATGGACCTATTCGTACTATTCGACACTAACACGATTCAACAGCTTGGAGAGCTGGGTAAACGTATTCTAGAGACCGGGAAACAGATAGCAATTATAGATCATCATGCTGCCAGCCCAACAATGAAAGAAGTCGCCCAATTGAGAATCGTCAGCGAGAAATCCAGATCAACCTGCGAATTAGTCTACAACCTGATCGAGAAAGACAGGATCTCGTTATCAAGAAAAGAAGCTCTCTGTCTCTTCATGGGAATGGCCTACGACACTCGCCATTTTGCCATAGCAAGCGCAGAGTCATTCAGGGTCGCAGCAAAATTGGTTGAAGCAGGGGTTGATCCGGAAAAGGTGATGAGGACATTATCCATGCCCCTGGAACGTTCAGAGAGGGTGGCCAGGTTGAAAACCGCTCAGCGAACTAGGATAATGGACTTCAAGGGTTGGATAATAGTCTTCTCCAGAGTCAGTTCCCATCAGGCCTCCTCGGCGCGCGGTTTGCTTTCTCTAGGAGCTGATGTTGCTGTTGTAGGAGGAGAGAGTGACAGTTCCCTAAGAGCTAGTATTAGAGCTTCCAATGATTTTCTGGACAGGACAGGTATCCACCTCGGAAGGGATCTGGCTCAGCCCTTGGGCGAGGCAATCGGGGGGGCGGGAGGCGGTCATAGAGGCGCAGCAGGCATTAACGGCGGCAAGAATCTGGAACGATTCTTCACAGAATGCAAAAAGATCTTGGCTAAAAAGTTAAATCAGTGACTCCTTTTTTATTAGCTACCATTAAGTGGGGATTTCTTTTCAAGATTCATACGGGATGGTTCCTCGTTGCCCATCATTGATCTCAAGAATGTTACGTATAGATACTTCGACGTCGAGAAGCCAGCTTTGAAAGATTTGGATTTGGAGATCGATGAAGGCGATTTTGTCATAATAACTGGCCCCAGTGGATGCGGAAAGACCACCATATGTCGTTGTTTCAACGGGTTGATCCCTCATTTCTACAATGGCGAACTCTCGGGCAAAATTGTTGTAGCTGGGTTGGACGTTAAAGAGACCCAAACCAGCGTTCTATCACAACATGTCGGCTTCGTTTTTCAGAATCCTGAGAATCAACTTTTCGCCCTTTCGGTGGAGAAAGACGTTGCTTTTAGTCTGGAGAACATCGGCCTAGCCAGAGAAGAAATTGTTGAAAGAGTAGAATGGGCTCTGGAGATGACCGGGATAATCGAACTGAGAGAGAAAGCTCCATACGAATTATCGGGTGGCCAACAACAGAGAGTTGCAATCGCGTCGGTCCTGGCAATGAAACCCGAAGTGGTTGTCCTGGATGAGCCTACATCCTTTCTTGACCCTCTCTCAGCCAAGAGAATCTTTGAGGTCATCAGCAGCTTGAACAAGGATCTGGGTATCACGGTGGTCCTGGTGGAACATCGCTTAGACCTTGCCTCTGAATATGCCAATGAAGCCGTTGTTATGGATGAGGGAAAAGTGAGTTTCGTCGGAACGCCAAGAGACGTTTTCAATGACAGGGATGTATGGGCTCTAGGGGTTGGGATACCAAAAGTCACTAGACTTGGTCATTACTTGAAGGAAAGAGGCATAGATTTGGGGGGGGTTGCGTTAACCCCAAGCGAAGCAGCCGACTTGATAAGGGGGTATATGAACCGTTGATAGAAACCCACGATGTCTACTATACCTATCCAAACGGCTTTGAAGCCTTGAAGGGGGTTTCACTCGCGATAGAAACTGGAGAATTTGTTGCCATCATGGGAGAGAATGGAGCGGGGAAAACTACCCTCATAAAACACTTCAATGGGCTCATGAAACCTACGAGAGGTTCAGTTGTGGTAGATGGAAGAGACACCAAGAAGGTCACAGTTGCCACGCTTTCAAGAGACGTGGGGCTGGTGTTTCAGAATCCTGATCACCAGCTCTTCTCGGAGACAGTTGAAGACGAAATAGCTTTCGGCCTCAGAAACTTCGGTTTTGACGATAAGACCATTGAGAGGAGAGTTGATTGGGCATTAAATCTGCTCAACATATCCCAATACAGAACAACATCGCCGTTCATTCTGAGCGGAGGGGAAAGGAAAAGGGTCGCTCTCTCCTCGGTGCTGTCATGGGACCCCAAGATCGTGGTTTTGGATGAACCAACGATAGGCCAAGATTATCTGCAGAAGGAGAGACTAAGGCAGTTCATAATGCAGTTGAACACCCAAGGGAAGACTGTGGTCATAGTCACACATGATGTGGAGTTTGTGGCAGATTGCAAACCTAGAGTCGTCTTGATGTCCAAAGGAAGATTATTGGCTGATGGTTCATCCGAGAAGATCTTGACAGATGACAAACTCCTAGAAGAGGCATCTATAATCCCACCTCAAGTTGCCCAACTCTTTTGGCAACTCAAATTCAACAACGCAGGCAGAGAAATTATCGATGTTTATGAGGCAGCGGAAATCTTGGCTCGTGAGATTAGGGAGAGAATGAATTGAAGAGTCTCGATGGTCTAAGATTCAGAAAGCGAAAGACGCCAATACACAGATTGGATCCACGAGTGAAATTCCTTCTTATATGCGCGATCTTTGCGTTGTCAATAATATTTGTCGATTTGATGTCTATAACCATCATTTTTCTGGCTTTAGTGCCTTTAGTCCTATTGGCCCAAGTCCAAGGAGAGTGGCTTAGATCCTTAAGAGCATCGGCACTGTTGGCGGCGTTCATCTTCGTTCTGAATCTAATCTTTGTCAGTGACTTGTACTACGCTCTAGCTATGGCTTTCAGATTTCTTGTAATAGTAAGCTCCTTCTCAATCTTCTTTCTCACAACCTCTCCAGACGATCTTGGTTTGGCTTTGGAACAGAGCCATTTCCCTTACGAATTCTCGTTTGCTTTTACTACAGCCATCCGCTTCGTCCCTGAGCTGGCCAAGGAAGCGCAGATCATCGTCGACGCCCAGCGATCCCGAGGGCTGGAACTTGAGGGGGGAAACATCTTGAAGAGGATCAGGAACTACATTCCAATCTTAATTCCTCTGATAGTCAGCGCTATAAGGAGAAGCATGGAACTGGCAGAGGCTATGGAATCGAGATGTTTCGGAGCAGTTAAGATGAGAACAAGTCTGCACGCATTGAAGATTAGATCAATGGATTATCTGGTCATTCTAATGATTGTACTGGTTCTAGCTGGATCCATATACATACGATTTTATATTCATCTACTTTAGAATCTAAATAAATCAACTGGAGATGATGGATCGTGACTTTGCTTCCGGCGTGGAGGGTTAGCAGTTGACGAAAGAGACATGGTTCACAGATCTAGCGAATAAGATCATTGAGATGATAAAGAAGACGGTTGGCGACTTGGAAATAAAGGAGTTGGAGAAGTTCATACAACTTCTGCTCCTGACCAAGGCGAAAGGGAAGAAGGTGGTAGTGATAGGGGCTGGGAGGAGCGGTCTCATAGGAAGAGCCTTCGCCATGAGACTCATGCACTTGGGTTTCGATACATATGTTTTCGGTGAGACAATAACCCCGGCTGTAGAGAAGGACGATCTTATAATAGCAATATCGGGATCTGGAAGCACGAAATTGGTCCTGACATCAGCGGAGCTAGCTAAGGGTATTGGCGCCAAGATATTAGCGATATTGTCGCATGCAGATTCACCCCTGGGAAGACTAGCAAATAATAGAGTGATCATCAAAGGCAGGACCAAAGCCGTCAGAGAGGAGGACTACTTCTCAAGGCAGATACTCGGGGAACATGAGCCTTTGGCCCCCATGGGAACCCTCTTTGAAGATTCAACCATGATAGTTTTAGATTCCATTGTCGCGGAGCTGATGCGGAGGCTGGAAACAACAGAGGATGAAATGCAGGCCAGACATGCCCAGACATTCTAAAACATCAGAATCAACATATTCTCATCCATATCACCAGTAACTATCTCGTAGATCCAGAATTCTATGTTTATAGACATG
>MEZH01000009.1 GCA_001775995.1 Candidatus Bathyarchaeota archaeon RBG_16_48_13
TCCAGTAGGGGTGAACCTGCTTGTCCACCTTGGTGAGCCGCATCTTTAGTATCTGAATCCCATTCGTCAACGCGCCCTTGACGTTGAGAGAGTGAAGCACGATCGCGCCGTCCGTCAGGTACTGTTCTGGCTGGAAAAGGGTTCCAGTCAACTCGGACGTCAGTATGGACGTGCAGTTGGTCTGCCTCAGGTCGTTGAGGATCTTCATGATCTCCAGCCTAGCGGAGAACCTGTTTTGCATTTGCATCGTGACCGTAGTCAACGGGTCAACGACTATCCTCTTAGCTCCTATCTCTTTTGCTATGTCCTTGATGAAGGCTGTTGTGCCCATGGGCTTCAATTCCATGAACTCGCTCGGGATCATCTCTATCAACCTGAACTTGCTCTCGGGCAGCTCCTCCAACCTCCAGTTGAACCTCCTGGCAGTCTCCAGCAAGTGCAACTTGGGCTCGTCAAGGGTAACGAATATGCTCGGCTCGTCAAATTCCGTTACCCCCCGGTAAACATACTGAAGCGCAAAGATCGTTTTTCCGGATCCTGGAGCCCCAGCTACCAATACCGACCTTCCCTTGGGGAACCCGCCCTCAATGAGTTGGTCTAGGCCTTCAATGCCCGTCTTCACCCGCTGGATTATTCCTTCAGTCTTAGCGATCTTACTCTCCTTACTCATCTTCCTCAGCACCCCTAGACTTTGACCCATTCTGCTCGCTCTCACGAAATTCTCGGCGGCTGAATATTATTCTTCAACCCGGTCGTGAATCTATCTGGGAGAACGTAACCCTTCGGAAGGGCCTGCCTCTCTTTCAACTCCTTCACGACTAGATTGCGGAGCCACTCGGAAGGAGTAAGACCCTCGGTCTGAGCTTCCTGAAATACAGACTCCTTGATGGCGAATGTAACTCGTGTGCTCAGGAACCCTTCCTTTACGCTCCCCTCTCTCTTAGGCATCTTTGTTTACCCCCACATCTATTTTCAATTTAACGCATGAAACTAGGATCTCCAACGTGTTTCATTTCCTCTCCTACGGTTTTCTCATCTTTGTCAGATCCAGTAACGTGAATCCCTTTTTCGAAATCTCATATTCGTAGGTGGACTTGGAGTGGTTCGTGCCCCTCATCTTGATTATGTTGAACGTTCTCCTCAGAGTCCCCTCCTCGTCGAAGTAGGTCTCGAGATGGAGAATTCCGTCAGCCATGAATTCCGCTACCCTCTCGCCTATGGCGGTAGAGCCCCACGGCTGGTCTATGATGAAGAGGGACATGCAGTTCGATTTCTTGAGGAACCTGTAGAACAGATGGATCATGACTCGTGAGTCAATGTATTCCTTCAAAGCCATGCTTATCGCGGTAAAGGAGTCGATGACCAAGATCGACGCCTTGAAATTGCTCATGGTCTCCATGATTGAGTTGAGGTTCGTCTGGATGCCTGCCTCCCTTGTCACGGCGAGATCAAGCACAGCCACTCTTCGTTCCCTCTCGAGCCTCTCGAAATCCCATTCGAACCTGAGCATGTTGCTGAAGAACGTGTCCTTCGTCTCGGCAAAGCATGCATAAACGCTCTTAACCCCCGACTTCACGGCTCCGTTGTAAACGAATTGGCCTGCCAGGGTCGATTTTCCAGCCCCCGGGTGTCCAACAACTAGAACCATGCTATCCGTGGGGAACCCGCCCTCGATCAAGGAATCCAGTTTTGAGATCCCTGTTGGTACTCTCTGGATTGCACTCATTCTCCAACAACCGTTATCTTGTTGTGTATCTTCTGTAGTACTTTTCCCTAAGGATTATTTATAATACTTATGTATTGCGGGTATATACTGGGCATAATCTCCGCGTGTGAATTTCCGCAATTAGCGCGGGCGAGTCTTTGCACATTTTTCTGTCAACATTATTCGATGTCTACCAATGATCACCCAGAAGTGACAAGAAGATCACAAATGTGTTACATATATCTCCGCAAAGACGATAAGAGGACCTTTCACCCAAAGAAGTTATCCTAGGAAGAGCACTTAATGGTATACTCAGACCCCAAAAAAAGGGGTGACGCTGTCCCAGGTGACATACCTGCGGACGAAATCGACGATTTGCATAGAAGATTTAATGTTAACCTTTCGGGGGTTGCGGATAGTTTGCCCGCCAAGAAGGGGGCAGTCAAGTATGACGAATGGGCAGAATACACTTCTAAGTTTGTCACGGCGACGACAGGAAACACCCAGCGGGAGACAGGCGCTGAGGGAAGTCTTGAACCAAGCCAGTCAGAGGCCAGCCCTGAGACCTACGACGTCGTCTCCGCCTTGAGCGACATAGAGGAACGGACGCGAACTGAAGCTAGGTCAAGGGCTTCCACAGCGGAAATCAGGCAAGTAGTGGGAAACATCCTGATCCCAGACCACTCAGTGGTTAACGATTCTTTGGTTGTTGATGGGAAGCTGAGGGTTGGGAAGGGTTCGCACATCCACGGCAGTCTCAAAGCCCAAAGGGGGATTGAGATCGGTGAGAGGGTCACAATCGATGGCCACGTCCTCTCTGAGGGGCCAATTCTCATCGGGAAGAACAGCAAGGTAAACGGAATGGTCGATTCCTCTGACGACATCATGCTTGATGAGAACGCCACTGCGGAGGGAGTTTTCACCGACAAGACGATCATGCTCAGACCGGGGGCGAAGATCAACAGGAAGATTTCATCGGGCAGATTCGGTGCTCCTGCGAAGGCGCAATTCAGGGCGCCCGGCGAAGCTGTATTCAATCTGCCTGCATCGCGTACTTCTAAGTATGAGATCCCTGCTGACTTAGACGAGGCAACTGCAAAAAGCTCGATGGGGGCATCCTCTATTCGTTGGGGGGTGTTGACTCATGAGGATCAACCCCCATCACGTGTCAATTCCGAGGAATACCTAAGCGATCTATTTAGGTCGGCCCCTCAGCTGCGCCGGGGAATGGAGCGCCGCTTTCGAAGAACATTCGCTATCCCTTTCGAGACGCCTGAACTTGGTGGCGAACACCTCTTCATCTATGCGCCAGTGAGACAAGGAAAGACGTTCCTGGTCAAGAACTTCGTCATCCCGGGACTGAGAGCGAGAAGAAGGATTATCACCATCGATTCGAACAGTGAATACCAATTCCAGCAATACGCAATAAATTACGACAGAACTATCCCCGACATCGAAAACGATCTAGTGAAGTCGTTTGTGACATTCAAAGTGAGGACCGACGTCGACAACATCGTTAGGGACGCAATCTTCAGGGTGGTCACGGACGAGGATAACGTCTCCATAGTCCTCAACATAACGGATGGCAACTGTGAGAAGATGATAGTCAGCGAGTTCCTGAGGCGATTGACTCAAGTCAAGTGGAGTGAGCCGGTCCTGGTCGTGGTCGAAGACGCGGACAAGTACGATCTGGTCAGCCTCGTTACTAGGGGAAGCTATTCAAATATACAGGCGGTCTTCACAAGCTGGAGAAGACTGATACCCGATATCCTGTATAATGTGCGTTTGGTCTTGGGGAGGGTCAGGCCGGAGCTCATCGAAGAGTATGACTCGGACGCTGCAGAGGCAGTAGCTGAGCTCGAGAGATACGAGTTTCTCTGGGAGAAGGGGCACCATCAATGGATCAGGTTCAAGCTCGAGGCAGAACCCGAGATCCCATCCAAGCAACCTCTGCCTGTAACGAAACCCAAACCAGAGGATGTAATGATCCGGAGATCGGAAGGAAAGTCCACAAGCCCGATTATGGAACCCCCTCAGGCGACGCCCCGGGAACAGCCCAAGACGGAAAGGGTAGCGCCCTTGTCAAAAGAGGAGTTTGGGAAGCAACCAGGTGAAGAGGGAAGAGGAAAGCCTCCCGAGGGTGCTGTCAGACCAGAGATGACCAAGAAGGAGGCGAAGGTGGTCAGGTTCAAGACCATTGGCTACGATGATACTGAGATCGGCCTGCGATTGTTCATGGACCCAGTGGAGGTCGGAAATATCCTCCTAGGTCTTAAAGAGAGAGGCCTCTACGATAGCGACATCAAAACAAAAGACGATGAGAAAAAGGAGATCTAGAATTCTCCTGGACAAGGAGAGGTTTCATCGGCAAATCCTCCACAGCAGGCGAGCGCCGCAAATAAGGGCAGGAACTCGATTAAGCGCCAAGGACAGCAAGAAGAGCTCGGAGATAGATAACCATCACGTGAAAATAACGCAATATCATTCGAAACTCGAAGCGAGCTTATCCTTTTCCCACCGCCGATGAGGAATATCTGAGACGGAGGGAGCAAGCATTAAGAAATCGAATGGAAAAGCTTTGAAGATATATCTTGATTATTGCTCAGGCGTCCGGCTTGTCTCAGCTCTATTGAATCTCTCGTTGGACGCTCATCGGTTACAATGTTCCTAGCTGGACCCTGGCGGTTCTGATGTTGTCATTGGTCGTGATGCTCTGGATTCTGAAAAGAGAAGTCGCGATCGAGATAGACAGGAAAGAAGGCTGACCTCTGCTTCTCAGTTGTCCCATGAAGCTTTTTTATGGGACTTTGGGATGTATCTGCTCTTCATAAACTATTAATAATCATCAGAATTCAAGTTCATATTCTTCTTGCATTGGATGGCCAGCCCAGCGGAATCGCTGGGCATATGTGTGTCTGCCTTTGTAGAAGTAAGGTCGATGAAACTTGGCGACCCGGCTTACCGCAATCCTGCTGAGCCTTTTGATGATTTTTGCAGTGGTGGATTCCATTCAATTCGTCGAGATTGCAGACCTATCAGGCAGATTGTCCGATGCTTCAGAATCTCAGGGCAACCTCTCCCGTCTGGAATCGGAGCTGGACAGGTTAAGATTGGATCTGGACGAAATTAGACGTTCCATGAAGCCTCCCCTTCTTGCGATACGCATTGATGATGTGCAGGACTACTACCAAAACAACGCCACAATCTTCCTCCTTCAATACGCTGCTGACGAAGGCATTCCGTTGAACCTGGCTATTATACCAAAATACTTTGGTTTGGACCAGAAGGTCGTCGGAGCAGTCGTCTCTGCGATTCAAAATGGCTCAATGGTAATGGTTCACGGTTGGGAACATGAAGAGCTGGAGCAGTTTTCTGAAGCTGAGCAGGAAAAGAGAATGCTGGACGGCAAAAACCGTTTGCTGGAGATCCTCGGCTGCGAATCCACAATACTAGTTCCCCCAATCTACAGCTTCAACAACGACACAATTCTGGCAATGTCTAGAACTGGGCTCACAACTATCTCAACCTATATTGATGATCAGGATCCCGGGCTCGTCGACCACGGAATCCTGAGTGTTCCTGCCACAGTGGAAATGTCCATTTTGGTCAATGGATCCTGGTATACCAAGAGCTTGGATGAACTTTACGATGAGGTCGTCGAAAGCATCGGAGTATACGGTTACGCGGTCATCCTCACGCATCCCGAGGAATTCGTGACCGACGGAAGGATCGATCAAGAAAAAATCTTCACATTTGAAGTTCTCATTGATCGTCTCCAGATATATTACGCCTTCACAACCTTCGATGAAATTGAGGCAATTGTAAGGTCATCTTAAGGATACTCGTGCCCAATGCCAGAGTTGGATCCGTCAATCCTTCATGGAATTTCCCGTCAGTGTCTGTCTCACTTATGACACACACGGGCAGAAATAGCTTCCGAACCCATCACTTCTGGGATCCAGATGTCATCGGGAAACGCGAGTAACGTGCTTATTATCGGACTAGGCGAGATTGGTTATTGTAACGCCGAATACATGACTTCGCGGGGTTTGAAGGTTGATGGCTACGATATTAGTGATGACGCCATCCAGGTTGCCTTGGATAGTGGCGTAATCCGGAAAGGGACCAAGAACTTTGGAGGCTATGATTACTACGTCATCAGCATTTCCACCCATGCGCAGAGAGATATGTCAAAGCCATCGTTGGATGGGCTTTTTGAGACAGCCATCAAGCTGTCGCGCGAGGGCAAAATAGGATCGCTGGTGTCGATTGAGAGCACCATAATGAAAGGCGTTTCTCGCAGAGTCAACGACATCCTAGATCACAGAATGCACGTGGTCCATTTTCCCCACCGGTATTATGCGCGGGAGAAACTGGAACATGGAGTAAAGCAGATGCGCGTCCTCGGGGGATGCGAACCTTGCTGCCTGAACAAAGCCATGCATTTCTACGGAATGCTACTAGACATTCCGATGCATCTTGTCAACTCTGCGGAGGTAGCTGAACTCAGCAAGGTAGTTGAGAACTCTTACAGATTCCTTGACATAGCGTTTGCAGAAGAGCTGAAACTCGTCTGCCACTACCAAGACGTGGACTTCGAAGAGCTGAGGAATGCTTGCAACACGAAGTGGAACGTCGAGATCCTAGAGGCAAGAAACGGCATCGGAGGGCACTGCCTTCCAAAGGACAGCCAGATGTACATAGACCTGTCCAAGGGAATCCTGCCAAGCATCGTGGAATCCGCGAAACTGGTCGACTCTCAATACAGACAACATTTGATAATCGAACAAAAGAGGCGCGCAAAACCTACAATAGAGCCGAAAGTCGCCTACGCGCAAAGACAGTGAACGCGTTAGGTCATCAGATGTGGTTCTCTCTTTTGTCACTTCTGCCGTGAAGGTATGCCCATGAAGATGATTCATGCCGCTGCAATTTCCACAACGCTTGTCATAGCCATGGGTATAGGCATGATCTTACCTTTGTTCCTGAACTCATCTCAGCAAGCGCAACCCCTTATCATCATGCTCTCCTTCAGCGTGGTCAAGAACAGCGGCAATGTCGAAAGTTGGTGCACCAATCTATCAAATATTCTGAAAGAACAGAATGCTAAAGCGACCGTCTACTTTACGGGTGCGATAGCTGATCTGCACCACGACTGGGTGACTGCTTTTCAGGACGGCATTGACATCGGGAGCCAGACTTACAACTATGTTGACCTTACATCAATTTCGGACTACGATATTCAGCTCCTGGAAGTCAAAAAGGGCAAAGAAGCCGTAGATAGGGCTGGTAACCTAGTCTCGCGAGTCTTCAAAGCGCCCTATGGAAACACGGATGAGAACATTTACTCCCTTCTGAACCGATCGGATATCATTGCAGATTTCTCGTACGAACTCCAGTACAACAAGCTGTACCTTGGGCAATTCATGAAGTTCGATCTCGTCACCTACAACGGCTCTGATCATCCAACTGACTTCTTTGCCAACCTCCCCAAGACCTCCACGCCGATAATGATCACTTTCGACGACTCCATGTCGATCGACCTCATCGATGAAGTCATCTCCAAACTCAAGGCAAACAATGTGCGGTTTGTCAGCGCTTCTGAGTTGACCGGGCTTGAACTCACATTGAGATGAGGCACCTCGAATTGGAAGCGAAACTGCTGGCCATCAAAAAAAACAAAGCGAAGACAACTTCGTGCCTCAAAAGCGGTCAACGAGTTCAAATGGACGGGAGAATCTGGGTAAGCCGAAAAGCCTGGATCATGAGAACTTCTTTTCTTGGAGCACTCGGTGCGATTACCGCCAATAATCTGGTGCAGGGAATAATTCTCGGGGACCCTCTCGTGGTCTATTCGACGCTGATGCCGCTGCACGCGCTTATGGTGTTTGCCGTTGGATGGCTATTCTTCAAGAACCCGGCTAGAGGAAGAATTGGAAATGACCTAGTTTCGGTGATAATACCGATATACAACCAAGTAGCCCTGATCGAGGAGGTCATAGGTGCGATCTTCCGCTCCACCTACAAGAACTTGGAGGTTGTTGCAGTGAACGATGGAAGCAAAGATGGCACGAAGGAAGTCTTGGATTACCTTAGGACAATCCATCCCCAACTCAACGTCATACATAAGAAGAACGGGGGAAAGAGGACGGCAGTGGCAACTGGATTCTATGCTTCCAAGGGACGATATTTGATCTTGATAGATTCCGACAGCATAATTGAAGAAAATGCCATCGAGGAATTCATGAAGACTTTCAACGCCAACCCAAAAGTCGGTGGCGTCGTGGGAAACGGAAAAGTGTGGAACGGAAACAAGAACATGCTCACTAAATGCCAAGACGCGTGGTATGACTACGCTTTCAATATTCACAAGACCACTGAGAGCTTTTTTGGGGCGGTTTTATGCTGCTCTGGCTGTATGGCTGGATACAGGAGGGAGGCCATAGCCGAATACATCCCTTATTGGGCGAGTTCCTCCACGCAGTTCAGCGATGACCGTTTCCTTACGTCCTACGCTATTGCCACACCATGGGCGAAAAAGGAATTCACTGCAATATCCGAAAGATTGAAGGAATCGATGTCCAAATACGACGATTCCGAGGATCGAGGTCTGACATCGCACACTCTGACAGAATGGGAAACAGCCTATGTGCCAACCGCCATTGTTTATACGGAAGTTCCGGAAACCTTCAGACGCTTCCTTAAGCAACAGATAAGGTGGAAGAAAGGATACATAAGGACAAACTTCTTCGTCAGCGCCTTTTTCTGGCGCAAGAACCCCCTTATGTCAACGATTTTCTACTTGGAATTCATGAACTCACTTACTGCGCCCCTCATCTTCTTCATTGTCTATTTATATATGCCCTTCATACTCAACAACCCCTGGTTGACATTGTCCTATTTCTTGGGAAATCTATTGATTGGTGTCACCGCGGCCGCCGATTACAGATTCCGAGACTGCAAAGCGAAATTCTGGATATATAAACCGATAATGGTGATGATAACCACGAACATCAATTTGTGGCTCCTCTTCCCCGCACTGTGGACCTTCAGAAAAAACCTCTGGTTTACTAGGTAGAATGCACTGCAGAAGGGCCTTGACTTATCTGATCAACGAACTCCTGCAAACGAAGTGATCGACTTATCTAGGCACCGTTAGCCTCGGCCAGCGTGATGGGCTTCACCCTCTTTCCACGTTTCTAACAAGCCCCTCCAGACTCTTTTCCAAATCCTTATCGATAGCAAGTGACCTATGACCTCTGAGAATTCCCTTCGCATCCTCCTTCGGTCTATCCTTAATATCCTTTGACCCTCCCTTCACCCATTTTCCGTATGACTGTGTCAAAAAGCCTAGGCATGAAGTGTTCTCTTTGGTGATGCTCCCAGTGTTTTTGGCCCAATTCGAGCAGGAAACTGTTGGCGGAAGAAAGCGGAAAAAGCTTTTTTGCCGATGGCTCCGATAGGGAAACAGAATTCCATAAGAAAGAGGGAGACTCATGAATGATTGCCAAATATATATTGAGTTGTTCCTGTGTTTATCACCTGAAGGCATCTAATAGTCGGATAGCTGGAGAATCAACCAATGAAGGTCGTTCTCGTCAACCCCTCGATCACTCATGGGATGCGGAGCGCCATCGACGTCGAGGGCGCCTGGCCACCTCTTGGGCTCCTATACCTAGCTACCATGCTAAAAGAAGGCGGTGTTCCGGTCGAAATCTTCGACAATGGGCCCCTTGGGTATTCGCCAGAACAACTCCTGAAGCAAATCAGGAGCAAGAAGCCCGATATTGTCGGCTTTCATACGCTGAGCATGTCTTCCTTAACGGCGAACGAGACCTCAAAGTTGATCAAGAGAGATATGCCCAACATCAAGGTATTGTACGGCGGATACCATGCCACCGTCTTCCACCAAAAGATATTGAGAGAGAGAGAATACGTTGACGTTGTGATTCGCGGGGAGGGCGAACACACCTTAATCGAAGTTGTCGACTCCATTGAAAAGGGAAAGAGCCTTGAGGGGATAAGGGGTGTCTCATTTCGAGATGAGGGAAGGATCCGCGTCAATCCAACTCGTCCTCCAATAGAGGACTTGAACTCAATACCCTTCCCCGATCCAGGGTTCCTGGATAGCGAGTACGTCGGTACAGTCAACGGAATGAGGACTGCCGTGCGCAAATTCACATCAATGGTCACGTCAAGGGGATGTCCCCTCAATTGCAGATTCTGTTGTGAGTCTGTCCACGAGCTGAGGACATGGCGCGTCCGATCGCCCGAAAACGTGGTCGAGGAGCTGTCCTATCTGAAGAGTCTAGGCTACGGTCAAATGTACCTTCAAGATGACAGCTTCACCCTAGATCGGAAACGGGTTAACGAAATCTGCAGACTCATCAAGCGAGAGAAGCTCGATATCCTATGGGCTGCGATGGCTAGGGTGAACAACGCAACAGCGGATTTGATGCAGAGGATGCGTGAGGCGGGCTGTCAGTCAGTGTATTTCGGCATTGAGAATGCCAATCAGAGGATTCTAGATTACTATAGGAAGGGCATAACACAGGAGATGGCGAAGGACGCGGTGAAGAACTGCATAAACGCTAAGATGGACGCCTTCGGCGGCTTCATCTTGGGTGCCCCAACAGAGACCGAGGATGAGATGTGGAAAACCATAAGGTTCGCCGAGGAGATCGGAATTACTTTCCCAAGCTTCTATATCCTCCAAGCGTATCCCGGGACCGCTATCTGGAACGAGAACGTCGCCAACGGATACATAAAGGAAGATGAATATTGGGAGACCGGAGTGGCTCTCCCAGAAGTTGTTCCCGAATGTATTCCAATGGCGCGCATAAAGACTATTTTAGGCAATGGATACAGGCATGTCCTGACCAGGCCGAAATTCATACTTGAACAGGCAAGCAAGTTGTTCATGGATCCAGTGAGGCGCCAGATACTCCTAAAGAACCTGAACATGAGGAAGATAATCAATCTCCTCAACATGCTTCAGCGGTCAGAACACTACTACTAGATCAATCTAGTCCGCTTCTGAAGCCACTCCATGGACTTAAAAATAACAACTGAGATCTGTGAAAGACCCACCTGGCCTCATCGAAACCCGGCGGACACCACATAGGTTCAAAGGGCTTGTGTCACTGGGTAGCCCTACTGAATGTGAAGAGTCAGCGCGCGCTAGCTCTTCATATGACTATCTCGGCATCTAAGGAGCGTGTGATTGAATCTGCTTTTACTGAGATTATTATTGTTGTGGTCTCTTGGAATAGAGTTTAATGTGATTTGAAAGGTGCCTTATACCCCTTCGCTGCCAGCCTTTCATGAATCGCGCTCTTGAGGTATCCCAATCCATCTCCTGTCTTTGCGCTTACAGGGAATATGCGGCTCTCGATCAGAGAATGATCGTTGCTTCCAATCTGTTGGGTGAACTCTTTTAGGTTGGCGTCTATCTCTTCCTTGTTAGCCTTGTCGGTCTTATTGGCTGCAACTAATGGAAACTCGCCTAATGCCTTGGTCAATAAGTGTATGAAATCCACATCGACAGAAATGATGTTCTTCTTCTCTAAACGCCGGGTTACCTCTGAGAATGTCGATATGTCTAGGACATGGATGGCCAGGGCTATCCTCGGGGCGTTGGACTCCAAAAAATAGATGGTTCGACGATTACTTTTATCCTGTAAACGTTTGGTAGTCCTCATTGTTTTGCCGTATCCCGGCATGTCTACAAGAATTAGGCCCTTACTCAATGGATATTCGGAAATCCGGCGTGTGGTTCCCGGTTTTTTGCCTATTTTCACGTTCAAGCCTATGACTTCTCTGATGATGCTACTCTTACCTGCGTTAG
>MEZH01000010.1:0-286 GCA_001775995.1 Candidatus Bathyarchaeota archaeon RBG_16_48_13
CGCAAATCGCCTTTGCCACAATATTTAACTTCAACATAGGGTTAAAGCCTTAACCAAGCTTCTCAGGAGAGACAAATGAGAATTGCTCTGATAGCTGGAAAGGACACTTCAACATGTTTCAAACTCGCTGGCCTTAAGGATGTTTATTCCGTGACAAACGCAGAAGAGGCTGCAAAGCGACTCAATGACCTTCTGTCAGCAACAGATTTGGCCATAATCCTTGTTGCGGAGCGCTTCATCGATCAGATAGGAAATATGACCGCGCAGGTCATTGAGCGCGAATTTC
>MEZH01000010.1:321-1924 GCA_001775995.1 Candidatus Bathyarchaeota archaeon RBG_16_48_13
GCAGTGACGAAAACAGATTTCATTGTCGACCTAGTGAGACGCAAGGCAGGAATCGAAGTAAAACTGTAACACATCCCAGTAGGCATATGGTGATTCACAATGAGCAAGAAAGGAACGATCTTCCGCGTGGCAGGCCCCTTCATCATAGCGGACGGCATGGTTGGCTCTCGAATGCATGAACTCGTCACTATCGGAGAAGCAGGAGTCATCGGAGAAATAATCCGTTTGGAAGGAGAAAGAGCAGCCATACAGGCTTATGAAGAGACCGCGGGGCTCAAACCCGGAGAAAAAGTCGTGGGAACAGGCAAGCCTCTGTCAGTAGAGCTGGGACCAGGACTCATAGGACAAGTATATGATGGGATACAAAGACCTCTTCCTACTCTACAAGACATCGCTGGATCAAACATTCGAAGGGGTATCATTCCACCAGCACTCGATCACAAGAGAAAATGGTTCTTTCAACCTACCTTGAAGGCCAAGACAAAAATCACAGGTGGCGACATCATCGGCGTGGTTCAAGAGACCCCCCTTGTCGAACATAAGATCCTAGTGCCACCATGGATCAAGACAGGCGTGATTGAGAACATCGTTCCTGAGGACAACTACACAGTCGTTGATCCTGTTGCAAGGGTCAAAACGGAACGGGAATGTGAGAACCTTTTTCTCGCACACACTTGGCACGTGAGAAAGGCCAGACCCTACAAGTTCATGCTACTTCCAGACGTACCGCTGCTAACTGGCCAAAGAATAATCGACGCCTTCTTCCCCCTAGCCAAAGGCGGAACGGCCACAATACCTGGCGGTTTCGGAACAGGCAAGACAGTCATGCTTCAGACTCTCGCACAGTGGACGGACGCTGACATAATAATTCTAGTCGGCTGTGGCGAACGTGGAAACGAGATGGCCGATGTCATTGAAAGATTCCCAAGCCTGAAAGACTTCCGCTCTGGGCGTCCACTGTTGGACAGAACAATCGTAGTGGCCAACACCTCCGACATGCCAATAGCAGCCAGAGAGGCTAGCGTCTATACCGCTGCATCCATGGCTGAATACTATAGAGACATGGGATACGACGTTGCTCTGATGGCCGACTCAACCTCAAGGTGGGCAGAAGCCCTCCGCGAAATCTCCGGAAGACTGGAGGAAATGCCAGGAGAAGAGGGGTACCCCGCCTATTTGCCCACCAGACTGGCCGAATTCTATGCCCGAGCTGGGCGAGCTATGCTCCTTGGCAACGACAAGAGACTCGGCTCAATCACGGCTATTGGCGCGGTTTCGCCTCCGGGCGGAGATTTTTCTGAACCAGTGACCGGAGGGACTCTAAGAATAACCAAAGTGTTCTGGGCCCTTGACTTTGCCTTAGCCCATCGCAGACACTTTCCAGCAATCAATTGGTTCATGAGCTACTCCGAATATATCAGCACGCTTGAACCATGGTATGAAAACGTTGGGAAGGATTGGGCAAGGCTTAGAAAGGAGGCAATGTCCTTGCTCAAAGAAGAAGAGGAACTGAGAGAGATAGCGTCGCTCGTTGGGGCGGAAATCTTGGGAGACAAACAACGGTGCGTATTCGAAGCCGCCAAAATGTGCAAAGAATATTTCT
>MEZH01000010.1:1999-2292 GCA_001775995.1 Candidatus Bathyarchaeota archaeon RBG_16_48_13
AATTCTATGAGAAAGCGAAACTGGCAATTGAAAAGGGAGTGCCGTTGACCAAGGTACTTTCCTTAGAAGTGAAGGAAGAACTAGCCAGAATGAAAATCGTCCGACCTGAGGAATTTGACGAAGCAAATTCGCGAATTGAAAAAAGATTGTATGATCAATTCGATCACCTTATTGACACAGCATCAGGAGGAAAATAGGCGTGACTCTGCTAAGTCAGACTGGCCGAAGATTCTTCACAGTCAAAGAGATTTCGGGTCCCTTGCTCTTCGTAGAGACAACGAGTGGTGTTGGTT
>MEZH01000010.1:2305-5697 GCA_001775995.1 Candidatus Bathyarchaeota archaeon RBG_16_48_13
AGGTATATGCTCCGAGTGGAGAAGAAAGAACGGGTCAAGTTGTGGACGTTAGTGAATCGATTACCATAGTTCAAGTATTCGAGGGCACATCGGATCTCGACATCACGAACACATCGATCCGCTTCACTGGTGACACAATTAAACTCCCAGTTTCTACAGACATGCTTGGCCGCGTGTTCACGGGAGAAGGAAAACTTGCAGACGGTGGTCCGAAAATCATTCCTGAAGACTATCGAGACATTCATGGCACCCCTATTAACCCTTACTCAAGAGCCTACCCGACTGAATTCATCCAAACAGGAATTTCCGTCATTGACGGAATGAACCCCCTTGTGCGAGGACAGAAACTCCCGCTTTTTTCCGGCACCGGATTGCCGCACAAACTCGTTGCTTCCCAGATTGTCAGACAGGCTAAAGTCATAGGAGAAGAAGAGGCTTTCACGATTGTCTTTGCTGCCATGGGCATAACTGCTGACGAGGCGAGATTTTTCAAAGAGGACTTCACAAAAATGGGTGTACTCAACCGCGTTGTGATGTTTGTTAACTTGGCAGACGACCCTGCTATCGAACGAATAATAACCCCGAGGATGGCGCTCACAGCGGCCGAATATTTGGCATTTGACCAGAATATGCATGTACTTGCCATTTTGATTGACATGACAAACTACTGTGAGGCATTACGTGAGATCTCGGCAGCACGCGTAGAAATTCCGGGAAGGCGAGGTTATCCCGGGTATATGTATACTGATCTTGCCACAATTTATGAAAGAGCTGGCCGGATCCACGGAAAGAAGGGAACAGTGACACAGATGCCAATTCTCACCATGCCGGATGACGACATCACCCACCCGATCCCGGACTTAACAGGATACATAACAGAAGGTCAAATCATTCTTGATAGAAGCATGTACAAAAGAGGCCTGTATCCACCTATAGATCCGCTGCCTTCTCTTTCTAGGCTAATGGACAAAGGGATCGGCCTGGGTAAAACCAGAGAAGATCACAAGCAACTCTCAGACCAACTCTACTACGCGTATTCAGAAGGAAAGCTTCTCCGAGAAACAGCCCTAGTTTCCGGCGAAGCAGCTCTAACCAGTGTCGACAAGCTTTATCTCCAATTCTTAGACCGTTATGAGAGCGAGTTCATAAGTCAAGGCGTGAACGAAAACCGTAGCATAGAGAGAACCCTGAACTACGGCTGGGAACTCTTGTCAATTCTTCCAGAATTAGAATTGACACGCATCGATCCCGAAATAATCAAAAAGTATCATCCTCAGTACGGTCAGAAAGACGCAGGGAACAATTTTGTCGGTTGACACGACAACAGTACACCCAACCCGGCTAGAGCTTCTAAGGTTAAAAAGGCGAAGAACGCTAGCGCAAGGGATCGTTGACATACTCAAGAAAGACTACGACGCTTTGGTCATCGCTCTATTTGACCTTGTGAAAGGGATTCCGCTACTCAGAAACCAAGTTCGAGACACTTTGAACGAAGCTTACAGCTCGTTTATCGCAACTCAGATGATCGCAGGATCAAGAAAGATAGAAGAAGTCGCTTTGGTGTGCAAACCGCTCGAAATCGAAGTGAAATCGGGAACCAAGACAGACGTTCTTGGATTACGCCTCTCCGTTCTAGAACTCACAGAAGAAACAATCGCTGATATTGTCCCCCGCTTCAGCATGTTGGACACTCCAGCCAAGCTAGACGAATCCAATCAGAAGCTCATCTCTGCCTTAGCTTTCATTGTGAAGCTCGCAGAAGTACATGCCGCCATGAGAGAGATTCTCGAAGTCATGTCCTTGAAGAGGCGGCAGATAAACAGAATAGAGTACAAGGTGATACCTCAACTTGATGCTTCTATACGATACGTTGAACTGATTCTTGAGGAAACAGAAAGACAAGATGCCATCAGAGTAAGAGTACTTCAACGAAAACGAAAAGAGCGACAAGAAGACACACAAGCATAAACATAACAAGATTGTGAGGTAGAAAAACTACGACCAACCGCAACACTTTATGCTGGTTCCCAAGATGAGCGCATGGAAGTACAGGCAACTAACACCAAAGGTCATAGTCTTAAAGTTGGGGCTCATCGACCAAAAAGACTTGATTGAATTGACTGACAGAAACCTTGAGTCAATCTCAGCTGAGCTTCTGAAGACACCGTACCAAGAAGACATCACTGACTTTAGTACAGCTCAGATAGACTCATCATCTCTTGAAAAAGCACTTTTCCGAAACTTCCAAGGAGCTTACAGCAACATCATCGACTGCTCACCAAAAGATGTCAAGCTTCTGATTTCAACAATGCAGATGAAGTTTGAGGCATGGAATGTGAAAGCAATGCTGCGATCCAAAAGTTCTAACCTGAACATTGATAAAAGCATGAACTACATTCTACCCTTTGGAAAATTGACCGAAGAGACTTGCAGGACTAAGCTGGAAAAATCAAATACTGTCCCAGACCTTGTTAGTGCCATGTCAGATCTTGAATTCGGAAAAATACTGATGAATTCGTTGACCGAATTCGAAAAGACTCGGGAGATCCAAGTTCTTGAAGCTGCAATAGACCGCTACGTGTATGACATGATCTGGAAGGCAACCGATCATCTTCATGGCTTGGATCGAAAAATATCGAAAATCGTTCTCGGAATAGAGATCGATTTGATAAACCTGAAGACTATCTTGCGGGGCATTACATTAGGTCTATCTGAGAGCCAGATTGTCTGTCTTCTATTGTCTTCATCGGAAGTTTTCGAAGAGGCAGATTGGAAAAATGTAGCAAGGTCAGCAGATGCAACATCAGCCGTTCAGTCTCTCATGGCTGCAGCCAAATCCTCATATTCAAGGGACCATCAATGGCTACTTGCCAAGGCCCGGGCAGAATATCAAAAAACTCGTTCACTTTCCCAGCTCGAAACAGTCCTTGATCGGTGTTTGCTCACGGTTAGTTTGAGGATGGTTAGGAAGTACACTGACTTCTTCAATGTAGGATCAGTCTTGGCCTTCTTGAACCTTAAGTGGTTTGAGATCAGGAACCTAAGAGCCATCATAAGAGGAGCCGAGGCCAATCTCTCTTCAGCTGAAATAAGAAAACTCTTAATATTTCCGTACTAGAAACATGCGACGCTTTTTTGTGAATGATGGTCTAGCAGATCTTACTTTCGCGATCACTTGTTCATGGCGATTTTGAACCCATTCTTTCAGCATCAGATCTTTCTCGACACAGTCCAGTGACCTCAAATCAAGGATTGAAGGAGGAACCGCTCTCTGCACATTTCTGTGCCATCGTTTCCCGAGTCTCCTGCGAAGTCTCTCTAAGGTTTTGTATCTCTTCAGAATCTGCGAGAAGATCCGTTCCCTTAAGGTCTCAAAGCCAAAACTCAGGCGA
>MEZH01000011.1:0-783 GCA_001775995.1 Candidatus Bathyarchaeota archaeon RBG_16_48_13
GTTCCTCCGTTTCCCTCAGGAAGTCGTCGAGAGCATTCCTGTACCTCTCACAGTATTCCTTGTTTTCTTCATCGTCCTTCAATTTCTGCTTGCAGATACCCATCTCCCGAACGTGCCTGTAGATCTTCGGGAACCCGGTTATCATGTGCTGAAGCGCGGCCTCCATGAATTCCTTCTTTGCATAAGTCCCATCCCGCTTATCCTCATCGACGCGATACCTGCCCTCCCAGCGAAGCGCCCGAACCCCAGAGACTATCTGGGGCACGTGTTCGCGGGGGACAGCTTTTTTTCCAACCTTTTTTTCCTCAAGTGGAACGATTACATTGGGTTTCCAGTACACCTTATCTTTCTTGTCATGCTTTAGGCGACCTTCTTTAACCAGCGCCTTCAGCTTCCTTCCGACCTGGCTGCCAAACCCACGCTTGCCGCTCTTCTTATACGTCAGTTTGTAATCTGGAAATAGAGCGTTGGTGACATCTGTCCAGCGGAGTCTCTTGCCCGGTTTGTCAAAGAGGGCAAGTATCCTCTTGCTCAAATCGTCTAGATCTATACTCAAAGTACCACTTCAGTGGGTAAGTTGTTGGTGAAGTTGGCTCCCGCTTTTTATAGTAGTACGAAACCAGGAGATAACGATTCCTTATGTTGTGCCCCGAATGTGGAAAGGAGTTTGACAAAGGTCGAGCGCTCGCTATGCACCGGCGACTGAGGCATCCCGCGTCTTACCCACTAAATGCTGACACGGATGTTAGTGCCTTGGCTGAGAACAATAAGTCACTGAACTCG
>MEZH01000011.1:801-1371 GCA_001775995.1 Candidatus Bathyarchaeota archaeon RBG_16_48_13
AGGAGAGCCACTTTCAGAACCGACGAGGACTCAGTCAGCACAAAGAACTTCCACCCACGATTCAGTCACTACATCTGACCCAATCACTAAGAGCGAGTCAGTCGGTTCAGGCCTGCCGGAACCGTAGAGGAGCTGGGTAAAGGACCGGATAGAAGAAGGGTTCAAGAAGTATAACTTGGCACCGTTTGGCCGAGATAACAACAAGTCCAGTAGCAGAGGAAACAGAGAGGGAGAGTGGACTGGTGAGGGACCCGAAGTGCCAGTATTCAAAGCGGAAATGGAGTTCGAACCGATGACGCTTCAGTTGTTCAAGTATGAACGAGCTAAATTTGCCAGGCATGGCAAGCCTCTAGACATCAACGATTGGGCAAACAGCGTGATTCATCTGTGCTATTTCAAGTACCTTGGGATCGATCTCGAAGACTTGAGGGATTGACGCGAGAAGGAGTAGGGTTGCAGATTCCAGGATGAGGTCTCCGAGAGCGAGAAGAGAGAGACGAAAGTCGTCGACAAGACTGCCAGAAGGCCCGAAATGTGCTAGCGATGCTTCAAGGTCCATGACTACCACCT
>MEZH01000011.1:1403-1748 GCA_001775995.1 Candidatus Bathyarchaeota archaeon RBG_16_48_13
AGACCTCAATTCTCCCTGTGCTCACGAGTTTCTGCTGAGATGCCTTCAACTACGCCCAGGGTCTTCCGGATGTCTTCCCTCTCAATTCCTCTATGGGTGACCATCCGGATCTTGCTCTTGTCTCTGTTCGATGCCAGAACTCCTTCCTGTTTCAGCTTTGAGAGAAATATTTCAGAGGAAATCCCCAGACCGCCGATGTCGAAGTAGATTATGTTCGTTTGTACTGCTTCAAGATCGATGGAGATGCCATCTATTCTGGCAAAGCCTTCGGCCAACATCCTAGCATTTCTGTGATCGTCCGCGAGCCGGCTAATCATTGTCTCGAGGGCGACTATTCCAGGAGCC
>MEZH01000011.1:1885-11761 GCA_001775995.1 Candidatus Bathyarchaeota archaeon RBG_16_48_13
GTCAACATGCCTAGCGAATTCCTTCACGTCAACCCCCAGGGCAACTGCAGCATTGAAGATCCTAGCCCCGTCCATGTGCATTTTCAAGTCATTCGCCCTGGCGACCTTGCTGAGATCCTCCAGTTGCTCGGGCTTCATTATTGTCCCACCCGCCCTATTGTGCGTATTCTCGACACAAACCATTGAAGTCAAAGGAAAATGAATATCCCTAGGCCTCATTGCCGTCTCCAAGTCCCCGGGAGCGATAACCCCCATTCTCCCCTTTATGAGCCAAGGAAGGAGTCCCGCTACTGATGAAAGCCCTCCTACTTCATACCAATAGATATGTGAATCAGCCTCCAGGATTATCATGTCTCCTCGTATTGAGCTGCTTATCAAGGAGACGAGATTGGCTTGCGTTCCACTGGTAACCAGCAGAGCCGCCTCCTTTCCCATCTTGGCGGCTGCAATTTCCTCCAACCGATTAACAGTTGGGTCTTCTCGGTAAACATCGTCGCCCAGTTTTGCTTGTTTTATTGCCTCAAGCATCTCTTCCGTGGGCAAAGTGACTGTATCACTTCGGAGATCGATAAGGTCCTTGAGTTCATCCATTCGGCATGCGCCTTCCTTCTCTGTGGAATTGAGCACATCATTATTTGAATCTTCGTTGCGCGTCCTGGCTATCATCAGCTGGATTCAAACAAAACTTAATAGAGTTTCACATCTCTCTTATGCGGTTAAATCCTTCAGAGATTTTGCGGGTTCCAGCGATGAGTGTGGCAAAGCCGATCCTAGAATATGTCAAGACGATCAAAACGAAGGCGGAGCTCTTTCGCTCCACAACTGCCTTCAGAAGGCTCCTCAAATTCTACAAGCCGCACCTTCGGGTAATTGCTGTAGTTCTTGGGTTCTCGATTCTGGGTGCTTACCTTTTCACGCTTGAACCACTCTTCACAGCGCAGATAATCGATCTGGTTGTTACTCAGGGAGAGATCCAGTTGTTGCCCGATCTGATTATTAAGATCGTTATATCGGTTGTAGCCTTTGCGCTGGTTCAGTTCGCAATAGCCAACTCTCAAGGTTACTTGGCACAGGTGCTTATCCGAGACATAAGGTCAGAATATTATTCCTCGCTTCAACTGAAATCCTTCGGCTTCTACGATGGCTCATCGGTCGGGGACCTAGTCTCAAGGGCCACCCAAGACCTGCAGAATGTTGAAACCTTTGTCAAGACATGGGTCAGCACTCTAACGAACTCGGTGTTAGCGGTCGTCGCGGTATTCATCATAATGTATTCCATCAACCCCGCAATGAGCCTGATAGCAATGATTCCTATGCCGCTGATACTTTATTTCACTTCTCAGCTTTGGATCCAGAGCATGCCCCTTTTCAGAAAAATGCAGTTAATCCTCGGCAGACTTGGCGGGTACATTCAACAAAACATCATAGGCATGAAAGTTGTCCGAATCTTTCGCAGGGAAGAAGAGTTGGACGAGGGTTTCAGGCAAGTCGAACAAGTATTCGTCGATACAGCGATCAAGGTAGGCAAGATTCAGTCAAGGTATATGCCCTCAGGGCCTGCCATCCTCACCCTGGGAATCACAATGGTTTACCTGTATGGAGGTAATCTCTATGCCGCACCCGCCTCCATTCTTACGATCGGCGGACTCACGCTTTTCACCAGATACATGACTCGATTGACTTTTCCTCTTCGAGATCTCAGCATGCTCTCCGGCACGTGGATAAATGCCTCGGCGGGTCTAGAGAGGATCTACGAGATGATAGACGTTCCATCGACAGTGAGGGACACTGACAATGCTGCAGAAATCGACATCAAGCGAGGTCAAGTTGAGTTCAAGAACGTGACATTCGGCTATGAAGCTAATCGCCCGGTGCTCCGGAACATCAACTTCAAGGTTAGTCCTGGCGAGAGGATAGCCATACTTGGCGCCACAGGGTCGGGGAAAACTTCCCTAATCTACCTCATGCCAAGGTTCTACGATCCCGACTCCGGCAGCGTGACGATCGATGGGATCGATATCAAGGACTTCACAATCGAATCACTGCGCCGCCAGATCGGCCTCGTCCTGCAGGATGTGTTCATCTTCACGGGCACAATCCGGGACAATATCGCCTTCGGTCTGCCCGAGGCCTCGATGGATGATGTAATATCAGTCGCCAAACTCGCCAGAATGCATGAGTTCATTATGACATTGCCGAAAGCATACGACTCGGTCGTGGGTGAAAGGGGGATCACGCTCTCAGGTGGACAGAAGCAGAGGCTTACAATCGCAAGGACCCTCCTGACAAAGCCGAAAATATTGATCTTCGATGATGCCCTATCCTTTGTAGACGCCAGGACCGAGCAGGAGATTCAGGACGCCATCGACGAGGCCATGAAGGGCAAGACCTCCTTCACCATCGCCCAGAGACTATCAACAATAAAGAATGCGGACAAGATCTTGGTCTTGGAAAATGGAGAAATCATTGAATTTGGCACACACAGCGAGCTCATGGAACACAGTATCGTCTATAGGCGCATTTACGAAACCCAATTCCTGCAAAGAACTCACCCCAGTGTATCGGAGGCTGAAGTCAATTAGATGTCAACCGGACACGGTGTATTCTCAACACAACAGGAAGAGTCCAAGAAGAGGACGGTGCCCGACAGGGTACTGATCGGTCGAGTCTACAGTTACGTGAAGCGATATCGCAGGAACCTCCTCATAGGCATCACCGGCATCATTCTCGGCTCCTTGACCAGCTTGCTTTCGCCCTATCTTCACAAGATAGCAATAGACCAAATCATCATCCCCAAAGCTCTTGTTGGTTTCATGTGGTGGATTCCTGTGTTCATCCTTGTCACATCGATGAACTATGTTTTCCAGCATATTCAGGTCCTCCAGATGAGAATCGTCGGGGAGAGCGTTGTGGCAAGGATGCGGGATGACATGATCTCCAAGCTCCAGAAGATTTCTCTCAGATATTTCTCCGAGGGCGAAATTGGAAGGATAATGTCTAGACCCACGAACGACGCAAACCTCGTCAGGATCTTCCTCAGAATGGGATTGACCAGCATAATCCTGGACACGTCTTCGATTCTTGGATCATTTCTTATCATATTCAGTTTCAACGCCAGACTTGCAGCCATAGCAGTCGCGATACTTCCCTTGGCGTTGGGGCTAGCCTGGATGCTCGGCAGGCTCTCAAGAGCCGCGTATCGAAGATCCCTATCCACCCTCTCAGGGCTTACAGCAAAGCTCCAAGAGAACCTTTCAGGTATAAGAATCATAAAATCCTTTGTCAGAGAAAACGGGTCATTCAAGGATTTTTCAGAGACTCAGGAGAAGAACGTAAGGGCAAATCTCAGGGCCGTCCGGGTTTCATCGACGTATCAACCCTCAGTGATCTTGATGAGGGTTACGGGAACGGCGCTTATACTCTGGTTCGGATCGTTGATGGCCTTGAACGGAGAGATCACCATCGGGACCCTCATAGCATTTATAGAGTATCAGTTTCTCTATTTCATGCCGCTCATAGACCTCCTGACCATGTATGACCAATACCAGTCCGCCATGGCGGGCGTCGAAAGGATGTTTGATCTGATAGATACGAAGGTGGAGGTTGAAGATCCGCCAAGGGACAGAGCTTTTGAATTGGAGACAATAGACAAAGTGGAGTTTGAAGGCGTCACCTTCGGGTACAATCCAGCAGTCCCGGTCGTGAGAAACGTGAATTTTACGCTCGAAGCTTCGAGGAAGCTGGCCATAGTCGGCCCAACCGGCGCAGGCAAGAGCACGATCATAAACCTGTTGGCGAGGTTTTACGACCCTCTCGAGGGAAGGATACTCGTCAACGGCCACGACGTGAGAGATGTGAAAATGGACTCCCTTCGCAGTCACATGGGGATAGTCCTTCAGGACTCGTTCCTATTTCCAATAAGCGTGAAGGATAACATCAGGTTCGGCAGGCCTGATTCAACCGACGAAGAAGTGATCGAGGCTGCGAAGGCGGTAGGTGCCCACGAGTTCATAGTGAAACTCCCTAGAGGATATGACCACATGTTGCAGGAAGGCTCGTCTAACATCTCCATTGGTCAAAGGCAGCTGATTAGCTTTGCAAGGACACTCTTGATGAATCCTAGACTGCTTATCCTGGATGAGGCCACCTCGAGCATTGACCCGTACACAGAGTTACTCGTGCAAAATGCCCTGAAAAAACTCCTTGAGAATCGTCTCGCTATAATAATAGCTCATCGGCTCTCCACAATACGCCTTTGCGATGAGATTGTAGTTGTGGAAGAAGGCCGAGCTGTCGAACAGGGGACACACGAGGAGCTAATGAAGGTTGGAGGACTCTATAGCTCGTTTTACAGGCTGCAGTTCCGGGAGGAGGAGGGACTGGAGCCCATGCCCGCGGACGCTTGATCGGGCTTCCCTTGGCTCAGTAATTCCATCGCATGGATGAGTTTTTGGCGCTTTTGTTCCACGGTAATTGGAGGAGATAGATAAGGATCGCGAGGCCGGGCCATTGAGGATAACTCAGCAACAGATTAGAAGCTAAGAATGAGAAATGAATGACAACAGGCAGAAAGGTTGGCGAAATGCCAATTCTATCTGCCAAAGATGTTAGTTGACTGATGGATGCATCTCAATAGTTTTCTATCCAAACCTCGAAGAAGCTTTTCGGATGACTGCAGACAGGACATTTATCCGGTGCTCCAGTCCCTTCTAAGACGCGGCCACAGTTGCGACATTTCCACATGACCACCGAATCCTTCTTGAAGACCTTTCCTTGCTCAAGATTCGCCAAGAGTTTCCGATACCTTCGCTCATGATACGCTTCCACAGTAGCAACCATACGGAATGTTCTTCCCTCCTCCATGAAGCCCTCCCTCTCAGCCACATCCGCAAAACCAGGATAAAGCGTCCCCCATTCAAACTTCTCACCTTCCGCGCCGGCTAACAGATTCTGCGAAGTTGTCCCCGTCTTACCTGCGGGGTAACGCGCAACAATCTCTGCATCTCCCCCTCTGAGTAGATTGAAGAAAAGCTGCGCATGCTCCTTCTCGTTATCAGCAGTCTCTTGAAAGATGGCTGAAATCTGTTCATATCCCTCCATCTTGGCGACGCTTGTGAAGAATGTGTATCTATTTCTTGCCTGCGACTCTCCGGCAAAAGCTGCCAAGAGGTTCTTCTCAGTCTGGCTTCCTTTGAATTCCACGATCTCAGACTCCTTTAGAATCCGTATGTCTGACCGCCCGATAAAAGTGTTCTGAATTCGTTCAGTCCACCCACTGATGAAAAACGGATATAGCCACGTTCCACGAAAGATCAACTGAAGATGCTTTGTCATAGGTGACGGCATTTTGGCGGAGAAGAACCTTGTTGGCGCTCACTCCATAATCTAGTGTACACGACTGAAGAGTGCAACGAAGATGTCCACTGAAAAAAGGGCTGGAACGAGACCTAATCTTTCAGTTCTCGCTCTGGTCTCATTTATTTCCTCCTTTCTGGTCGCTAGGGCCTTCACTACCTTGAACCCCAACTATGTCTTGATTGGGGGTGGCTTTCATATCCATCATTTCTGGTACGGTTTGGCGATGCTCGCCGTAGGAGGATGGCTTGGCATCAGCTATCACAGCGAAAGGATCGATCGCGTGGCCGCCATCCTATTTGGCGTAGGAGGAGGACTCATAGGGGATGAAGTTGGCCTCTTGCTGACTCTTGGCGATTACTGGACTGAGATCACTTACACTCTGATAATCGTGTTCTTGGCGCTGGCATCAATTTCGATCCTGATATTCAGATACTTGGACAGTATTCGCGATGAGTTCGCGCGTTTCCTGAGAAGTCACCGAAGCCTCTATTTCGGCGTCTTTCTTGCTGCAGTTTCGATAGCTTTCATAGCTGAAACCAGCCATCCAACGATTATTGCGATCGCTAGCTTGACCGCGATAATAGCTTGTATCATAATTCTAGCTTACTTCATTCAAAGGAACAGAAAGGGCGTCATCAGATCGAGACGAGTTGAGTAGAAAGGCTCGGGGTCAATTAAGAATAAACGATTTTCTTGAGAGCCGTTTCCTTGAACCCGAACTGGTATCTTGCAATGGCAGAACAAAGAACGCAATCTATTGGTTAAGACCTTATCATCGTCAAGACCATCTTGAATCTTTTCGTAGCCCTCAAGGCGTGTGGTTTGTTTGCCGGCATTATGATCATCTCTCCTTCCTTCACGTGAAAGGGCTTTCCAGATAGTGTGATCTCGGCCTCCCCTTCCAGCAGCAGGACCAATGCGTCAAATGGCGCGGTGTGTTCGCTCAATCCCTGAGCTTCATCAAATGAGAAGAGAGTCACCGTGCCCGTCTTCTTGTCTATTATGGTTCTACTGACTACAGCCTCCTTCTGGTAGTCAACCAAGCCAGCGAGACTCAATACCTGTGCCCTCATGTCGCAAGTTTCTCCTTGTTTCTTGCTTGATCTGACGTTTTGGCTGCCCATTGATATGCAACTTCCTATTTAAATTCAAAGATCAAAAACATCTATTAGTTCGCTACCGTATAACCATGTTTGGAGACGTCTATAATGGTTTTGGACGTAGTCTGCAAGATGCAAGTAAATGAAAAGACGGCTAGATGCAAGTCTGAGCACAAAGGCAAGACTTACTACTTCTGCGCTGAGGTATGTAAGCAGAAATTTGACAAAAGCCCTGACAGATTTGTCAAGCCATAGAGAATGTTAATGTGTGCCCTGCAAGATGGATCAGCATCAATTCCGGGAAGGAATAGGCGCCAATGCGTGCCATTATTGGCTTACAATAGGTTGTTGGCTTCGAGTTACAGCAGCAACTTCTTTCAGACAAAAGACACCAGTTCACAGATATGTCTTCCACGAACGTCAGTCCTTTCTCTACTCATCTCAGGAGAGCTAGTAAGTTCTGGTGACCAGTATTACGCTTGCCGGGCAAGAGCTAGCCACAACTTCGGCATCACCCATCATGCTGTCATCAAAACTGCCTACCGACAGACCGTTGCTAGATCCGCCCGCAACCCTTGACTTTCCCGTGGCGTCACTTTCGAAGTGACTCGGGTCGCTCAGGTAACACACCCCGCAGGCAGTGCATCCTTTCCTCTCAACCTCGATCTCGTACCTCAGACATGATCCCTCAACTTATGTAGTCAACTGGTAATCACTGCTTGAACTTTGGAATCAAGTAATCTCTCGCCGCCTCAAGCGTCCCCCTCAAAGTCGGACCGAGAGGGGCGCAAAGAAGGAACTCTTTGACCCCCAGGTCAACGTATTCCCTGATCTTATCCGCGCACTCTTCCTTGGTTCCAGTAAGAGTGAATTTGTCAATCATCTCCTCGGTGACGCGTTCAGCTGAGGCATTCCAATCGGGCCACTTTTCCAAGACATAGTCCACGTCGGTTCTTTTGACTCCCGTCACTTCCAGCGTCTTTTTCGAGACTGAAACCAAATCAATGCACACGAAAGACCTGACGGATTTTCTTGCCATTTCTCTGTCTTCAGAGACCGAGAAGGGAATCAAGTTGCAGAACCTGAAATCCTTGAGCGACCTGCCACAAGCTTTGGCGCCGATCTTAAGCCTCTCCATAGCATAGGGAATGTATTCCAGCGGAGCAGCGTCAAGTATTATGCCGTCAGCCACATTTCCTGCCAGGGTTATCATCTTCTTTCGACGGCATGCGACATATACGGGCATTTCGTTGTTCTGAAAACTCTTTGGCAAGGAGATATCGGTGGTCTTGTAGAATTTGCCACTGTAGCTTAGCTTTTTGCCTGCCATCAACGCTTTGATAATCTCGATGGTTTCCCTCACTCGCTGGACAGGATCGTCCCAGAAAAGATTGACCGAAGCCAACATGTCCTTGCTGCCTGCTCCAATTGCCAAGACCAGTCTGTTGCCTGAAAGCTCGTTTATTGTCCCAACCGCAGTAGCCGTAAAAACGGGGTGCCGAGTATAAGGATTAGTACATCCTAGTCCTAATGTTGCATTCTCGGTGCCCTCGGCCATCAGAGCCAAGTTGATGTATGGGTTCCTTGAGAAATATGAATCGCCTGTCCAGATGATGTCAAAGCCATACCTTTCCATTTCTCCGACTTGTTGCTCTATCTTCTTTGTGTCCAATTCCTCGGAGGCAAACTGTATTCCAAATCGGACCAAATTGATACCTCTGCAGGACTCTCCCCGGGCTCAACAGAAATTCAAGGGATATTCAGTTTCCCTCAGTCTTCCCTCTGACCCGGGCATTCTTCAAGCAGCTATGCACCCACTCCCTCAGCTCTTCGTAAGGCTTCTCTCCGCATAAGGCAGTGCCTCCCAAGGGATCGTAAAAAGTCGGCGTTCCCAAATCGCCACCACAAGCTGGCTTTATGACCTTTGACAGTGATCTCATCTTCTTGGCGTTCTCCTGGTTATGCCAGACCTCGAGTTTTTCGAACCTAACGTTCTCTTCCTTCTCGAGCTTCTCCACAAATTTCATCATTATGTGGCAATGAGGGCATTCTTTACCCCAAAACATTATCAGGCTATTTTCTACAGTCATGATTCATTCTTCCTCCTTACGAAGAGAGTGCACCAGCATTCTCCCTGTTCCCTCCACACCTTCTGGATCTTGAAGTTGCAGGGGCATACCAGTTTCAGGTCTTCCTCAAAGTTCTCTGTGGTCATTCTGCAAGGGCAATATTTAAGTCCATGGTTGGTTTCATTCTCGACCATCCCCATCATCAACAACTCCACTTTCTCCTTGTCTGGGTTCAGGACAAAATCTTGCTGGCTTGTGAGCTCGGTCAGAGCCTGCAAAATCTCCTCTCTTGTGAAGGTCTTTCCCTCGCTTTCTTCCAGGAAGCCAAGCATCACCCCCGCCTCTTTTTGGTCGATTCTCACAAACGCCATAATCGCCCCGCAGGTGGGGCAAATCCTAGGGGGATACCTTCCAACATGGATATCATTGCAGACTGTACATCTAAAGAAAGACTTTCCCAACAATCGTCGCCATCACCCTACAATCGTGGTTCAAGATTAATCATCATCGCTCGAGATATGTATATCAATTTGTCCTCCTATTGGCGTGTGTCTGAGATTCATTTGCGTGTTGGTTTCCACCACTCCTTCTTCTAACAAAGTATGTTAATAGGAGAATCACAGCCACCGCCATTATTGCAGAGAAGTAATATGGTGCTTCAAGTGCCACGTAACCGGCGAGAGCCCCTCCAAGAAATGACCCTGCAGACATTCCGCCCGTGGCTATGCTCTCGTAGATGCCTATGTAAGACCCCCGCTTTGCCGAGGACAACTCAAGGACCGCGGCCCTGCTAGTGGGGACAATAATTGCGGTGCCCAAGCCAACCATCGCTATTGAGAAAGCTATGGGTATGAAATCTTTGGTCAAAGGCACAATGATGACCGCCACGCAGAATGCTGCCCCCAAGATGCACAACTTCAATTTGGTTAGTCGTTCACTCAGTCTCCCTATGACCAGGAACAGGAGAATGCTCATCACATTGGCGATTGTCGAGAAGAGACCTGTCACAGTCTTGCTGAACCCTATTATGACGGAATAGACGGGGAACATGTTCCAGACTACACCCGATATGAGGCCGTAGAAGGCAACAGCGGCAAGAGACCACGTCAAGATTTGCCTTTGGTTTTTGTCGACATCAGGAGCTTCAATGACTGAAGGCTCTATTTGCGAATGCGGTCTCTCTTCACTATCTTTGTGATTGGTTCTTGATATGTATATTATTATTGGATATGTGGTCAATGTAACGATAGCCCCTACAAGGAATGTCACCGTGAAATTCTGAAAGTAGTCTATCAGATAGCCGCTTATCGTGGGCCCTATGACGCTTGATATCCCCCAGGATACGCTGG
>MEZH01000011.1:11769-22874 GCA_001775995.1 Candidatus Bathyarchaeota archaeon RBG_16_48_13
CCCCGGGGGAGCTCTATCAGCAGACAATGCTCCCGTAACTGGCCAAAAGATCGAGGCGGCGAATCCTCCAATCAATCTGATGACGTATAGGAGCAATAGGCTATTGCTGATCGTCAGAAGGGTCAACGCCAAGGAACTGCAAAGCAGGCTTAATGTTAAGAGCTTCATCCGTCCAGCTTTGTCGGACAGTCTTCCGAAATAGGTTGAGAGCGGTATCTGAATTCCTAAATACATGAAGCCCAAGATGCCTATCTCCAGCTGGCTCGCACCCAGGCTATACGCAAATAGTGGAATAGCAATCATGACGAAGGAATTTGCTAGAGAGAAGAGGAAGATGAGAGCATAGATCAGCCTCAGATGTAGATTGTAGACGCTTTTCATTGGGAAGGGCTCGACCTTTACGGATACCCATCAACGCCCTGATAGTTTAAAAAGGCTTTTATGGAGGGCATCTCTCCAATTTTCTGGACTCCATATGATGAATGCGATTTTCTGGATCGCCAAGAAGATTTATAATCTACCCAAGTTTTGTAGTGTCTTGTTCAGAAAATTCGTCAGTGTGACTTAAATTCCGAGCTACAATCGTAGAAAGAGCAATTCGAGGAGTGGAGATGAAGAGTTGAGGGCGCGGACCGCGAAGACTTGCCAGCACTGCGGAAAAGCAGTCAAATCAGAAGACGCTTTCAAATTCAAGAGAATGTATTATCACGCAAAGTGCTATGCCAAGGAGAAGAGGATTGAAGAGTCCATCGTATTCGTCGACGTTGATCCGGAGATGAGAAAGAGGTTCGAGGTGGGATGGTTCCAGGAATCTGACCTCACTATCGAGGACAAGAAAAAGGTCGTGAGGGAAATTCAAGGGCTTTTGAATCGCATGCCCGAGATAATGGTTGGAATCCAGACTCTGGAAGGGGAGCTCAAAAGATCGACTATGATTGACATATTATTGGAGACCAGCACACCGGTCCCATATCATCTGATGGTTTTCGGCTCCCACGAGAAACGCCCCTACTGTGTCATAACTAAGAATGAGGATACGATAGGTTACGTGGAATTCAAGAAAGTGAAGTGTGGGAAGCCTTAATATCATAATCGGGCTTTTCCGCAGTACTCTTCTGCGGGGTACTTCTTCTTGTTCAACTCCAACTTGTGCAGGATCGCCTTAGTCAAATCGATTTGAATGGAATTTGCCAGACTCAAGCAATATATCATAACATCCGCTACTTCCTCTTCTACTTCCTTGAATTTGATTGGGTCATCTATCAGCTCTGATGCTTCTTTCGGGTCTCTCCACAGAAAGATTTCGAGGAGTTCTGATGCTTCGATGCATATCCCTTCGGCAAGGTCCTTCGGATTGTGGTATTTCTCCCACTTCCTTTCCTTGACAAAATGCTCCACCTCAGTTGACAATTCAGATATCGTCAATTCTCTAAGCTTGTTCAATACATCAACTCCAACTCAGTTAATGATAATCAACCCATCGTGATTCCGAGAGCCATGTTTGCAAGCTCTCACTAAGGGTGTGCACTTGGAAAAAAGGGACGTTCACGAATGAGAACTGCCCTCATGGATTAAGCTGTGTAGGTCGGTTCCGGGCCCTTCTCTTTTGCGCTATTTGGCGCTGGGACGCTCGGCAAGGGTATGGGCGGTGGGATGTTGAGAGTCCTTGTCAGGATCAAAGCCTCAATGAAAGACATATTTGAGATGCTTTGAATCAGCATCGGCGGGGGGGGTTTTCTGTCCTTGTACCCCTTGACTATGTCCTCCATCTCTGTCTGATCACCTTGAATGTTGGCGTGTCCTCTGATGGTTATCTGAGCTATTGCGGGGTTGTAGCTTATGGTGAAGATGAAGGGCGCGTTCAGCATGCTGCTCTCCTTGCGATCAATCCCGGTAATGTTCAGGTTGGTGGTGACTTGGAGTTGGCTCGGAACTGGTTGATCTACCGCCCAGAACTTTTCTCCCTGGATGTAGTTTACGAAAACCGTGATTCGAGGCATAGTGATCGAAATAACCGTTAGTGAGGACAGACTTAAGTGTTTTGCGCCACATGCGTGCTGGATCAGAAAAAACTCGTTTGCGGTGGAATTTTTATCGAAAATTCTTTATCAAATTGTACGAGAAACTTAAATACTCTTGCGCTCAAAGAGAATTGGGGACGTTGATGGTTTTCAAGTCCGCAACAAAATTCTCATTAGCTCCAAAAAAGGGTCCGAATGACAGAATATATTACTCTCCGAGGATCTATCTTCCAACAAAGCTCGTGAACGACTCTAGATTCCCATTTAAGGACGGAGAAGACTTGGTTGTTAGAATAAATGGACGTAAGCTGGTCATCACCAAGAAGCCTAGAGTTAGAAACGAAAAAATGGCGCTGGGAGCGGAAAGAGAGGATCTTAGCCCGTAATCCAGCCGCCATCGACAACAAGAGTGGTTCCGGTGATATATTCCGCCTCATCAGAGGCCAAGAAAAGGACAGAATAAGCCACATCTTTAGGTTTCCCGATGGAACCCCAAGGTATTCGAGCAACTTCAGCGGCCCTTGCTTGGGGGGTGCTGAGCCCCTTTTCGATCATCGGAGTGTCAATAGTTCCAGGAGCCACCGCGTTTACATTTATTTTGTAAGGAGCAAGCTCAACTGCCATGCTCTTGGTGAGCTGAACAACACCACCTTTGGATGCAGCGTAATGGCATGCGGTAGGATATGCTAACCAAAAAGCTATGGATGATATATTGATGATCTTCCCGCCCTTCTTTCTCTCAACCATCCGTCTGGCAACGGCTTGGGAGCATAAGAATACGCCCTTCAGGTTGACATCTACCACTTTGTCCCATGCGTCTTCAGGCATTTCGAGGAAGGGCATATGACTGATTACCCCAGCGTTATTGACTAGGATATCGATTGCACCCAATCCTTCGGTGATTTTCTTTACCGCCCTATCAATCTGAATGGAGTTTGTGACATCCATCTCCATCGCTAGGGCTTTCCGGCCCGTTTCATCGATCATTTTGGCTGTCTCTTCAATACCTCTTGGATTGATGTCGGCTACCGCCACGTCAGCCCCTTCTCTCGCCAGCACAAGGGCTATTTCTCGACCGTTTCCTGAGCCTGCCCCTGTGACGAATGCCACTTTTCCCTCAATTCTCATACTTAGCCTCCAACCCATGATGGATGCCGTACGAAATATAAGAGTTCTCGATCATAGATGCGGATCAAACAGAAAGTATAAGAGGCGTCGCTCGAATCTTAGGCATTACTGGGTCTCGGTGGCTCAAATGCCCGGATGTGATGCGGGCAACGATGATCTGAGGTATGTTGATTGGAAAAAAAAGATTTACACATAGATTATACTAGCGAGAAGGCGGTCTTTTCAAAGCTGATCTCATCGAATCAAATCTCCTGGATTGCGCCCGAGAGCATACCTCCCCGAGCATCATTTCATGAACTACTTGCGACCGCTTTGCGAAATCCGATCAATTCGGGGGCTCTCAAAGATGAGAAGGCAAAGAGAATCGCGTTGATAGTAGCTGACGCCACGCGACTAACTTGCCCCTTTATCTCACAGCTATTACAGCTTTCAAGAGAGAAGACGGACGAAGTTGAAATTGTGATAGCGTGCGGAAGCCACAAATCACCTGAAACAGATTACCTTGAGAAGATTCTTGGAGATGATCTCTTTTGCAAATCATGGTTCAGAGTGAGAGCGTCATCAACCCAGAACCCTCTGATAAGATACGAGCACGTGGGGACAACCACTAGAGGTACAGAGGTGGAGTTGGATAAAGAGCTCCTCGAGGCGGACCTGATATTGTCGTCAATGAACATTCGCGCACATTACTTTGCCGGATGGGAGGGCGGAGCCAAAGCCCTACTACCAGGTTGCTCGAGCACAAAATCCATCGCCCAGAACCACTCCTACGCGTTGGATTACGAAGATGCGCGAGAGCTCAAGATTGATGGGAATCCAATAAGAGAGGACATCAACGAGGTCCCAGAGATTCTCAAGAAGAAACATGGAATCACCCACAGGATAGTTGACTTTGTGGCGAATTCTGATGACCAAATCATAGAAATAGCTTACGGCGAACCTGTGAGCACTCACAAGCTACTAGCAGATATATGCAAGAGCATCTACGCCGTCAAAGCAGCCCCAAGTCCATTGGCGATAACCGTTGCGGAAGGTCCACTGGGCAGGAACTTCTACCAGGCATTGAAAGCTTGCAGCCATTCGATCAACATTCTGGAAGCCAAGGACGGCTTCAGGCCTGTGGTCATACTGGTGGCATCTTTGGTCGATGGCATTGGCAGCCCGATTTTCGAGAAGGAGCTGGAGCGCTACGCCCACATGGATCGAGAAGACATCGTGAAAGACTTGAATGAAAGATCTGAACAGGGTCATTTCAATGAGGTCGTAGAGAAGATCTATCGGCTAGCCATGGACGGGATCAAGCGAGACTACATCACGGTCGGTCCGGAGGCGCCTGAAGAACTGGAAAGATTGCTAAGAAAAGTGGGGATCAAGTTCTATAGAGACCTCGATGACGCGCTGTCCTCCTTGAGACCGGGTCTGCTGAGTCAACACGTTAATATTATTCCCCGCGGAGCCTCAACTGTGGCTATTCCCAAGTAGCTGAGGTTGATTTAATAGACATTTCCGGGAATAGACGTGTTCTGTGCTATCCGTCATTCGATGCCATATTCCGCCCATCTTTTGTGGACCAAGTCCTCTTCCTGTTTGCGCTGAAGGACCTTCGCTGGGAAGTCGAAGCCCTTGTAGTACATCGTTGCATTGATACCCATTCGAGAGGTCTTCGTTCCAGCCTCCGCGCGATCCTCCGGAGCTATTGAGGGATCGAGATTAACTGCGACCTCATCGTTCTTGGTTATGGAAATATCACGATGAGGCTGCACCCTCGTCGAAACTGCCCACTCTACTTCCTCAGGATTGAATATATCTATGTCATCATCCACCGCGATGGTTATCTTCCCCGCGTTGTGTCCGAATACTTGGGCAGCTTTGATCAACTGCTGTGCGTTTCCGGCGTAGTAGTGGTGATCCATGGACACAAGACTGACAAAACAGGCACACCCCGTCTCGGGCAGGTAGAACTTGCTGAAACCCGGAATCCTAGCAGCCTCCAGTCTGTACCACGTCCCAGCGCTCTGACCCATGGATCTGAGATAGACGCTCTCCCTGGCGACGTCAGGCTTGCCCTCTATTGTTCCCTGCGTTATCGGGTTGTTCCTATGAGTAATGGCCTTGAGGTCTATAGTGGGTCGTTTGGTCCTTGCCCCGCCATAGAAGCCAGAGAATTCTCCAAAGACTCCCTCTTCAAGCCACTCCGTTTCATCCGGTCTGATTTCTCCTTCCAATACAATCTCCGATTCTGCGGGTACCTCAAGATCTAGGGTTTCGCATTTTACAAGTCTCACAGGCTTCCCTGCGATGCCTCCCGCAATGGTATACTCATCGAAACCATAGGGAGCAGATGTGCTGGATGCGACCAACACTTCTGGAGGAACACCGATCGCGGTGGCTATCGGCATGGGTTTTCCCATACGAATGTACTTCTCCAGAATCATCCTTCCCTGTTGGTTTGACATTAGCCCAATCCTCCTTCTGTCAAAGAGTTGTTGCCGGTATATCGCGATGTTTCGAACCCCAGTTTCGGGGTCTTTCTGCACGACGCAACCCAATGTGCCAATGTACCTCCCCGCGTCAGCGGGGGCCCACCATGGCGATGGGAATTTCTCAGCATTCACCTCCTCTCCTTTGTCGATGATCTCTTTGCAGGGTCCCGTGTCTACTATCACGGGCTCAATTGGATTCTTGAGCGCACTCAATACCTTTTTGACGCACCCTTCAGCGGTTCGAGGCTCAGCGTTCATTTGGGGGGCAGGGTCAACTCCGATCGCCATGCTGCATCTCTCCCACGTGCCCAGCGCGCCTGTAAGTAACGGAGAACGATAGCTTTTCACGTTTTCAAAGAGGAGAGCGGGTCCCTTTGCGTGAAGGACCTTCGTAGTCAGAGCGCCTACCTCATATTTCCAATCAACTTCTGCCTTGACCCTTTTCAGGAGACCTCTCTCTTCAAGCAAGCCCAAGAACTCTCTAAGTTCGACCATTTCAAATTCCCTCTCTGAATGTAATACTCATTTAAGAAGTTAACACAGTTCATAAATAAAACTTCTCCAATCAATAGAAGCCCAAAGGAATTGGGGGCGGATTTTTCATCTTGTGCCCTATATCGCTCAGCCTGTTTTGATCAAGAAAGAAAATCGAATTTTACGTCATTGCGGTTTCTTATCGATTAAGCTTGCATAGATAGGATTTTCCCCACTGCCCCCAAAGCGACTAACGCATGGGCAGTTGCATGAGTAAAAGGCGGGTGATCTGGCAAGATCTTCCAGCCGCCACTGGAATCCTGTTCTTTCAAAATCTTATTGACTCTTCCAGCAACTTCGATTGATCCAACGGAAAACCCCGCATTCATGAACGCAAGGACCTCGTAGGGTGTTGAGTAGTGTATCCATTTGTCATATCTGGCGTATTGGAGGGGCTCCAATACAACACCTTCGTCTGGATTCGCCTGCTGGTATGAAGTCAACCAGTTTAATGCACGCTTGGTGCTTTCAGATGAGCCCTCGAGATCTGTCAACTGGAGTGTACACATCGAGGTGCATATAGAATTGCTTTCATCGCCTCTCTTGAATCCCCATCCTCCATCTGCGCCTTTTGATTCTCGCATCCACTTGAGTGGCACATCGATCATGGAGGTCATTTCCTTTCTCCATCTGGAAAGGGCCCAAATGATAAGTGAGGAGTCAAATACGTTGCTTGGAGTTCCAACTTCTGCACTCCATCCTTCTCCTTCGCAGCGGAATCGATCGAGTTCTCTCAGTAGTCCTTGTGTCAATTGCGTGTCGTGACCTTCACCTAATTCACCCAGCATGAGAATTGGCCATGCCAGCGATCGGGCTGATTTTAGCTGTTCGCCTCTCGTCCAAGACTCTTGTGGGCTCTTTCTCAATTCGTTCCGGACATATGAAATGCTTTGCCTGAATAACTCGGAGTGTGGATCTTCGCCAGCTCTCAACATGCCGAACATGCTTTCAGAGCAGCCAGAAAGATCTATGGGCCTATTCTGGTGATCTCCCCAGCCGAAGTCCTTACTTCTAATAGACCACAAGAAATCAATGCCTTTCTTGATGGATTCTCTCAAGGCTTCTCCCTTCACGAAAGAGCGCAAAACAATACACCTCATTTCTCCAGGATTCTATAAATAATGGAGGATAGTCTAATAACTCATACCCCATGGATGAAAGCTCTTTAAGGAAAAGAAAAGTTAGAATAGACCAATCACGAAGCGACAGAGAACTGGTGAATAGACATGCTAAGATTTGGTATTTCCATGACGCCGGGAAAGCCCATAAAAGAATGGGTCAAATTGGCGAAAACCGCTGAGGAATTAGGAATTGGGAACCTTTGGGTGGCTGACGAAAGCCCGTCTCCGCCGTTTCGTGACGTCTTCGTAACCATGACCGCCATCGCCCTGCAAACCAAGAAAGCCCTTTTGGGCACGTCCATCTGCAACCCCTACTCCAGGCACCCAGCAGTTCTTGCCGTCTCAATGATGAGTGTGGACGAGATATCGAACGGGAGGGCCATCATTGGATTAGGCCCGGGCGGATCCCTGCCATTAATACCGCTTGCCATCGAGAGACGCGAACCCGCCAAGACGGTGAGGGCGACTGTTGAGATTCTGAGGAAGCTTTTCAATGGCGAAATTGTCAGTTACGACGGCGATGTGTTTAAGCTCCACAAAGTGAGGCTTTTCTCCGTCCCCAGAAGAAGAATGCGCATCTACCTTGCAGCTAGGGGTCCAATGATGCTTGGACTAGTGGGTGAAGTTGCTGATGGGGGGCTCCTCACCGCAATTCCCCCCTTGATATTGGATAAGTCTATCAGCCGCATCGAGGAAGGAGCCAGAAAATCGGGGCGGACACTGAAGGAGATAGACGTGGCGTACGTGCTGCGTTTCTCTGTTTCGAAGGACAGTGAAAGGGCTCGAGAACTCGTGAAGCCCAATGTCGCCTATGGTGTGGCTGACTTGCCACCCGACGTCTTGAAAGCGGCTGGAATACGGAAAGAAGAGCAGGAAGAAATGAAGAAATCGCTCGGAGAGAAAGGGCTCAAAGCGGCCGCGGACCTTGTGACTGATAAGATGATAGACGCAATAGCGGTTGCAGGCACCCCTGATGAATGCATCAAGAAAGGCAAGCTGTTCCTAAGGAGAGGAATAACTCAGCTCACCTTTGGTTCGCCTTATGGTCCGGATCCGCAAGAGGCCATAAAAACTCTCTGCAAGGAGATCATACCTGCCCTGTCCGATCAGAAGGGTGAGAAAAAATGATCAGACAAACCGAAACCAGCTTAGACGTGAATTCGAATTCTCTCGAGATAGTCAATGAGATGATTAGGAACTCCAGAAAGCTCGGACTCGCTGTAACGAAGCTCGCAAACGGCACTACCGTTGTCGATGCAGGCATAAAAGCACACGGTGGGTTGAGAGCCGGTCTTCTTGTCGCGAAAGCCTCCCTTGGAGGCCTAGCCGAAGTAACCCTTAGTGCAGTATCGTACTCTATTGACACTGTTCTGCCTAGGGTCAACGTCGTCGCAGATTTCCCTGCCATCTCGCTCCTGGTCTGCCAACAGCCCTTTCCTACCATCGAGGTCGGAAGCTATACTGCTATAGTCTCCGGCCCTGGCAAGGTCCTCGTTGGGAAGCCAGAGGAATACTTCAAGATCACCGGATATTCTGAGAAGTCTAAGGTTGCAGTTTTTGTGATGCAGGGAAAAGATCTACCCGATGAGAAGGTCTCAGATCACTTGGCAGAGGAGTGCGGGATAAAGACGAGAGACCTATTTCTCATAGCGCTTCCTACCAACTGTGTCGCGAACGCCGTTCAAGTGGCAGCGAGAGTCATTGAGAATCCCATTTGGAGGCTGTCTTACTTAGGTTTTGATGTTAACAGAATTGCCTGTGCGTTGGGATCGGCCCCACTCTCGCCTACCTATTCGGGCATGTGGAAGGCGCCGGGGATAACGCCTGATGACATGATCCTCTATATGGGTAAGGTCATTTTCTATGCTGAGCCAAAGAAGGGGGACGACTTGAGGTCTCTCGTGAAGGAACTCGTGACTGCTAACTCACCCCTTCGAGGAAAGTCATTCCACCAAATACTGACAGAGGCAGGTGGAGAATTCAAGAGAATCGACAGGCGCAAGTATACGGTTGCTCAAGCTGCCATATTCGACACCGTTCATGGCAAAATCTACAGAGCAGGATCGTCGCACCTCGATATGATCAAGAAACTCGCGACCTGAGAAGATCCATAACCTCGCTCTTTTTCGCTCTCTTTTTTTCAGAAATTTGTTACTCGCTCAGTGATGTACAATATATTGGAGCCTAGGGTACACCTCCAATAAATCGAAACGCGGAGTCTCGGGTTCTCGGTTGAATCTATCGCGGTGTGGAAATAACGTGAGCGACCTTTTCCGGAGTATTCTTTACCTATTAGGCTTCTAGCCCAATAGGACGTGCTGAGAATAACCGACGCTCAAGAAGCGGGATACTTTGACTGTGATCCGGCCTATTGGGCGTGAGGTCTTATAGAGAAAACTTCAAGAACTCGTCAGAAGAGAATTATTTGGCGTGAAGCCTTATGGCAAAAAACGAGTCACTTATTGTGCTGAGACCAAGAAGAGAGGCATCACTTCGATCTGATGGAATGAAAGGCGTGCTGGAGCTCCTCTTTTTCAAAGATCCATCTATAGCTCAAGACGCCCTTGCTTTTGCCAATCATGTGAAGGAGAGGCAAAGGGCGGGTGATCAATACAGCGTTGTCGAATGGCAAAAGTATGTGAAGATGTCTGGAATAACTCTAAGTCGGTACTACTCCATTGTCAATAAGCTCAAGGGAACGGGTATTTTGAGGAGGGAGCACGGCAACTTCGTGATTTCTGAAGACTTCCCAAGACTGCTCAACGAGGTCGTTCAGATATACTACGCTTGGAGAGCGGTTTAGCGCATGAGTGCTCGTTACCATCTGGTGAATGCTGGTTGAGTTTATATTATTTATGTTTTCTGCATATTTCAACTGCATCCATGCGTCATGATTATCAACGCTTTTCTCATGATTTAGTCTAGCTTCTCACGCTAATAGTGTTAGACATATGACGGGAAGCTATGACAGTCTTTACCGTTTCTCTCATTACACCACGCTAGAGAAATGCCTGTACACACTTTGGTTTATTCTCCTCTTAGGTCGTGCCTGAGACTTGGGAGGAAACCGCCGTCTCTTCGGGTATTCGATAAATTGGACGCTTGATCTTCTCTCCAAAAAATCGAACTGAAGATTCAACCCAGCCGATGAGATTAGTTATTCATCGAAGGCTTCTTCCCAGTAAATCGCTCCTGAAGGGCACTGCTTCACAGCCTTTTGGAGTGTCTCCTCATCAGCTCCTACCTGGTCTTTGACGTAGGCCTTTCCTTCCGAGTTCATCTCGAAGACATCAGGCGCAATGTTGATGCACACCTGGTCGCCTGTACATTTCTCTGGATCTACCCTGAGTATTCTCAATTACATGCACCTTCTTGAAAGATATCATTACTGCAATTTGCTGAAAGCACTTAAAATCCTTTCACTGTCTCAAATTTGGAAATTTCCTAGATTTTTTGACTGTTCTCTGGCAAGTGGCGACGAGCCTAGCCAGAATTCTTGCGAGACATCTTGATCTCAATTGAGATTCCCTTCATTCGGCTGCTTTCAAGGTGAATCTTTAAGAGTTAAGCTTGCTACTAGCTTCGCTCTTCTTCGATGATTCCGTTAGTCCATGGTAACACTCGTCTCGTCGCTTGCCGATTCAATAGGCTATGCTTCTCCACGGCCTTGTCCTAAGGTTCATCCTGCCACTTCTTTTTATCACGCCATCCGCCGCCTCTTGGGTCTTTTGGATCACTTTTTCTTCGTCCATTCCTAGGATTTTTCGGTTTTCCATGAGTATTTTTCCGTTTGCTATGGTTGTGTCGATGATTGATCC
>MEZH01000012.1:0-295 GCA_001775995.1 Candidatus Bathyarchaeota archaeon RBG_16_48_13
ACTTCCGCCAGTAGAGACGTTGGATAAAGCCTTCACCGAAATCGAACACTTCGTCAAGAATAGAGAATAACATAGATGGGTGCTTGAAACGCCCTCACCTTCGTTGTCCAAAGGGACTCCTCTGAGCTCGCGATCTAGACGCCAGATGATTGATTGAAAGCGTCAAGACAGGTCTTCTGGAGACTTTCAGAAAGAAGCTAATCTCGATTGAGGGAAAATTCAGCGAGCTGTACTTCAGTCAAATCTTCAAGTTGTTTTCGGAGAAACTGAGGCCGTCCAGAAGGCAGACCTTCAA
>MEZH01000012.1:346-3247 GCA_001775995.1 Candidatus Bathyarchaeota archaeon RBG_16_48_13
AAGGTTCACAGAGCCTTGATCAGAGCAAAACTTGAACCTTACCTAGGCTTCTTGCACTCAGTCCAATATGGAAAGCCTAGCTTGGTCTGCGATTTCCAAGAACTTTACCGTTATCTTATCGATGATTTCCTAATTCAATACTGTCAGAAGTTCAGGAAAAGAGATTTCATTGTCAAGGTCGAAACCTTGTCGAGAGGTAAGAAGGGTAAAAGAGAATACCTTGACAACTCGGAGACAGACGACCTTATGAAGCAACTGAACCAATACTTTGAGACAAGAATTGAGATTCCGAGAATAAGAGTCGGCCAAGGGCAGACCTTTGAGACTCTGATAAATGAAGAAGCATTGTTGTTAGCACGGTTCATCAGAGAAGATGACAGGGATTGGATTCCAAGAATTGACTCCCTCTAGACTGCTAAGTTACTAATTAATGAGGAGATGAATTTTACGTTGGCAGATAACTCTACAGCCGAATCAGTGTCGAACCTATTCAAAGTAAAAGGATTTGCCAATACTTCGCAATGGATGGATTTTGCCATCCAAACAGGATTGCCTAATCTGGAAAAGGATTTGGGAGACATATTTGGTGCCTTCAAGAACGAGATTGGAAGCTACAAGAATGAATATTATGACAATTCAGACTTCAAGAAACAGTCTTTTGAGATTATCTTCAACATAGTCCTTGGGGGAATACTCTCTGATGCGACGGGTTTTCGTAAAGCAACAGAGCAACATGTCTCTACCATCCAGAAAATCATAGAAACGAATAAACTACTAGAAGACATAATAGAAGCCGTAAAAAGTCTTGAAGGTAGACCGAGATTCTTTCTATTATTTTTCTACTATTTAATAATCTGGGAAGGCACCTACAAAAGTGTCCGAGCGAATCTCCTTTCATTCAAGAATTTGAGGAAGAATAGTAAGCAAAAGGATTTGCCTGATATCTTGGAGAGAGGGATTCACAGGAATCTAAGAAACTCAATTGCTCATACGAACTTCAAGTACTATGATAAAGAGAAGAAGATGGAATTCTGGGATAGAGATTCCAAAGGTGAGTTTACATTAAATCCAATAAGAATGAATTATGAAGAATTCTCCAGATACTTGTTGGAAGTTAATCTTTTTTGTGAAATATTTGGCTTCACTAACCTACTTATGATAGGCGCTCAGGACATAATAAACCGAAAAGAGAAAAGGTACATCCATTCTAAGGAATGAAGTAATAGAAGAATAATGGGATCAAAAAGAGAGCAAGGAGAATAGGTATTGAAAGTATCTCCGCCAAGGTCCAGCTTTTAACATCCTTTCTCTCGTTCATACTGCGGAAAGGCGACAAGTCCGGAAGATCCTCGAGAAACTCCTTGGAAAGCAATTGATTCTCAAGTTTGTACATCCATCGCCCAAATAGCAGAAGCCTCCAAAAGAAATAAAATGCAAAGCCAGTTATTCCAATTCCCAGAAGGATTAGAGGCAAACGGTAAGTTCCAAAAGTGTTGGTAGATTTCAGATTAATTATTAGACCGTTATAGGCTAACCATCCGAAGATGGTCGCAGTTAAGGAGCTAAATCTGCTTGTATATAACCGCGATATATGAGAATAAAATGCTATGAGTTGGGGAGGTTCGATTATCTCCAAGATCTCAGTGACATTCTTTGGCATCTTGAAAACGCCTTAAACTTGAGTTAGATTCAATTATTCTATTAAGATATGTGTTGAGTCTTCTTCACTTGAATTCTAGTATCTCTTTGGTGTGTGTTTGACTGATTGTGGTGTGTTGCGTGTTGTGGGTGTAAAGAAAGAGAAGAGAGGAGTAGAAGTAGGTAGTTGGGTTTGGGGGATTAAAATTTTAATCCAACCATACAACCTTGCCGTGAGCGCGCCCGGATGGTTGACAAGCCAAGAGGAAGCGAAGTGAGTCTATCACTCAGAGGCTAACTAGCGCACGCAAACGACTCACGGAGCTCCTCGAGGCTACCTCGGCCGGCCACCTTCTGCATCACGGGGAGTATCGATGGGCGAACGGAGCAGCTTTGGTCCCGGGCCGGGTAGTGAGCCTGAGAATGGCTGAGCGTGCCTGCACCGCCCCTTTGAACCAGAATTGCCAGCTAGTGGCTTAAGGGCCTTAATGGCACCCACCCGCTGGCGAGTTTGGGCGTTCTGAGCAACCCGCTGCCTCTTTTTTCGTGCCTGACCGTTGGAGTCCAGTGCAATTTTCGTAACGCCTCCATGCTGCCTTCGAGCGAGCTCTACCCCGCCCGATGTAGCCTCGAGCAAGGTCTAGGAAGGAACCGCGGATCTCCATTGATATGCCGATCTTTGCCGCAACAAATCCGAAGGTCGCCGAGAGCTACTCCCCGATCCCGATACTGGACGAGGAACTATGATCCAAAAGTATTTGGATGAAGGTACTCGAAGCGCGAACAAAGTGGTGAGCAAAATAGAACCTGCCGCGATTCACCCTTTCACCCACCAGCCACTTGGTGTGAATAAGTTGACAAAGGAATTCAGGAACGCTGTAATTGATCACGTAAGAAGGGGAAATCAAAGATGCGGGAATGAACCTCATTGAAAATAAGAGGGCTAGGAACGGACACCTGGGTTGGCATATAGCGAATGGTGATCCAGTACCAGAGGGCGCTACTGCCAACCCAGACCTAGGTAGAAGAATACTCAAATCCAAGAACCCACCTGGTGATACCAGGGATACCGACCAGGACATACTCAAAGGTACCGACCAGGACATACCCGGTAAAGACCAACCAGGACATACCAGTGAAACTGGGGAAACTCCCCCGCGCGGACCTATAGGTTCCGCTGGAGCTGGCGGCGGCAAAAAGGGGGAGGAGGCAGATGCAGAGGGTAGGTCAGGTGGTAGGTTGGGTGGTCGGTTGGGTGGTCGG
>MEZH01000012.1:3313-3536 GCA_001775995.1 Candidatus Bathyarchaeota archaeon RBG_16_48_13
TACCCGAGGGGGTAGATCCAGCCAAGGCAGGTATATCGTTCCGAGATGCGGATGGTGTCCGGGTCTGGGATGCGGACAACGTCAACGCCGCCTTGGCCAAGAAGGACGTCTTTTTTGGGCCGATGACACTGCAGCACTACATCGACGCCTGTAGCCAGGCGCGAGAGGTGCTGAATCTCAGCGAACGAGTCAACAAGGTGATCCACACGCATCACGTCAAGTG
>MEZH01000012.1:3549-5271 GCA_001775995.1 Candidatus Bathyarchaeota archaeon RBG_16_48_13
TTCGTAAAAATACATGACGGTGTGTGGGATTAAATTCTAATCTTTCTCTCTCTCTCTGTTCGTTTACGATATCTCTACTCTTCTCTGATTCCCCTTTCTTTCTTTCTCTTACTACTTGCATCACACATATCCCACACATCACACACAAAATGTGAAAGCGCGCGTAACTCTTAAGCAAAGAATTATCAAATATTCGAAACATGACTGAAGAGAAGTCCGATTCTGAATTATGGAAATACGTCTCAAATCCTGATGAATCTCTAAAAGGATACAGAACAGATTGGTTAGAGCTTAGGCGTATTATCGATGACTTATTGCGGGAGTTAAAGGATAACGATGAAATCGAATCGGTTTATACCAAGTCAGAAATTAATCATATCAAAAAGGTTCTGAAAAAACAAAATGAAATAGTGGCTAACTTTAACAAGATGTATTGATACTATGGGTGATTCTTTGGATGAAGCCAAAGATTTCATCAAAGCAATCGAGAAATATGGTTTTAATGATGTCAATTATCTTTACCTGCTCGTAGAACTTGCTGTACTTTTGGCAGCTTCAAAAACATGTTGCCAGACGGGTTTCCCATACTTCGACACTAATTCCACCAAACAGCATTTCTTATGTCAAACCTTAAAACTGTTCCAAAACAAGAGATCACAAAACCTCGAGTGCCTATTCTCAGTTATGTGTGAAATTAAGATTTAATCCCCCCGATTCGCTGACTCTCACTATTCTTCCACCCTATTCTCTCCCACTCTCTCCTCCCACACCTGCACACAACACACAACAAACAATAGATCGCTTGTCTCTCGGTCTTTGGCGCGCGCTTCGGATTTAGGGTTTAAAATTTAATATCAATGTCTTTCATGTAAGGTTTCAAATCGCAAATCTTTGCTTTCAAATATATCAGCACTTCTCAGAATAGACAATGTGAGCCTTGACAGAATATTTGTCTGTTGTGTTGAGAGACAGACAGGCTCTCTTTTCTTTTGATTGATTGGTCGATTGTTTGATAGAGATGGTGAGAGTGAGAGATTGAATGAGCCAGAGCGCGTCTGCGTGCATAGAACGAAGAACGACGCGGAACGTCAGAACGCGGAACGAGAAACGCGCGCTATGGCACCAAACTGGCTCCTCAAGTGTCCTCGCCAATTGAACGTGCAAATGGGGTGAGACGCGAATGGGACGAGGTCCGAGGTAATCCGGAAGAAAGGGTATTGTGGTCCAGGTTGAATTCCAGTATTTTGGAAAGGCAGCCCAGATTGTTTTGAGACGGTTTCCTTCAACCGTTCTTCTGAGTAGGATCGGAGTCGAAAGGTCCTGTTGGCCCTACAACTCGTTGAGAGGTTTATGCAAGGGTAGCCAATCTTCATATGAATTCTTCCAACTCCCGTGGCACCGTTTTGACAAAGCAGGATTCATGATGAATTTCTATTCTTCTTGTCACTGCACAAAACAAAGATAACACCGATTGCTATCGGTTCGGGAAAGTCGCAGCGCAAGCGCCTCTATTGTGACCAAGATCTGATACGATCAGTCACCTAACCTGTAGAGGGGCAACCAATTCGGTGAGTCTCTTATTGATCCCCCTTTCCACGAGGAATCGGTAAGCATCAGAATCTCTTTCCACTGAGACGAACTCCGCCAGATCTCTCGGGATATCAATATCGAGCTCCATTGTGGGCGATCGGTACACCTTGGGGGTGACTCCTGATCTCAATC
>MEZH01000012.1:5327-7137 GCA_001775995.1 Candidatus Bathyarchaeota archaeon RBG_16_48_13
GGTTTGAATGACCCCCGCCGGCTTGAGCAGTAGACCATTTGTGCCCTTCTCATCCCTGGAGGGAGCGACTACCAAGGCGCGCTTGCCACGCGCCAAGGAGATCATCGCCTCGATGTCCCTGGAGGTCAACAGGGGGATATCCACAGGCAGTACCAGAAGTGCATCTCTGACGTTTGTGCAGAGTTCCACGGCTTTTCCTATTGCTGAGTCTATGCCGTCAACGCTAGCTTCCAGAACGGTACCCGCATCGAGGCTATGTGCAAGATCGATGATGCTGCTGCTGTGGGTGATCACCAGTATCTCGGATACGTGAGGCGCCATCGCCACGGCGCGGACAACGTCGGTCAACATCTTAAGGGTGAATTCTATCCTTTCCTCGGGTTGAAGAACCGGCGCGAGTCTCGACTTGGTTCCCGCAAGCCTCACAGGAATTATTGCCTTAACTAACAGGCAGCTACAGCCCCCCTTGCGTGGATCGAACACTAGCTGAAATTTCTCCCCGAGCCTTCTCCATCTGGAACATGGAGCTGGTGAAGGTTCGTCTCGGAGTTCTTTACTTGGTGCAATCCAGCGATTTTCCTCCTATTTGAGGAAAGATAATTTAAGCTTTTCCCCAACATAGTGTTGTACAAAAATGAATCTATATTATGCATAATCCGATTACAACATACATAACATTTGATGCTATCAAACACATAATATGAATCGCTCTGATCACTCAAATCCAACGTACGAGACCACAACATAACAGAAAAGCTCAAAAACTTCTCACTTTCTCAAATAGCTGAACTCAGGAGCGCTTATAGGTGAGCAGAAAGATAGTCGTCCTGCCTGGTGACGGCATAGGCCCGGAGGTCACTCAGGCAGCTCTTCATACTCTGAACGCTTTGAACACGGACATCGAGCCCATCGTCTGCGAGGTTGGCTACGACCTTTGGAAGAGGACGGGCAACCATCTGCCGGAGGAAGTCATAGACAGGATCAAGGAAGTGGGAATATGTCTGAAGGGCCCCACAACCACCCCTCCCGGCCCAGGCTTCTTCAAGAGCGTTGCAGTTACTCTCAGGCAGACACTAGACCTTTACGCCAACATGAGACCCGCTAAGTCGAGGAAGGGAGTACCAGCCCTCTACCCCAACGTGGACTTTGTGATAGCTAGGGAGAACACCGAAGGCCTTTACAAGGGGTTGGAATACAACCTCGGCGACACGGCAATAGGGATCCGCGTGATAACCAGAAAGGGCTCAGAAAGGATAGCGAGGTTCGCCTTCGAGTTAGCCAAGAAAGAGGGGCGGAAAAAGGTGACTGCAGTCCATAAGGCGAATATCTGCAGGGAGACAGACGGCCTATTCCGGACTGTCTGCATGGAGGTAGCTTCAAAGCATCCCGAAATTCAATTTGAGGAAATGCACATCGACGCATCTACCTTGAAGATGGTAACAAAGCCCCGCGAGTTCGATGTCATCGTCACAACCAACCTCTTTGGCGACATACTTTCGGACTTGGCCTCAGGTTTGGTGGGTGGACTAGGAATGGCGCCCGGCGCAAACATCGGGGACAAATATGCAATGTTCGAGCCGGTCCATGGATCAGCCCCAAAATACGCGGGAAAGAACGTCGTGAACCCCTCGGCGATGATCCTCTCCAGCTGCCTGATGCTGAGACATCTTGGGTACACGGAAGATGCTAACGAGCTTGAATCAGCTCTAAACCAGGTGCTGGCTGAAGGCAAAGTAGTCACATACGATTTGGGGGGCAAAGCCAAGACCATGGAGATGGCTCAAGAAATAGTCCGCCAGCTGAGCACTAA
>MEZH01000012.1:7181-11999 GCA_001775995.1 Candidatus Bathyarchaeota archaeon RBG_16_48_13
TCCGGGAGTATCGCCAGCCACCCTAAAATGTACCCACTAGGAATCAAGACACCGGTGATCTATTCTTTTTCCAGCAACAACAGACTTGGGTCCCCCACGTACTTAATCACTGTGTTAACAAATCGCGCTGCCATAGCGCCATCTATTACTCTGTGATCGAAAGACAGCGATAGGGGCATGATTCTTCTGATTTTGATTTCTTCATCATGAGCAACCGGTTTTTCGTAGATTCGTCCTAGAGCCAAGATCGCGGATTCAGGGTAGTTTATTATTGGAGTCGCATAAAGACCACCGATAAAGCCGACATTTGTTATTGTGAATGTTCCTCCCTTCAGATCGGCGAGATCCACTTCCCTTGAGCGCGTCTTTTCGGCTAGTACCTGTATCTCTTTGGCGAGTTGAACTATGCTCTTCTGGTCCGCCGCTTTTATCACAGGCACTATTAAACCGTCTTCAGTGTCGACTGCAACTCCGATGTTGTAATATTTCTTGACTATGATTTCTTCAGTTTCATCGTTCAACGAAGAGTTTAGATAAGGATACTCCTTCAAGGCAGCAACCACTGCCTTGATCACGAACGGTAGGTATGTTATGTGGACATCCTGTTTTTCTATCTCTTTTTGCTTCTCCTTGATTCTTTCAAGCTCTGTTACGTCGGCTTCATCCATGTGCGTTACGTGCGGTATTATTCTCTTTGATTCAGTCATCTTCTTGGCGGTGCTTCTCCGTACCCCTTTCAGCGGGATTGTTTTGTAGTAACCGTACAAGTCGTATTCTTTGGCGATTTTGACTATTGGCTCAATCTCTCTCTCGCTTTTTCCCTCCGAAATTCTCTTTACGTCCTCATCCGTTATCCTTCCTTCAGGTCCTGTGCCAGTAATCTGAGTGAGATCAACATTGAGGTCCTTCGCAAGCTTCCTTGTGGCGGGTGTTGCCAGAACTTGTGGAGGCTTAGCCGCTATCATCGGTGCTTCTTCAAGCACACCCACAACTGAGGTTCCCGAACTTGCCGGAATTGCCCCAAAGCCCTCAAGTTTTTCATCGGGTCCACCAATTGTCATTAATGTTTCTCCAACTTTGACCATGTCCCCCTCTCTATGGTGGATCTTCAGTACGATGCCTGATTTGGGTGAGGGAAGCTCGACTATCGCTTTGTCCGTTTCGATTTTGACGACTTGTTGATGCTCCTGAATCATGTCTCCTTCCTTGACTTCCCATTTAACTATCTCTGCTTCAGCGATCCCTTCGCCTATGTCAGGTAACCTGAAATTCTGGGGCATAACAGAACCTCTAGAAACTGGCTACTTTTTCTATTCCTTTAATGATTCTATTAATGCTTGGCAAATAGTAATCCTCAAGCTTGTAAAGAGGAAATGGCACGTCAAAGCCTGTGACGCGTTCGACAGGAGCCTTCAGACTGAGGAAAACCCTTTCATTAATGAGCGCCGTGATTTCTGCTCCAAGGCCACATGTCCTCGGGGCCTCATGGACCGTTACCACCCTTCCGGTCTTTGCAACTGATTTTGTCACCGTTTCCACATCGATGGGTGACAAGCTGCGAAGATCTATGACCTCTACGTCAATCTTCCCTTTCAACTTCTCGGCCGCCGCCATCGCTTGCCGCACCATAGCGCCCCACGAAATCAATGTCACGTCGTTTCCTGCTCGAATAGTCTTTGCTTCACCGAGGGGAACCACGTAATCTTCTTCTGGGACATCCTCTCTGATCGCCCGATATATCCTCTTAGGCTCGAGGAAGATCACGGGATCTGGATCCCTTATCGCTGAAATAAGAAGCCCCTTCGTATCATATGGGGTAGATGGCGTAACAACCTTGATTCCTGGCGTGTGAACCAGATAAGATTCAGGGCTATCCGAATGGTGCTCGGGCGCACGAATTCCTCCTCCATATGGGACTCTGATAACCAGCGGCACATGGAATCTGCCACGTGAACGGTTCCGGATTCTTCCAGCGTGAGATATTAGTTGATCAAATGCAGAGTAAAGAAAGCCATCGAATTGAATCTCCGCGACTGGTCTCAATCCGTACAAGGCCAGTCCTATTGCAGCTCCCACTATTCCCGTTTCCGATAATGGCGTATCTACGACTCGATTGTCCCCAAATTTTTCAAAGAGGCCTTCCGTTGCCCTAAAGACGCCCCCATTTATCCCTACGTCTTCTCCCAGAACCAGCACATCTGAGTCTCTTTCCATTTCCTGTTCGAGGGCAAACTTGACCGCTTGAACTATGGTGAGCTGTACCATACTTCATTCTCTCTCCTTAAGAGATAGGTTCAGCTCCTCCTGCTGCTCCCTCAGGCGCTGGGGTACATCTGAATAAGTCCATTCAAAGAGATCTTTGACTTCTGGTTTCTGAACTGATTCGGCTTTTTCAACGGCTTTCTGAACCTTCTCCATGGCCTCAACTGTGATTCTCTTCTCATATTCCTCATTCCAAAGACCCGCTCGCTTCATGTACTTGCGAAGCCTATCAATGGGGTCTCGCTTCGCCCATTCCTCGATCTCTTCCTTGGTTCTGTATCTTGAAGCGTCGTCAGAAGTCGTGTGGTTTCCCATTCTATAGGTAACGCACTCTATCAGTGTGGGCCCGTCCCCCGAGCGCGCCTTGTCCAGCGCTTCTTTTACTGCTTTGTAGACCGAAAAGACATCGTTTCCATCGACCTGCTTCCCTTCGAAGCCGTAGGCTATGGCCTTCTGGGCTAGAGTCTTAGAGGCAGTCTGTCGCTTATCAGGTAAAGATATTGCCCACTGATTGTTCTGACACAGAAAGACTACGGGTAGCTTGAAGACTCCGGCGAAGTTTAGTCCTTCATGGAAATCGCCTCTGGAAGTGGCCCCATCCCCGAAATAAACCAAAACCGCCCGCTTATCTCCCTTGAATTTGCAGGCCCAAGCGAATCCAACTGCGTGGGGGATTTGTGTTCCAACGGGTATTGCGACCGTGAACGCGTTGAAGTCGTCAGGGATCTTTTCTCCCCTTTCATCTCCCCCCCAATATTCATAGAGCATCTCCAGGGGGAAATTCTTAGTTATGTATACAGCATTCTCTCTGAACGCTGGAAAAAACCAGTCAGAGTCATTTAGGGCATAAGCGCTGGCCACCTGTGTCGCCTCTTGACCTCTGCCAGGCGCATAAGTCCCAATTCTTCCTTCACGCTGCAACTTTACGGCAATATCATCAAAGGTTCTGGATAAGATCATCAGCTCAAATAACTTCTTGATTACTTCGTCAGAAAGCCTTGGTTTGAGCGTCTCGTCACAGTTTCCATCAACATCAAGAACCTTCAGCATGGTTATTTCGAATTTCCCGACAACTTCTTCCGGCATGATGACACACAACACTATCTTGTCTACAGAGTATCAACTGGAAATCAAGTCTATTGTCCAAGAGCCCATTTCTTCAAAGTCTCATAATCCTTGATTCCACAAAGCCACTTCCCAGTCTTTTTGTTAATGAAGAAAGGCGTTCCCCCACAATACCCTTTATCGTATTCTCTCATCATCTGAACGTTCGCCTCATTATGCCAGACCTCAAATCTCTTTATCTTGAGATTTGTCTCCACTTCTAGTCGCTCAACCAAGGGCTCCATCTTTTTGCAGTGAGCACATTCAGTTCCATAGAACTCTAACAAACCCGAATCAGAATCGGACATTCATCATCCCTTCCGTCTTTTCAATGATCAATACAGACTGAGAGTAACGTAGTAAATATTGCGGCCCTGACTGATAACGTTTGATTTTCTCATGGAGCAGCTGACCGGAAATGCTTGAAAAATGAAAGAAGATTTGTAAAATCATCCTTTCATGGAAGACAGCAACCTCTCAGATGATCAGACTACCTCGAACTCCACGGTAAACTCTTGGGAGCCTGGCATGAGGCAAATGGTTGAAGTGCATCCTTGATAGGTTATTCGCCCCTTGATCTTCTTTTTCCCTTCGACCGCTTCGGCATGCACCTCGATTGGGACAGAGAACTTAATCTTTCCCTCATATAGGCTGAGAGCGCCCTCGTTCCATTCAAGGCTCCTCTCAATAGGCTCTGGGTACCGCACTGGACCAATGAAGAGGCCCTCCTGCGAGTCTAGGACTAAAATCGTTGGCAAAAGGACCTCGGCTGATGGTTCGTGGGACTCAATATAACAACCTGTAGGTATCTCAGCTTCGACGATAATCTCGCCCCCACCTCGTGGAGGCATCTCAGCAGGTTCAGTCCAAGCACGGATTCTAAGCCACTGCTCTGATTCCATGACAATATCACGCTGCTAGTTAGGAAAAAGGCTTTTGCCATTTCTCTAGAATGAGCCGAAGGGAAAGGCTCCAACCGAAGTCCATGCAAAGAGCAGGGAGTTGAAGATCACGCCCGTACCTATAGAGGAATTGCTCCTATAGAACAGAAAGACCAACCCGAAGACGAGGAGGACCAAGTATCGGACGCGGACCGAGACCAATTTCTTCCCACCGCAATGAGGATTGATTGCTTCTATCTTGGAAATAGAATGGGCAATTTGCCTCTGCGAGGAGCTATTTCTTCTCTGTTCTGTGGCGCTGTCTGATCTCCTTCTCAGCTTTTTCTCCAGCACGTTTGGAAAGCTCATCCACGCGATCAGCCATCTCCCGAACAGACTTCCCCAGCGCCTCTATAGCCTCATTGATGTCCTTGGAGTAGGCTCCTTCCTTGGCCTTCTTCTCGGCTTCTCGACCCAAAGCCGAAATCAGCTTGCTCGTGCCACTAACCATTGAAGTGGCGCCTTGGATGAGGTTAACTATGGCGTCTTCCGCTTTTTTCTCGGGGGCTTT
>MEZH01000012.1:12030-24234 GCA_001775995.1 Candidatus Bathyarchaeota archaeon RBG_16_48_13
GACTCATCGACCGTGGTGTTGCAGCTAGGACAAACCACTTTTTGACTCATTAGGATTCCCAACATAACTTAAAAAACCCAAAGTATAAAAAGAAATTTCCGAAAAACAATATGGAAAGTGACCAAGGAATCAGAATGGTATATGGAGCGATGTACGATTTCACTATTGGCTGTTGGACCCAAACTTCTTGAGTATGAGGCTTGAGTTAGTTCCTATGACGCCCCCAACCCCGCGTATGCCCTCCAAGGTCTGATTGAGCTCCGAGACTGAGTCTGCCACCACCTTGGCCTCTACGTCGAACTCGCCGCTAATTTCATTGACATCGATCACTCCCTTCAGAGAGGAGATCTTGCGAGCCACCGCAGTCGTATACACATTTGAGTCGCATTTTATGAGGATAACGACCTCGACTCTCTTGGGAACTGCCGCTGCGAAACTCATCCCCGAAGTTTTCTCAGCCAACTCTACCAGGTCAGCGTCCCGATAGTTCCTCATGGTCGGGTTGTTCTTTATGCGCTCCAAAACGGCTTCAATCTGTTCACTGCTCAATTGAATTCCGAGTCGTTCCAACTGGTACTTGACGGCGTGCCTGCCAGTGTATTTGTCGATGATTATGGCTCGGTGCCTGCCGATCAATTCTGGAGGAAAAGCCTCATACGTGGCTGGGTTTGCCAAGACTCCGGCTGCGTGGACGCCAGACTTATGTGAGAAGGCATTCTCTCCTACTACAGGTGAATTCTGCGACCTGACAATGCCGCTGTACCTCTCGACCATGACGGATAAGGCGGGAAGTTGCTCAAGCTTCACAGTGTCCATATTATAGATGACCTTCAACGCGGTGGCGACGTCTGCGAGCGGCGCTATTCCCGTCCTCTCTCCAAGTCCATTGACAGAAACATGCACCGCAGTAGCACCAGCCTCTAAGGCTGCTAACGAGTTGGCGACCGCCATCCCCAAGTCGTTATGGCAATGGGCATCGAACTCGGCGTTCACCTCCTTGACCAACCTGCGATACAGATCGCCCATGGCAGCAGGCCTCATGATCCCGACAGTGTCCGGGACGCTGATCCTGTCGGCACCCGCCTCTGCGGCGGCTCTACATATTCTGAGGAGATAGTTGTACTCGGTTCTCGATGCGTCTTCGGCTGTGAACCTGACCTTGAGACCATGGCTCCTTGCATACGTTACGACATCCATGACCCTCTTCACGGCTTCTTCTTGATCCAAATGAAGCTGGTCGTGAAGGTGCGTATATGACGTTCCCAAGAATATGGCGACGCGATCCACATCGCATCTTGCGGCTGCATCCACATCCGCTTTGACAGCCCTGGCGTGCGCCAGTATCTCAGCTTTCAGCCCCAAAGAGGCGATCTTCTTCACAGCCTCATGAACATCCGGAGAGACGTTAGGGTGACCGGCTTCGATCATCGGAACCCCTATCTCGTCCAATTTCTGAGCGATCTCGATCTTCTCGGGGATTGTGAATGAGACGCCAGGCGTTTGCTCGCCCTCTCTTAACGTTGAGTCAAGGATGTAGGCTTTTTCAATCATAACGCGCCACCAACGAGGGGAAAACAAATCACGCCCAGATGATATATAAATCTTTTCGTGAAAGAGCTATGAAAAGCGGAGTTTTTGTTGATTCAGATTACGCTACACGTAGGGCATTGGAGATTTGATTGACACTTGCTTTGTCAAATCAGTCGAAACGGCATCCTTGGCGACCGACGTCGAACCTACATATTATTGTTCTACGCTGAAATAATCAGTAAATCTTGGGTGAGAATGTAGTGAGCAGCAAAGAAAATGCGAAGAAGAAGCTCCTGGAGATTTTGAACCAGTCAATATCGCGCGAAATCGCAGTCTCAATTCAGTACATGTGGAATCACGTCATGGCCATAGGCACGAACGCCGAAGATATCGGCGGAGTATTTGAGGACTTTGCAAAAGTTGAGATGAAGCACGCCGAAAAGTTCGCAGAGCGGATATGGTACCGGGTGGAGAGCCAACAACAAAGCTTACCGAAATAAAGGTGGTCAAGGACGGAAACATAAGGAGAATGCTCGAGGATGGCGTAACCGCTGAGAAAGAAGCCATGCCACTGTACCGTTCCGCGGTTAAGGTGGCCATGGAAGCTGACGATCCGGTCTCGCGTCTTCTCTACGAGGAGATCCTCGGCGACGAAGAAGGACACGACGACAAGTTCACCACGTTATTTGGCAAGTAACCTCCGACCATAAGACACACTCTTTTTTCTATTTCCTTGTTTTCCAGGGGAGCTCACGGTCTTCTTTGAATAATCCTATTATATGTTGCCCTCAGAGAAAGTAGAACGACCTAAATGGGCGTCCGAAGTTCGATAGAAACCAATCTGTTTTCCAGACGAATACTCATTCCCACAGCGCTCTTCTTCCTGAACCTCTTCATTGTTTTGCCGCTATTTCAGGGCGAGTATACGAGCAACTTGGGATCTATAGAGTGCGCATACATTACCCAAGCCAAGTTTGTCTCCGAGAATTTACCCGATCTTGCATGGTTCTCGAACTGGTATTGCGGTTTCCCCTTCCACCTATCCTACGTTCCGCTAGTCCCATACTTGACCTATCTTGTTCGGGCAGTTCTTTCCTTGTCTTCCCTTTCTCATGCATACAGAATTCTGACAGCACTCGCCTACGCTCTCGGGCCCGTAACCTTGTACTTCATGATCAGGTATCTGTCGAAAAGAGAATTGCCAGGGGTTGTTGGAGCTGTGGTCTACAGCCTCTTGCCTTCGATGGCGTTCCCCATGTCCTCAGCCTTCACTCTGGTCCCGTGGAGGCTCATAGTCATGACGGTATATGGGGAAGGACCTCATATTCTGGGGCTGACCCTCATTCCATTGGCTACGATCGCTTTCATGGAATCACTGAAAAGAAAGGCGTTCAGGTACTACCTAGCAACCGCGCTCATGATCTCCCTGGTGGCGCTGACCAACCTCATAGCCCTTTTTTCGCTAGCCGTGATCATGGCCATAACACTCCTGGCTGAGATCAACATCAAGAACTGGAGAGGAAAGCTCAGGTCCACATTCATTTCATCGGCCCTGGCATACGGTCTAGTGGCTTTCCAATATGACTCCCGCTACATAGCGTATTCCTTCAGCTATGGTGCCATCGGCTCGAACGCGCCACCCTCAGCCGGACCACTCCAATCCCTCATCCTCATTCTTGTCATTTCCTCGATAATGCTCCTATTGTTTTGTGCTCGTAAGAGTCCCGCTCCTCTGCTTTGGAGCCTGATGGGCTTCTCAGCGTTCCTCACTTTTGTGGTCGCGTGGGTGCTGGGGGTGACGTTGGTTCCACAGCCTTACCGATACGTTCCCGAGGCGACAATGTTCATCTCGGTCCTCTTGGGCCTGGATCCCTTCAACTTCGTAGGGACTATCAGGAGAGCCGTTGGGAGCTCAAGGCGAAGGGTTCGCATATTGATCTTATTCCTATTGACTTCCATCTTTCTTTACTCATGTCTGACATTCATGGCAGGTTATCCTGTTACCCGCCCAAACGAAGGTATAGAAGGGACTTCGGAGTACAGGGTCGCCCAATGGCTGCAGGAGGCTCACGTCGAAGGAAGGATCTATGCCACAGGCAACATGGCGTTTTGGCTGGACCTGTTCTCCGATGTCCCCCAGATCAGAGGAGGGTACGACAGCGCTGCCACCAATGGCTGGTGGTCGCTAGTCAACAGCGAAGTGGATGGCGGCTCTGATGGAAGCCTCTCAGTTCTATGGCTGAAGGCAACTGACGCGAAATACGTAGTGGTCACCTACCAGAACGCATTCACTACGTACAAGGACTACAGATATCCAGACAAATTTCGGGACATATTGGAGATGAGGTACTATCTTGAGGGCTTCGGGGTATTTGAAATCCATCTGAAGAATCCAGGGTTGATCCAAGTAGTCAATCTCGAAGAGGCCCAAAGCCTGAAACCGATCGAGAACATCACAGACCGGGTGAACTTGTCGTCGTACGTTGACCTCGTCGAGGCCCCGGTTAAGGTGAATAGCAGCTACGAGTCGATCGGAACCGGAAAAATGAGAATCAAGATTGATGGACTTGCGGAAAACACAGCTCTGCTTGTCAAGGCAACATATGACATGTCGTGGAAGGCCTATTCCGGTCAAGAAACGCTCAGTATATCAGAGATTGGACCGGATTTCATGCTCGTAGATCTAGGCCATGCCAAATCTAGCATCGTGGAGTTGGTCTATGAACAGCCTATCGGAGAAACCGTGGGACTAATCATCTCGATTGTCGTTCTCTTGTCGTGCGCTAGCTGCGGGTCGTTTCTCTGGTACAGGAACTATAGGAAACACCTTGATTGAGTTCCATTCCTCGCGAACGGATAGATGAAGCGTTGGATGACATTTACGGCAACTTGTCCAGACTTGACTACCTAGAGAGTTCGGGTCCACTAGAGAAGCCGGTTCTGAAGGTTTCAACGATGAGGCATCCCCAATACAGGATCTTCCCAGGAGCGAGACAAAGGAATGCCTGAAGCAGTATTACTGAACCATCTCTGGACCGCAAGCTTCCTCTGATCTCATCCAGGCTCAGTCTCAGACGTCAGACTGAAATGGTGACGAAACGGTATTTGCGAGAAGGAATACTAGGAGAACCCAATTTCCTTTATTTTGTCCTTAAGGTATTTGTCCACGACGAAGGATAGACCGTATCGGCTGAAAGCTTCAAGCTCACATTTTCTCTTGAGTTTCTCGTATAGGGCAATCTCCTTCTGCCAGACCGTGTTCTTGAATGCGGGGGTGTCGAAGAACTGGGCCAGTTTATCCAGCTTCTCTACGTCGCTTCCCCTCTTCTGCATGGTCCTGTCGGTCATCCTGACCGTTGGGAGCTTGTACTTCACTATGTCCGAGGCGTATATGCCCGCCCAGACAGCTTCTGGTGTGTTGAGATCCCTCAGATGGGCGCAGTTCACAGAGCCGTGAATGATCACCGAAGCGATCGAAATGCCCCAAGGATCTCCGTCAGTGAGGATCATAACAGGGAGGTCGAGCTCGGTGCTCAGCCGCCTTATCAGCTTGCGCGTCGCCCGGGGAGCCTGGCCTTCCGAACTTATCAGGAGAGCATTGAACTTCTTGTAGGCGCCTTCCTCAATAAACCGGGTAAACATTGCGTGCTTTTCTACGACGATTAGCTTGTCAGCTTGACATTTGACGAACTCCGCAGACGTCATCGGGGGCCCGATAACCGTACCATTGGGGTCGAGAGCCGTGTTGCGTTTTTGACCCTCCCATCCGGGAGGCGAGGTGTACTCGACCGTTAGGTCGCCGAAGATTGCGCTCCTCTCTTTGGGATATATATGGAGATCCTCCCTAGCCGCGTTCAGGACGGTCTCGAGATCAGTTATTATGTCATCCGACTCGGATTGCTCGGCGAATTGAATCTCTGTGCCCTCGCCCTGAGCCATGTAAAAGACATCCCGAAGGGTGCTGGTCTTGTTCTGTTCCAGAAGTTCCTTCCCGACCGTCGAGACCCAGAGTATCTGACTCAGGGGTTTGAGATTGCGGCGGTTGTGGGCACTCCTCTTTATCGTCTTCGGACCCAAGACATACTGCCCCAGTTTCTCGTCCATCTTGATGTTCTGGCTGGTCCTAGACTTGATGTCCACCCACGGAAATTTCCGGTCCTCTATCTGATCGTAGATCCTGGTGCCGAGTCCCTTGAGGCTGTCAGTTACTTGACGATTCCTCATCTTTATAGTACCGATGGTTTTCCTGCCCGACATGTTCAGCGAAGACCTCAGAAGTTTGACATGCGATAATCGGCTCAATTGAAAATAAAGATATCTCTCGACCATAGTCGACTTTGGGCAAAACAATTCAGAAAAAATGAGGTTTTGAAGGAAGAAAGACAGGGATCTGCGAAAGGATCTCTAGAGCCAAGTTTTCTTTAGTGGCATACAAAGTATCTCTCGCACTTCGAGTCGCTTTGTCTCATCCCTAATGAATGCCTCGGCTGTTGTCGTGGAACGAGCCACTATCGCTGTATCAGCGCCTCTAGAAGTGCCTCCTACCGCTATCACGCTGTTGTAGGGCGGCACCAGATCCATATCTGTTGCGATCAGGACTATCTCCATAGCCACCTTGAAACCCTGTCCCATGGTGAAGAGGGTGTCTCTCACCACGTCCATTCCCTTGGCGTGAAAAGGCAGATGAGTTCTCTCAGCAGCTTTCACCCCGAGTTCCTCCATCTCTTTTCTGTAGTCGACTTCCATCTTCTCATGAGATATGGCAACTACGCCGGCTTTTCCTTTGAACGCCTTCGCGAACTTCAGTCCCGTCACGCCCTTCGTGGTTGCCACGATGATCTTGGAGACGTCTCCCTCATCCAAACGAGTTTGGACGGCCTCGAGGACCTCGTCTGTGTTTTCCTGACCTGGCCTATCGAAATAGACTATTGCCTTATAGTTGGCAGGCATCGTAAACCTCCAGAGAATTATCTACTCATAGACTACGAAACGTTATTAAATCTTTTTTTGAGTGCCTCCCTGAACGCAGGCAAGCATGAAAGATATTACTGAGAAACATATTTTCTCACATAGAAATGCTTTAATAACAATATTTAAATAGCATTTCCGCAAAATCACGTGGACAACAGACGACTTCGATCGGAGGAAAGGGAATTTATGTCGGACGAAAGAGGAGCCGAAAAGCTGCGAAGCTATGAGGAGATAAACGGTAAAATAACCAGCGGCGACGCCACAATACTAACCGCAGACGAATTCGTAGATTACGTCCAAAGAAAAGGACTGAAAGCCGCCGCCAAAGAAGTGGACGTCGTAACGACTGGAACCTTCGGAGCCATGTGCAGCTCCGGCGCCTTTCTCAATCTTGGTCACTCTGAACCTCCAATAAAAATGATAAAGTGCTGGCTCAACGATGTGCCAGCTTACAAAGGCCTCGCCGCCGTTGACGCTTATCTAGGCGCGACCGCCTTTAGCGAAACCCGGGGAATCGAATACGGCGGAGGCCACGTCCTGGAGGACTTGGTAAGCCGCAAGGATGTGGAGTTGAGGAGAGAGGGATATGGCACTGATTGCTATCCCAGAAAGAGCATCGAAACCACAGTAAATATCGACGAATTGAACCAAGCCATACTTCTAAACCCGAGAAACGCCTACGAGCATTACAATGCAGCCACCAATAGCACTGAGAGCATTATCCACACGTACATGGGCACTCTGCTCCCCAGATATGGGAATGTCACTTACTCAGGTGCTGGCCAACTGAGCCCCTTGTACAAGGACTTGGACTACGAGACACTTGGCATCGGAACGAGAATCTTCTTGGGCGGGGGCGTGGGCTATGTGGTCGGGGAAGGGACTCAGCATAGTCCTCAGAATCAATTTGGAACGCTGATGGTTCGTGGCGACCTCAGAAAAATGACCCCGCGTTTTCTTAGAGGTGCAACTTTTCACAAGTATGGTCCAACTCTCTACGTGGGGCTGGGGGTTCCAATTCCCATCATAAACGAAAAAGTGGCAGCCTCCGCTGCTCTCACGGATGAGAATATCTACACAGATATCCTGGACTACGGCGTTCCATCAAGAAATAGACCCATCATAAAGAGAGTCTCCTACGCCGATCTAAAAGAGGGCGAGATAGAACTAGATGGCAAGTCCACCAGAGCCTCACCGCTCTCGAGTTTCAAGTACGCTAAGGAGATAGCGGAGACGTTGAAGGCATGGATAGTACGGGGCGATTTTCTGTTGAATAGACCAGCCGAGCTTCTTCCAACCTACAGAGAATTAAGGCTCCTCGAAGTCAAGAAACCTGAGCCCAGGGTCAAGGACATAATGACCAAGAATGTTGTCACAGCCAAGCCCTCGGATAATATCAAGGATGTGGCGAAGATGCTCGTTGCCCACGCTATAGATCATCTGCCCATCGTTGAGGAAGGAAAGCTGAAGGGCATAGTGACTTCTTGGGACTTGGCAAGAGCTCTCGCTGAGGACAAGGTGAGGCTCAACGAAATAATGACAACAAAAGTCGTCACAGCCCTCGAGACGGAGTCCGTTGACATAGTAGCTCGACGCCTGGATCGGCACAATATCTCTGGCGCCCCTGTCGTCGACAGCGAAAACCGTATACTCGGCATCGTCACTATAAGAGACCTAGCAAGCCTTCTGAGGAGGTAATGTGAATTGAAGCTGAAACTCTCGTACAACTACGAGAATTCTGGAAAACCGATCATCTCAGAGATCATACTTAAGATGAAGACACCCATCAACATCTTGGAGGCCAAGCTCAATCAGGATTCAGGGGAGATGATTGTAGACATACCTGCCTCTGACAGGCAACTTGCATCCATCATAGACTTGTTCGGGGAGGCAGGCGTGACGGTCAAGGAGCTGACACAATTCATCGAGATTGACAGAACGAGTTGCACTTCATGCGGAGCCTGCGTCTCATCTTGCCCTGTCCAAGCCATAAACCAGATGCCGGATTGGGAGGTCGAGTATGATGACAAAAAATGCATCAGATGCAGAATATGCATCACAGCTTGCCCCTTTGCCGCCATAGATCTTACATGATGGGGAGCGAGTGGAGACGAACAGCCACATATCATCTGAGAGAGGTATCTACCGTCTCAGAAGGATAATAGAACAGTCAAACATACTCGTATTGAGCGACCGGACCAAGGCAATAGAAGTCGCCTTTGAATCTTTTCTAGAGAATAGGCGGCAGTTGGTGGACTACATCAGGTTCCACCCCGAGTACGAATACTCATTGATTCCTTTGGAAGTTGAGTTGTCAGCGCCAAGGGTGGCAAAGATAGCTGCCGAAGCGAGCAAAAACGCGGAGGTCGGTCCCATGGCCGCCGTCCCGGGAGCCTTGGCCGATTTGGCGTTGGAAGAAATGATGGCTGTGGGCGCATCGGTATGCCTCGTGGAAAACGGAGGCGAAGTATCGGCAAGATCCTGCCGCCCCCTAAGAGTTGGAGTCTACACTGGAGGGACGGGACTCTCTGGGAAATTCGGCTTCCTCCTAGAGCAAGAGGACTTTCCCATAGGCATATCAACCAGTTCTGCCACAGTGAGCCATGCCATTAACTTCGGACAGAGCGACGCCACCGTTGTGTTTGCGGATGGCGCAGCCACGGCGGACGCAGCGGCTACTGCCGTCTCCAACTCTGTGAATGGAAAGGACGTTACCGTCTCCCTCCATAAGGGTCTGAACACTGCAAAAGGAATAAGGGGCGTTCGCGGAGCACTCATCATTCGAGGGGAAAATGTAGGGACTATTGGCGTGATGCCTAAGATTCTCAGTGTGGAAGGGAGCCTCGACGAGCTTTTCGAGGCAGATTTATACGATACCCTCCCAGTAAAGTCATAAATCCAATAGATCACCCAATAATCAGGAAAAAAGTGTTTTGAACGAGATCTATCAACTTGGCATAGGTTTCATAGTGGCTTTGTCTGGCGTCCTTATACCTGGTCCTCTACTGGTCTTCGTCATATCAAAGTCAATTTCGCAGGGGGCCAAGGCGGGACCCCTTGCCACCATCGGTCATGTAATTGTTGAACTGGGACTAATGGCGGCTCTTTTCCTGGGGCTCAGTTTGATCCTTAATGAGCCTATCGTTCAAAGCGCCGTGGGGACCTTAGGTGGAGGCCTGCTGATAATCTTCGGTCTTGTTAACGTCCTCAAAGCCAGGAGCAGTCAGGGAAACAATAGCGGGCCTTCAACCTTCAAGCACAATACCGTCATCGGTAGCATTCTCTTCAGTTCAATCCTTAATCCGAGTGTGCCACTCTGGTGGACGACCATCGGCCTAGCGATGTTGATGGAGGCGTTCCTCACGACTTCAATCTTGGGGGTGGCTCTCTGGTTGCTCGGTCACTTCTTAGCTGATCTATCGTGGTATTCTCTCGTCTCATATCTTGTCTCCAAGGGGAGGAAAATCAGACAAGATCTCATCTATAAGATAATCATTATCGCCTGCGGCCTCGTTCTAATCTTCTTTGGCGTGACTTTCATCCTGAAGTATGGACCTTTGCTCTTCTAGAGTCTCAATTTGCGGGGACATGTTGGTTCTACCAAACCATTCTGCCAGCAATAAAGGCCGCCGTCCGTTCATCTTTCGGATTCGCGTATATTTCCGCCGTATCTCCAACTTCCACTAGTTCTCCGTCCAATAGGAAGGCGATTCTAGTTGCCAAGCGTCTTGCTTGATTCAGATTATGCGTGGCTATGATTACTGACGTTCTTGACTCGACGTTGGCGCGCCTCACTAATCCCTCTATTATCTCGACGTTCTTCGGGTCCAAGTTGGCTGTTGCTTCATCAAGAAGCAAAACTTTCGGTTGGACCACAAGGGCTCTAGCCAGGGCAACCCTCTGGGCTTCGCCTCCCGAAAGTGTATTTGCTCGTCTCTTTTCCAATTCAGAAAGCTTGACAAGGCCAAGCATGTCGCGCACGCGTGTCTCGATCTCTCTCTTGCCGAATCCGCGTATCTTCAACCCCAAAGCTACATTGTTGAAAATGTTCGTGTCGAAAAGCGCAGAGTACTGGAAGACCATAGCAGTCTGTGTTCTGAGGCGACGTCTATGCTCTTGGCTTCCCTCCGCATTCACCCCTTGGATCGTTATGATGCCAGAGTCCGGATGGATCAGAAGTGAGACAAGCCTCAGAAGAGTTGTCTTTCCCGACCCGCTCGGCCCTACTATGCCCAACACTTCCCCATCTCGGAGGTCGAGGTTGACCTCCTTTACGGCAACCTTGCCATCAAAAGTCTTCGAAATACCGTTTATTGTGACCGCTGACATTTTCCATCACTGCACCATTTTGCCTATTTTCTTGTCACGAATAAGCCTGACTTGGTTTTGACTTGAAGAAGAGTCAGGACCACGTTGATGGAGAAAGCCATGATCAACAGTACCATGCCTAGCGCTATGGCTTCCACGAAATCGCCCTGGTTAGTCAGAAGAACTATTGCGGTGGTCAGAGCCCTCGTGTATCCTAGCAGGTTTCCACCCACCATCATTATCGCACCGACCTCGGAAATTGCCGCCCCAAAACCTACGACAACCGAGGTGATCAGCCCGAGACGCGCCTCATTTAGAACGACCCGTATTTGTTGGATGTTGTCTGCCCCAAGTGATACCGATGCCTCCCTCACTCTTGGATCGACGCTAGTTATCGAAGATAGAGAGACACCTGCTATGACTGGGGTGGCCATGAGGACCTGTGCGATTATCATAGCCTCTGGCGTGTAAAGCAGACGAAAAAACCCCAGAGGCCCGTAACTTGAAAGAAGGAGATACAATACCAGCCCAACTACGACAGGAGGCAGGCCCATCAGGGTGTTTAGTAGGCTAACGACAAGCGCTTTGCCGCGAAATGCGCTGAGTGCAATGATTGTGCCGACAGGGATTCCGATCAATGCGGCTATGAGGACCGCCGACCCGGAAACCCTCAGGGACAAGAAGGTTATTCGGAGGACCTCTGGATCGCCGGACAGAATCAGCTGGAAAGCCCTGACGATCCCCTGGAATAGTTCATCCCAACCAGCCACCTGAATTAGCTCCTTGGCCGATTATTCATCGGGTGGGTAGATGACGGAAACGACCAGAGAAGAGACCCAGCTTGGCGGACTCATGTTATTGTCCGCGAGCTGTTGTTTCCAGTAATCCACTTCACCTTGTTCTGAGGCCAGTCTAATCATTTGAGGTCTGCCGAATAGGGGGGTGAAAATCTTTGTCCCTCCGGCTGTGAAGTCTCCTATTAGGGTCTGGCCTTGATCTGAGATCATGAAGAGGAAGAACTTCTCCGCCAATTCTGAATTAATGTTGGGGTACCTCGTGGAGTTGAGTATTATCAATCCATATGGGTTTACCAGTGCGATGTCGCCCTGTGCCAACAGCACGAGACTCAGATCTGCTCCCATCTGCGCCTTCAACGCAATGAAAGTGCTGTTGTCAGTAAGCGTGTACCCCTGCTTCTTCTCTCCACCCACCTGCACTCCCTCATTCGCTATCCTTATCGTCGGAGCCATGCCTTGTCCCGCCGAATAATACCAGCTCCCCGTTGGAGCTTTCTGCGCCTGAGTGATCCCAGCCTTTGTCCATAACCTCAGCTCCGCCGCGTTGGTGCCAGATTTATCACCCCTAGAAATGAAAGCTGTCAGGTTCGCGCTGCCA
>MEZH01000012.1:24244-24532 GCA_001775995.1 Candidatus Bathyarchaeota archaeon RBG_16_48_13
CCAGCTGCTGCCATCCTCTTGAACGCTTCCGTAGCGTTGGTAAGTCCCCTGATGTTGGCAGGATCGTTTGCGGGGCCGATCACGGTGAAATTATTGTACATGATTGTCACACGATGGGTGCCGTTCCCCGAGGCGACGAAGGCATTTTCTCTTACTAAGTCATGAACTAGAAGGATGTCAGCGTCTCCTCTCGCGGCAGCAGCGATGGCCGCTCCAGTGCCTAGATAAAGCCAGGTCATGTTGGCGTGGAACTTGTCAAAATATGGCTTGAGATAGTCGAGCAAGCCG
>MEZH01000012.1:24554-53611 GCA_001775995.1 Candidatus Bathyarchaeota archaeon RBG_16_48_13
GGTCGTGGTCGCTATCACGAGCCGCTCGTAGGGAGCGGGAAACAGAATCGGATATCCCACAGCCACTATGGCAGCACCCAAGACGATTAGTATTCCAATAATTGCGATCACTTTTCGATTCATCGTTATAACCTTGCAGATATAACGCTCATATATATTTTTAAGCATATCGATTCATATCCTGAAAGCGTGTCTGAAGGCAAATTCACCCCAAAGTTCAAGGTTTGGCTGGAAGTAGACGGAAAGAGGGCGATCGGAGACCAGGAATCACAAATACTGGAAGGAATACAGAAACTCGGCTCATTTATGGGCACAGCAAAGGCCCTCGGCATCTCCTACGCCCATGCATGGAACTCCATAGACAGCGTGAGCAAGGTCATAGGTGCCTCCGTGGTCGAGGCTAAGGCAGGAGGAAAATATGGCGGCGGCGCAAAACTCACGGACGCAGGCCTAGAATTGTTGAAGAGGTATCAAGAGCTTGAAAGGCGCGCGGAACCCCTAATCTCAGCGCCTACCCAACAGACCAAGCAATCAATTTTCGGTTCCATGACCAAGATTCCGGACTTCACGGTAATAGGCAGCGACTGCATAGGCGTGGATATCATTGTCAGAATGATGCTTAGCAAGGAAGAGTTCAGCCGTGAAGTTGTACGGGTTGGCTCATCAGGCGGACTTGCTGCAATAATGATGGGTGAGGCGGATGTGGCGGGTATCCACCTCTTTGATCAAGAGACCGGATCATACAACGTTCCGTTTCTGCGCAGGTATTGGATCGCCGACAAGGCTGTCCTGATCAGGGGATACCTCAGAGACTTGGGTCTCATAGTGAAAAAGGGAAACCCAAAGCAGATAGCCGGCGTGGGAGACCTCATCAGACATGACGTGCGATTTGTCAACAGGTCTCTGGGCTCGGGAACGAGAACCATGTTGGATTTGGAGCTGAAGAAGGAGTTTGAGAAGAAAGGCCTCAAATTCAAAGATATCCCTGAGAGAGTGAAGGGGTATTCCATGGAGCTCAAATCCCACAACGAAGTGGCCGAAGCAATCCTGAAAGGAGGAGCGGACGCGGGCCTCGGCATAAGGGCATCAGCGCTCAATTACAAACTTGATTTTCTGCCCGTCACCCAGGAGAATTTTGACTTCGTTGTCGAGGAAGCAAGGTTGGGGAAACCCCTAGTCGGCCTCTTCATGGAACAGCTCACCTCGAAGGAATTCAGCAATAAGGCGAAGAGACTCGGGTTGCACACCACCAAGGAGACTGGAAAGACCATATACAACCCTTAATTACGAGCTGCCCCTTCAATTAGACTAGCATTATCCATCGAGGCCAGTTCATGGAGAAGAACCGAACAGGTAGACGATATCTTTCAGGGGTGGTCTGGGACGTCTACCTCTACATACTGACCTCAAGTGAGCCCGTCGGGGTCAGGGAGATTGGCAGAGGCTTGAACCTCTCAAGCCCAAGTTTAGCCCAATACCATGTGAATCATCTTCTTGAGATGAAGCTCATTGCCCAGACGAAAGATGGCAGATACATAGCCGAAGAGAAGAGCAAGTTGGAGGCCCTGAGGAACTTCGTTCTGCTTAGAGGGACGTTGATCTCGAGGATGATCATCTATGGCGCCTTCACGTTGGGACTCACCTTGTTCTACATTATCATCTGGCGCCTTGAATTCAACTTCAGAGACCTCTTCGTGTTAGCGATTGGGATCATCAGCACATGCATCTTCTTCTACGAGGCGTACAGCCAACACAGGGGCATCAAAGCGGGCGTTCAACAGGTTTGAACGGGCGTTCTAATGCTTAGGATTAAGGGATACACCCACTACATATCTTCATGATCTAAAATGTTCAACCTAAGCGATTTCCGATTTCCCACCATTGGAAGAGGGCTGCTGCTTAAAGGTTCAGCGGCATTCTTGATAGGAATAACACTTGCCGCAACGATATTTGGCTTTTCAGGGCTTCCGAGCATCATCGTTCCACAGACAAGTTTCTCGGGCGGGCTCCAGAAATTCTCTTCATACAATGAACTGACGACCTTCCTGAACGAGAGCACATACCCTGCATCGTACTACTATTATAGCAGCGGGGTGCGCGGCTTGGCCCAGGGCACGTTTGGCGCAGGCAATCTTGCACCCAGCCCTCCCGCATCGAGCGAAGCGACATCGGATTACTCAAAAACGAATATCCAAGTCGAGGGCGTGGACGAAGCGGACCTTGTGAAGAACGACGGCGAGTACCTTTACCTGCTCTCAAACCAGACTGTCCTAATAGTGAAGGCTTATCCTGCTGAAACGGCAAGGATCGTGGCTCGAATAGCCTTGAACGGAACATTTGGGGGGCTCTATGTATATGAAAACACATTAACACATATTTCCAGGCTCGTCATCATCGAGAATGAACAACCAGTTTACCCCGTGTACGATGTAGTAGGTCCGTACAAGAGGTACTACGGCGGTTATGGTGCGTCGGTGAAGGTGTACGATATTAGTGACAGAAACTACCCCATCCTGGTCAGGAATGTTTCGGTGAACGGCAGCTACCTCGATTCGAGGATGATAGGAAATTATGCATATGCCATGTTTACAACCGTCGCGTACCTTCAGGGCAATTCGGTCAGCTTACCCGCATTGGTCGACAATGGCAGAGTTAATGCGATTGAAGCGCCATCCATCTACTACTCGAATGTCTCTGACTTCTCGTACTCGTTCACGACGATCATATCGATAAATGTGCTGACCAATCAAGAGGTGGTCTCCAAGACCTTGCTGGTTGGCTACGCTAGCTCCGTCTACGTTTCACTCGACAACATCTATGTGGCCATTCCCAAATATCACTACGGCCCAATCACAACCGCTGACGACCTAACCGAAAAAACGGAAATCCACAGAATTCGCATTGAAAATGGAGAAGTCGAATATCAAGCGAGCGGCGCAGTCCCGGGATTCGTCCTGAACCAATTCTCCATGGACGAGTACAACGGATACTTCAGAATCGCTACAACGACCGATCAATACGGGGGCGTATTTGTAGGGCTTGTCCCAGGCCAGAATTCCTTCGCTACCAGCACATCAACACAATCGCTCTCTCGGAGCCAAGTATACGTCCTCAACATGAGCCTTGCTACAGTGGGCAGCGTCACAGATCTCGCTCCGGGCGAAAGGATATACTCTGCAAGGTTCATGGGCACAAGATGCTATTTGGTCACCTTCCAGAAGATTGATCCCCTCTTCGTGATTGGCTTGGAGAATCCTACCGAGCCAAAAGTCCTGGGAAAACTGAAGATCCCTGGCTACTCCGATTATCTGCAGCCGTACGACGAAACCCACCTGATCGGGATAGGCAAATGGACAGTCGAGTCTGAAGAAGGGGACTTCGCCTGGTATCAAGGGGTCAAAATCTCCATATTCGACGTCAGCGATGTCGCGAATCCCAGGGAGGTAGCGAATTTCTCGATCGGAGACAGGGGAACAGATTCGCCAGTCTTGCAAGACCATAAAGCTCTGCTATTCGACAAGGAGAAGAACCTGTTAGCGATACCTGTAACCATTGCCAAGATCGACACAACACAATACTCGAATGTCCAAGTGGTGCGACCCGGCGAACCTGGGGCGAGCAACCAGAGCAAATCCTCTGAGGCGGAAATCCCGCCTTGGGCCTACGGCAACTACGTATGGCAAGGTCTCTACGTCTTCCGCGTGACCGAGAACAGCATCACCCTCAGAGGCAACATAACCCATATCGAGGATCCGTCCGTCTTCCTGAAGAGCGGATACTACTACTCCTCCGACTATTCGGTGGAAAGGTCACTCTACATAGGCAACGTCCTCTACACAATCTCCAACAGGATGATCAAGATGAACGACCTGACGAACCTGGAGCTGATCAACAAAATCCAGCTATCATAGGAAGTCCTTCGCAAGGCGAGAAGGAACAACAACTCTTTTTTTGGAAGAATCCCGGAAACGCGAGAAGACAACAAAAACTTTTATCTACCGTGCCATTTTCTTTAAGCTCTCGGTGTCCCTATGTCGGAAAAGTCAGTTATGGTAGTCGGTGGGGCGGGAATCGTGGGGACTAACGCTGTCGGTTACATAACCCATACTCCCGGCATCGAACGAGTCATTATCGCAGATATGAACGAGTCGCGAGGAGCCATGCTGGCCAATGGCAACACACTCAGCACCGCTCTTCTCGGATTGTATCCGAAGGTGGAGTTTCAAAAAATGGACCTCTCCAAAGAGGATGCGGTCGTATTAATTCTCGAGGAGAAGAAACCGAAGGCCATCCTCAACATGGCCACGATGTTCTCTAGCTACTCCTATGCTCCGTTGATCGAGAATAGGCTCAAGGAGCTGGGAATAAGATCAAGGCTGGCGGGGCACTCCTTCGCCAAGGACTTCGTGCCAATCTACAAGCTAATGAAAGCGGTCAAAAAGTCGAAGATAGATACTAGGGTTGTGAACATAGCCTTCCCGGATCATACGAATCCGGTACTCGGAAAGGTCGGGTTGGCACCGACATCTGGAGCAGGGACTATAGACTTGACGGTCGAGGCCATGAAGATGAAGATCGCTGAAAAGCTCAACGCGCCCATCCACAACATACAGGTCACCTTTGTGACGCACCACGCCCTCAGGGCTTACCCTGCTGGGGACGTACCATACTTCTTGAGGATAAGACTCGGCGACGAAGACATCACCAAGAAGTTTGACGCCAACAAGCTCATCCACGAATCGGTTCAGGCGACTTTTGGCCAGGAGAACAACGCGATGGTGACCGCTTCATCGGGAGCGAAGATAACCCTCAACATCCTGAACAACACGGGGATATTGGGCCATGCCCCGGGTGTAAAGGGCCTGCCGGGGGGCTACCCCGTCCGTTTGACGTGGAATGGACCAGAGATAATTCTGCCCCCAGATATGAGCATGGAAGAAGCAAAGGGGCTAAATGACGTGGGCATGAAAATGGACGGTATAGAGAAGATAGAAGACGACGGAACCATTGTCTTTACCGAGCCTACCATCAGGCTGATGAAGGACTTCCTCGGCATTAGCTGGAACAGAATGAGGATCAGCGAAGCAGAGAAGATGGCGCAGGAACTAATAGCTGCCTATAAGCGAGCGGGAGCTTAGCTTCCTTTTCTTTCTGTTTCTAGAATCTTGGGAATATCGGCTTTCGCTTCCAGAAAAAAAATAGAAAGAGGAAGATTGGGTCAAGCCAGTTTCTTGTAAGCGGAGATCAATTCCTGAGTCATCTTGTCCACTTCGGACACCCGCATTCTCGTCCACTTCATGCCCAACAGTTCATCCATGAGCCTGACGGTTTCTTTTGTAAAAACCACCGTTCCGTCGTCCTCGAATCTCTCGATCCCGTCGTACTTCATCCCTTCTTCGTTGATCTTCAGGGCGTCTCTTAGTGATACTTCTGGCGGCAATGCAAGATCCACTTCATCGGCCAAGCGAACTGGATAACCACCTGGCAGTCCTTTGATCCCAGGGGCATGGCGAATTTCTCCGGTATTGTTCAGTACTGCCCATGCGTTTTGTGCCCCCGAGGAAGCGGCCAACATGTTGGCGTCAGCCTTCCCACCGCCGTTCTGCGCGCCCTCCCAAAGCATCTCATCTTTCTTGAACTTCTCTGTAACGTCTTCCTCCCCGACTCTGATCTTCAGGTAAGCCGGGAATTTCTTGACGTACTCTGCAGCGAACATAGCGCGGATTGAGTGGTGCACTATCAGAGTCACCGAGACGTTTCGAACAGGCACCCTGAGCCTTCTAGAGACAGCTACGCGGATTCCATTGGCCGTCAGATCGATAGTGCCCGCGCCGACCGTCGGGGCCAAACCGATCTTGCCTAGCACGCAGTTGGTGTGGTCAGGAAATGATACGTTCACGACTTTGCTGGCCACGCCGGATGCTTTGACGGCTTCCATGAGCTTCATCGTCAGGTAAAGATCCTTCGCAATTGTGTGTCCTGCCAATCTGCTGGTCACTGGGAACTTTTTCTCTGCTATTAGTCTTCGTTCCGCAGGAACATAGTTGGCCAACATGGTGGAGGTATTGAGTATGACTGTCGGCTGAGTTTCTCCCAAAACCTTAGTCGTTCCATCTTTGTCCGAGAGGTCGACTCTCTTGAATTCCAGTTTCGGATAGAAGCCATGAATTGATGAACTGACCGCAATACTATTGATGACGCGGTCCGCCATGTCCTGGTTTATGTCAGCCACGATAATCTTGTCGACACCGGGCATCCGTGCCAAATAATTGATTGCCCACATTCCCACATTGCCCGCCCCACCGGCTACAAAAATGCTTTTTTCGATCACTTCATTTCCCCCAGAAATTCCTCGCTCATATCTCGTATGGAAACTACTATAAATAATTGATTCAGAGGCCTCAGTCACCCACGGAAAACAAGTAAGCGCGCGCGAGACCTCCAACCTCTATTGGACAAACGGATTCACCATGGGACAACCGTCCCTGGGGACAGCTCTCTTAGAAGATGAGGACAATACTATTTTAAGGTCAAAACCTATAGTCTATTGATAATCCTTGTTGAGGATTGGCATAATAGGAAAAACCAACACTGGCAAAACTACCTTTTTCAATTCCGCAACAATGCTTTCAGGCGAGATGTCCTCCTATCCGTTCACCACTAAGCAACCCAATATTGGGACGAGTCATGTGCAGACTGTCTGCGCATGCAGAGAATTGAAGGTCAGAGACAACCCGCAAAACTCGACATGCATTGATGGCTGGCGCTTCATTCCTGTTGAACTCGTAGATCTACCGGGTCTGATCAAGGACGCTTGGACAGGTAGAGGTCTTGGAAACCAGTTCTTGAGCGTAGCTGCCCAAGCAGATGCTTTACTCCATGTCGTGGACGCCTCGGGAAGCATAAATGCCGAGGGCGAGATAACCAAGCCGGGCATGGGGAACCCCGTGATCGATGCTTACGATATTGAGGAGGAGCTAGTCATGTGGTTCGCCAAGGCTGTCGAGAGGAACAAGAAAAGGGTCCTCAGGCAAATGACGAGAGCAAGTCTGCCCTTGGACAAAGCCTTATCCGATGTTCTGGGAGGATTCAAGGTTAGACTCGAACAAGTACAATTGGCTCTGAGAAGATCTGCTCTCGAATTCAAGGATATTGATAAGTGGACATGGGAAGACATCAAGAGTTTTTCCAAAGAGGTCAGGGAGGTCTCCAAACCCACGATCATCATAGCGAATAAAATGGATCTCCCTACAGCGGAGAAGAATTTTGAATTGATGACTGAGACATTCAGGGGGAAGTTGGTGATTCCCTGTTGTAGCGAAGCCGAACTGGCTCTTCGAAGGGCTGAGCAAAAAGGGGTCATAAAGTACATACCGGGAGAAGAGGCTTTCCGAGTCTTAGAGGAGGAAGAGCTCACCAAGGAACAAGCATGGGCCCTGAACTACGTGCAGGATAGAGTCTTATCGAAATTCATGACTACAGGGATCCAATACGCTCTCAACACTTGCATCTTCAAACTTCTCAGGATGAACACAATTTACCCCGTGGAAGACGCCGCTAACCTTTCCGACAAAAAGGGCAACGTTCTACCGGACGTGTTCCTGATGCCGAACAATGATACAATCCGAGATCTAGCAGCTCAGATTCACACCCAGTTGCTGGATACGATGATCCATGCAGTGGATGTCAGAACTGGCTTGAGGCTGCCGTTGGACTATGTTCTGAAGGACAGAGATATCATCAACATAGTCACCGCGGCGAGACGAAAATGAGATTGCGTTTTTCCCTAAATTGTGAAGAGAGAATTTATTATTCTTCCTATGTCTTTTCCTTCCAATTCTCTTGATCTGTAATTAGCTACGATTTTCCGAAGACAGGGATCGCTGCGCCACTGGTGACCTTTGAGGAGTCTGATACAAGGAATAGGATTACTTTGGCCACATCTTCAGTGTCCACCCATTTTGAGGTGTCGGCACCTGGGAAGTTCCTCAAGTTTTCCTCCGTCTTCATAGTGCTCGGCATTATGCAATTCACATTAATGTTGTAGTCTTTGACTTCCTCTGCAATGGTTTCGGTTAGGATTTTAACACCCGTCTTGGAGATTGCGTAGGCTCCTGATTTGCCCCGCCTTCTCCTGTCGACCGCAGGGCGGGCAGAGATGCTGAGAATCTTCCCATAGTTTTCCTTCATCATGTGCGGCAGAACATACTTTGAGCACAAGAAGGTCGATTTGAGGTTCAGCTCAATCATGTTGTTGAACTCCTCAAGAGTAGTATCAGCTACTGTGCTGCCACCCTTGTAGCCACCGACTATGTTCAACAGAATATCGACTCTGCCGAATTCTTCAATTGTATGACGGACGAGGCTCATGACGCTCTCTTCATTTCCTACATCAGCTTCAACACCAGTTAGCTTGTCTTTTAACGGCCCCAGGTACTCGGCCAAGCCCTCGAGTTTGTCCCTGGATCTGTAAGCAGTCACTACCCTAGCATCATTCTCAAGAAGAGCTTTCACAACAGAGTGCCCCAGGGCACCTGTTCCACCTGTGACAATTGCAATCTTGCCACTCAGACCAAGATCCAATTAGCTCACCAACCGATAACTCGCAATGCGTCAATTAAAGACTAGCGATCTCAATTGAGAATAAGCATTAGGTCAAATGAAGCTCCAGGGGGTATTGAAACCCAGCGAAAAGGGGATCATGAAAATAAGAAAGGATTAGCTCCTTTTGTAAAGTCCTACGAGTACTCCATGAGCCAGTATATGCCCTTTCATCGCCAACTCCACATCTTTCTTTCTTGAGCTAGGCGGGAGGGACAGTTGGGCTTCTAAAGCATATAACTTGAAAAAGTATCTGTGTGTCCCAGAGGGGGGGCACGGCCCTCCGTATGAGCGCTTCCTGAAACTATTCCAACCTTCAATGCCAGGAATACTGTTCTCATCTATCTTCCCTGCTGAAGGGATGTTCCAAACGACCCAATGATCCCAGGTTCCCCCGGGCGCGTCGGGGTCATCCACTATCAAGACCAGACTACTTGCTCCTTCGGGGATGTCATCAACCTTAAGAGGTGGATTCACGTTGCTGCCATCACATGTATATTTAGCAGGGATGTAGCTGTTGCTCTGAAATGCAAGGCTGGTGACTCTGAGAGCGGTCAGGAGTAAGTGCCTCCATGCAAAATATGCGCTTCATGACTTTATGAATTTGTTGGACCACAAATGGATATTTTATGTCCTGATTTCATAGCGCTCTTCCAACACATGGTGATACTCTTCGGGTGGCATGAGATTTGTGAAGGCTCTCTGCACGACCTCGCTCAGGGCGGGGTGAATGTGCATTCCGTAGATGATAGGTGCAGCGCTCCCGTCTTTGGTGTACATGAGATTGATTATTTCCTGTATCAGAATTGAGGCGTGAGGCCCGATGATGTGAGCTCCCAGTATCTTCATAGTCTCCTTTTCCAAGATTACCTTGACGAAGAAATCCTTGACTGCCATCGCCTGTCCCTTGGCGGTGTCCTGATATCTCTGGGCACCGATCAACACCCTGTCTTCGCCAAGTCTCTCTATGATCTCTTTCTCCCTTTGGCCAACGCTCGCGATTTCGGGGTACATGAAGACAGCGTGTGGCACCGCGCTGTAGTCGACCTTCACCTTCTTTCTTAGCACCGCATTATAGTATGCTATTAGAGACTCGTAGTTCGCCACGTGCTTGAAGGGATACTTGCCATCAGCATCTCCTATTGCCCAGATGTTTGGCTGAGATGTTTCCATATAATCGTTCACCATTATCCAGCCGTGCTCATCAGTCCTAATTCCAGCCATCTCGGGGTGAAGAATGTCAGTATTCGGGCTTCTTCCGGTGGCAATCAGTAGCTCATCAGCAATGATCTCGAGCTTTTTTCCGCTCTGTCTATCGACTCCGACGATCTTCTTCGTCCCATCCGACATTCCATCTACCTCCTGCACCTCGCAGTTGGTGACTAGTTCAAGGTGTTTCTGAAGCTCACGCCTTGCTAATGCCGAAATCTCAGGTTCCTCTTCCGGGATAAACTGTGGGTTTCTCCCTACGACCGTCACCTTTGAACCCATTGCGGAGAAGAAGTGACCGTATTCCGCAGCGATGTATCCTCCACCTATGATGGCAATACTTCCAGGCAACTTCGAAATCTTGAGGATCGTATCGCTAGTATGATAATTGACTCTGTCAAGCCCGCTTATGGGCGGGATGGTAGGCTTAGACCCCGTGCAGAGGATGATCAGTTTGGATTTCATGACCTCATTTCCCGCCTTCAGAGTATACGGGGCGACGAACTCGGCAACCACAGGGTAGTAATCGACACTCTCGGTTCTTGAGAGCCCCTCGCGAATCGATGCTATCTCGGGATAGATATGACCACGCATCCTATCCATGACCCTGCCAAAATCTATCCTCTTCACTTCGACATCTATGCCGAATTCACTTGCCATTTCAATCATCCTAACCATTTCCGCCGGATACATCAACATCTTTGACGGGATGCAACCTCGAGTTAAGCAGATGCCACCAGGCTCATCCTTGTCTATGACTGCAACTTTGGCGTCATGGTTCCTGTGAAGAAAAGCATTAACAACGTCCAGAGCTGACCCCGAGCCTATTGCTATTAGATCGTACTCCTTCAATTCAGCCACCGCAGGGACTACTATCTCGCTGTTAAATGATTGCTACCATTAAGAAGGTTTTCCTCCTCTGAAAATTGACCTTTCGGCGATTCAGAGGGATGGATCTAGTGGAAAAAAAAGGGACCAAACAAGAGCTTTCAATAGACACTCCGCCTATGAGTATTCAAAGCATAAAGAGAGAGATCATAGGAGAGATGGAAGGATGTCTTTGAAAGCAAAGAGTAACATTGTTAGAGTCAAGGACGTCAATTGGGGAACCTATCCGAACCCCTCTGAACCCAGAGACAGGGTCCACACAAAAACCTTGATCACTCAGGATCGATGCGGTTCAAAGGACCTCACGATGGGCATACTTGATATGCCCCCAGGCGATGTACATATCCTGCACCATCACGAAGGGGTCAGCCAAGCCTACTATGTTGTCGCCGGCAAAGCAAGAATCACGATTGGGAAAGAAACGGTCAACGCAGAACCGGGACTGGCGATCCATATTCCAGCGGGAATGAAACACAGGATAGATGACATAAAAGAGAAGTTATTCGTCGTTTGGGTCGCAAATGTTCCAGATTTCGTGAACAAATACGAAAAGATAACAAAATGGGACGAATAGTATCGTGTCAGAGGAATTGTCATCGAATCTTGAACACCCACAAATCTCTTATCTCCTATACCGAAACACGGACGAACAAAGTTCTATGATCTATTTCTTAACCTACGTACGAATTTCAGTCCGGACCAAGTCTCATCTATTGCACATACTTTCACATCTACCAAACCATTCTTCAGACCGATTTCCCTGACGTCTCTCTCTTTCAGATCGCCTCCTAGTCCTGATTCTCTCTTTGGCCAAGAAACCCAAAGAGCTCCATTTTGTGAGAGGTACCGTTTCATCATAGGTAACTTATCCTCAAGTTCTGTCTTTTCTTTCGTGAAGATGTGAATCAAATCAACTGCCCCTCTAGGTTCCTGGAGGACCAGAAGCCCAGCCACCGACTTCTTGAGTGTCTCTACATAGTCACTGGGAGGGTTCAGCGCCACGATCAATGAACCCGCTTTTATCCCAAGCTTTACGGCCAAAGGCTTGTCTATTTGACTATCCAAGGTATGTTCCTTCATCTCTTGGATGGTGGTTCCCGGCAGAACTCAGAGCGGTCTTCTGGGGAACCTCCAAGGTTTGTGAACGTGTTTTTGCGCGAACGAAGCGGATCTTTTCCGAAGTCAGTAAGCCCCCCAATCCTGACATCCGCGTCATTGCTATCGTTGTTGACCCCAATCGCTGGCACCACACCTGAAGTCTTTCAGAACCCCTGCCGTGAAGCGGTGCGGTTTCGAATGGCTATTCGATCTCCCAATACCTTCTCTTGTCGAATGACGCGGAGCTCCGCATCTTGTTACATATTGCCTGAGCCCTTCTGGTTGGGTATTCGTTCGTGAGACACGCGAGACACAATTCTTCCCTTGGTAAGCCTATTGACTCGACGAGTCCCTCGATGTCCTGATAGGTCAGCGTATCAGAATTAAGAATCTTGTTTATTTCGTCCACCGTATGGTTATAGGCCACGAGTTCGCTGTAGCTGGAGATGTCTATGCCGTAAGGGCACGGCCCCACAAGTGGGGGACATGTGATCTGGACATGAACCTTCTCAGCTCCAGCCTTCCGAACTAGATTCACGATTGAACGAGAAGTGGTTCCTCTGACAATGCTGTCATCGATCAGGATGACCTTCTTGCCAGCGATCACTGGCTTCAAGGCGTTCAGTTTTATGCGGACGGCCCTGTCCCTTTGGCTTTGACCCGGTATGATGAAGGTTCTCAAGGCGTAGCGGTTCTTAATGAGGCCCTCAGCAACGGGGATTCCCGTCTCTCTGGCGAAGCCTTCAGCCGCGGGTCTAGCCGTGTCCGGAACGGGCACTATTACGTCTCCACCTCGATCGAACTTCTTTGCTAGCTTTTGCCCCAGTCTTATCCGGACATCATACACGAATTTTCCGTCCAGAATTGAATCTGGTCTAGAGAAGTAGACATACTCGAACATGCAGTGCTTCGGCTTCTCGGTATTTCCAACCTTCTTTCTCTCGATACCTTTCTCATTTGCTACAATCAACTCGCCTGGCGCCACGTCTCCGGTCATGTTCAGATCATTTATGTCGAAGGCGACGCTTTCAGAGGCGACAACAAAGAGACCGTTGTTCTGGCTGTAGCTAAGCGGCCTGAAACCTAGGGGATCCCTGAAGGCGATCAGGTCGCCCTCACCGGAAAAAGCAGCAACTGAGTAGCCCCCCTCAAGCTTGCCCATTAGGTTCTCTACTGCCTTGAACATGTCACTTGTCTTCCTCAGCTCCTCCCCAAACAGTTGAAGGACGACTTCTGAATCGCAACAGGAGAAGAGACTAGTCCCGCCCTCAGCTATGGTTTTTCTGAGCTCTAGGGCGTTGACTATGTTCCCATTGTGAGCGAGGACTATCCCCTTGTGTGGATAATTGATCATGAATGGGGAAGCGTCGTCGAGAGTAGATTCTCCCGCAGTGGAGTATCGGTTATGGCCGATGCCCACCTTCCCGGGAAGCTGAGCTAGGGACTCCATTGAGAAGGCTTCATTCACCAATCCGACGGCTTTTTTCAGATAGATCTTCTTGCCATCGAAGGTCCCGATCCCCGTAGATTCCTGCCCACGGTGTTGGAGAGCCAGTAATCCATAATAGATCATCGGGGAGACGTTGCCTTCACCATTGCTCACGCCTATGACCCCGCAGTTCTCTCGACATTCATGACTGGATTTCATAACTTAATCAACTCCCATGAACTTTGGTATGCAATTTGACCAGGCCTCCTCCATCTTCTGGATGGATAAGTCCACGAGTTTCAGTTCCCTGTTCCTCAACACGAATCTACCTGAATCAGCTGCTCGGCCTATGGCGGCGGCAGGGACGCTTGCCTTCTTGGCTACCTGCAGAATCTTCTCGGCCTCATTTTCTTGGCATGAGAGAACGAATCTGGCTTGAGATTCGGAAAATAGGAGTTCATCCTCTTGGTTGACCTTTGAAGGCACTTTGCTCAAATCGACATCCAACCCCAGTTGGCCTTTAATCGACATAAGGGCTAGCGCCACACCTAGGCCGCCCTTGGAACAATCGTGGGCCGCTTTGACCCAGCCTGACCTTATAGACTCCATGACAACACGCATGGAAGACTTTTCTCTTTCAGGAATGGCTGCAGGCGGCTTCCCACCCTCCAAGTTATGGATTTCGTGGTAGTACTCGGAGCCACCCATCTCAGCATAAGTCTCGCCCACTACCAGCAATTGGTCCCCAGATGCCTTCAGGCTCATCGTGGTTATCCATTCTAGCTTTTCGATCAACCCCAGCATGGCTACGATGGCGGTCGGTTTTACTGCTTTTTTTGTCTCTTCGTCTTCGTTGTAGAAACTGACGTTCCCACCAACGCAGGGTAGCTCAAGCGACCTGCACATGTCAGTCATGCCCCTGATCGCTTCTTGGAACTGCCAGAAAACCTCAGGCTTCTCGGGGTTTCCAAAGTTGCAGCCGTCAACCATTGCTATCGGCTCAGCACCCACTGCCACAACGTTTCGGGCGGCCTCAGCTACCGCGCCTCCGTGCCCATTATATGGGTCCAAATAGGCGTGTCGACTGTTGCAGTCGGACTTCACGGCTATTGCCTTTGATCCGCCCAAAAGACGCAAAACCGCAGCGTCGCCGTCGCCTGGCCTGACAACGGTCCTAAGGCCCACCTCGTGATCATATTGACGGTAAATCCACTCCTTGCTGGCAATGTTAGGAGATTTCAGAAGGTTCATCAGAGACTGCTGCAGGTCAACTTGTCTTGGCTTTGGCATATTCCATAAATTGGCAATGTAATCAGGTTTCCTTGCCTCTCGTTGAAGGACGGGCGCATCGGTCAACATCCTAGATGGAACGTCAGCAGCCACATTTCCCCTGAACTCGACCACGACTTCACCTGTTCCAGTCACCCTGCCAATTACCGAATATTGTACATCGTATTTGTCGAATATCTTCGTGACATCCCTGACTCCTTCAGGGTCGACAACGAAGAGCATTCTCTCCTGTGACTCGGACAACATCAACTCATAGGGGACCATATTCTCTTCTCTGACGTGAATCCTTCCAGCATCTATCTCAACCCCCGTCCCGCCCTTTGCTGACATTTCAGAGGAAGCGCAAGTCAGTCCCCCTCCCCCCAAGTCCTTAAGCCCATGGACTTTGCCGGTTTTCAGAGACTCAAGCGTGGCTTCTATGACCATTTTCTTGGTGAATGGGTCGCCCACTTGGACCGCAGGCCGGTCCTCCTCAGACCTCTCAGACAGGGTCTTTGAGGCAAAAGTGACGCCGTGGATCCCGTCTCGACCTGTTGAGCCGCCCATCAAGATCAAGATGTCACCACTCTTTCTGGCCTCAGCTAGAATCAGATCCTTCCTCTTCGCGTGCCCAAAGCAGACCACGTTGACCAGGCAATTGCGCTCAAAGCTGTCATCAAACTCCACCTCCCCCGCCACCGTTGGGATCCCGACGCAATTGCCGTAGTCGCCTATGCCCTTCACGACATATTGAAAGAGCCATCTGCTATTGCCGCTCTTCAGGGAACCGAACCTCAGGGGGTCAAGTAGAGCAATGGGCCTTGCACCCAAGGAGAGAATGTCTCTTATTATACCGCCTATCCCAGTAGCAGCGCCGTTGTAGGGTTCGACAGCTGACGGGTGGTTATGGCTTTCGATCTTGAACACAATGACGTCTCCGTCACCGATGTCGACCGCCCCTGCGTCGTAGCCAGGGCCCACCACTACTCTCTTACCTTTGGTTGGCAGAAGTCTTAGAACGGGACGGCTGCTCTTGTAGGAACAATGCTCGGACCAGAGGATATCGAACATACCCAACTCAACACTATTGGGTCTCCTCCCGAGCTTCCTGTTTATGTACCGCATCTCTTCAGCGGTGAGATCGACGGGCAGCTCTCCTTCACCAGACATCTCTTCACCTCCGCGTCGCAAGATGTTTCATCATGGATCGAAAGATCAGCAGGCCATCCGCAGAAGGGTGGAGCAATTTTTCAGATGCCCTCTCAGGATGGGGCATCATCCCCAAAACGTTTCCCTCCAAGTTGCAGATTCCGGCTATGTTGTCGATGGCTCCGTTCGGGTTCGCTGCCTTTGTGGCGCGGCCCAGATCATCGACGTAACGGAATATTATCTGATCGTTATCCTCGAGCTCCTTCAGGATCTTCTTTTCATGGACGTATCTGCCTTCATTATGAGCTATAGGAATCCTCAGGAGTTTACCCTTTGACACAAGGTTGGTGAAGGCAGTCTTGCTCGACTCAGTCCTCAGGGTGACCCATTTACAAATGAAAGTGAGACAGGCGTTCTGAAGGAGAGCACCTGGGAGGAGCTCGGACTCGATAAGGCTCTGGAACCCGTTACAGATGCCCAGCACAGGCTTGCCTTCACGAGCCATCTCTTTCACGTCTTTCATGGCAGGGCTATGGGCGGCTATGGCACCCGCCCGTAAATGGTCACCATAAGAGAAACCACCAGGAAGGACAACAGCATCATAAAGATCACCCTTGAATTCCCTGTGCCAGACCAAATCCGTTTCCAGCCCAGCGACGTCGTTCAGAGCATAGGCAGCATCCCGATCGCAATTACTCCCGGGAAACTGGATTACAGCTGCCTTCATGGGCTACTCCTTCACAGTTATCTTGCAGGTATGAACGACGGGATTGTAAATCCTAAGTTCATTGAACATTCTAAAGACCAAATCCTTGGCCGCTTTCCCATTAGGTGCCTCGACGGTCAATCGAAGATACTTGCCCGATCGAACCTTCTTGACCTGAGGGTATCCGCCGCGATTCATCAAGTCCCGTTGGATTGTCTCACCTTCTGGGTCCTTTGCTACAGGCTTGTTCTCTATGACAACCTCAACCATGAACTCGGTCACTTGGGCTCTCCTCCCACTATCTTTCTGTAACATTTCAGATAGGTCTCAGTAACCTTCTCCAAAGGTGCGCCCTGACGATAGACGTCTTTGTCCAGAATCTCGCCGGTCTTGATATCCCAGAGCCTCATTGAGTCACAATCCAGCTCATCGCCCACGATGATCTTACCTTTCGAGTCGCGCCCAAATTCAAGCTTGAAATCGGCAAGAATCATTTCTTTCTTCAAGAGATACGGCTTTAGAAACTCGTTAGTCTTTAGGGCTAAGCGCTTCATCTCGGCTATCTCTCTCTTGTTGGCGAGGGCTAAGACCTGTATGTGATCATCATTGAGTATTGGGTCATGAAGGGAGTCGTTCTTCAGGAAAAACTCTACAATGGGCTTCGGGAACGAGTCCCCTTTCTTGAATCCTGGTAGCCTCTCTAGGATGTGGCCCGCAGCAATATTTCGACAGACAACCTCCAAAGGAATCATCTTTAGGTTCCGTGCCACCATTACTCCCGGCTGAGGCAGATCTACGAGGTGTGTTGAGACGCCCTCTTTCTCAAGATAGCGGAATAACTTGGTTGTTATGGCCGCATTTATCACGCCTTTGTCCTTTATTAGGTCGTGTTTCTTTCCATCGAACGCCGTAATGTCATCTTTGAATTTCAAGGTGACCTTTTCGAGGTCAGGCATGGAGTAAATGATCTTGGTCTTCCCTTCAGCTACTTTCTCCACCCTTCTATCCCCAAGGAGTAGAGAGTGAAAACCCCATTTATTAACGTTTTTTTACAAATTCTAGCGCATTTATGCCGAAGAATTAACATGAATATGTATACTAGGTGACGACATGTGCAGTCATTCGGCGAACATAATATACGCTTACTACCGATAAAGCGGCGAAAATTATTGCCAAGAGTACAACATCAATGGCGATAGTAAGAACAGAAGGCAAAGAGGGGGACAACACCAGGAAGGACGTGCAAAAGACCCATCCTGCCATGACCCCGGGCACAGCTCCGAGAACAACCAGGAGGAATGTCTGAGTCATGACAATACCTCTCAGATCCTTCCGCTTGGCTCCCACGGCCTTCATCACTTTGAAGTCATTTGACCGAGCTGAAACTGACAGAGCGGTGAAATTGATCAGGATTAACCCGCCTATAATGATGGTGAGGGAGGGCAGCGTCGACAGGGACAACCAGACATCCTGCAGGAAACCAAGATCTTTATCCAAGACGCTAGTGAGATCATAGAGTTCAAGATTATTGCGTGTGACCGAACCCTCAAAGTCTGAAATTGAAGTTTTTTCAAGATCCAGCTTAACCAAGACAACGTTTGGATCTTCAAAGCCGGTCAAGGCTTGAAGCGTTTCGTATTTCAAGTAGATAGTGTAGCCTCCATTCAATGGGTCGACACAGGCTCCGGCGATATCGAAGTCTCTTCCGAGAATTTTCAAATGTTCTTGGCTAATATCGTATACCACGTCGAGTAAAGAATCGCCCACAACAAGAGCACTTTCGTCACCTTCGTTGATAAACCGCCCTGATAATACCCAGTCGTTTAGAACATCACCGGGGTTTACCCCCAGCGCCAGTACCTGAGCTCTGCGATCATCTCCAACTATCATGTAGCCGTCTGGAACAGGTGTCACCAATTTGACTTCGTAGGCCGTGAGTTCGGCTATTAAGCGTGGATCAAGCCCCTTGACATAGGGTTGGGAACGGAGCCAATCAACAAATCCGACCGGGATATTATATCCAGGATTGGATAAATTCGGCGCGGCGACGTCTTCTAGAGGATTGAATGAAAGCCTGTTCACGTAATAGGCGACGATGTCCTTGTGGGCTATGAGGAAAACTCCCTCCCCTATGCCCCTCTCAACGTAGTTCTGTACTGTCCCAGAGATTATTTGCCCCCCGAAGATGATGGTCGACAAAAGGCAGGAGATGAGAAATAGTGAAATCAATGTTCGAGAGGACCCCTTGTCGCCGAGGGCGCTTCTCGAAGCTATCTTGAATGCTGGACTGGCCCTAGCTATAGATCTTCGGCCAAGGTTTCCCAGGCGGAGTTTCATGGTTTGAGGCGATAATGCGTTACTGGTCTGCAATTTCATAATGCTTCTATGAAGAGGCAGATAGATCGAGATGAAAGAGATCACCATTCCTAATATGAAAAGCACGGAGGCAACTGAAAAAGGCTGGACTGAAATGACGGAAAAACCCAGGATCCTGAAAAATACCGTTGTGAGATAAAAGGAAAGCAAGCCACCAACTATTCCGATGACGCAACCGAGGAATGCAATGATGAGGGATTCAAAGAGGAAAAAGGAGTTGACCTCTTCAGCCAGACCAATGGCTTTCATGATCCCTATGTCTCTGACTCTAAGGCCTGTCAACAAAGAGGAGAAACTCGAGAGCGCGATCAACCCAATGAGAAAAACGAGAATAGAGGCAATCAAGATGAATACTGCAAATATATAATTGAGGCCCACGGAGACCCTCCAAGGCAACTTGCTGTAGTTGAAACCCAATCCAAGGCCGTACAAGACCAAGAAAGTCAAGCCGCCCATCGCCAAGGCCAAGGCGCCAATAGCCGAGAGAGTTTGGAATCTGCGCCTCGAGAGATCTTTCAGAATGTAAGACAGGGTGACCAATTATGTCTCAATCTTCCCATTCGACATTCTAAGGCATCTGTCGGCCAACCGAACTATCCTCCGGTCATGGGTTGTCACCAGGACCGTCTTTGCTTTCCCTTTGAGAAGGCAAAGAATTCTAACAATCTCGATAGCTGTGGAATCGTCCAGATTGGCGGTGGGTTCATCGATCAGGAGTATTGGCGGGTCGTTGGCAAGAGCCCTGGCGAAGGCCACCCTCTGCTGCTCACCGCCACTCAGTTGTCCTGGAAGATGATTAGCTCTCTCCTTCAGACCAACGGTCTCGAGTAGAACCATCGCTTTCTCAGTGATATTCTCACCGTGAGAACCAGCCAGCTCCATGGCGAACTCGATGTTCTCGGCGGCGGTGAGGGTGGAGACCAAATTATAACTCTGGAAGACGTAGCCTATGCGCCTACATCGAAAAGCAGCTAGGACGTCTTCCTCCAATTCGCTAATCGTCAGCCCAAGCACCCTGACCTCGCCTTCAGTGGGCTTATCTAAGCCCCCCACAATGTTCAGGAGGGTCGTCTTTCCGGCTCCTGAAGGCCCAGTAGCGGTTACGAACTCCCCAGTAGATATTTCCATGTTGATCTCAAGGAGGGCGTTCACAGTTCTATCGTCCACGCGGTAGGTTTTTGAGACATCAATTAGCTCAATGGCGTTTCCGCCTGGTTTCTGATCATCCAATCTCAGGTTCCTCTGACCTTGGGGATCACCTCCCTTGTGGCCAACTCAAGAACATCTGTGCGACCATCAGGTATGCAAAGGGAGAAGTGATTCACACCAGCGCTTACGTATGCCCTCATTTTGTTGACACACTCTTTCGGGGAGCCAGCCACAGAAAATTTGTCTATCATGTCATCCGTTATGAGGGACCCAACCTTCTTCATATCTGGGAAAGCTTTCGTGAGAGGTCCCAGATCTTTTTCGTCAAGACCCACCGCCTCCAGAACGTAGCTGGGCGTGGAAAGAAAGTAGTAGATCATAGTCTGTTTCACCAGCTCTCTGGCCTCATCTGGGTTATCAGAAACGGCGAAGCCGGTTTCATTTGCTATGACGAAGCCCCCCGGGTTCCTGCCAGCTTTCTGCATTCCCTCTCTGAGATATCCAAGGGCGAAAGGCATGTATTCCAGGGGGACACCATTAAGGAACGCCCCGTCCGTGAGATTACCCGCCAATCTCAACATCTGGGGCCCCCTACAGGCCAGGTATATTGGGGTCAGATGCTTGGGTGCAAATGCCAGTTTTGCATTCAGAACCTTGAGATATTTTCCCTCATACGTCACCGTCATTCCCTTCAATAAGGGCCGCATTATTTTCAAGGCATCTCGGCACACGCCAACATGGTGGCGCCCATCTACTAATAGGTGGTTCAACAGATCATAGTTGCTCCCCGAGCCAAGCGTCAGTACGAACCTCCCTGAGGAAATGTCGTTGAGGGTAGACGCTGTTACCGCCGTCATCACAGGATGTCTACTATACGGGTTTGTGCAACCGATCCCTATCCTTATCTTGTTCGTATTCAGAGCGATCATAGTCAGCAGCACGTAAGGGTCTCGGAAGAAGTTCTCATCAGCGATCCAAACCATGTCAATGCCAAGTTTCTCAGAGAACTGTGCGAGCTTAACTTTTTCGAGGAGATCGCCATCGGCGGCGAAATGGACACTGAACTCGACCAAGGACTCTCAGCCCCAAGAGGGTATAGTCATCAGCTATTTTATAAAACTAAAATTGTCTTTCATGGCTGGCAGATTGATGTTCAGAGCACAGCAAATAATTTGAGGCTGAGTGCTCTTATTACGTACGCAGGTCTGAAAGAGACCAGGGGAAGAGAGAGTTATGTCAACCCTAGAATTCTCGCGAAAGATTAGAAACACAACGGTAGGAGTCAAGATAGGAGACCTAACCCAAGAGCAAACCGAAGCGGTGGTGAATCCCGCCAACAGCACGTTAACCATGGGAGGAGGCGTGGCTGCCGCCATAAAGCTGGCTGGAGGAGAGGAGATTGAGATGGAAGCCGTGAAGCAGGCTCCATGTCCCATAGGCAAAGCGATATATACACAGGGTGGTGCCTTGTCGGCGAAGTATGTAATTCACTCGCCCACCATGACTGGTCCCGCCACGAGAATAGATCCAAGCTTCGTCAAGAAGGCCACCGGAGCGGCTCTCAACCTTGCAAAAGAACTCCAGCTCGTCACCATTTCAATTCCAGGGATGGGGACAGGTGTCGGTGGTGTGAGCTACAAGGACGCAACCAGGGTGATGATTGAAGCCATAAGAAACCATATCAACTCTGGTACGACGCTGGCCGAAATTCACTTGGTGGCACGGGACAAGCTCATGTTTGAAGCCTTTAGGGGAGAGCTCTCCGCCCTGTGACCCTTCTAATGCGCCTCCCCCACAAGAAGAGAAGCGTGGGTGATTCGACATTAGCGAGCAAGACTGATACTTCCAACGATCAATTACACCAAGGTGAACCATTGCCTCAAGATTGGGTAGAGATCAGCAAATACCTACAGGATCGACTTATGTTGAAGTGCTCGCCTGTGCAGTCAAGCTCTTCAAGAACAGAAACGATGTTCCCAGGGGTAGAATGGGCCAACAAGAAGACTGAGTTGTGTATAATGACAAGCGCGCGCGGAATGGCCAGGCTGAATGTTGACGGGCGCAGAATAGGAAACAGGTTCTTCTCCGAATTGCTTTGCCGAAGAAAAATGAAAGATCCAACTTGAAATGCCTATTCTTTGACCCCATTTCGAAGGAGCTCTTCGAAAATTCTCACCATCTGGGGTGCCGACCTGACCACGTCAGTGGAAGTTATGATCCCGACCAACTTTTCATTCTCTAGAACCGCCAGTTTTTTGACCCTTTTCTTTGCCATCAGTGAAGCAGCTTCTTCGAGGCTGGCGTCCTTCTTAACGGTCAGCAATGGTCTCGACATTATGTCCTGAACTCGAATCGTTCGGGGATCTATGCACGGACCCGCCACTCGCCTCACAATATCGCGCTCAGTGACGATGCCTACAGGTTTTTCGCCTTCCATCACTATGAGGGAGCCAATGTCATTGCTCTCCATAGAGTTTATCGCTTCTCGGACTGTCGCGTGAGGCCTCGCTGTTATTATCCTCTTTGCCATAACATCGCTAACCGAAAGTATACCAGCCATCCAGAATTTCCCCTGGAATTATAAACCTCTTCAGTCCCCTTAATATAGATTGACCCGCGCCGGGCGGAGAAGGGTCGCCCCTCCTATTCTGGATAACTCTCTTAGAGGGCTGAGTATTCCTCCTGATCTCAAATAAGGGGAAGCTTACAAAGGGTTCATTGAATTCTTGTCTCGGGTAAGACGATGACAGCAGATTGATGATTTCCAAAGATTAATCTAAATGGGATGATCATTAGTTATTTGGGAGTAATCTGATGCCCCTTAAAGATTTAGCGAGTCAATTTCCGACAGACCTCGACATCGCTTACAGGCAGTATAAGGAATCCCGAAGAGTCGCAGATATAATGAGCAAAGACGTAGCCACGATAAAATCGGAAGCAACAATGGGGGACGCCGCCCGGGTAATGGGAAAGAAGCACATAGGGAGCCTTATAGTGGTCAAAAAGGGCAAGCCTGTGGGAATCGTCACGGAAAGGGATCTTCTCACATATGTGTTAGGCCCAGGAAAAAAACTTGAAAAAGTCACCGTTGAGAGTCTGATGTCTTCTCCTCTGATCAGCGTGAACCCATCAGACAGCACAAAAGAAGCGGCTCAAACGATGCAACGGAAGAAAGGGCGGCTCGCAGTCTTCGAGTGCGAGAAACTTGTGGGAATAGTGACCGCCTCAGATCTTGTTCGGAGTTTCCCTGAATCCCCTAAGACCATGCTCAAGGTGGACGACTTCATGACAAAGCGCGTAGTGACCTCCGATGGGAATACGACAATAAGCACAGTAGTCAGGATGATGGGAGAGAAAAGGATCGGGAGCGTGATCGTGACTACCAGGGGTGAACCCAAGGGCATATTTACAGAAAGGGACCTCCTGACAAAGTTCTTGGCTGAAGGGAAGTCGCTGAATGTTCCCGTAATAGAGGCGGCAACATCTCCGATCATAAGAGCTCCTGCAGGAACAAGCATTCACGAAGCCGCATTCATTATGGCATCCAAGCACATACGAAGACTGCCTATTACCAAGAATGGAAAGATCTTAGGGATAATAACTGCACGCGATCTAGTCGAAGCCTATGCGAAGTAGTCTTCAACTCTTTTTTTTCTTCTTTGCACCTACTCGATGCGACTTATATGGCACTGATTCGGAGAAAGATGATGAAAGATCGCAAAGTCACTTCCTTGGTTCGGCTTCTCGAATAGCATCGTCCAGAATGTCCAGACCTTCGTTGGCCTCTTCCATAGTAATATTGAGGGGCGGAGTTATCTTGACAACATGGGTGCTGTAGAGCCCAGAATAGAGCAGGATAAGTCCCTTCTTGAAAGCTCGTCTTATTACCTCTATCCCGGATTGGCTGTCAGGCTCCTTGGTCTTCCTATCTTTGACCAACTCGACACCTATCAGCAATCCTTTCCCATTCACCGAACCGATTATTTCATGTTCTCCCATCATCTCGAGCAGCCGTTTCCTCATGTGGTGCCCGATCTTGGCAGCATTTTCAACCATCTTCTCCTCGATTACAGCCTCCAGTGTAGCCAAGGCTGCAGCACAAGGTATGGGGCCGCCTCCGTAGGTGCTGGAAGCGCTTCCCCAGCCCCATTCGGGTATGTTCATGATCTTCGAGGTGGATATTACCGCGGACATGGGCAGGCCGCTTGCCATACCTTTGGCTACAACGAGGATATCTGGCTTGACTTTGACGTGTTCGACGGCAAACATTTTTCCGGTTCTTCCCGGAAAAGTCTGGACCTCGTCGACCATTAGGAGACATCCGTACTCATCAGCCATCGATCTCAATTCCGGGAGGAATTCATCAGGCGGCACGATGCAAGCATTCGGGCCCTGAATGGGTTCAACCAAGATTCCTGCCAAGTGCCCCGTCGATTCATACCGCTTCATGACGTTCTTGATGTAGTCCAGGCACATCACGCCGCAGTTTGGATACTCTTGACCGAAGTCACATCTGTAGCAGTAAGGATAAGGCATCTGCACGTAGCCTGGAGCCAACGCGGGATAGTGGAGCTTCTTGGGGGAAAAAGAGCCCGCAGCACTGGCGACCGCCAGAGTCAGACCGTGGTACCCACCGTAGAACGAGACTATGCCAGCCCTCTTCGTATAGGCTTTTGACAATTTAATGGCAGCCTCATTGGCCTCTGACCCTGTACTCAGGAGAAGAACTTTGTCCATCCCTCTCGGCGAAACTCCTACGAGTTTCTCCAACAGTCTGCTTCTAGCTGGAACGCCCCAAATATAGGAGAAGATCACTTTTTCCGCCTGGTCCTTTATCGCCTCGACGACCTTGGGGTGGCAATGGCCGGTGCTCGTGACAACCACGCCCGAAGAGAAATCGAGATAAACGTTCTTGTCAACGTCCTCGACAAGAGAACCACGCGCTCTCTCTACATGAATTGGTGAGATCTCGTAGAGGTGAGAGATTGAGTGAGACATTAGTCTACTCTCTATCTCGTGGATGGCTTTGGAGGCCGGCCCAGGTGGTGTCTTAACAATTCTGACTGACCTTTTCTTCTTGTTCATTTTTGTCACCAATCCAATCGTACAAAATGGAGCTGAAAAATGGTGAAATGGAGAGCGTGTTACGCGCGCTTTCAACTAATTGAATTTGCCTCTCTCCCAGAATGCGCGGATGTCTGCTTGAGAATCTTCGATGAGCTTTTCCTCGTCCATGGCCTTCAAGACACCGCCCTCGACAACGATCTTTCCATCGACTACAACCGTCTCCACATCGCTGCTCTTGGCGCAGTACACCAAAGCGGGCACAGGGTTCTTGTAGGGTGTCATGTGAATCTTGTTGGCATTCACGACGATGACGTCGGCTTTCTTTCCCTCTTCGATGGAGCCGATCTCCTTCTCGAGCCCAATAGCGCTTGCACCTTCAATGGTGGCCATTTCCAAGATCTTCTGCGAATCTATGCTCATAGTATCCATTGTGTGTATTTTCTGAAGATATGCGGCAGCTCGCATCACCTCAAACATGTCGTGCGTGTTGCTGCCAATCCCGTCTGTGCCAAGAGACACAGGTATTCCAATTCTCGTCATCCTGCTTACAGGGGCAACCCCGAAAGCCAAGTACATGTTGCTGACAGGATTGTGAGCCACGCTTGTCCCCGTTTCTTTGAATATCTGAAGGTCCTCCTCGTTCAACCAAACGGAGTGAGCCGCTAGCGTGTTCGGACTCATCACGCCAAGATCTCTCAAATGCTCAACCTCACGCTTCAACACCTTCCAAGGTGGGTCGTTGGCGGCTGTCCAAGTTGCAGCGACATGAATTGTGAGGCGGGCTTTGTATCTTTTCGCTATGGCAACTGATCCAATTAGTCCTTCATCGCTGGTGTTTCCAAAGCCGGCAGGACTTACCCAGACGCTTATTCTGCCCGAGTCTTTGCCGTTCCATTTCTTGTACGCGTTTTCGAACTCCAACAGCGACTTCTTGGAGTTGGTCTCAGCCTCTTCATAGGGAGCTTGGTCCAATATTCCAAAGCCCAGACATGTTCTTATGCCAAGGTCTTCAGCTGACCTAGCCAAGTTGTCGAAATTTCGCCAACTCTTGTGGTAGTAGTGGCTTGTCACGGAGGTCGTGACCCCCGACTTGAGCAATTCAGAGTACGTCACTAGCCCTGCGTAGTAGAAATCCTTCTCCTCCGCGTACCTTGAGGTCTGGAACATGTAACGCATGTCCCATATTGCGAACTGCAGATCGTGAGCCATGGTTCTGTATAGGGTTTGGTCAGCATGATCGTGGCCGTTTATAAGACCGGGCAAAACGATCTTGCCCTTGGCGTCCAACAGCCTGTCCGCCTTGATACCTTTCTTCACGTCATCGCTCTTGCCTACGGCCGCTATTCTGTTTCCCTCGATGAGGACAGCGCCATTTTCCAAAACTCTTCTCTTCTTGTCCATTGTCAGGATAGTGCCATGATCTATGAGCGTGGTTGTATAAGCCTTCAATGCCGGAACCTCGCTGAAGTAATCCCGCGAGTTTTATCTTAAGACTTTCTATGTTCAACCTTAATTTTATTAATGGGTCCATTAAATTACTCGGAAGAGGATGCATGATGATAAAGATAGGGTTTGGACTATTGGGTATCGGGTCTGTGATGGAAACCGCTGGATACTTCAAGTTAGCTGAGGATCTTGGATTGGAATATGGCTGGGGAGCTGACCAAACCTTCTCTCCCAGCATCTATTCTTTGCTGACCTTGTCGGCTCACCTCACAAAGCACATCAAGCTTGGGACTAGCGTTACGAACCCCTACAGCCGACATCCTGTGATACACGCCACATCGGGAGCGGCCATTGACGAGCTCTCGGGAGGCAGGTTCATCCTGGGGCTGGGAGCAGGGGAGAAATCGGCGATTGAATCCTTGGGGATTGAGCGCCCAAAGACCAAACAAATGCTTAGGGAATCGGTCGAGATAATCAGAAGACTTCTGAAAGGGGAAAAAGTGACATACGACGGAGAACTTCTGAGCTTATCCAACGTCAAACTCATGTTTCAACCTAGAAGAGTCTTCCCGATCTATGTAGGAGCCAGGGGGCCAAAAACCTTGCAGCTGGCCGGCGAAATCGGTGACGGCGTATTGATAGATGTTTGCGACCCCACCGAGGGAAAGATAGCCATAGCGGAAACCAACAAGGGTATTGAAAAGGCAGGGAAGAAACCGGGCGAGACCGAGATAATCTCTGCAGTAAGCTTTGCAGTAGACGAGGATCCTGAGAAAGCCAAGAACAAGGTGAAGTGGTTGGCAGCGGTAATAGCAGCAAGTGTTCCACAAGAGGTACTTGATAGACACGATATTTCTCTCAGCCAAATAAGAGCTCTAAAAGAGCACCTTGGCAAGAAAGGCACCCATGATATTGAACCTCTGGTGACAAAGGAAATGCTTGAGACGTTTACCTTAGCTGGTTCCCCAAGGCAATGTGTGGCCAGAATAGAAACCATGGAGAGAGCAGGGTTCTCTCAGATTGATTTGGTGATAATAGACACGGTTCACGAGAACATACAACACCAGATCAAGTTGCTTGCCGAGAAGATCCTGCCCCATGTTAAGTAATTTCTGTCGCGTGCTGGAGATCTCTTGAATCCGAATCAGCGCGCGCTAGGCATTCTACATTCCCATTACCACTGACCGAATTTCGGAAGAGGGATAGGCAAATTCGCCGAAGATGAAGTTGTCGGTGCGGTAGACGTTTCTGGCGCCGTAGAGGTATGAGTCGACAACTTCTTGATATTTGCTTGAAGCATCATCTACAGAAGCCATTGAGAAGGCTTCCAGTTTGGTGAGTTGTGAAGATTCTGACAGGCTGATCATGGCCCAATTAATCTTGAGGTCGTTGTCTTCGAACTTCAAGTAGGAAAAAGCTAGATACCCATTTTCGCCAGTGGCATGCTGATACCCTAATTTGAACGCGTCGTTGTTGAAGAAAGCATTTGCAGAAGCGTTTAACACGGACTCAAGAGCCTGAAGAGCGAGTTGATCTCCCTCGCTGTAGATCAGGACCCCATTGAAAATGGAAACCCATGCCTTGTCCGCTTGCGAATTGTCAGATGTTCTAATCTGATGAATTGTGGCATTCTTGTATGAAACATAAGGCAGACCAGCATTTGAGAGTGCTCCGGCTATGGGATTTGCTATCGTGGCGTTCATACCAAGGATATTGATGATCGAATTGCTCGAGGTCTCAATCTCTAGACCGTATGCCAGTTCGTAAATGCTTATGTTCCGTTGAAGTTCTGGAATGGAAAGAACGACTGGACTAATGAATAGTTCTGGAAATTGCCTCAAGTCAGTCATGTTCAAAAAACGGAATCTTTCAATATTGTTAGGAACCAGAGACATCCAGCCCTGAAATCTGAAAGTGGGGGGTGGGGCATTGTCTTGGGATGAAAAAAAGTAGTATCCGCCAAGTAATAGAATTGGAACGAGTATAGCTGCCAGGATGAGGCTACTCTTTTTCCACGGAGTCCGTTTCTTCTTGCTGGGCATGGGCATTCCTGTGAGCTGTAGAATTATTAGAAAGGCAATATATAGACATATCAAAAGGTTCAATCATTTGAAGAGATACATAGTTGACTTCGTCATAATGAATACGGCAGCTGCCGCAATTACGTTGCTTGCATATTTCAGTGGAGCCAAGTTGCTTGACACATTCGTCTTTGTTCTTTTTGTGGAGAGCGGATTAGTATTTGTCTTTGCGGGTTTGTTTGGTTTTGTATTTACGCAATCGCTCCTATTGGCATTCAGAAGGATTTTCCGAAAGATTGAGACAGGAGAGGAAGAGTGGAAAGCCCAAACAAAAGAGAAACACGCGATAGGGAATCGGCTAATTCTCTTGGGTGGTATCCTTATGACAGAAACGTTGCTTTTAGCTTTGGTCCCCTTTTGATTTCAGACTGGAATTTGGACATTCAAGTTTCAAAGAAAAAGAAAAAAAAGGGAAGTTCTTACTCGCTTTTCCTTCGGCCCATAAATACAGCTGCTACAACAGCAATTATTGCGATCACGATACCGGCATATGCAACCGTCGTCAATGTCGCAACTTGCGAATTCAGTGATGCCACTTGCGAATTAAGAGTGTTGGTCTGGTTCTTGTATGTGTTCACTTGCGTTGTAA
>MEZH01000013.1 GCA_001775995.1 Candidatus Bathyarchaeota archaeon RBG_16_48_13
TTATCATGGAGATTCAGAACATCGGCGATGAATGAGGGACACGCGATTACGACCCTGCTTCTCAAAGTAGTATCGAGTCTAGCTATCGAATGTTGAAAGCTTTCTGATCTGAAAACCTTTGAGAAGAGGCGCAGGCATGGTTCAAGGCATGCGCGGCGTAGGAGATTGATTCCCCGGGCCGGAAATTGACACGGCGATCTGCCCCCTTATTCGGGAGCATAGTTGGAAAGCACCTGTGATTGTCATTTGACACCCACGCAACAATAAAAGCCCCAAACACAGATTGTAAGTCGTATATCAGAATTCCAGGAGGAACGAAGGAATGGGATATGTAAGGGCACTATCCGTCAGAGACTTGACGCCCGGCACAATGACGAGGGTTGATGTGAACGGCAAGAAGATTCTGGTAGCAAATCTCAAAGGGGCGTATTACGCAATGGGCGACATCTGCATGCACAGGGGCTGCTCACTCTCTAACGGAACAATTTCTGGGGAGAATATTGAATGCCCATGCCACGGCTCGACCTACAGTATTGTGACGGGCAACATAGTGAGAGGCCCGACCACAAAGCCGGAACCAACATTCAAGGTTAAGATAGAAGGGGATCTGATCATGGTTAGCGTCTGACGACGCTGGTAACGTGCGGAACCTCCTTGGGGACTGACAGGGGTCGCCCCCGGTTCAAATGCGTTCAATGCCAGCGCTGCCAACGCCAACATCAAAGACCACGCAACTCTCTGACTTAGTAGGGAGCAATCATTCCGCACATTCCTTGTGATCAGAAGCGAAATCTTTTACTCAAGATTCAGACACCAACGGTTAGTGATGGCTTATGGGCATCCCGATGCGAGAGCACGGTGAAGAGAGGCGCAAGTTCGGAATAGTCCTTGTGGGGGATATTCCTTGGGGCACTCATCTCTGCCAATTCTACGAGACAAAGCAAGACCTAATCGAGATTTTAGTACCTTACTTTGCGGAAGGGTTGAAGAATAACGAGTTCTGCATGTGGATTACCTCTCCGCCCCTTGAGGTGGAAGAAGCGAGACAGGCTCTTCTAAGAGCTGTTCCTGACCTTGATGAATACTCCAAGAAGGGACAGATCGAATTACTCTCCTACAGGGATTGGCACCTGCTAGACGGCGAGTTTGACTCGAAAAGCGTGTTGCAGAGCTGGGTCGAAAAGGAAGAAGCCGCGTTGAAACGCGGATTCGAGGGATTACGGCTAACAGGCAACACTTTTTGGGTAGAACGAAAACTCTGGAAGAGTTTTGTCGATTATGAGGAAGCCATCAACTCGGTCATAGGGGAACACCGCATGATGGCATTATGTACTTATTGCCTCCAGAATTGCACCGGCACGGATGTACTCGACGTCGTGCGCAATCATATTGGAACACTGGTCAGGCAGGGTGACGAGTGGTATTTGGTCGAAGACGCGGCCAGGCGAAAGGCAGTGAGTGGGGCACTCAAGCTGAGCGATCAAAAATACCGCACGCTTCTTGAGAATATGGAGGATGGCTTCGCTTATCACAGGGTCTTGTTTGATGAAGCTCGGAAACCCGTGGACTACGTTTTCCTCGAAGTCAACGATGCCTTCGAACGATTGACGGGTCTGCAGCGTGAAAACGTCGTGGGTAGAAGGGTGACCGAGATTCTTCCCGGCATGGAAAGAGATACTGCTGACTGGATAAATGTCTACGGCAGAACTGCTTCGCCCGGCGAGCCAATGAGGTTTGACAGCTTTTCCGCGTCCCTTGGCAGATGGTACATGGTGTCCGCATTCTGCACGGAGAATGATCACTTTGTTGCAACATTCGAAGATATCACTGAGCGCAAAAAAACGGAACAGTTGGTCCGCGAGAGCGAGGGGAGATATCGCGTTCTTGTGGATTCGGCGCCAGATGCCATACTCGTGCATCGTGAAGGCAATCTGCTCTACGCTAATCCAGCCGCTTTAGAGTTGTACGGCGCCAAGAGCTTCGACGAACTTGCGTCCCACAACTTGTTGGAGCTAGTTCCCTCCGAAGATGTCGAAAAGTCAGCTGATCGTGCGAAGAAAGTCATGAACGGGCACAAACTGCCTTTGAGAGAAGCCAGGATCATCAGGCTGGACGGAAAGATCATCCCAGTGGAGGTTATCTCAAACCTGGTCGAATACGGAGGGGATCGGGCCATCCAGGCGATCATTCGCGACGTTAGTGAGCGGATGAAGTCTGAAGAAGAGATTCGCCAACGGGATCAGCAATTGCAGGATATCATCGACAATTCACCAGGGTTGGTTTTCATCAAGGATCTGGAAGGTCGCTTCATCAAGGTCAACGCGAGGATGGCACAATTGTATGGCGTTTCGCAGACAGCATTCGTGGGCAAAACAGATTACGATCTTGGGTCGAAGGAGAAGTCCAATTACTACCGCGCCATAGACCGCCAAGTCATTGAATCGGGTGAATCCAAGCTGGTCGAGGAGGAGGACGTCTACCGGGACGGGCTTCGGCGGGTGTGGCTCACCTACAAATTTCCTCTTCATGATGCTGGAGGAAGACAATATGCGGTTTGTGGAATATCCACGGAGATAACTGAACGCAAGAAAACCGAAGAAGCATTGATTCAAAGCCTTGAAAGAGAACAATTGCTCGGGGACCTTGTTAGACATGCCTCCGTTGCTGTAGTCGTGGGCGACCTGATTGACAGAATTCTCATGGTAAATCGCGCTTTTGAAGATCTCACGGGATACAGCGAAGAAGAACTGCTAAGAAATGGCTGGAAAACACCCCTTAACCCACCCGAATTCATAAAACTAACGGAAGCAAAGTTGGCAGAAGTTCGACGCACAGGGAAATCCGTGCATTATGAAAAAGAGTACGTTCGCAAAGACAGCTCCAGAGTACCAATAGAGCTAGTAGTAAATCCCTTTTTCGACAAAGACGGAAATGTGTCGCGATATTTCTCGTTCATAACGGATATCACCGAACGCAAGAAGGCTGGTGAAGAAATTGACCGACTTGCATCTTTTCCTGCGCTTAATCCCAACCCGGTTGTTGAGGTGGACTTCGGTGGTAACGTTTGGTTCGTCAATCCCGCAACCGAAGCTGTTTTCCCGGACCTTAAGAAGTCGGGCTTAAGCCACCCTTTCTTTTCCAACTGGGAGGGGGTTGTCAAGGCATTCATGGATGAAAAGAAAACAAATTTTGGCAAAGAAGAGAGGATCGGTGATCACTGGTACCATCAGCAGTTCTACCTCGCTCAAAAGGGTCAGCGTGTGCGAATCTATGCTGTAAACATCGACGAAAAGAAGCAGGCTGAAAATCAACTTCGAACACAGCTCGAGGAGTACTCCAAGAATTTAGAAAGAACGGTCGAGGAGAAGACAAAGCAGCTCAGTGACGCGGAACGCCTCGCAACCATTGGCCAGACAGCGGGGATGGTTGGTCACGACCTTCGGAACCCGTTACAAACGATTGAAGGGGCAATTTACCTCACCAAGGAAGAATTGAAGTCACTACCGCCGGAAGATAAAGTGCGGCAGAACGCGCTGGAAACGTTGAGCTTCGTCGAGGAGCAGACCAACTACATGAACAAGATCGTTCAGGATTTGCAGGACTTTGTGAGACCGATAACGCCTCAAGCTGAGATGATTGAGGTCAGAAGGATGGTAAAGAACGCGTTGCGTATGCTTGAGATCCCCAATAACGTCAAGGTCTCGTCAACGCTGAAGGACGTGGCGAGGATAGTGGCCGACCCACAGTTGATGACGCGGGTTCTCTACAACCTAATCGCAAACGCGCTTCAAGCCATGCCAATGGGAGGAAAACTAATGCTGAGCGCGCGTACAGATGATGGCGCAGTCCTTCTAAGCGTCTCCGATACGGGTGTCGGGATCCCTGACAACGTGAAGGCTAAGATCTTCACGCCACTCTTCACGACCAAGGCAAAGGGGCAAGGATTTGGGCTCGCGGTCGCGAAACGCCTCGTGGAAGCTCACGATGGCACCATTACTTTCGAGAGTGAAGCGGGAAAAGGAACGACCTTCAAGATTAGAATTCCGCGGGGAAAGGTGCGCTAGCGAAGGTGCGTTAGATCCTAGTCCAAGGAGGATTTTGGAGTTGCCCTACGGGCGTCACATCTCCGGAGCTCAGCCCCCTTTGCCATGTCTTCCTGAATCGTTAAATAATCATGACGATCCCGGGGGGAGCAAATTGCCCTCTTGAAGGATTGATGGTGAGAAAAAAAGAAGAAGGGAGTCCGCTACTTCTTGGCCGCCTTCTGCAGATATGCCCGCATCTGTTTTGCCTCCTTTTTGAAGGGCTCCCAGTCGCAGTCTTGTGCGTGTATCATGGTGCTCCATCTTGAGGTAAGACTCGCGAGGTAGTAGGTCTCTGCCAACTCTTCATAGGTGGCACCGTGGTACTCCCATCGCGGTGTGCATGAGTTGACATTAGACGCGCCGACTCTCCCATGCGCCCAAAGGATCATCAGGGCTGCGTAGTAAATCATCCCGAGTACACCCATCCACACGCACATGTTGTATATCGCCGGCGAGAGTAGGGGGTTGTACATCGGATTCGCTGTCAGCGGATAAAATGGGTGTATATCGTCATAAAGTGGGGAGTCAAACAGTACGTGGAGCATCGCACCCGCGGCGCCCGCGACAACGAAGAAGACCAATTTCGACCCGTTGCCCTCCTCCAATCGAAGCGCGGCGTAGAAGGAGTGTAGGTATCCCCGGACCATGAACATTGCGCAGCCGAGGGCGACGCCCATGATTGAGGAAAGGAGCAACGTATGCAAGATTCCATGCAGCGGATATGACAGATTAAGATAAAGCACAAGGAAGGGCTTGACGTCAACCGCGACGCTTGCCAAGATGAAGGTGGGTGCGTGAATGTGCTTTCTCAGGGGGAGCCCGAAGGCCAGCGCCGGGCCGAAGTGGAAGGGAGTGAATGGCACGGTTCATCGCCTACTCATTGATATGACCCGGAAGGAGATGAATTTTGGGTACAGGCGTCCGCTTCCAGCAGGAATTCCCCCATTGCTCAGATTCTTCATCAGAGTCCTTGGAACTGAATTCTCACGAGGAAAGAATTCAAGAAACTCGGTCCAAATCCTTTTGAAATAACACAATCGACTGCCATCAACATGTTTATATGTATTCTTCTTAGAACATCTCAGTCAAGATGAGATTTATGGCCCTACCCTCAGAGTTCTTGACTGCTTTACTTCTGTGGTTTGTTCGCGCCTTCATATCGAGCTTGATCTGCTTGATTATCGGGATCATTGGAATAAAGATCATCACAATAATGACAACCAAGATCTCCGAGTTCAAGACGATCAAGGGAGACCCAATTGGAACAGGGCTCTTTGTCAGCGGCTTTCTTGTCTTCGCCGGACTCGTCGTTTATGGATCGATGGTCAATCCCTTCTTCCTATCTCAGTCGGTGGTTTTCAGCTCCTATTTCAACATCCAGCGCCTCCTCGTTGTGTCCCTGAGCTTCTTCGTTAGCCTCTTCTTCGGCTGGCTCTTCTACACCGTCTTTGCGAGGCTGACGCCGTTCGGGATGGATCTGGACGACGTGAACAAGTCTCCGATCGCTGTAGGAATTTTCCTTTTCGGCTACGAAGTTTTTCTTGGGTTGATCATCTACGGAAGCCTCATGATACCGCTTGGTTAGAAGAGGAAAAGGCATGAACTGGCAGAGATCACTCACAGTGGGAGTTATTGCAGCTCTAGCTTTTTCCTCACTGATTTCGGTCTACGCGATTCCGAGTGGAGGCATGTTCCCCCCTCGCTTCACCTTCCACAACGAAGGATGGTACGATACCTGGGGGTACAGAAGAGATTACTACTTGGCCAGCGACAACGGGTTCCTCCCTAATGTCGCGTACGAATCGCTTGGGCCGGACAGAGAAAAGGCGTACGGCATAGGAGAATGGTTCAAGGCGAATTACCCACAGAAGACGCAGAGGGCCGAAGCCATCCTTGCCTATGTTCAGAGATGGACCGACTACGGATACGACTCAGACAACGTCTATATGAACGGAGAATCTCAGCCTGAGTGGGCTTGGAACGCAGATGAGTCAGCTCACATGTTCAATGAAAACACAGGCGAGGTCGCCATCGGGGACTGCGAGGACATGGCTTTCCTGTGCTCCACGATCTACTTGGCGGCTGGTTTTGACGTGACTCTGGTTTCGCCTGAATCGCATGTTGCACTGATGATTTGGCTTCCAGAATACGACGACGCAAACCAATACTGGGACCTTGACGACGGCCGAGGGAAGGGCTGGATCTGGGTCGAGGCGACCGGGGAGGATAATCCCCTGGGTTGGACCCCTCCTGATTTCACTGACGGCAACTTCGAGGTTTATCCCCTGGGATTTTCAAGGTTCAACGTTGAATTGTCCCCTCAATACCCTCAAGCTGAGGATGACGTCGAGGTAGTTGCCAGCATCGTCAGCGCCCGAGGAACGGTGAGCAAAGCATACTTGAGCTACTCCATCGGGGGCACCAACAAAGCGGTTCAGATGACGCCCAGCGGATCGAATTTCGAGGCGGTGATCCCGGCGCAATCCGACGGGACCACTATTGCCGGCGCCGTTAACGCGACTGATACCTATGGCTTTACGTCGGAATACTCCTTTGAATACGTGGTTGGACAGCAGGGAGGTTTCGATCTCTCTTCACCTCTTATCGAGACGGTTCTCGGATTCCTTGTCATACTCGTAGTCGTGTTCTTGTTGAGAGGGAAGAAGACCTGAAACGCCGACGCTGCACAGGACCGGAAAGCAAGCGTTCGTGAGGGATGAGACTAGGATGTCCAAGAAGGATAGATACGGGGACGTATTGTCACATCTGATCGACGGATTTCTGAAGACGGGCAACGAAGAAGAGTTGGCGGAATATCTCTCATCAAATAGCAATCTTCCAGGTCCCAGAGGCAATCTGGAGCTCGCCTATTCGTTCGCCGAAGCAATTGAGGATCGCACAGTCCGAGATTCCCGCAAAATATGGGAGCTCGCGACAAGACTGAGCCGCATTTCAGCAAGCGAGGCTCCGGTTAACGACCCAAAGGAATTCCTTTCGTTTTGCGGAGCCATCTCGATAGGAGCCATCGGCTCGGTTCACAAGGCATTTAGCAAAAGCGCGTTCGGCCTATTGAAGAAGATGGCAGATGACTCGCGCTGGAGGATGCGGGAAGGCGTTGCCATGGGTATTCAGAAATTGGTCGCGAAACAAGGCCAGTCCGCTTTGAAGGAGTTGGATGGCTGGATTGGCGAGAATGAGTGGCTCTCAATGAGGGCCGTTGCGGCTGGAGTAGCTGAACCGGCTCTGCTTAAGGACGGGAAAACCGCCAGAATCGCCCTGGAGTTGCACAAGAAGATATTCGACCGGGTACTTGCAGCCAAGGCCCGGAAAAGCGATGAGTTCAAGACGCTGAGACAGGCATTGGGGTATTCTTTGAGCGTGGTGGCATGCGCCACCCCAGAGGCGGGTTTCGAGTTTATGCGGCGAATCATAGACACGAAAGACGCAGATATTCTGTGGGTGGTGAAGGAAAACCTGAAGAAAAACAGGTTGACCAGGAGCTTCCCAAGCGAAGTGACGGAAATGGAGAGGCGGCTAATTCAGGAACCCCGTCACTGACTTGATTCTTCTTTGTCCAATTCACGAGGCTTTCCTTTTTCTTTGACTATATGGAGATCTGCTTTCTGGAAGTTGGCGCGAGCCAGACATTAAATATAATTGAAACGCCAACATTGTTCTATAGCAGACCTGAGACTATGAAGACAAAGAAATTTACAATCCTCCACTCAAACGACATGCACGGCGACTTCTTAGCGGAAATCCAAGGACAGGGAGGCAAACTCATCGGCGGCCTATCCCTCCTGTCGGGTTACATCAACAAGGTGAGACAAGAAGAAGAAAACGTGCTCTACGTCATATCGGGAGACATGGTTCAAGGCTCCCTCATAGACACCGAATACAAGGGAATCTCAACCATGGAAATCATGAATTATCTAGCCCCCGACGTCGTCGCCTTAGGCAACCACGAATTCGATTACGGCTTGCCCCATCTGCTATTCCTTGAGAAGATGGCCAATTTCCCAATAGTCAACGCCAACCTGTACATCAAACAGTACAACAAAAGACTCATGCAATCTCACTTGATCCTCAAAAAAGCAGGCTTTGACATTCTCTTCACTGGAATAATCACCGAAAAAGTCATGGACTCTCTAAGGCAAGACGAACTCATCAGCAGCTTTGTGACCTTGGAAGAAGCCAGCCAGGAAATCGGAAAAATATGCAACGCGTACAAGAACGACGACATAGACCTGACGGTCATTCTAACCCACATAGGCTTCGAATCGGACTTGGAGCTGGCAAAGCTGATCAGCACTGAGGCGGGCGTTGACATCATCATCGGCGGCCACTCCCACACGATCCTCAAGGAACCAGCCGTAGTAAACAACATAGTAATCGTTCAAGCAGGGGTCGGAACTGACCAGATCGGGCGCCTGGACATCGTAGTTGACGACGACACCAACAAAATAGTTGACTACTCCTGGCGCTTGATTCCAATTGACAGCAACTTAGCCGAGCCGGACCCCAAGCTGGAAAAGTTCATCAGCCAATTCCAGGAGGCGGTGGATAACAAGTACAATGCAATAATAGGCAAACTCGCAGTTCCCCTGACTCATCCAATCCGCGAAGTGGAGACTTCGCTGGGCAACCTGGTTGCTGACGCTTTTGCAGAGAGAGCCGAATGTGATGTTGCTCTTGTCGGAAGCGGGTCAATACGGACTAAAGAGATTGGACCCGTAATCACCCTCAAAGACCTGCATAGTTGTTTCCCGTTCGATGATTCTATTTCAAAATACTCAATAAACGGACTCCGTTTGAGGACTGTTTTCAGCCACATTATGCGTGCCGAAAACCGAAACGGAGAAGGGGAATGCTACCAAGTAAACAGCAGCGTCAGAGCAATATACGACGAGACTCGCCGGCAACTTGTATCGCTAAGAATAGATGAGAACGAGGTTCCCAACGACAGGCTCTACACGGTCTGCTTGCAGGGATACCACTTCAAGAACTCAATAGCCAACCTGAGCCTTTCACAAGGGCAGCTGGCAGAAGCCCGCAGTCCCAAGCTGGTGTCCACCTCAGCCCAAGACGTTCTTGTGGAGTACATTCGAAATAACCAGAACATCAAGAAACAAGTCGAAGGAAGACTCACCTTCTTTCGCTGAGGATGCCGCGCGCGTGCGCCAAGAAATGTATATCTACTGACTGCAAAGAGATTAGTGATTTAGGCAAACGAGTTAGCATTGTTTGTACCTTTTAGGTTAGGAGGAAAATGAAAGGATGACGATCGTGAAGTTGGAGCTCCGAAAAGAAATAGTAATTCATGAATATACTGCCTACAAGGACGCAAATGAACTAATCAATACCGAAATAGGCGAACATCAGTCAGGAGCGACTTTTACTGGACTCAAATGGGTTGATGGGATTCTTCTAAAATTCACTCCCCTTCCTTTGAACGAAATCACCACCAAAGAACTCATAGAAGGAAGAGTTCATTGGGATCATATGTCATTCGCACTATCGGCCAATTATCAAGAGCGTATCAGTACGGGAAGAGGCCCTACTGTGACCGTCAGTAACGTGAGTAAGAACCCAGACTACATAGAAGTTGCCAAGTTCATAAAGGAAAAACTTTTCGCCGAGAAAGAATAGCATTTGGGAGCGCGCGCGATATGGCAAGAATGCCAACTGATGGAATGGACTTCAACAAGATCCTGAACGATTCGTTGCGAATCTTCTTCAAGGATGCGCTGCTGACGGCGGTCACCAACCCATCACAAGGGGTCTTCTTCCTCAGAACCTTGAGGTGGCAGAGACGGGCAGCTCAAATCAGAGATAACTGGGAGAAACTCGGGATACACGTACCTCCGATACTCGTCTTCAGCGTCACAAGCAGGTGCAACCTGCACTGCAAGGGCTGCTACGACCAGACTCTGCGCGGATCGCGCGAGAAGGATATCAGCGATGAATTACTAAGGAGGGTCATGGCAGAGGCGAAGGAGCTGGGCATATCGTTCATCGTGTTGGGCGGGGGAGAACCTCTGATGCGCCCCCTCGTGCTGGACATTCCTGCGGAGTACCCCGAGATAATGTTCCTCACGTTCACCAACAGCTTACTGATCGACGACGGCGTCCTCAGGAAAATGAACGATAGAAGGAACATCATACCCCTGCTGAGCCTCGAAGGTTACCAGACGGATACGGATGAGCGGCGGGGAAAAGGTGTTTACGAAATGCTTCAGAGGTCAATTGACATGCTAAGGCAGGAAGGCATCTTCTGGGGAACATCGCTGACGATCACGAGACAAAACTTCGATGAGGTAACTGACAGCGTATTCGTGGAGAAACTTTTCAATGCCGGTTGCAGGCTTTTCATGCTCGTCGAATACACGCCTGTCAAAGAAGGGCCCGAAGACTGGGTATTGAATGAGACTCAGAGATCTGAGCTGATCAAGAGGAGAGACTTATTCCGCGCCAAGTATCGAGCAGCATTCGTTGCCCTTCCATGGGACGAAGAAGAGATTGGAGGTTGTCTATCGGCGGGACGCGGATTCGTTCACATAAGTTCTGAAGGCAACGTTGAACCGTGCCCCTTCGTTCCCTACTCCGACGTGAACCTGAAGAACACAGCGCTCAAGGAAGCTCTGCAGTCGAAAATGTTGAGGACGATCAGGGAAAACCACAAACAGCTTCGAGAGATAGGCGGGTGCGCCCTGTGGGAGAGAAGGAAGTGGGTTAAGTCCCTGGCCGCGAATCCTTCTGAGACCTAAGCGCTCCCAGCCAAGTCGCCATTCCTTCATTGCGCGCCACCGCTTCCCCTTCTATTGCTGCGATCGGCTGAACCGCAAGAGCCTGCGGTCGCCAGGCCTGTATGTGGACCCCTTGGGCTAGCCTGGGTTCTTCACGAGTAACAGCGTAAGAAGGAGCCCCCACAAACGGAAGTGCCCTGCGGCTTGTGTGGGGCGAAGGGCGAATAGGACCGGTGTTTTTCATCGATTCTCCCTGATTTCGGGCTCTTGGCGTCTCGGTTCTTCTGCTGGACCTATGATCAGCGCAAAAGATGAAGCCCGCGTTCAAAAGGTTTGAACGCCCGTTCTAATGCTTAGGATTATGTGCTTGACCCGTGCTATACCCTTTGATGATTGATATGAACAGCACTGGTTATCAAATTCTCGGGATTGCAGCGCTCATGGGCCTTATCCTGCTGAGCTCTAGCTCGTTGTCTTTCGCCAACGCAGCTTCGTTTAACAACGTGCAGGTCTTCATCCAGACCGCAAGTGACCTTCCGGATCATTTCACGATCTCGGCCTTCAACATGAGCGGCTACATGTTTGCCTCGACTCAAAGTAGGTACCCGGCGGCTTCCTTTGAGCTTCCAGACGGCCAATACATCTTCACCGCCACAGCGGAGAGGCAAGACTATCAGGTCTACGGTTCGCCAACGCCTATGATGAGCGATTCCACTGGGGTTCAGGAACCGAGCATCGCTAAGGGCGATATGCCGATGCCGTATTATAAGGAACCAGTGGTTGAGTACGGCTATTCGGTGAGGCAGGTCCTTAGGTCGACGTCCTTCACGATCTCGACTCTGAACGTCACGTCCTTTCCCACATCTAAACTCACCATCAAGGTCACCTACGCGAACGGAACGGCTGCCAGCGGCGCCTCCGTCTCCGCGTCGGTCGTGGGATCTCAGTATTACTGGGGTTATGGAAGCGACTTGGTGACGTGGAACTCCACGGATGCCGACGGCGTGGCGACCCTTACCGCGCCTCAAGCGCCTGTCCAGATAAATGTCTGGAGCTGGATACCCGTTGACCTGCCGAAGGAACAGAGAACGGTTCAGGTAGTCGTCGGCGGCGAGAAAGTGGACGTGACAGTGTACTGGGAGCCGATGCACGTGGGATTGGCGGGTTCAATCCTGATAATTCCGCCCCAGACAAGCGCCTCCGTGACGCTGTACGTTCAACAGCCCAGCTACTGGGTGATGCCTTACGCACTCAGGGGATCGCCGACGGGCGAAGGCCAGACGACCGTCTCCCCTGGCCCCGACTCGATCCCAGCTCCCGTGTACATGCAGCAACAGGGAAACCCCAAACTTCAGGACTATCAGGCTCCGGAGGTCCAATCTCCCACGGGTTCAACTTCCACACCCGCTAGTCTAGGCCTATTCACCGAGAGCACGTTGCTGGTTGCCATTGCCGTCGCGGCACTTGTGACGGCGGCCGTGAGCTTGCTGGTAGCGGTGAGAGCAAGTAGACGGCCTTAGATGTCCAGCGGTTCCACCCGCTGGAAGCAGATTGCCAGCCCAGCGCAGAGGAATGCGGTGGGCTGAGCGTTGCTTTTTTCGGAGGCTACAGCGGGGCGGTTAAAGGCTCAAGCGCGCCGTGGGCCGAGCCTAATGAACTAAGAATCTGGTGGAACCGCTTCACTCTCGGGGACAGTTCGCTGCTCTTGCAGAGCCTGAGGTAGCTCGACTCGAGCAAGCAGGGTCACATCTTCAACGCCTTGAATAGGGTAATGTGAACGACCTGTCTTTCCTCAACCTTCCGGAAGAGGTCTCGAAGCATCGCTTGGATGGTCTTTCTATCAGCGTATTCCTCCGCTTCTTGCTGTTCGCGCTCGTACCTCTCCACAAAGTCACCTATCGTCATAGGGTCCGAAGGCTTCGTTACGAGAGACGTCGGCACCAAGATCGCCAGTGTTCCTCCCTCTTTTAGCACCCTTCGCCACTCCCCCATCGCCGCCCGAATGGAATCCTTTTTGGGTATGTAAATGATCACCTCTAGATCGGCATGCCCCTCCTTTAGTGGAATGTTTCCGAGGTCGCCGTCTAGAACCGACAGATTGTCAAGATGGATGTCCGCCTCCACTGACTTTGGCTTCACCAGGTACACATTGCCCAAGGTCGTCCGGCGGCAAATGGACTGTAACACCTTTTCGATGATCGCCGAGTAAACAGGGGTGACGAGGACGACGTTGCCTCGTTCCTTCCATCCCCGGGTGACATACTTGGCGATGCGATCGAAGACGCTGGTCTCCGAAGGGAGCCCCAACAGATACTCTCCGTAGGAGACGTGAACAATTTCAATAGCTTCCGCTAGGATCTTCTCGAGCTCTTCTTTTCCCTTCCCGCCGAGCTGGTACACCCTCTTTTTGGGACCAAGTTGGCTTTTGTGCCAATGACTCTCAAGCAGCCCCTCTCTTAGCATCTCGTTGAGGACCTTGTAGAGTCGGCCCAACTCAACCTCGACGCCTTGGCGTTTGAGCCTCTTGTCGACCTCGTATCCATGAAACTCATCGCCTTTGAACATCTTTAGGATGAGTTTCTTGAGATCCGCAGTTTCCAACGCACGATGTCCTCGCTACATGTATTCCTAAGCTATAGTCGAAATCACTTATATGCTTACTGACTTGATCGGGAATGCATGGCTTTTTCTCGGATTCCCTTCCGGTCTAGAATGCCGTTTCTTGATTCTCCTGCACTTTCCGGAATAATATCCGGAACGTATGGCTGAGGATGGAGCGATGAAATTCATTTTCTCTAGCGCCAAGATCCTAGGTCTTATTGAAGAGGTCAGTCAAAGACAACCCCGGCGGCTTCAGGCGGGTTCGATATCTTTGACTCTTATTTACCATGAACTGACCTGATTTCGGAGAGTCCCGAAAAAGTCTATACAGCGGGTCGAAACCAAGAACCAAAGATCCTTTGACACTATATGTGCGATTGTACTATAGCCAATACTCCTTAGTACTTTATATTTTTCTCCATGTTAAATCAGTCTATGTCTCGTTCTAGCGCGTTCGATGTTGCTGACTCTCTATTATTGCGTGGTGGCAAGGAAGATGAAGATGCTCGTTTTTGGCGTACGTTGTACGAAGTCTCTCTGTCTCTGAATTCTTCTCTGGCGCTTTCCGAGGTCCTGCAGCAGACCGTGAAGTTGACCGCCGAAGCCATGGGCGTCAAGGCGTGTTCGCTGAGGCTACTTGACGAGAGGGAAAAAAGCCTTGAGATGGTCGCGGCCTACGGTTTGAGCAACGCCTACATGAATAAAGGGCCCGTTGAGCTTGGGAGAAGCTTGATCGACACAGAAGTGATGCAGGGACGGGTTCTAGCCATAGTCAACGCTTCTAGGGATCCGCGCTGGCAATACCCGGAGGAAGCTAGGAAGGAGGGTATAAAGTCGGTCCTCTGCGCACCGCTAACGGTAAAGGGCAGGGTGATTGGCACCATTCGGGTGTACACCTCCCGGAGACATATTTTCACTAGCAAGGAAATCCAGTTTCTCTCTGCGCTGGCGAGCCAAGCCGGCTTATCCATCGATAACGCCAAGCTCCACATGGTATGCCTCAGAAGCTACCAAGACGCCGTCGATGAAGTCTGGAAGAAGACTGATGTGTGGGGCTCAGGGGAACAGAGGATCTTAGCCCAAACATAGGCAGTTCTGATCAGAATACGATCTAGCGAACTGCGTAAAGTTCCAAGTTCATGAATGGATAATTCTCGGAGGGCTGCCACGTCTAGGAACTATAGAGCTATAGTCTATTTCGATAGGCCCGGTCAGGAAAACACCAACGAAGTCGTAGATCTCGTTCAAACGCGTTTTGATGAGGGTGATATTTCCAAGATCATCGTGGCAACCACGAAGGGCGTCACCGGCCTGAAGTTCGCCAAGGCCTTCAAAGGAAAGGTCAGCACAGTTGCCATATCTCATGAGAAGATGGAAGTCGACTACAGAAAAGAGATGGAGGAACTCGGGGCGAAAGCTGCTGAAAGGTCACACCTGCCTTTCCATGCAGAGGGAATGGACGTGGTTAGGGACACCCTGTACACATTGGGACAGGGTTTCAAGGTGGCACTGGAAATAGTTCTCATCGCTACCGACATGGGTCTGGTTCCGCCGTACAACCGCGTAATAGCCGTGGGGGGCACTGACAGGGGCTCCGATACAGCCATAGTGGCTCGTTCCACGACGACAGCCGAGGCATTCACAAGGGATGAGACAAAGCGACTCGAAGTTCGCGAGATACTGTGCATGCCGCTGAAGAAGACTTGGCTCTAAGATCTTTGGGTACTGCGCGCTTGCAACGATTCGATCGATCCATAAGAGTATTTCGATCATCAGGACGTGGAAGAGTAGACTCTTATTGTTACTTTCGCTGAGTCATTCCTTCCATGCCGGCTAGCTGGTTTGGCCTAGACAATTTGGTGCGCTTTATCTCCTCTATTAGTGCTGGCACAATATCTCGATAATCACCTACGACACCATAGTCGGCGTACTTGAAAATGGGAGCCTCAGAATCCGTGTTGATGGCCATGACGCTTTTTGCTTCCCTGATTCCGAAGACATGTTGAGCTGAACCGCTAATTCCAACCGCAATGTACAGTATTGGTTTCACCGTTTTTCCTGTTTGTCCTATTTGGCGGTCTGCCGGCAGCCAGCCAGCGTCTACTGCTTTTCGTGACCCTGCCACAACCCCCCCAAGTTGGGAGGCAAGCTCCTCCAAAAGTCCAATGCCCTCTGGGCCTCCGATCCCCTTACCAGCGCTTACAATGCAGTCTGCTTTCTCCAGAAGCACTCTACCTAGTCCCAGACTTTGACTATTGACCAAACGGCCTCTGGGTTTTGGAACGTCAACCTCGGCCCTGATTATTTTTCCCATTTTCCCCTCATCGCGCTTGGGAAGAGGAAAGACGTTTGGTCGAGCGGTGGCTATTTGGGGTCTCCTAAAGGGTGTTCTGATGGACGCTAACATGATAGCTCCAAACGGAGGCCTTATCTGAAGGACGTCTCTGCTTTCGGAATCCACGTCAAATCCGGTGCAGTCAGCAGTTATCCCCACCCTCAAGATGTTCGCAATGCACGGCGCCATCTCTCGGCATCTCATGGTTCCAGCTATCAGTATGAGTTCAGGCTTGAAGCGCTTGGCGAGTTGGGCCATCACTGACGCATATATTTCTGGAAAGTAGGTGCCCAACGATGGTTCATCCACAAGTATTGAACGATCAGCACCATGGTAGAACATTTCCCTAGCGACTTTAGAAATTTTGGACCCTAAGATCACTCCCGTCACATCAACATCGAGCTTAGTCGCTAATTCCTTCGCTGGTGTGAGCATCTGTAGGGACGCCTCAGAAATTCGTCCCCCGTGGATGTCGCCTAATACCCATATTCCCCGGTAATCTTTCTTTTCGACGTCCTCCCACTCAGGGCAAGACGATTCCTTTTCAGACATCACCTATGGGCCCCTCCGATAAGGTTGATGTCTTCATCCGCGTACTTCTGCATCAGCCACTTTGCTGCCTTTCCGGCATCAGGGTCCATGAAGACCTCGCGTTTGCGCTTGACCTCAGGAGTGTAATCGATCTTGGAAACCCATGTGGGTGATCCCTTCAGCCCTACACAGTTTGGGTTGAGCTTCAAGATTTCGTTGGTAACAATCTCAATAGGCTTCTCTGCTTTAGCTCTGATTTTGTAGATCAGTCTCACAGGCCTCGGTTCCCTGCTCTTCATCGCCACTCCTAGAACAGCTGGCAGAGGGAGATCGTAAATGGTCTTCTCATCCTCAAGCCACCTTTCGACAGCTATGAATCCGTTTTCTTTGATCTCGACGCTTCTCACGTAATAGAGGTATGGGAGGTCTAGCCATGAAGCAGTCTGCGCGGCTATGTGCGCGGTGGAGCTGTCAATCGTCTCCTGGCCGAAGATCACAAGATCTAACTTGCCGCGCTGATTGGAGATCCTCTTTACGGCGTGAGCAAGGACGTAGCTCGTTGCCAGTGTATCAGCACCACCGTATATTCTGTCAGACACTAGAATTGCGCTATCTACCCCCATACCCAAGACCTGCTCCAGTCCCTCAATCGCTGAAGGAGGAGCCATGCTTAACGCATTCACTTCACCGCCATATCGATCCCTCAGATCTAGGGCAAACTCCACGGCGTCTAGGTCGTGAGGATTAACGATGCTGGGGACGCCCTCCCTTATCAATGCCCCCGTCTTGGGGTCAAATCTGACATTCGAAGTATTGGGAACCCACTTGATGCCCACGAGGATCTGCAAACCCAACCTCTTCATATGCCCCTTTCTCAAGTGAATCTGTATTGAATACCCTTACCGCTTCTTGGATAGTTCCAGCTGATTGCATTTTGTGGGCAGACAATCCTGCATGTCCCGCACTCCAGACAACCTGAATAGCTGAACAGGACTTTTCCACCTAGTAGATCGTAGCATTTGGCTGGACAGAGATCTATGCAAGGTTTGGTTTCGCAACCGATGCAACGATCAAAATTCACCGATATGTGCGGTGTCTCCTCCACGTCATAAAGGTCGACCTTCAGAATGTCGTCCACGTTGACGGGCTTTTTCGTGAGGTCATCCTTTTGGGTCATAATGTTCTCCCGATCTTGTACATGTCTTTGATCGCCGTCCAAGCGTCTGGGCCTACATCCTTCTGGGCGCCTCTGAGCGCTTTCCAAATGGTTGGACTTTCGAGTCCGATGTTGAATATTCTCCCCAAACCACTGTTAACCAGCCTTGGATATTGATCAAAGAAGTGAGGGTTGCGTCTGATGTATTCCAGTCCATTGTGTTTCCTTAACTCTCTGCCGATGAATGATTCTTCCACCCGCCGACCGTATGCTGAGAGCATTTCGGACGTGAAGTCACCTTCTGCATGTGCCTTTGTGAAGGTTTCAGCCGCAAGGTAGCCCGAGTAGGCCGCCAAGTCCACACCCCGAATGGTCATGCCATTATTGAGAAGGACCCCAGCAGCATCGCCGACTACCAACAGCCCAGCGCCGCTCAATCTTCTGGGCATGAATCCACGCCAATATTCGGGTACCAGTTTTGCAGAGTATTCCAGCAGTTCCCCATCCCTCCACAGATGCTTGAGTTTAGGGTGAAGTCTAAAGTCCTCAAGAAGTCTGGAAATATGCCCGTTAGTTCTCTTGACGGCGTGAGAAAGAAACAGAACAAGACCAATGCTGACGCTGTCCCTGTTGGTGTAGACGAATGCACCTCCAGGTATATATCTGGTAACGCTACCAAGAAGAATCCATGCCATGCCCTCATCTTCCAGGCCAAACCTCTGGTTGACTCGCTCCGCGTCGAGCTTGATCGTCTCCTTCAATCCTATCGCGAGATCCTCTTGGCGTGGGACGTTCATTTGCCAAGCGCCTTCAAGAAGAAGCCTGTTAACGCCCTCGGCGTCGATGACAGTGTCGGCGTAAACGGTGTCAGGTCCGGCCTGAACGCCTATCACCTTTTCTTTTTCGACTACCAGCCTGTCCACCCTCACCTCAGTCGCCACCAAAGCGCCGGCTTCTTCCGCTTTAGCCCTCATCCAGTTGACAAGTTCAGGCAGATACGTCGTGAAACTCTTGGATTCTCCGCCCCTGTATTCGATCGAGGTGAGTCCTTCATCAGAGACGAAGCTGAGTCTTTCAGCCTTTACCCATCGATGCACGGGGGCATCCTTCCTCAGCGATGGAAAGATTGCCTCCAGCGGTTCTGAATAAACGCGGCCACCATACATGTTCTTGGTGCCAGCTCTTCGGCCCCGATCTATCATCAGCACCTTGAAACCCTTGCGAGCCAAGGTGAATGACGCCGAGGATCCGGCAGGCCCAGCCCCAACGACGATTGCGTCGAACCTGTTGGTTGAAGGACTCGCGTTGGGGGTTGAGTGTTCGGTTGACATTACACGGTTACCTGGGAAAAAAAGGGGGAGAAGTTATGTGGCTGGAGCTGGTGGTTTGAGATGTCCAAATGTGGTATTTGCCCCTAAGTATAGCCAAGCCGCGGCATAGGCTATGGCGCCAATCGAGAAGAGCAACCTGAGCCATTTATTGTCACTGTGGGTAGCGGGAACCGAGAGAAACGTTGCTGCGGCCACCGACAAGTAGGCCAGAGCACTCTTCAATGGGTCTGAGGTCATTCCATAGGCAAGAATTGAATATGCATCGACAACTAGGTAGGCGCCCAGCACGGCAGCGGAGTAAGAGACTGCTTTCAACCCTCTATTCCAGAACAGCGCTGCTGAAAATCCCATGAGATTCAGGCCACCAAGGGCAGCGACCCCGCCAAAGAGTATGTTGGGACCTCCGCCTGGCGAAGTAAAGATCCAATTGAAGAGAATATGTGTGCCACTAAGGAAAAGAAATAGTCCGTTCAATCCAATAGCTATCGCTAGCCCCCTGCTCATGTTGTGTCCAGATTCTTCGATGGCGTCGGTGGACGCCCTGTAAGGCAGTTTCCACAGGGCTATCCCTGACAGAATTCCGCTCGCTGCGATGCTGTACATCATAGTGTCAAGTAGGTCAAAAGGTGGTGCCAAATTTTTTATCCTCCAAGTATTCCGCTTACTTAATTGAAGCCACTATATATGTATTTTCAATAAATTGTCGCGGATAAACGAAAATGATTTTACACATTGTAAATGAGAATGCCTTAAGATCACGAACCCACTGGGGAAATCGTCCATCCATTTGTGGGCAGCGGACCGTATTGAATCATGTCATGCGAATTCTTCAAGAGCTTCCAAGCTCAAATTGACGAGTAGTCACTGACTAAAGGATAAGCAATGACGCCAACACTGGGGCTAGTCCTAGGCCCAGGGCTACAGTTAGCACAGTGGTCAAAACAACAGCTATCACTGCGGGATCTCGGGGGTTCTCCCTCACCTCGTTGCGGTCATCTGTTCCTCGAGTTGATAGGACGTATCGTATTATCTGCGCGTAGTAACCGACAGACACACCGGTATTGATTACTGCGATCAGGGCAAGCCAGGGGGCTATCTCTATGACTGAAAAGAAGAGGTACATGAATTTGCTCCAGAAGCCTATTAGAGGGGGCATGCCAATGAGGCTGAACACCAATATGACGATGCAGGATGATAAGATCGGCATTTTTCTCCATAAGCCAGCAATGCCATCTAGATCCGTCCCCAGACCTTTCTCGGCCAAATAGGATAAGGCGACAAAAATGCCTGTTGTAGCCAGGGCGTATGTTGCCAGATGTAGGGCAATTCCCTGAGCCCCGATGGTCGCGCTGACTCCGCTGCCGCCAGCTGCGAAACCGACCAACATGTATCCTACATGCGCAAGGCTGCTGTATCCCATCATTTTTTGAAAGTTTCTCTGAATCAAAGCCGCTACGTTGCCGAATGTCATCGTCACGATTGCGAATGCAGCGAATAGGAAAAGCCAACTGACGCCCAATTTCGGAGCGAAGGGATAGACTATCCGCAGAAGTGCGGCGATGCCTGACACCTTCACTATGCCCGCAATATAGGAAACCAAGATTGGATTTACGCCTCCGTATACATCAGGTAGCCAACCGTGGAAAGGGACAATTCCGACTTTGAAGCCGAAAGCTGCAACGATCATTATGATGGCTGTCAATATCGCTTGCATGTTGGCGGGGGAGGCGGCTTGCACTATCGTGCGTATGTCGGTGGAACCGGTCACGCCGTATAGGATTGCAATCCCAAAAAGCAGGAAGGCAGAGGCGACAATGCCCATCAAGGCGTATTTGGCAGCACCTTCGAGAGAAGCCTCATCTTTCTTTATTCCAACGAATGCGTAGGAAGCCACGGAAACCAACGCCCAAGCCGCCAGAAGAAGAACCAAATCGTTAACTGCTATTATATAGTAAACCCCTACTGTGATAATAAGGATCAGAGAGAAATAGCTGGGAGCGGTCGTCCATTTTGAGGTATGGGTGAAAGAGGCAAGCGTTACAAAAAGGGCTCCAAGACTGGTAATAGTGAATAGAAAGGCGCCGTAGGCGTCTATCTTCAAGGCCCCATCGTAGACGTACGTCGGGGGGTTGCCCAATGTCAGAGACAGCAATCCAATTGAAAGAGCCAGAGCGAGAAGAATCGCGGCTAGACACAACCAACGGCTTATTCTCTTCTTCAGATAGTATTCAATCGTCGGCGTGGCTAGTCCGATACCTCCGAGCAACAACCCAAGTATATCCAATAGGATTTCAACGGTCAACAAGTCTTCCTAAATCACCCCCAACAAGAGCAACAGAAGGAGTGCGTTGAACCCTAGCAAGAGGAGCAGAAGGTAGTCGTTGACCCTGCCTGTCTGAATCCTTCTGAAAGCGTTTGAAAGAAGGAGCGACGCCTTGGCGACCACAAGGTTATAGCCTTTATCTATGACTGCGGTTTCAAAGGCCTTGAATATGGAATCAGAAGCAAGCACGAACGCTCTTGGCATCGCGCGATGATAGCCTCTGTCTATTACGCCTGTTTCAAAATATTTGGAGCCCACCGAAGAAGCCTTGGCTGCAAACCAGGGTATGATTCTATGATAAACGCGATCCACAACCCCTACATCCACGTATTTGAAAAGTCCATTCGCCAAATTGCTGGCTCCTTGGACAAAGATCTTGTAGTAGATCGAATTCAAGTACCACCTATTGTACAGAAAACTCTGAATTCCCCTGGAGACCTTGTTCTTAGCCAATCTTTCGCCTATTTTCAAGTTTGATCCTCGTTTTCCATATGTCAGGTAGGCCGTGCCCACGCCCACGGAAACCATGGCCAAGGACGTCCCCGTGAGAAGAGGGTCAAGCTCAACGCCAATGCTGAGGGGTTTCTCGGTCATCGCCAACGCGTTCTTTATCAGTGCAGAGGAGATATCGCCTCCAACGAAAATCCAGACTACGCCAATCGCAACGGTCACAATTGCTAGCAATGCGTAGGGGGCGAGCAGCATTGGGTTTGCCTCATGCAATTCATTTTCCCCGGCCATGTGCTTTACTCTTTCAGAGGGCTGTGTCAGGAAGGTCTTCATTATGAGTCTGATCGAGTAGAAGGCTGTAAGAGCGATGGTTATCACCATCAACATCAACGGGACGAACAAATTGGTCTGATACACTATCTCTAGAAGATGATCCTTCGTCCAGAAACCCAGTAGAGGAGGTACTCCTGAGAGGCTTAGCGCCGCGATGAGCATGGTTATGAAGGTGACCTTCATGAACTTCGACAGGCCCCCCATATCGTCCATGTACCTAGATTCCACCGAGTGGATTACGGCTCCAGCCGCGAGAAACAGCGACGCCTTGAAGATTGCGTGGCTCATCAGGTAATTGAAGGCTGCAATGAAGCCGCTGCTGAAATCAGCGATTAGCCCCGAAGCGCCACATGCCATGAAGATCAAGCCCAATTGAGAGGCTGTTGAAAACGCCAAGACCAATTTGAGCTCTTTCGCCACGATTGCCTGCGTCGCCATCAGGAAAGCTGTGAACGCTCCCAAGTAGACGATGACCGTAAAATAGAGTCTCACGTCGGCGGCAGCGCTGGGCACGATAAGGTTCAGTTCCCTCGATGCAAGATAGATTATGGGCGTGAATCGAAGCATGAAGAAAATGCCTGCTTTCACCATTGTTGCAGCGTGTATTAACGCGCTGACGGACGTTGGGCCGGTCATAGCTGTGACGAGCCATTCGTGAAAAGGAAATTGGGCGCTCTTGGCCATGGCGCCTAGCGTAAAAGCGAACATGAACGGAAGCAGCATCCCTCTTACCGCCAGTTCCTGACCCCACAGTGCAACATTGCTAGCCATCGCGGGAATGCTTAGCGAATTCGTAAGCATGTAGATCACCCCAATGCCGGCAATTAATCCGACATCCCCCAATCTCGTGAAGACGAGGGCTCGAACACCACTGTGGCTCGGTGAGAAGTCCATGGGGATACCCAAGACCTTTCTGCCTTCGTCCCCCACCCACTTGTCCTTCTGATCGGTGAACCAATGCCCTATGAGGGCGTAGGAGGCTAAGCCTGTGCCTTCCCATCCAATAAACATCAGAAGTAGATTTCCTGCCATGACTATGAGTAGCATGCTTGCGGTGAAGAAACTGAAAAAAAACCAGTACCGAGTGAGGCCCGCGTCACCTTCCATGTATTTGAGGCTGTAGAAGCCTATGAGAAAACACAGCCACGTGACGATAAAGGCCATGAATGCGCCCAAGGAATCGACAAATATCTCAACCTGAACCTGAAGCGATGGCACCCAAGGAACGGAAAAATGAACTACCCCACTTTCAAGGACCGTCTTCAGCAACAGCGTTGAGGAAAACGCGCTGAGGAATAGCATGCCGACAGCAACATATCCTCGCCATTTATCCAACTTCAAAACTGACAGAAGAAGTACGATGGCCGCTCCAACATAAGGGGCCGCCCATGTTGCGTTGGCTATTATTCCGTCTAGTATCAAGGAGATCTTCTACCTTAGCAAGCTCCTGACAAGATTGGAAAGTGGGTCTATGAAAATCGCCGGCCAAAAGAAGAGCAGTATTCCAATTATCGCTATCACTATGATAGGAAACAGGAGGTCTCGTCTTTCCTTCGTGGGTTCATTGGAAATCTCTGGAGAGGGAGGCCCGAAGAAGATGCGTTTGATTGTGATGAAAGAATATGCCGTTGAGAGCCCTATGGCGACCAGCAGACCTATCACGAGGAGCACGAATGCAGTCGCGCCAATTTCGCTGGCCCGAGCTACTGCTCCAAAGACTATGAGCACTTCGCTCCAGAGGCCGAGCGAGGGCGGCACGCCAGTTATCTGCATGAACCCAATGAGGGCCAAGGCGGCAGTTACCGGCAATCGAACAGCTAGTCCACCCATCTTCCGTATGCTTCTTAACCCGTGAAGCTGAACGATTAGAACACCCGCAACAGAGAAGAGCACAGCCTTTCCGACAGCATGTGTTGCGTATTGAAGCATGGCTCCTGAGACACCGAGGGTGTTGAGACTTGAGATTCCCAGGAGCAAGTAGCCCATCTGGGAAATGCTGGAATATGCCAGCATCCTCTTGAAATCATCTTGAGCAAGCGTCATCAAACCTCCATAGATCATTGTTATCAGCGACAGCACAATCAGATACACCGAGATCGAAGCAAAAACGGTCGGAAACAATAGGTAAGCGATCCTCACTAGAGCATAGCCACCAATTCCAATTAGGTTAGGCGAGAGAAGGGCCGAAACAGGGGTTGGAGCCTCAGCGTGAGCGTAGGGCAACCAAATATGAACGCCGAAGACTGCCATTTTCACCAATAGGCCAACAATCAGAATCAAGGCAACATAGAAAATAATGTTCTGCGGGAGAAGTTCGCCTATTCCGATGTTGAAGGTCAAGGTTTGCATATTCAGTATGTCAAAAGTCTTTGCGTTAAATCCTACAGTTATCGCTCCAATTAAGAAAAGCAGAGCACCCACGTGAGTCCAGATCAGATACATCAGCGCAATCCTCTCTCGAGCTCCGTATCCATAAAATGCAATTAGGAGAAAACTGGGGACCAGAGTCAATTCAAGGAATATGTAGAACTCCGCGAGGTTAGTGGATAGGGCAGTCCCAAGCATGGCTGACGCGAACATGATGTAGAGCATGTAATAGATTCCCCAGGACGGTTCGTGTGTGCCCTCTTTCTGCATGTCCTCAAAGCGGTGCTCCATGTAGGGAAAAGAGAAGACAGCCACCATGGTTGTGACTAGGACTATGGAAAAAGCAATGGGCCCGCTCAGTCCATCCAGCAACATAGAAAAGGAACCCAAAAAGGGCTGACCAAAATATGGGGGGTCTACGACACCTTCGTTGAGTCCTGGGAAGAACGTGAACCCAACGATAACAATCAGCGGATAGAGCAAGAGCAACGTGCTCAAAGTCGCCACCGTCTTGGCTCGAATTCTCCTTCCGATTACGGGTAGGAGCACTGAAGCCAAAAAGGGTACCACAACTGAGGTTAGTAGTATAGGTTGGTCCAGTTTCAACATTTTTTTCACCCTTTGAACTTTCTCAGCTCATAGACATCCAAACGCTTCTTGTGTTGGAACATCAGTATTGCGATCGAAACCATTATTCCCACATCGGCAACCGCGATGCCAATGGCCAGCAGTGCTATAACCCCTCCGGCTGCAGGGGAAGTTGACGATGAGGCGAGGGTAAGAAGCATGAGCACAGCAGCATTGAAATTGATCTCCGCGGACAAGAGCATCCGAAGCATATTCCTCTTTGTGATTATCCCGTATAGACCGATCCCAAACATGGCAGCTGATAGTCCCAACAATATGTATATTTCTTCCATCAAATCTCTTCCCGTCTAGCCAGTGTTATGGCTTCAATTAGTGTCGTGACCAAGGTCAACGCTGCGACAACTAACGCGAACCAGTATTTCTGAGTCAATAAACTCGCGAGCTCACGATAGCTAATGTTGATTGGTGCCAAGGTCTTCCCGAAATATTCACCGAATATTACTAGAAGTAGAAGAAACGTCAACAACACAGAGACGGCAGCGATGATCCTGAGCGGGCGTTCAATCAAAGGGGTCTCCTCGAACATAGTTATGGAGAAGAGAATGAATACAACGGCTGCGCCTATATACACTGCCACGTGAAAGATTGCCACAAATGTGAATCCTAATAGTGCGAAAATGGACGCGATAGATATGCCCATAATCCCCAGAAAGAATGCTGAGTAGACCAAAGATTTGTGCTCAACTACGATGAGCGAAGACAACAAAGTCACTGCAGCCAGCACGACAAGGATCATAAGGCTGGGATCGAAAAGTTCAACAGGACTCATATCTGAGACCTCTTTTCTCGTCAAATAGGGGTTTAACCCTCGGCTTATCCTCAATGACTGGATCTTTACTGAAATCTTCTGGTTTCAATACCTGCTCACCAAGAGTGTAGCATGCTGCATCGTGAGAACCAGACATTTCGAGAGCGTCAACAGGGCAAATATCAACGCAGAACCCGCAGAATATACATCTTTGGTATGTTATTCCGGGATATTTTCTGACATCAACTTTGACCATTTTTAATGCGTTTGACGGACAAATGCGGGCGCATAATGTGCAGCTTATGCATATGTCGATGCGAAGCTTTAACATTCCTCTGTAATTCGGTCCAAGGTCTTGAAGAACCTCAGGGTATAGTACGGTCATTCGAGGTTTGAAGATGTGCTCTATTCCAGACCTGATTGCTTGCATGTGTCCTGTCAGGCCAAGCAGCTTCCCCGCTCTACGATCTTTGGGTTTCATAACTAGAACCCCAGCACCCACACAATGCCGAGTGAGAGAGCCACAGACGCCACAGACAATACGAAGAGGGTGTGCCATCCCAGTTTCAGCACTTGGTCTATACGGAATCTTGGGTATATGCTCCTCATGAATACGCATAAGCCCATCACAAGGAGACCTTTGACAAAAACGGCCACTCCCGGAAGAATTGGATTCAAGGTCAAGGGCCAAATAAGAGGATTCCAGCCCCCCAAAAAGACCTCGGCGAAGAACAAGCTTAGGACGCTCAGTTTTGCGTACGATGCCCCAAGACAGAGCACGAAAATTATGCCGCTGTACTCGGTGTACGGTCCAATCACTAGTTCGCTCTCGGCCTCGGCAACGTCGAAGGGAAAACGCGCCGTCGTCATGAGCATCGCAACAAAAAACGTTATGGCCGCCAATGGGTTGAGCGCGATCCCCCAGAGACCAGATGATTGTCTTCCCACGACTTGTACCAGATCTAGGGTGTCGTATGCTACGGCCATAGCCAAAATGGAAACAAACATCGGAATCTCATAAGCCATCATTAGGTAACCGTCTCGCAGGCTTCCGATGAAGGAGAACTTGTTGTTGCTTGACCAGCCCAGGAGAAGCATGAATATTGGAGTTATCGTCAGCAGCGCCAGGACCAGGAGAAGACTCAAATCGCTGAAAAAAGCGGCGTAGCTGTTGCTTAGTGGAATGGCTACCACCGGCAACATAGATAGCGTGAACAAGAAAATTGGAGAAAGGATGAATGCTTTTTTATCAGATCCCTTCGGAATAATGATCTCGGTGAAGAGAAACTTCAGCAGATCCGCTACTAATTGAGGTAGGCCTCCCAATGATTTCAAAACGTATAGGGGCCCATACCTCAACTGAACTTTAGCTGTGAGCTTTCTCTCGAACCATGCAATGAATATGATGACAAGGAATGTTGTCAGAAGCCCAGGAAAAATAAGGGGGATGATGATCGTGGGGGACAGTAATATCTGCAGCAACTGCTCAACAACATTCATGATTTATCTGTCAGCCTCCGGTGGAAAGTAGTCTAGACTACCGTAAACGGCTGGGATATCAGCCAATTTCTGGCCCAGCAGTGCGTGTTTGAAGGCTATCAAGTTCTTGAACGAGGGCGTCACGATCCTGAATCTATAAGGGTGAGTCGAACCATCGCTCACTAAATAGTGGAAGAGTTCGCCTCGGCTCGCTTCGACGCGTGAAACTGCCTCACCTTTTGAGGGCTTTAGCCCAGAAAACAGAGCAGGAAATTTCACTGAACTCCTCTTTTCAAACCGTGTTCTTGAAGGTACAAGATCCAAATATCTGTCTGCAAGGATCGAGCCGTCAGGTATTTTGCCCAGGATTTGCCTTATCATGCTGATGCTTTGTTCGATTTCGCCTATTCTTACCAGAAGTCGAGCATGGGCGTCGCCTTCATCTCTGACTACTACCTCAAAGTCCAAGTCAGGGTAGATGCAGTAGGGCTCAATTTTCCTTACATCGTAAGCAATGCCGGAAGCTCTGAGGTTCGGACCGACTACCCCGATTCTAGCCGCATCAATCCTATTGATGACTCCAACTCCTTTCAGGCGAGCCAATGTCACTGGATTGTGGACGAAGATGCGGTCATAGTCTTTGAGCCTTCTCTCCATGTAACTGAGGGCCTTCAGGGCGTCATTCCTGAAGTCTTGAGGCAGGTCTCTTCTGACGCCACCAGGTATGATATATGAATAGCTGAGTCTGGCCCCAGTAAGGCGTTGAGCTAGCTCTATGAATGGCTCCCTGTCCCCAAATGCCCACATCAGCATGGTGGTGGAGCCGATCATATTCCCGTGAATGCCCATTCCGTAGAGGTGACTATGAATTCTGTTGATCTCGGCCAACAATATCCTCAAGTATTGTGCACGAAGTGGCGCATCTATTCCGAGCAGTCTTTCTAATGCTAGGACGTAACCTAGATTGTGATTGGCTGTATCAGGCAACGAAGTCCTTTCCACTAATGGTATGATTTGCACGTAAGTCTTAGTTTCGGCTATCTTCTCTACAGCTCGATGCACGTAGCCGATATTTGGCTCGAAATTGAGGATAACGTCTCCATCCATCTCGGCGACAAGCCTCATATGCCCAGAGCCGGGGTGTTGAGGCCCAATTAGGAGTTCTAAGGTTTGCTCTTCACTCATGCGTCTATTCCTTCGGTCCTTATCGTGTAGCTCTTCCTGAGTGGTGGCTCGCCTTCGAAGTCCTCCGGAAGCAGGAGTCTTGCCATCGCTTCACGTCCTCCGAAGTTTATTCCCATGAGGTCCGTGGTCTCTCTTTCGAGAAACTCAATACTTGGCCAAACGGCGACCAGCGTGTGGATATTGGGCTCCTGACGACTGACCGTAGTTCTGATTTCAAGGATGGTCTTCGCCAACTCCAAGTCTTCAAATGACGAAACATGATAGATGACATCTATTCTGTTCTCTTCTGGGTAATCTGTGGCGGTAACCGATATCACATGATCAAATTTCAAGTTTTTCAGCAGGTGGGCTGTTTCCAATATCTTTGAGGCGTCAACCGTGATCGATAACCCATTCTGTTTCGTTAAGAGGACCCTTGTCACAATGCCCTTCAACTTGTCAGAGATCAGGCCAGAAAGTTCTTCAGTTTTCAGGGTGAGGTGTCACCTTTTTTCTAATTTTTTCTTGCTCCATCGTCAATGATTTCAGAATTGCCTCAGGCCTTGGAGGGCATCCAGGTATGTAAACATCAACGGGGAGTATTTCATGAGGTCTGACTATGTTGTAGCTGTTCCAGAAAATCCCGCCATCGATGGCACATGCACCCATAGCAAAAACGAACTTGGGCTCAGGCATCTGTTCGTAAACAATCTTTGCCGCTTCAGCCATTTTCTTGGTTACAGTTCCTTCTATGAAAAGAACATTGCATTGGCGCGTCCCCACGAAGGGCAGGAAGCCGTATCTTTCGGCATCGTATCTTGGGCAGAAACTTGCCGCAAATTCTGACCCACAGCAAGCCGTAGTGAAGTGCACTGGCCAAAGAGAGAATGATGTCCCCCAATCTTTGAGGGAACTCAAAATCTTTTGTCGGGCTAACGCCCTCGACAATCTTCTTATGACCGCATCGAACATGTTCAGCGTTCCTTTCTTTCCTTGATTTTCCACAGCTCAATCCTATTCGCCGCATCCAAACCAAAAACTAGGGGGGGAGCGAGCATGAGCATGATCAATACGAAGAGTTGGACGACGCTATAGTACATCTCGTGCGTTTCCATCAAGAGAAGAAACAAATAGAAGAAAATGGGCTCAACGGTGAGAAAAACCACCAAGTAGGCATAGTATTGCATGGTGAACCAACCTCTCCCTCTTTTGGAGGGGGGGTTACCCGCTTCAAACCTCGCCTCCTTTATGGTCGAGTGTTTTGGAGGGGCAACGAGTCGGCTTATGGCGTAGCTCAGCAAGCCGGCACCCAAGCCACCGGACAGAGCCAAGAGAAAGGTGACCAAAGCATTATAGTCCAACGCGAGTTGACTCACAAATTGCCCCCATAAATATCTCGAATAGGTCAGAGAACTCCCTTGTATACCCGCACCGCCGGGCAACCCATGCATTGACCCTCAATGAATTGGACGCATTCAGCACATTTTCTACCACATGGTGCTATATCTTCCTTCGCAGGGAAGACCCTTATATGGAATGCATCAGTCACGAGCGGCGGCTCAGAGCTGTGAACCGAGACGAGTTCTGTATCTTTGATGCCCTTAAAACTCTCAACGGTCGAGTTCAGGGTGCTCTGATCTTCGCCCCAGAGGAGAGTGAGTATGTTTGCTTTGTCAGTAGGCTTCAAGATCATCAGCACACGCGGGCAACTGAGCAGCATTTTCTCCAGTTTTTGGCGCGCATCAGAGTTCTTGCTCTCGAACGCTGCCAAAGTTGTCTTCATGCCCAGTTCGCTAAGGTTGATCCCTGGCTTCAAGGAAAGGATCTTTCCGCTTACTAGACGATTCAATTTTGCTATTACGGTTGGTCGAGAGGACCCGATTTCCCTTGAAATTTGGAGGACGGGCTTCCTGGAATCTCTTCGAAGTGCTTCAATGATCTTGAGGTCGATGGCATCTAGTTTCGTGGCACGACCCGGGACACTTGCATGAATTGTTCCATGCAATTTAGCATATTGAAGGGCTTCGTTCAACGAATAATCCGTTCTTTCGAGCTTGAGTCCTACCTTGGAGAAAAGCAAGGCTGCTATTAGATTTTCAATTTTAGTCGAGCCGACTCCGAAAATCGTTCTCAGTTCGTCGCTGATAGCTCTCTGGTTATTTTCGATTTCGTCACGGCGCAGAAGATTCTTTCCTTCGATGTGAACCAGGAAACTTTCTGCCGTCTTCTCATCGAGCATGATGTTCAAAGCCTCTCGAATGGAATCCAACACAAGTCCATCGAAGGTTTTGACCAGTTTTGAAGTGGTCTTCATTTCGAATCCCTTGAGATTCTCTTGAGGGCGCTGATTCTTTTCTTGTATTCTTCAGCCGAGATCAGGTCCATTTGGGTAACGGTCCCGTCGGACTCGTAGACTGATGGATAGACGTAGATCTTCATGTCGGGGCTCTTCCGATAGAGTGCTGCGCCGATGGCTAGGGCAATCGGACACGGTAGATCGATTCCTTTTATCTTGGAATGCACTCCGTGTTCTCCGCCAGCGAAGAGACACTTTCTGATTATGAAACTGTACTTGTTGCCATTCTTTTTGAGCTCTAGCCCCTTGTAGAGACCTGTTCTCTCAAGCTCAATCAGCAAATCCCTCACATCTTTTTGACCGAAATGCTCGAAATAGCTTTCAACTGTGTTATTGATGCCCTTGATGGCCATCTCGTGAACATCGAAGAAGTTTCTCTCCTTCTTCAACGCTTGAAAAGTTCCGAAATAGACGCCGTGCAGAGCGCACGCCAAGGTACGCATATTCTCTAATTCTTCCTTTCCGGTCGTGCTGTCCTGTCCCCCAAGGGAATATGCGCATCGAGGACCCTTATTAGCATTTTGTAAAGGGAAAGGGATGAAAGGACATTGTGGCGCGGTCCAAAGCGTCTCCACCCTTCCATGCTGACGAGTGAATGCATGCGAACCCATGCAAAGTGTAAACCACCTATCGATAAGTTTAATTATTGAAGGAATTCATCTTACTTGGGCGACGAAATGTTAGAGAAGCCTGCAAATGCGTTGCCAACGGCGGATATTTTGGGGCTACGAAGCCTAGTCAACCGCCACATGAAAGGTCTCCTATCTTCCATCGGACACCTGAGTCTTAGTCCTCAACTTGATTATTGTCTCCTCTCACCTGGAAAGAGACTCAGACCCTTAATAGTCCTCCTTTCGACCTATGCCGTTGGAGGCGATTTGGAAAAATCTCTACCGCTTGCGCTTTCCATCGAGGCGCTGCACACGGCCACGTTGGTCCATGATGACGCCATAGATCGTGATCAAGATCGGAGAGGCGTTCCCACGGTTCACACTAGGTGGGGTGTTGGCGATGCCATACTTGTTGGTGATTCTCTGATCTCTCTTTCCATAAGTTTGGCCGCGGACTACGGCCGAGAGATAGTGAAAATCATCGCTAACACAGGTTTGGAACTCTCCGATGGAGAACATGCCGAGGCATCATCACAGTTGAAAATATCCACTGAAAATCAATACTACGCAAGAATCCGAGGTAAATCTGCAGCCCTTTTCAGGGCCGCGGCCAGAGTCGGGGCGTTGGCGGGGGGCGGTAACGGGCGTGAAGTCGACGCCTTGGGAGAATTCGGCGAGAGATTCGGCTTAGCCTATCAGATCAGGGACGACATTCAAGACCTGATGGAGAAGGGAAGTGAGATGCCCCGAGACCTGCGGAATAAAGTCCCCACGTTGCCGATCCTTCATTTGTATCGTAATGGAGACGCCGGGGTCAGGAGGCTTCTGGACAGGGGCTTCACTGAGGGCTTTTCGATTGCAGAAGCTCGCCAAATAGTGGTCGAACTCGAATCGAGTGGTTCGATTCTCTATTGCGAGCAAAAAATCGAGGAAAATCTCGGAGCGGCCCTGAGAGCGTTGGCCGAGATCAGGTTCGCCAAGGCAAAGAATCTCCTAACTGAGTTGTTTGAGGTCGCTATTCCACATGTGGGGATGCAACCGCCATGAAGCCGATTCACGGATTTGCGCCGTCCAGTCTGAAGGTCAAGATCCCCTTGTTGCTGGCTGAGTTGCGGGCACCATTTCTAACCGCAAGCCTGGCTTCCGTGTTCTTAGGAACGGCGATGGCTTGGGTGTCCTGGAAGAATATTGATCCAATATTCTTGCTGCTGACCCTGGCCGGAACGTTTTGTCTTCACTCGAGTGCGAATGTGATCAACGATTATTTCGACTACAAGAGTGGCTGTGACGGGCTCAACAGAGATTCTATTCCCCCATTTACCGGAGGAAGTGGCCTCCTTGTCAGCGGCGCCCTGCGCCCGAATGAGGTGCTTGCGCTCGCTTCGAGCCTATTCCTGACAGCAGGGGCAATTGGCCTTTACCTCGCAATGATCAGAGGGTGGATCATCCTAGTCCTAGTCGCCGTCGCCGTTCTTTCCGGATATTTCTACACGACTCACCTCGCAACCAGAGGTGTTGGAGAGCTCGTCGTAGGTCTTTGCTTCGGTCCGCTTCTTGCATTCGGAACATATTATGTCCAGACCAACTCCTTCGCGCTGGGACCTCTGTTAGCGGGTTTGCCGCTGGGCCTACTTGTGGCAGCCATACTTTGGATAAACGAAATACCTGATTACAGAGCTGACAGCCTAGTAGGGAAGAACACGGCCGTCGTCAGGCTCGGGAAAAGAAGAGCTGCTCAAGTTTACGTATGCATTGTCGGCCTCGCGTACGCGATCATCGGGTTCGGCATCCTAGCCCGTGTCCTCCCGGTAACATCAGCTCTAACCTTCTTGTCACTCCCCTTGGCACTCAAAGCCGCGAGAATAGCGAACACTAGTTATGATTCGAAGGAGTTGAGACCCGCAAATGGACTCACCATTTCGACGCACCTCGTCGTTGGAATCCTCTTGACAACTGGATACATCCTGCTGCCTCTTCTCCCTGCCATCTAGCACTTGAAACCACTACGTCCTTGGCACTCGTCCACGTCGAGAGATCGGGTGGCGGACCGTCAACGCACCAATCCCCCGGCTTTTTCCTTGTGCGATCCCTCCAGCATTCCTGCTTTCCCGTTTGCGATTTCGTTTCCCTGTTCCTTCTCGTTGATGTCGAGGCATCAAGACAACGAATCTGCCCAGCGGGCTTGAACATTGTGGATTTCGTACTTGAGCCTTTGATTTACGCACACTATATGTAGTTCACTACTGTAGCCACTCATCCATATGGTCTTATCTAATGCGGGCGCATACTGATTCTTGTGCAGAGAGGAGAGGATTCGACGGGGACCTTCTGCCAAGGGTAGTCGCCCTCAACAACCGCCGTGAAACCTGGCGGTACATCCTCTCTGCCTATGATACTCTAGCTGTCCCCCCGAGACTGACCCGTTGAAGAGAGGCGGAGTGATCAGGGCGTTGACGTTCTCCGTCATAGGCTTGATCACATCGTGGTTCGGCTTCGTCTTCGACATAACTGGCATCCAGGACCACCCCATTTACCGCCTCAAGTTCAGAAGAAAGACCCAAACTTCTTCCTAGTCAAACCGAGAGCACAAATCCCTCAAGACGCGCTTCACAATATTATCTCACAACGTATTGAGAAGTGAGGCAAGAGTGGGTTGAACTCAAGGACGACAGTAGTCGGCTTGGCACTCATTCTCATAGCATTGACTCTCGGAGGGGTGCAAGACCTCCACGTATACAACATCTACGGAGACATTTAAGACAAGTGGTATTTCTACGGCGCGATCGGGATCGTCCTGCTCGCAGGAATCATCCTAGCGGTGTGGAGTTTGCTGAAGAAGAGTGGCACCGGGACAAGCCGATCCATTGATCGCTTTGGGAGTTGACGATAATAACCCCAGAATGGCTGGAGCACTCAGTGAATAGATTTTTCCATCAAAAGCGCAGCCGTATAGTTCCTTGTTCTCGCCTATTCCGAACGAGGAAATGGTGAGATTCGAGTTGACGAGCAGCGTGTTTGTGCCGTTTGCCGCCAGCGCCCAGATTCTGCCGGAGCCGTAGTCGCCGTAAACGTAAGCACCTCTCAGTTGAGGAAGCGCTGAACCGCGGTACACGTAGCCGCCGATTATGGCGTATCCCAGGGAGTGGTTGTATTCATAAACGGGCAATTCGAGTCCTGTTTGGTTTCCGCCTTTATAGTGGAGGGTGCCTTCCATTATGTTCCAGCCGTAGTTCTTGCCTTTCTCGACGACGTCAATCTCTTCTATTTGGTCCTGTCCCACATCACCCACCCAAAGCTTTCCTGTGGCAGAATCGAAGCTGAAACGCCAAGGATTCCTAAATCCGTAAGCAAAAATCTCTTCCCTGTAACCCAACGCGTTGCCCACAAAAGGGTTGTCGGCTGGAATACCGTAGTTTCGTCCTGAGGAAGGCGAGTTCACGTCTACGCGGAGAATCTTGCCCAGGAGGGTCAAGCGGTTCTGCCCATTGCCCAAGGGGTCGCCTCCGCTTCCACCATCGCCTAAGCCAATGTAGAGGTAACCATCGGGTCCGAAGGCGAGTTGTCCGCCCTTATGGTTGGGGAAGGGCTGAGCGATCTCCAAGATAACGAATTCGCTGGCCTTATCCGCCCCATTAGGGTTACCTGCCAGGGTCTTGTACCTTGCGATAACGGTCCGTGTTGGATTTGGCTCTACGTAGTCAACATAGAAGTAGCCGTTGCTTGAGAAGTTGGGGTGAAAAGCCAGTCCGAGCAAGCCCTGTTCCCCGCTGAAAAGCACGCGGTCAGTAATGTCTAGAAAAACCGTTGAGGCAGCAGCGTCCGCTGCGTTCTGAAAAACTCTGATGGTGCCCGCTTGCTCCACAACGAAAAGACTATTGCTGCCATCTCCTGCACTGCAGATTCCAACAGGATTACTGAAAGTCAGCTGCGAAAAGGCAATCTGAATACCGTACTTGCCTTGCACCTGGCCTGGAGGAACCGCAACGTATAGAAAATAGAAGATGAGTGTGACTGCCAATACGGAAGCAGCTATCATCGTGAAAAGAATCTTGCCTTTCAAGCCCACCGCTTAACCCGTTGACAATATGTTCTGTCAGCCTTAATATGTGTAGGACTGCGGTTCTGATCGATGCATTATCATGATTTCTGTGATTAATTCTGGGGCGAGTGGATGTCTCCGAAGGGAGAAAGTCTCGACCCAAGATCACTTTGATGGCAGTCAGGTCGGAGAGATGAGAGAGCGTCTGCGAGGTCTCTGGTCCAGGGGATCCTGTTCTGTCTCTTGTATGGCGCGCGCTATCATCTTTTCTTTTGTTTTGGGGGCAGCGAAGACACATACTCTATCGATCGACCCAACCATTCAGCGAATGCTTTGTCATTCATGTGGACCGTTTTTGGGATGACGACGTATCCGCTCATCGCTCTTCCAGGCATTGGTTCGAATGGAGTCACTTGCGAGTGAGTTTTCATGATTTTCTGGATATCCGATGTGGATAACCTGAGGAATATGTCTTCGGCGTGAACCCCGGTAAACATGTTGCCGTTGATGAAGTATGCGGGGTATCCGAACATTTCGCGGAATTGGCAGTCGACCTTCTTCATCCTCTGAGCGAGTAACTCGACCAATTCGGCGAGAGCTTTCTTCCATTCCACGACGACAAACTCTCTTTATTCCATGTGCATGGGTTCGTTAATTAGGCTTTTATCCGCGCAACCAAAGCGCGCGAGGTCGCTGATGAAGTGGAAGCCGGAAAAAAGGCTGCGTTGATACGGCGAATCCTAAGCCTCGGGATTGAGGGGTACCAAATCGCAGTAGTAGAACTTATTCTCTCTTAGGACGATTTCTCCTACGTCGTATCGTATCCTTTTCTTGAATATCGGGCCGTCATACGCGAATGAGTGAAATTCTCCGTTTTCGCCACATGGATCAACAGTGGGCGGAAGGTCGTCTAGGAACTGTCTGTCGAACTCTCTACCCACGAATCCCTTGTCTAGTACCTTTGAGTCAACAGAGACTACGATTGCCCTGAATCCCTGGTCCATGAATCTCTTGGCCAACTCTTTGGTGTTCTTCTTCCAGTTCGGGAATATTCCTCGCATTCCCATCTTCGAGAGGATGTCCTCGCGATACTTCCTCACGTTCTCCAGGAAGATGTCCCCGAAAACCATTGATGAGGCTCCAGCCGCATTATACTTCGAAAGGACCGCTCTCATCTTGGACTCGTATTCCTCATCGGAGATATCTTTTGAGATGAGCACCACGTCAAGTGGAACTCCCAGGGATTCTGCCTGCACTTCCAGCAGGCTCCGTCGCACACCGTGCGTGCTGACCCGGTCGTACTCTTCTGTCACGTTCGTCATCAAACCGATAACGTCGTACTTGCTTGTTCTTATGATTTCGTTGAAGGCCAGAGCGCAGTCTTTGCCTCCGCTCCACGAAAACCCAACTTTTTCCAACATCATCGTCACCAGCCTCTACTATCGTGATAATTCTTCTGACAATAAAGGATTGGCGCGCGCTTTGCCCCCGATCATTGAGATCATGAACGTCCGAAGTCGATTATGGGCGTTAAGGCAAGATTCATCCACGGTTTACCCATTTCTCCAAAGATCTTTAGCAACATGTCCAAAAAAATTGTGCAAATCAGATATATACTCTTCACCGCCCAGTGGCATCTTCACGCTCAAAGTCTTCCTCTTCATGGAAGGTGTCCGCGATGACTCAGGATATAAGAAAAGAAGACGCAAAGAAAATCGTGAAATCCCTAAATGAAAGAGCTGAAAACCTCGAGCAGTTCGGAAGAGCCCAAGCAGATCTCTCAAAGATCAACACCTCCATCGGGAAACTGGGAGTAACACCCGAATCCTCGAGTCAGAAATCAAAGCTTGTGAGCCTGGGAACTGCGCTCATTATATTCCCTGAACCCTTCGGAGTCTCTGACGTGACAGGGGCGGCCATGATAGCCGCGGGACTCCTCGCAATGAAGCTCAAGAAAAAGCCCCTAACCATTCATGAAGTAAAGAGAGATTTCACCGAGTCCATAAAGGAGCTACAAAAGCTCAGACAAACCGTTCTTCAACAAAGCTAATCATCATAGCCTCGACAACATTTAGAACTGAAGCTCTCATTCCATTCTTCTCTAATGCAAGTCCACACGAATTTCTGGATTCAAGAGCAAGCGCTTCCGAGCATTTTGAGTCTGAACACATAGCTAAAGAGATATTGGAACCAATAACATAGGCTTAACTATGAGCATGCCGAGCCATCAATAAAAGCAACGGTGATGGAATGGAGTTTCATGAACACTTCAAAAATGCCGTAACTGAAATCAATAATAGGCGTCTCTCAGATCCCAAAGCTCAAGAAGCTCTTAGCCGCTATCATGGCAG
>MEZH01000014.1:0-1896 GCA_001775995.1 Candidatus Bathyarchaeota archaeon RBG_16_48_13
AACGTCGAGGGTGTGTATTATAGAAGTGTACGTGAAAAAGGGAAACGAAAAAGGATAATATCGTCCGTACGGATGCATTTGTTTAAGTAACTATCATTGTGCGCAGATTCGAGCACGTCTGAGGAAGTCGCTCTGGCGGCTTGACGCGCGTCACAAGGACAAGTAACATCAGTTCAAGAGTTTTTACCGGTAAATTGGCGGCCAAAATCCCTTTCTCGACGCTTTGGTTTGGGCACAAATCAATACTAGCTACGGGTTCGCCGTAGACTCAGACCCTTTTGGGTATTAGTCCGGCCCGTCCCAAACTATTGACTGCAAAGATCGGAGAAGTTGTTCTGAGAGAAAACCGTTTTTGTTATTGTGACTTGATATCTGTTAAATCAAAAATATCTTGATTAATATGTCCCAACTCAAGCCTTCAAACCTTCAACACCGTCGTTGTTAGTCTAAAGAAGATGGGTGAATCTCTGGAGTAATGGCCTTAGGGATTCACTTCAGAATATCTGCCAAGAAGAAGAGATTTTTGAGGATTCACTTTATTTAATTGAATACCGCTGGACCCGCTATCGTCGCTATGGCTTTTTACCAGATAAGAAGTCAACTCCAAAGAAGGCATCAATCACCCGAGTCTTTCCGAGATAAGAATATGGAAGTTACAGAGTTTAGAGCTGGATTATTTATCTAAGCTCTGCTGGAAGGCGTCTTCTCACAACATGGGATACTGGTATGCCCACAATAGCGCCTACAGCTATCTGAATCGTGTTTCCAGGAACCTCCGTTAAAGCGGCTGGGATGCCGTACCCCAAAAGAAAAGCTTCCGCAATAAAGTAACCTGAAACCATGATGACCCCTCCAACGAGGACTGCTAGAAGATCTCTGCTGAAAGTCTTTCTGTCGGAGACGAAGCCGGAGACAAGGCCCTCGCATCCCTTGATGATGAGGGTGAAGGGCGCGAAGTATCCGTAACCTGCCGACAGGTCGGCCAATGCAGAGCCCAAGCCTCCTGCTACACCGCCGATGTAGGAACCGAAAGTGAGGGACGTGGTGAAGATCATGGCGTCCCCCACATTGATGTATCCGTGCGTAGGCGGAGTCGGAATCTGGATGAGGAAAGTCGCAACAGTGACAAAGGCGGTCATAACAGCAGCTACGGCGATTCTTAAGATCTGTCTGTGACCACTAGATTCGGCGTTTTCCAGAGTTAATCTTTCCTAAAGAGATCGAACGAGTTTCTTTAAGCTTTCCATAATCGCAGTTTTTTTCAGTGCACCATGGATGATACAGATGAGGCATTGGCTGACTTGGAAAGAACAATACAGTAAGACCCCCCGGTCAGAGAGTCAGCTTTGGAAGAGAGGGATTTTGAAAAGATAGAAATGAGGCGAAATTCAGGGAATTAGTATCGACTCCAGAGAGCGAATCAAGAGCAATGCAAAGCCCTCAAAAGGGATCCTGATGGGTTCTATGATTTGTTTTCATCCTTTGGAATTGACTGATGATCTCTTATACGACTTATGCATAAGGAGACAACTGTTGAGCAGGGAATGAGCGCTATCCAGAGAATACCTACGGGAATACCAATTTTTGATTCTTTGATTGAAGGAGGATTTCCGACCGATAGCATGGTCTTAGTGGTTGGACACCCAGGGGCTGGAAAATCCACGCTGGCGGGTCAATTTGTCTATAATGTAGCCGTCAAGTTGGGGCTCAAGAGCGTTTACGCGTGCTTCGCCGAGACTAAGGGCACGTTCTTCAGCAACATGTTAAGGTTCGAATGGGACTTCGAAAGGCTGGAGAGAGAGCGGAGAGTAGCCGTGTTGGATCTCGCCGTGACTAGGGAGGCGGGCATCCAGACTAACCTCAACTCAATCATGGAGACGATGAGCAACTTCAAGG
>MEZH01000014.1:1968-3674 GCA_001775995.1 Candidatus Bathyarchaeota archaeon RBG_16_48_13
CCACCTCTTTTACAGGTTTCTTAAGAAGTCCAACTGTATGTCTCTGTTCATCATAGACCAGCCGTGGGGCTCCACCACCATAGGCGAGAAGGTGGCGGAGTTCATGGCGGACGGGATTCTACACCTCGAAACGTACTTCGACGAGGATGGGATGTTGAGGAGACATTTCAACATAATCAAGATGAGGGGAACAAACCATTCTAAGAACACCTATGAATACGATATCTCGAAGAAGGGATTTTCTTTACTGGGTCTGACCAAATCGAAAAGGGTTGAATAACATCTTTAGCCTAGCTTATGAAATTCTTTCGTGGAAAGTCCATAGAGCGTTGATTAGGGCGAAGCTTGAGCCTTATCTGGGATTTCTTCATTCTGCTCAATACGTGAAGCCGAGCCTGGTCTGTGATTTTCAAGAGCTTCACCGATATTTGATTGACGATTTTCTGGTTCAGCATTGCAGAAAGTTGAGAAAGAAAGACTTCATGGTCAAGACCGAGAACCTGTCACCCGGTAAGAAGGGGAAAAGGGAATACCTCAACGATTCGGGCACAGACGATCTAATGAAAGAACTGGATAAGTTCTTTGAAAGGCGAGTTGAAATCCCTAGAATCAGAGTCGGCCAAGGCCAAACTCTTGAGATCTTAATAAACGAGGAAGCTTTGCTTTTCGCAAGATTCCTGAGGGATGAAAGAGAGAACTGGACACCCAGAGTTGAAGTGGTCTAGTTCTTATTCTCGCCTTTGCACGCTTTCTTATGTCAGTTCTTGAAGGTAATCAGTTTGCATTTTGGGCAGAAATAGGCTTCACGAAGCCAATTCGCCTTATTGATGTTTCCGAAATCCTTGATCAGCAGCGTCACCCACTCAGGCTGGACAGTTATCGGACCCAGTATTGACAGTTTGTCGCTCTTGGTAGTCCAGATAAGCGCGCCTCCGGCGAGGAAGATGTATCCGAATGTTATCGTTTCTCCGCACTTAGGACATTTGTCGATATCCCAACCACTGCTGGGCTCCTTAGGTTGTTCCTTCTCTACGCCTTGAAGTTCAAGAAAATCAGCAACATCTTTCTTAGAGGGTATTCGCATCTTGTTTGTTCTCCGAGCTTTTTTCTTTCTCGTCTTTCGTGGGTGGCGAATACTTGGGGAAGTCCCATGGTGGAATAGACTTATCTCAAGTCTTAGGATCTTGCTGGTAAGCTACATATAGGTCACAGTTTTTGCAGAGGTAAGCTCTGATTCCTCCTCCGCTCCAAACTGAGAGCCAATATTTTCGACCAACCGATATGCGGCTATCTGGATAAGACATGGTCTCGGTAAACTTGGGGTACTCTTCCGTAGGTTCAAATCTAAGGAACGTTTGAGACAATCCATCCCCTAGCCATGGGTTTTCCGCATTTGGGGCATTTCTCAGGATCATAACTGCTCAAGTCAATGTCACTCCTCGCTTCTTATCTTCTTCGTGTGACTGATACGTTGGAAAAGTCCATGGCTTCTTTTCCTTGGATGGTTCTCTGTAGGGCATATATATGTCGCCTGTCTTGGGGTCCTGTCCGTAGCTGACCCAGATATCGCAGTCGTTGCACATGTAGGATCGGATGTACCATTTCCCGAGACCAACCATACTTCGACTGTACTTATAACTGGAGTTAACAAGTGGGGGACGCTTCTCTACGGGCTCAAAGATCAGTGGATCGAAAAGTCCTGCACC
>MEZH01000014.1:3686-6011 GCA_001775995.1 Candidatus Bathyarchaeota archaeon RBG_16_48_13
ACCAGTGGCGATGACTAGTCCTCTGATCATGGGTTTGCCGCATCTGGGGCATTTCTCAGGGTCCCATCCGCTCAAGGCTGGACCATATTTTGGACCATACTTCTCATATGCACGCTTCTCGTGCACACGTGCGCTTGATGTCCAGAAGCTCGGAGGCTTTGAAAGCCTTTCAAGCCCTCTGTAGCGGCTGTCAGATGGGGCTTGCCAGAGAATGACTTGCTGCATCGGCTTCAGATCGAGAAACTGCGGTGAACCCCATTTAGCTCCGCAATTCTTGCACTCAGCCATTACTACAAGCCTGTATTCTCCTGCCTTGTAGCCATCCTTGGAGGAGCAGATAGGACACTCAGGAAACTCTTTTCTCATGTATTCTTCGATTTCTTGTCTACTGGGCAAGAACTAAGACCTTAACACCTAGTTGAAGTTGAAAGAATAAATGATTTCTGCACGTGTTTTTTGTGTTGGGAGTAGAGTAGCGCAGAGTAGCGAGTAGAGCGCGGAAGAAGAGAAGAGAAGAGACGACAAGAGAAGCGTCAGCGAGAAAAGAAGGGGGGATTAAATTTTAATCCAGCCAACCCTTGCGGTGCTGCTGGGCGTTAGGGTTACCGCGACAGCGGTCCCGACCTTCAGGTCTGAATTGGAAAATGAGAGGCGAGGAATCATTCAGATGTGCACTGACTGTTAATCCATAGTCACAAATTTAATAAGCCCCCGAGTTCACCCCCTCTTGGAGGTGAATTGCAGGAATGATTGGCGAATTAATGGCCGAGTTCAAAGGCAAAGCAACAGGAATACGAGTTCTTTCTGATGGGAGGGTAGAGACTTCGACCTCTGGGATGGGCAGGATCCTAGGAAAAGAAGCGTCAATAGCGGACACCAGTGTTGGGACGCCGATGCCTAACGGAGTATATATGCTAGAAGGTAATAGCATGGTCGTGACAGCGGAAGGAGAGGTCGTAATGGTGAAGACCAGTGGAATAGGCTGGGCTACCGGTAAGGGCATGAAACAAAGCTATAGGGGAGCCTCATATCAAATGACAAGCTCACCGAATCTCGCAAGCATCAACAAGATGGTCGGCGTTTGGGAGTGGGAATCAGAGGAAAATGGGGAATACAGCCTCAAGGTCTGGGAGTGGAAATAGCCAGCTCGCGCCATCGGCTAGGGAAAGATCAGCATCGTGAAACGAAGTAGTTTGGGGATTGGATTTTAGTCCCCAAACCCGTTTGCTTGTTCTTGCTCTTTGATCCTCGTTCTTGTGATCGTTTGTTCTTTCTTTCTCTCTTTCTCAATCATATCATAGTATCACCAATCACACAAGAATCAGAAATAGGGCTTCATGAGATTAGTCTGGTAATCGTCAAGGGAGTCGTGGACATGAGTTCCAAGAATAGGATCTATTCAAAAAAATACGAAAAGGTGGGTGCTAAAGTCACGCTTAGTGACAACGAGGTTCGGGTCTTAGTTACTAAAAATGATGTACCAATCTTTCGTTTGAAAACGAAAGGCAAAGTCACCGTCTCAACACCAAAGCTGTTGACAGGCATAATTGACGTTATCGCGGAGTAGTCGGAGATTTCTATCTCCAGTGCATGGTTGGATGATAAGCACGCGCGACTAGAAAGGGGATTTACTGGATTACTCCATAGCTATCATGGTTAGAGTTGATCTGACTCTGTCCAGCCTCCTGATGTTCCTGATGGTTACCTCTTTGAGTTCCGTCATCGAATCTGCCTCAATCTTGGTAACAATGTCGTAGGCGCCAAATACGAAGTAAACCTCTTTTACGCCCTTCATCTTTCTAAGAGCGCTTAAGATTTCATCTTCCGCCCCCGTCTCAGCGTTTATCAAAACGAAAGCCTTAACCACGTTTCTTCCCCCGAGATATACATGAATGGTTCATAATAAGAACTACCCCAAACTAATAACTCATCCCAAAAATAGCGCGCTCTTCAGGGAAGGTCATCTTATCCTTTTTCCGCATTTCTTGCAGTACACAGCATCCATCGGAACCTTTGATCCGCAGTATCTGCAGAGATTCTTTTTCGCAGTTTTCCCCATCGAGACCCCTGTTCACCATTTGTCAAATCGCGCATTTACAACTTATGAATGTGGTTCATCCAGTTGAAAATAACATATCCCTGTAGCCGATCGAGGATAATCCTAGAAGAATAATACTGCCCGTACGGGAGCATTTGTTTAAGAAGACAATCTCAAGCGCATTCTAAAATAAGGAACAATACTACCTGCACGGAAACTATAATTCTTCTAAGGTTAATGATTTTCGTTAAAGACACAGACCCTTTTGGGTATTAATCCGGCCCGAC
>MEZH01000014.1:6027-14961 GCA_001775995.1 Candidatus Bathyarchaeota archaeon RBG_16_48_13
TCCTAGCCAGAATTTACGAGAGGGTCACAAAGATGTGACGTCACGATATTAGCAAGAAAAAGTAAGGAAAAAGCAAGAACCTAGAAAAGCAAGAAGATTGTTTAGAAATTGAGGATGAAGGTTCAATCCCGCATGGACCTGCCAATTGTTACAATGGAGGGAGTTAAGCTTGCTCAAGTTCTCTGTGCAGCTGGGTTCGAGGGGATCTATTCCTGACTACAGCACCTTGAAGGATGTCTTTCTTGAGTGTGAACAGCTCGGGTACGACGCTGTCTATCTCCCAGACGGCCTGCAATGGACCGACTTCGAATGCTGGACAGCCCTATCGAACATCGCTGCCTTTACGAAGACCCTTAGGCTGGGACCGGCGGCCACGTTCTTCACGTACAGGCATCCGGCTCTGATCGCGAAAATGGCATCCACGCTCGATACTCTAAGCGATGGGAGATTGGAGCTTAGGCTTGGAGCAGGCGGATCAGGTGTACTCATCGACGAGAAGTACTGCGGCATAGCCCTGCCAAAACCCGATGCAAGGGTAAAGATGCTGGAAGAAGGCGTACAGATAATCAAGGAGCTCTGGCTAAAGGAGCAGGCTACATTCAGGGGAAAGTACTTCAACGTAACGGATGCTACATGCCACCCAAGGCCGCTTCAGAAACCTCGCCCACCCATAACTATATGCGCCGATGGCAGAGAGATGATCAAGGTTGCAGCCAAACATGCGGACATATGGGAAGCTTCTCTCAGCCTCGAGGCCTACGAGCGGAAGGCTCAGGTATTCGAAAGATACTGCAAGAAGTATGGAAGAGATCAGGATAGCATAGAAAGGTCCTTCGAGATAATCGTGGCCATCGCAGAGAACGATCGCGAAGCGAAAAAAATGCTTGATGAGCATAAGCGTGAGCGGGCGGCTGCGCGAGGATACGGGTTCGACCCGCTGGAGCACGCGATCGCAGGTTCTCCCAACCGTTGCGCCGAAGACATCATAAAGTATCGAAGGGCTGGAATATCATCGTTCACGATCTTCTTTCTGGGTTTGAAAACACTGGAGTCTCTACGGCTTTTCGCAAATCAAGTGATTCCAATTATCAAGAATACAAAAAGCCAAGATCAGACAGGAGGGTGACTGGTAGAAGATTAACTGAGGAAAAGAGAGAAGAGAACTCTTGACCCGATCTACTTGTCTGCTGCTCCTACCAGTTTGTCGCTTTCCAGTTGAGCTTTCTAAGAGCGCTGTGCTTCATGGCTGTGTATCACCGCTTACTCGACCAGACTCGTCCTAATGGGCCTTCCCAGCGTTCCTAGTCTTGGCTGTTAATTTGCGGTTCATAGAATGGCTTGCGGTTTCCTACGGCCTTGATGAACAGTTCCTTTAGCTGTTCGTCGGTGGCTCCGTCTCGTAATGGTCTCAGGATGTCGACGAGGTTGGCGGTGGTCATTAGGCAGGGTTTCAGCATCCCGTCGCTTGTCAGGCGCAGGCGTGTGCAGTGGGCGCAGAATTCGGAGTTCTCTATCGGGTGGACGACCTCCACTTCCACGCCTGGCAAGGAGTACACGTGGCGGCTCTGCATGTCTCCCCGGGTTCTGACTTCTCGCGCCTCTTTCCTCAGCTCTGCCTCTATATCGTCCAGTGAGCGGTGGTAACGCCCATAGTAGGCGTCTCCCACGTTTATCTGCTCCAGCTCAAGTATTTGGAGAATGGCGCCAGTTCTTTTCGCGAAGGCCGTCAGGGGTCCGATTTCGGGCTCGTTAACGCCGCGCAGGACAAGCATATTCAGCTTGACTGGCGATAAGCCGGCGTCCACGGATGCTTTTACGCCGTTGAGAGTCTTTTTCAGGTCCCCGCCAGTCAATCCGCGGTAGACCTCAGGGTCCAGCGATGGAAGGTTTACGTTGACCCGCATCAAGCCCGCCTTTCGGAGTTCATGGGCAAGGATAGATAGGCGGGTGCCGTTGGTGGTCATTGAAAGGTCACGAAGACATTGAACGCTGGATATTCCCTTCGCTATCTCGATTATGTCGCGGCGTAGTAGGGGCTCTCCCCCGGTCAGCTTGATCCTTGTCATCCCTAGGGAGATGGCTACGCGAACTATGCGAATTACCTCCGCGGAGGTCATCTCCTCCGGCTTTGAATTTGGGACCTGCCCTTCGGCGTGGCAGTAGGTGCACTTCAGGTTGCACCGCTGGGTGAGCGAAGCTCTCAGGTTTGTGGTTGGTCGTCCGCAGTTGTCGAATAACATCTTCAGGTCCCTTCTTTTCTTGGCGTCAAGGGAAATGTGGATTTTGGGAGCTCAAACGGCCTAGGGGTTAGCAATAACGGACTGAAGTCTTGGCTAAGCAATGTTTCGCTTGATCTTGCGAACAACTCGAATGCTCTCTATCTTCGTAGTGGGGTATTGCCCTTGGTCGTCCTTTTCGTATTTCTTGGTCATGTCCCAGATCGTCAACAGCGCTACAGATGCAGCTGTCAAGGCCTCCATCTCCACCCCGGTTTGAGCCCTGGTCTTGACGGTGGCCTCAACTTTGACTGTTGATTCATCGGCGATCTCCAAGTCCACCTCCACGTTCGTGAGGGGCAGGGGGTGGCAGAGGGGAATCAAAGAGCTCGTGTTCTTTGCGGCCAAGATGCCGGCGACCTTCGCCACCGAGAGAGGGTCACCCTTCTCAATTGATCCCTCGCGAATTCGGCGCACTGTCTCGGGCCTCAGCTTTATGGAGCCCTGAGCCACTGCCTCTCGGTAGATCTCGGGCTTGGACGTTATGTCGATCATGGACAAGGATTCATGTTCTCCCAAAGAAGCTACTCGTAGGATCTGTGGTAGTTCGTAGATTTGGGATTTTGGGTTCTCATCACATTTCTAACATTCTGAGGATCCCCACTTCCTCCAACAAACACGGCTTCTCAGTCATCCGTCGCTATCCCCAGAAACATCATCTTCGGTCAGGAAAACGACCTTGCAGCGAACGAAGTACGGGCTCGGGCCGGTGCACGTAGTAGCGACTCTTCCTCTTGTAGGCGAGGGGGAAAGAGCTAGTAGTAATACATTATTTGATCGCAGCAGACGACGGGGCCTTTACTGGGCGTTTTGCAGACTACCTCGCAGCCACAGACATCACAGACATATGTACAATTCTTCTCGGCCTTTTTCATTTTTGTCTTCGGTTTCTTCGCTTCTTTGCTCATTCAATCACCAAAAGAACACTACCATTTTCCTGAATATAAGCAACTAACAAGCGTTCACTATAGTACTGAAGATCAGATAGATCTCACTTTACGTGAAAGAGAGGTTTGGAGAACAAAGAGAGCCCTCGTGCTTTAGCGGTGGGATGAATTTGGTCTTCAATCAAGCACGAAGTTTCATATATGGTGACTTGCTATCTAATATCTCAACGGAAATGTCAGAACATGCCTCATGGCTACGTTGCTTCAGAGACATCAGTTCATTTCATGGATTACCATTTTGTCTGGTGTCCAAAGTATAGAAAACCAGTGCTTGTCAATGATGTTGGTGCTAGATTAAACCGGCTTCTTCATGAAAAGACCGAGCAATTGAATTGCGAGATAATCAGCCTTGAAATCATGCCTGATCATGTGCATCTGTTCATCAGGGCAACGCCGCTGCTGGCACCTAACAAGATTGTCGGAATGCTGAAAGGTTTCACTTCAAGAATCCTACGCAAAGAGTTCAAGCATCTGACCACTTCTCTTCCAACGCTCTGGTCGAGAAGCTATTTCGTGTCAACACATGGACATGTATCGTCGGAGACAATTAAGAAGTATGTTGAGGAGCAGAGGAACCTTTGATTCTCACATTCAAGGTCAGACATGGAAAAGACTTTGCCATGGAACTTCAGAAGGCTAGGCAAATTGCGGAGGTCGCTCTGAAGACAAGGGCACTTTCCTCAAAGGATGTCAAGCAGTTCGGGCTGAAGAGTGCAGTCGCTAACCAGATTCTTCGGAAGTATTCCCGCAACAGGAATCTGAAGAGGATAGGTAATGTGAAGCTGACCGTTCCAAGCCAGAGCGTGAGGGTCGAAGGAGATGAGTTGAAGATTCCGTGCCTGAAGCTCGACATACCCGTGACTTTCAGGAGGGATTTCACCAAGGTCAATCAGATTGAACTTGACGATGAGTTTGCGTTTGTCTCAGTGACTATTCGCGAACCACCGATGAAGGAGGTCTCGAACTGGGTGGGGGTTGATAGGAACGCTACGGGTCATGTGGCCGTAGTATCAGACCCAAGGTCGGGTAAAGTCTTCAAGCTTGGCAAACAGCCCAGCACGTCCACAACAAATATCGTGCTATGAGGAGAGTTCTTCAGAAGGTGGGCAAATATAGGAAGGTTAAGGTCATCAGGAACCGAGAATCCAGAATCGTACGAGACATCAACCACAATATTTCAAAGAAAATTGTTGATATTGCGGCACAAACCAGCAGCGGAATTAAACTAGAGAAACTGGATGGAATCAGGAAGAGTCGGAAGCGGGGAAGGCGATTCAATGGAACGCTTCATTCATGGTCGTTCTACCAGCTCCAGAATTTTCTCCAATACAAGTCCAGGTTGAGGGGGATCCCCATTGTCTTCGTTGAGCCGAGAAACACGTCGAAAGAGTGCTCTCGGTGTGGAAGCGAAGGGACAAGACGAGGAAAAAGTTTCGTGTGCCCACGGGGCCACGTTGACCATGCTGACGCAAACGCTGGGTTCAACATAGCGCTGCGTCCGGGCATAGGTCAATCCATCGTAGACAGAGATGCGATGGAAGGGAACACTGATATCCCTAGAGGTGCAACTCTTTGAATCCAAGAGACGCCAGAACCCTACACCTTTCAAGGGTGGGAGTATGTCAGTAATCAACCATTGCTAAGAGAGTTATAACCTACGGACGTGATAGAAGGTTAAACTCGTTCTGAGGCAATTCGATGTCATTACCTGAATTTGATCGAAATATGTGGGTTCTAATGAGGGCCTTTCTAAAGGAGAAGGGCCTAGTCAAACAACACCTTGACTCCTATAATCATTTTCTGGACTATGGTCTTCAAGAGATAGTTGATGATACAAGGGAGGTCCCGATTGAGATACCCGAATATTCGTACAAGATCAAGTTGGGCAAAATAGAGGTTCTGAAGCCCAGAGTCATCGAGGTTGACGGCTCTGAACATCCCATATACCCCATGGAAGCAAGGCTTCGAAATCTAGCGTATGCCGCCCCCATATACATCAACTTGTCAATAGTAATGGATGGAAAGGAAAGCATGACCGAGCCGATCCATATAGGTGACATACCTGTAATGCTAAAATCAAACATCTGCCCTCTATCAAAGATGTCTCCTCAAGAGCTCATAGAGAACGGTGAAGACCCAAACGACTGCGGCGGCTACTTCATAGTCAACGGCTCGGAACGAGTAATAGTTGCCTTGGAAGATCTGGCTCCAAACAGGATATTAGTGGATATTGATGACAGCGGAACTCAACCCGCCTACAGAGCTAGGGTTTTCTCCACCACCGTGGGCTTCAGGGCCAGGATAGAGCTGACCTTTAAGTCTGATGGTGGCTTGTACGTGAATATGCCTGGAGTACCCACCGAGATTTCTTTCATAGTCCTCATGAGAGCCCTCGGAATGGAATCAGACAAGGAATTGGTCGAACTAGTCTCTTCCGACACCCGAATACAGGATCAATTGGAAATATCCTTCGAGAAAGCACTTGGCATCAATAACGTCAAAGACGCCGTATTGTACATTGGTAATAGAGTAGCTCATGGCCAAGTTGAAGAATACAGATCGAAGAGAGCTGAATCGATCATAGACAGGAATTTCTTATCTCACATAGGACGTGTCACCGAAAAACGTCGAGAAAAAGCCATCTTCTTAGGCGAGATGGCGGCAAGGACCATAGAACTGAAATTGGGTCTGAGAAAGGAGGATGACAAAGATCATTACGCCAATAAGAGACTCAAATTAGCTGGTTCTCTGGTAGCAGATCTATTCAGGATTACCCTCCGCAACCTCTGTCGAGATATCAAATACCAACTGGAGCGGATGAACGTCAGGAAAAGGGAAGTCATAGCGGTCGCGGTCGCAGTGAGACCTAGTATAATCACGGAGAAGATCCAACATGCCATAGCAACGGGCAACTGGGGCGCGGGCAAAGTTGGCACAACTCAACTTCTGGACAGAACGAACTACCTTTCAACCTTGAGCCATCTAAGGCGCATCCAATCGCCCCTCAGCAGAGCCCAGGCTAACTTCGAAGCCAGAGATCTCCACCCAACCCACTTGGGAAGACTCTGCCCTAACGAGACGCCTGAAGGATCAAACTGCGGGTTGGTCAAGAACCTAGCTCTCATGGCTTCCACATCGGTAGCGATCGACCCTTCAGAAATCAGGGAATTCCTCTTTCAGCTAGGGATGGTTCCAGGCGAATCGGTAAACGCGCGAACGAAACGAGATCATGCCAAGATATTCGTAGATGGATCGTTGGTCGGATACTCAAATAACCCCGATGTCTTAGTCGCAAGTCTGAAAGAGAAGAGACGTAGGGGTGACTTGAACTCTGAGGTTAACGTCGTTCATTACCTGAACAACGAAATCGGCATCTGTCGAGAAGTCTATATCAACTGTGACGCTGGACGAGTGAGGCGACCCGTCATCATAGTTGATAAGGGTGTACCAAGACTGAAGAAAGAAGATGTAGAAAGAATCTCCTCAGAAGAATGGAAATGGGAGAATCTTGTAAAGAACGGTATAATAGAATATTTGGATTCAGATGAAGAGGAGAACGCCTACATAGCCTTGAACTCGACCGAACTAACTGAAGGACATACGCATTTGGAGATTGCACCCTACGCAGTATTGGGAATCGCTGCGTCAATCATACCATTTGCTGAGCACAACCAGTCCCCAAGAAACTCCTATGAGGCGGCTATGGCCAAACAAGCTCTAGGCATCTCCTCAACCAACTTCTCGAATCGGGTTGATTCCAGGGCACACCTCCTTCACTACCCGCAGAAACCCGTCGTCAACACCAAGCCCGTGGAGCTAATAGGCTATAACGATCGGCCTTCAGGCCAGAACTGCGTGGTGGCGGTCTTATCCTTTGAAGGATACAATATGGAAGACGCCTTGGTCTTCAACAAATCATCCATAGAGCGTGGCCTTCTCAGATCGTCGTTCTTCAGGGTCTATGAAGCCGCATGCACACACTATCTAGGAGGCCTCAAAGATAAATTCGAATTACCTGAGGCAGGAATTAGAGGTTTTCGGGGAGAACAATTCTATCGACTTTTGGAGGAGGATGGAATAGTTAGTCCAGAAGCCCAAACTAATGGCGGCGACGTCCTCATAGGTAGAACCAGCCCTCCGAGGTTCTTGGAAGAATACAAAGAATTCGAAGTCAGAGGCCCAGCTAGAAGAGACACCTCCGTCAGCATGAAGCCCGCAGAGGCGGGGGTGGTGGATTCCGTCTTCATATCAGAGACTTCTCAGGGAAACAAACTCGTCAAGGTCAAGGTAAGAGATCAAAGGGTTCCAGAATTGGGAGATAAGTTCGCCTCCCGGCATGGCCAAAAAGGCGTCATTGGGATGGTCATCAGTCAGGAGGACATGCCTTTCACCGAACAAGGCATCGTTCCAGACATTGTCATTAATCCTCATGCCATACCCTCGCGTATGACTATCGGTCATTTCATTGAGTCGTTAGCGGGTAAGAACGCATTGCTTCATGGACAATTTGAGGATGGAACACCTTTCAATCATAAGAAGCAGGACCAGATAAGAGAGACGCTTAAGGCCATGGGTTTTCAACCTGATGGCCGCGAAGTAATGTACAATGGTATGACTGGGGAGAAGTTCGTTGCCGACATTTTTATTGGTGTCGTCTATTACCAGAAACTCCACCACATGGTGGCTGATAAGATTCATGCAAGGGCGAGGGGCCAAGTTCAGATGCTTACCAGACAACCTACTGAGGGTCGAGCCCGAGGAGGGGGGCTAAGGTTCGGAGAGATGGAACGAGACTGCCTTGTAGGTCACGGCGCAGCTATGCTCTTGAAGGACCGCCTGCTGGAAGAATCAGACAAGAGCATGATATATGTCTGCGAACGGTGTGGCTACCTATCATACTTCGATCTTAGACTGAGGAAATATGTGTGCAAGGTATGTGGAGAAGATGCTCAAGTATCAATGGTGGTCGTCTCTTACGCCTTTAAGCTCCTTGTCCAAGAGATGATGAGCCTATGCGTGGCGTCCAAGATAAAACTCAAGGAGAGAGCCTAGATGTCTGTAGGTAGGGTTTAATGTGATTTGAAAGGTGTTCTATATCCCTTCGCTGCGAGCCTTTCATGAATCGCGCTCTTGAGGTAACCCAGTCCATCTCCGGTCTTTGCGCTTACCGGGAATATGCAGCTCTCGATCAGAGAACCGCTTCCAACCTGTTGTGTGAATTCTTCCAGGTTGGCATCTATCTCTTCCTTGTCAGCCTTGTCGGTCTTATTGGCCGCCACCAATGGAAACTCGCCTAATGCCTTGGTCAATAAGTGTATGAAATCCACATCGACAGAAATGATGTTCTTCTTCTCCAAGCGCCTGGTCACCTCTGAGAATGTCGATATGTCCAGGACATGGACAGCCAGGGCTATCCTCTGGGCGTTAGACTCCAAGAAAGAGAGGGTTCGACGATTACTTTCATCCTGTAAACGTTTGGTGGTCCTCATTGTTCTGCCGTATCCCGGCATGTCCACAAGAATTAGGCCCTTACTCAATGGATATTCGGAAATCCGGCGCGTGGTTCCCGGTTTTTTGCCTATTCTCACGTTCAAGCCTATGACTTCTCTGATGATGCTACTCTTACCCGCGTTAGGTCTACCAGTAAATACCAGATATTTCTCCGACATGCCAATTACTACATGAAAGACCTATCTTGAACTTGCTTATCC
>MEZH01000015.1:0-1468 GCA_001775995.1 Candidatus Bathyarchaeota archaeon RBG_16_48_13
TGAAGTAACAACATGGACTCACTTTAAGTCCATAACGAAATTCGAAGAAACTTGATGCGAGAGTGAATAGACTGCATCTTTTGCAGGTGGCAGCATGTCAAGCGATTTCTCGGACCTGAAATCGGTTTATGATCATCTTGAAGAGAAAGCGCTGGATTACAAGTTTCATTTCCAGATTGGCGAGGTTTTCCAGAAAGTCAGAGATAAAATGCACCTAGATGTCAATACGAACGAGGAAACCAAAGCCCAATGGGAAACAGATTTCTTTAATTTCGTCATTGAAAGCAACACTGTCAAACCGAAGTATACATTGTCTAATGAGAAAGGAGAGAAGCAGGAGTATCCCAACTATGATAGGTTCAACGATGCCACCTATAACTATTTGATTAATCGTCTTGAATTCACGAAGAATTCTGTGTTGAAAGCAAGATACGCACACATACTTTGGCAAAGTCCTAGAAAACACGGCAAATATGCGCAAATTGCGATAGATTCCTATGTGAATCTAATCAAGCTATATGAACAAAAGGACAAAGAAGAGCCGAATGAACACTACGGTCTGGACCTCCTTAATGCAGTCAAGAACGCCTACTTCCTTTCACTTGACATAGAAGATAAAATGAGAACAGGCACGATAAAATCGGAAATGGTGAGGTTGATTTTCAACTTCAATCCTTCGAGTAGCTCCTTTTTCAGATTAAGGGCTGACCTCATCGCCCTAGTGATCGACGAAAAGAAAGTATTTTCAAAATCTGACTTCGCAGACATCGAAAAGCTGTGTTTTCAATTCGCCCATGATCTAAAAGATGCTGATCCTCATAAATGCGTAACCATGTTGGAACTAGGTCATAAGGTAGACTCTAAGCTGGAAACGACAACCCAGAACTGGGAGAAACTAATTGCCGAAGCTTACGAGGACCTCATGAAATCACGAATAGGAAAAGACGATAATGTGGCTATGATCTTCTGTCAAAATGCTTTGAATCACTACCGAAAGGCCAATGATTTGGGGAAAGTCGCTGAGTTGAAGAAGACTTATGAAGGTTTGCGAACGTCAGCGAAGCTACAGACAGTCGGATTCTCCATAGACATGAGTAAACACCTTGAGTACTGTAAAGACACTGCTAAGAAGATTGCCCAGTTATCCTCTGAGGAAATCATCACATTGCTGATGTGCGACAAAAACCTCCTTCCGAAATTTAGTGAAATGAAAACTCTTGCCGATGAGGACATGAAGCAGCATCATATTCAGGACATCCTCCCCACAGTTCTGAGTGATGAGAGAGGTCACGCAGTCCAGCATTTTTCTTCGGATGAAGAAAAAACATACTATAAAATTCTAGAAAATTATAGAATGTATCTTGAGATTCAATATCGTCCTCTCATTGATGCTATAATGTATGAATGCATAGGAGAGAGGAAGATCACACTTGCTGCAGTGATTGAGTATTTCCGAAGGCATTCTTGG
>MEZH01000015.1:1497-5753 GCA_001775995.1 Candidatus Bathyarchaeota archaeon RBG_16_48_13
TGGCAGAGAAATCGAATTTGATTGGTTGAATTTGATCGGGCCTTCATTGATCGAATATTTCCAGCAAATGGAGTATTCATCTGCTTCTGGGCAATATCCAGTTCTAGTGTGCCCAATAGACTCGTTGGTTCTCAAAGTGGAGGGGCTGCTCAGGGATCTATTTGGTTTCTTCTCAATACCAACATTCTATCAAAAGGAAGATCGAATGAAACGAATGGTGTTTGGGGAAAAGAATCTGACTGCCCTCTTGCACGACGAAGGGATAGACAAAGTTTTCGATGAAGACACTCTGCTTTTTCTAAGGTTTGTATTGGTGGAACAGGCAGGGTACAATCTAAGACATAAGACCGCACATTCCCTGATGTTTTTCAACGAATATACTATCAGTCATATGAATCTCCTAATCCTGATATTAATCAAAATCAGCAATTTTGAACTGAAACCGCCTGAGGGTGGAGAACGAGATCCTACAGTTGCAGGCGATTGCAGTAGTACCAAAATCTAATGCCCAAAAAATTACGCTTGATTTCATTGGATCCAATGGCTTCTCCATGTTTGCAGAAGGATGCAACGTCAGTCTCCGAAACTCCGCGGCTCATCTAAGCTACATGCTTGACGACGATGGGAATGTAACGTTACCAAATGGGCATTGCATTAAGATCTTTGACGGAATGAATTTGGCGCAGGAAAAATTGAGAAATGCCACTCGGGAGTTTCATAGCCATCAGGCATTTCTACTACAGCAAATATGGAAAGAACAGGCCCTGATTGTGCATCAACCTTTTTCTTTTGCGCTTTCATTTGTGTGTTTTTTTTGTTGTTGTTGAGAGAGTTAGTGGGAGAGATAGTCAGGTAGAAAGAGAAAGGGAGAAGGAAGAAGAAGGTCGTCGTGTGTGTTAGAGAGAGGGCGTGAGCCCGCGAGCACGGGGGATTAAATTCTAACCCCCACACACACGTCAAGCTATATGTGAGCTACGCTAGATATAGTCTAACTCAAAAGATAGCGGGGTGATAAAACGTCATATTGGCTCGCTAACTTGATCAATCCTGTCGTTGAGCTTATTCTACGTTCACCTTTTCGTCTCCTGTTTCCCAACAACTGGGTGGTACTGAGCTACACGGGTAGAAAGACGCACAGGAAATACTCGCTAGTTTTTCATGTCGCACAGTACAAAGATGAGTTTGTAGTCGTGCCTGGGTGCTTCGGTGAACTACCAACTTGGTGGCGCAACTTTCGCAAAGAATCACCTGTCGACCTGCTTTACAAGGGGAAATCAATTGAATGCTCCGCAAGAGCAATAGAACACAATGAAACAGCTGCGGCGCCTAGGCTCGCAGAGTATGTACGGCATTTCCACGCGTCAAGCATTGGAATTAAGGCTGATACGACGGAAGAGATGTTCAACGAGTTAGTAACAAAGGCTGCCAAGACTTACCCAATCGTGGCCATAAGGCCGCGTTCCAGCATCGACAACTCCTAATACAATTGTTGATCTTTTTTTGTGTGCATTAAGATTTAATCCCAAACCCACATTCCTTCTCTTCAATATCGTTCAGACTTCTTATCTTCATACGAACGCGCGTACGAAATCCAATAGATTACCCTTTGCATTTTACCTTAAGCGTGATCGCTAGTTCCTTTAGGTCTTCGGTGCTCATCCACGGTGTCTTGAGATACGCACATATCCACTCATCACTCTGCCCCAGTCTCCTCGCTTCTTCGACAGCAAAACGGTAGGCCTCAACCTCGGTAGGTCTCTCAACATAGCTGTAGTCGCTATCGAAGAGCCCTCTTCCCTCGGTGAATTGCCGCACGTGGACGAGCTCGTGCACGACGTCAAGGTATACTTCGAGCCGGTCACCATTATTCAAGTATTTGGGGTTGACGATGAGGTGGCCATTTGAGCCGTTCACCCCCATGTAGCCGACCAGAGGAATGAATTCGACCCTGAGGTTGTCCAGCATTTCATCCGTCTTTTCCCCGAAGATTCGCCTGACAGCCCCAACCTTCTCAAATCCTTTGAAATAATCGGTGAACGAATGTGTTGAAAACGGAAGTCCAAGACGGATGATCCTGTCCAATCCAAGTATTCCGACTACGCGAAACATACGGCTCGTCAATGCTTCACGCCAGTCTATAGTTGTGCCCCCCTCTTGGTGCATATGCAGCGCGCGCCTATACAACGTTTGGTCCAGGCAAATCGCCTTCGAATAAGCGCGCTAGAAATCAACAAAAAAAGATAAGCTTATACATTGTTGGAGATGATGGAAGACAAATACGGGGAGGATGTATCCTCCTCTACCGGTGGGTGCTTCAGATGAAGCTGTGGCAATCGTTGTACGTGATGACGTGGATCGTGTTCATCGAGTTTCTCTTAGTGTTGGTTTATAGAGGCTCGTCAGTTCTGATTTACTCGCACTCCATCCTCGGCGTTGCTATTGTGGGTCTTGCGTTCTACAACTTTTCAGGGCTTCGGAATACCCGCATCGCGGGTCGTGTGAAGCGCACCGCACAAGCGTGTTTCTATCTCTCAATAGTGTTAGCTGTCCTAGGGGTTCCGCTCTTACTCGGTGTCGGCAGCGAGTCGGTTATCCCGCTGATAAATATGTCGATTTACCGGCTTATGCTTGTGATCCATTTAGTCATCGCCCTAGCGGTAATCACTCAGGCAGCTGCGGTCGCGATTGCGCATGATATGTGGGAGGACCGCGAATTCGCAGAGGAGACGGAGCCAGGGTCCGTGCCGCCTATGCCCAAGCCATAGAAAAGTCAACCAGCCCGCGCTGCCTGGTTAATTTCTCTTGGTACCGCGCGTTATGGGGTGTATTTTATCTCTTTTTGCTCTTTTGTTGTGTGTGTGTTTTTCTGTTTTGTTTGGAGAGAGTTAGTGGGAGATAGTTGGGAAGAAATAGAAAGAAAGAGAATGAAAAAGAAGGAAAACGAGAGAGGAAAAACAAGAAAGCAAGTGTGTGTGTGGGGGATCAAAATTTAATCCCCAAACCCAAACCCGTTCGTTTGCTTGCTCTTGTTCTGATTCTCAGATTCTTGTATTCGTTCTTGTCTTATCGTCTAAGCCTTGAGAATGTGCGTTATCAAATATATTGTCCGCTTAACCAAGTATTAGCTAAGGGTTGGATGAAGAATGTTAGACAAAATCAGAATACTGGTCGCTTATGACGACTTGTTGCAGTCACATGCCTCCTCGATTGCATGTCCAATACTCTTAAGGGGCCGCTCCCTAAAGGTTCTTCAGGGCTGCGCCCAACCCTGAACTAGGAACGTGATCAGATGGAAATAGTGGAAGGCATACATCAAGTGGAAGGGATAATTGGGAACGTCTTCATCGTCGGGGATCAAGACGGACTGACGATCGTCGATACGGGCATGCCAAGGAACGCCGAAAAGATCCTTGATTATATCCGGAAGATGAATCATAAACCTTCGGATGTGTCAACCATCGTGCTGACGCATTGCCACGTGGATCACGTGGGCAGTGCTCACGATCTAAAGGAACTAACAAAAGCTAAGGTGGCGGTGCATGAAATGGACGCGGACTTTGTCGCAGGGAAGAAAGTACTGCCCGTCCACAAGGGCGTAGCAGGCCTCGCGGTCAGAGCTTTTTCCGGTCTCATGAAGCCCAAGCCTGTGCAACCTGACACAGCACTCAAGGAGAACGATCGAGTCGGCGAACTGGTGGTCGTCCATACTCCAGGACACACACCCGGCAGCATCTCCCTGCTGTTCCCAGCAAAGAGGGCGCTGTTCGTAGGAGATGCGATCAGGGTCGAGGATGACAAGATTGCCGGACCATCCGAGCAATACTCCTTCAACATCAAATTGGCGATGGAATCAGTCGAGAAGATCGCCCAACTCGATTTCGACGTGTTGCTGAGCGGGCACGGGTCGCCACTGAGACCAGACGCATCGAGTCGGGTCAGGGAGTTTCTGGTTTCTGTCGAGCAGAAAAGAAAATATGATGAGATAACATGAACCTCGAGCGATCGAAGAAGGGCGGTCCTTCCGAATCTGAATTTAGGGCATACGTCGTGCAACTAATCATTAACGGAGACGCTGACGGCGCTCTTGAACTACTTTCGAGGCACTTCAAGATCATCCCTCCGGAGTTGAGTGTTGGCCTGCCCAAGGGCCATAGGAAAGGCGTCTCTGGCCTCTACACAGGGGGCGACCACACCATACACGTGTTCAATAGCGACGTGCTTCAGCAACCCTTCACGATACTACATGAATTCTACCA
>MEZH01000015.1:5808-9774 GCA_001775995.1 Candidatus Bathyarchaeota archaeon RBG_16_48_13
GCATTCGCAAGAGACTTCATTGAATCCTATTCATCTCTAGCTAGAAACGCTGCGAAGTCAAGCCAGACCACGGACTGAGACATATTCTCTCAATGAAATCTCTGGTCTCGCTCAAGTATTCATTGTACGAATGATACTGATCCTTGAGGTCTTTCGCGATCTGAAGATCAGATTTGATCCGAAGTCTCTCCTCTTTTCAGTATTTGTCATATAATAGCTCTAGAGGAGTCCGTGTTCTTCAATGACAAAGGAAGGCGCGGAATAAAAGTCGGCAGCAGAGTCTACCTTGGGAAGCTTACTTCGCTATCTTACATTTTTCTTTCTGTCATATCTGGTCTGGTTGCTGACCTATTCCTAGCCCCGAGCGCTTGATGAGCGCAGTTGTCCTTTGGTCTTAGGATTGGACCAAATCTAACCGCTTGATTCTTTGCCTTTGAATATCCAATCCTTTCTCTCCAAATCGAGCTTCTTCAATAGCTCAATGGCCCTCTCTCTCGGCAGCGTCAACATCAATTTGCCAATGTGCTTGCATAGATTCTTCTCGGGTATGATCTTATCCCAGTCCGCGCAATCATGATGTATTCTCTTGTTTTCGATGTCAATTGAGATTTGATATTCTCGAACCGATGCCACTATTTGCGCCTTGTTGTTCACTCTTATGGCCACAGCGTCATCCTCAATCTGCTCTGCCCTCTTCAATTTCTCCAGGTCCATGAAAACCAGCAGGAGATCCGATATTCCGAGTGGTTTGGAACCTAGGAAGCTATCCAGTTTGATCATTTTGTTCTCTCCTGATTCTTTCAGGTGGTTCTTCACAGCAGAACGTGCCTTGGATTGAAGGGGCGTCAGGGCTCCCAACATGTCCAAAACATCCAAGCAATTTTCCACAGCATATCCGTGGAAGTGATTGTTGAAGTAACCGAACAGCTTGCCAACCTTTCCAGCGGTTTCCTTCACCTGTGGAATCCATGGCTTCAGTTCCTCTTCCTTGTACCTGTAGTTGTACCATGGTCTCCGCCCCCTCCCATGCCACCTGAAATAAGCGATGTTGGAGGTGACAATCGCATCGGGCGGCAGCAACGGCTCATCGACAATTGTATAGGCCACATTATGTTTGCGCAGCAACGTAAATGTCTCATTCTTCATCCATGACATATCGCGAAATTCCACGGCGAAATTGAACTCTGGAGGAAGAGTTTTGAAGAAGGACTCCAAGCGATCTATTCTATCTGCTCGGAAGCTCGGCGGAAGTTGGATGAGTATGCATCCAAGTTTGTTATGCTCTCTCATCGGCTGCATGAGATCGCAGAACCGCTGCAGATCGTCCTCAACTCCCTGATTCAGGTCGAGTTTCTTCTCATGAGTCAATAACTGGGGGAGCTTCGCTGCGAAGACAAACTCGGGCATGGTGAGCTTCGTCCACCTCAACACCATATTCTTGTCCGGATAGCGATAGAAGGTTGAGTCTATTTCAACAGTCCCGAAAACCCGTGAATAGGAAGTGAGTTTTACCTCCTTGTCATCCCTGTACAAAGGTCCAACCCATTCTTTATAGTGCCATCCAGAAGTTCCTAGAAATATGTCCCCCAAATCGAGCGCCAACGACAGATTGGTTATGGTACTGATCGGATAATTATCTGTTCTCGAAGGGCAAGGACAACCGACGGAATGGATGATGATCGGCTTCTCATATTCTCAACGTAGACAATGGACTCACCTACTCGGGATTTACATCATCATGTTGCGCAGTGTTTGCTCTACCACCTTGAAGTCCTCAATCTCGACACATGGAATACCGTGATTCTTGCACAGTCTCGCCAATTTCGAGCCCTTTATCGCAAATGGGTAATCAGCTTCCGCAGACGCAGCGTAATCTCCATTACCGTCACCAATGAAGATCACGGTCTTGCCCTGTCTTTTGAGGCTTCTCACCAGATCTTGCTTGAAGTTCGCCGACTCTTTATCAAGCAAGCTTGGAAAAGTGAGACTCCATCCGGCGGTATCTAAACTGGTCTTCCCGGTGTATGTTATGACAAACCTTGACCAGTTCATTGAATCCAGAAAATATTTGATCACAAAGTCCAGCCCAGCGCTGGCAATTATTAGCGGTATTCGATTTTGTGTGCAATACTCGCCAAGCTCTTCGAAGTTGGGGCGAAATCTGACTGCATCCTTTAGTTCATCCAGGATTTGTTTCTTTGAAGCCCTCAAGAAAGAAAGCTGCTTCTTCATGCATTCTTCAAGCGTTATTTCGCCATTTTCGAGATATTCGTCATATATCTGCCAGTCTCCGTGAGCGAACTTATGCAGCACAAATTCGGCTGTGTCGATCATAGCAATCGTGCCGTCAAAGTCGCAAAGCACCACGAATTCCATAGAGAGACGAACCTCATATCGAAACACGGAATTTGACGCGAGTTCAGACTGTCAACTACCAATGAATAAACTCATTGGCTTGTAGCTGCCATCCACTATTCCCGCAGGAGAAGCTTCATTTGACGCTACGATTGGCTCGTTGACAAAGAGCCTGAGATGCTCAGACTTGCCGAGCACCCCGATGTTACGCGAAGCATTCAAATCAGCATTCAAACTGAACCCGCAGTTGCCACAGCGAAAACCTAAACCGCTCCTATTCTGTTTATGCACAAAACCGCATTTGGAACACCGTTGAGACGTATACTTCGGATTCACAAGAACCACGCATTTACCTTTGGCCTCTGCTTTGTACTTGATGAACAGTTGAAGTTCAGCGTAAGACCAACTACCCAGTTTCCTGTTAAAGCGTTTCCCATTCTTTTTCTTCTTGTTTACTACGAGTTTTTCCAAAGCAAATACGTCAAAGGGCTTGTTCGCTATGGCTTTGGATATGCAATGGTTAGTATCCAACACAAACCGTCTCTCTCGCCCAGACAACCGTTGCAACTTGCGGTGCGCCGAGCGAGTGCCTACGTGTTGAAGCCTGCGTTTTAAAAACTGATACCTACCTTTTACGGCTCTCAAACGCTTGGAACTGAAAAACGTGTTGTCTGAACAAGCGGCAATATTCAGTATTCCACGGTCGATGCCTAAGACTTCCCCAACAGCTTTAATCGCCACATCAGGCAACTTCACTTGAACATTCAAGAATATCTTGTTGCGTCGAATGACCAATTGAGCATTCGTATACTCACCCTTCCAAGTATCCATGTAGTTATAATGTTTGAAGGGGAAAGTTAGGCGACCCATGACAGTTGTCAACGAAACACGGTTGGAGTCGGGATAAAACTTGAAGCAACGATTATCATATCTGACGGATAGGCGCTTCCTAATTATCTTGGCGAAATCAGTTCGCAGAAGCATTTCTGAGGCTTCATCTCTTGCAGTTTGAACTAGAGCTGACGGAAGATTGGGCATTTCTCTTCGGACTTGCGGGTATGTTGCTTTGTTTAAGACGTTTTTGTTGTAGACTTTATGTTCAGAGCCGTAGTCCAGAACCGTTTGGCAAGCCCTGTTGAAAGCAACCGCTGTTTGCAGCAGAGACTGCTCAAAAGGCAAAGCCACTTTAATAGTTCTGAACACGTTTAATAGTTAAAAGCTACCTAACTATTGAAGCTAACGCAAATCATCCTATGCCTAAAGGTCATGGGTTTTCTTGCTGTTGTTCTGATAACTCTTGCCCTCAGAATTGCCAGAGGCGTGATGGGAAATCCTCTAACGTAGCTGGGAACCTCATATTCACTAGCATGCGCCTGCAGAAGAAAAGGCATGAAGTCCAATTTTCTCCCTGAAAAGTCTTATATGGAACCACGGCTTTTCAAGCGAAAATGGTGAATTCGGGTGCCGACAAAGCAAATGAAGAGACTTATGGTCACAGGTTCGACGGGTCAGATTGGTTCTGAGCTCACTCTGGCCCTGCGTAGGGAGTACGGCGGGGATAACGTACTAGCCATCGGACACAACCGCAAGCCCAGCGGTGGACTGTTAAAC
>MEZH01000015.1:9785-18184 GCA_001775995.1 Candidatus Bathyarchaeota archaeon RBG_16_48_13
AATGCCGATGTTAGCGAGAAGGAGCGCATTGAGGTTATTGTGAAGCAATATGATATCGACACTATCTACCACCTAGTGGCTCTCATGTCGGCCACGGGAGAACAGAACCCCCAGCTCGCTTGGAAGTTGAACATGGGTAGCCTACACAATATACTCGAGATTGCCAGAGAGCAAGAGTTGACAAGGCTATTCTGGCCTAGCTCAATAGGTGTTTTCGGTCCAAGTACACCTCGCACCGAAACCCCTCAGGAAACGATTCTTCTCCCGACGACGATTTACGGCGTGACGAAGGTTGCTGGAGAGCTGCTCTGCAATTATTACTTTCATAAGTACGGCGTTGACGTTCGAAGCATCAGATTCCCAGGGATAATAAGCAGCGAGACTCCTCCCGGTGGTGGAACGACCGATTACGCCGTGGAGATATTCTATGAAGCGCTAAAGAGAAAGCGATACACCTGCTTTCTGGATAAGGATACGGTCCTGCCATTCCTATACATGCCCGATTGCATCAAGGCCACAATTGACCTTATGAAGACTCCCCTTTCACAAATCAAACGTCACGACGGCTACAACGTTACAGGAACCAGCTTCTCGCCAGAGGAACTTGCCTCGGAGATCATGAAACACATACCCGAATTCAGATGGAATTATCGTCCTGATTTCAGACAGAAGATCGCAGATTCATGGCCCATGTCAATTGACGATTCTCAATCGCGTCAAGAATGGGGCTGGAAACCAGACTACGATCTCCCTTCAATGACTCAGGACATGTTGGAGAGACTCTCCAGAAGATTTGCTGAAGGCAAGCTCTAGTTCAACCCGGCCTGCGTGAAAGAGTTAAGAAACCGCGTTGGGTTAGATTCATGGCAGGTGTGGCTAAGAATGAGAAATCCCGTTTCCTTTCTGCGAGCTGAATACGAAGCACTAGTTCAGAGTGAGCTGGACTGGAAAATCCGAGTGCTTGATGGACCAAGTTCACCTTGGTGCATAGTTGACGGAAGAAAAGTCATGATGCTGTGTTCAAACAACTACCTCAGCCTAAGCAACCACCCGAGGCTTATTGAAGCCGCAATATCGGCTGTCCAAACCCACGGGGCTGGCTCCGGTTCTGTTCGCCCTATCGCAGGCACAATGGACTTGCACGTTGAGTTGGAGAAACGCCTCGCGAGGTTCAAAGGGGCGGAAGCCTCGCTCGTATATCAGACGGGCTTCGCAGCCAACGCAGGGCTTATTCCTCAGCTCGTTGGGAAGGAGGACCTCATCGTCAGCGACGAGCTCAATCACGGAAGCATCATAGATGGTGTGCGACTTTCACGCGCCGACAGGACCGTATACAAGCATGCAGATGCGCAGGATTTAGATAGGGTACTGAGGGAAGCGGAGAACCATGATCCATCCTACAGGCGAGTCTTGGTGATTACTGACGGTGTCTTCTCGATGGACGGAGACATAGCCCCCCTCGACGAGATAGCAAAGCTGGGAGCTGAACATGGATGCATGGTTTACGTTGACGACGCTCATGGCGAGGGCGTGCTAGGGGAAGGAGGAAGGGGCATAGTGTCGCACTTCCGACTGCAGCGCGATGTCGTGCAAGTTGAAATGGGTACCTTCTCAAAGGCCTTCGGAGTGGTCGGCGGCCACATTTCAGGCTCCAAAGACCTTACTGACTTCGCCCTCAACAAGTCACGAACATGGCTCTTAAGCGGTTCTCACCCACCCGCGGTCGCCGCTGCATGCATAGCAGCGATAGACGTATTGGAGAATGAGCCGCAACACGTGCAGAAGTTGTGGGACAACACCAGGTACTTCAAAAAGGCAATGGTTGATCTGGGTTTCGATATTGGGAGGAGCGAGACCCCTATCACGCCGATAATCGTTGGCGAAAGTGGGGCGGCCAAGAGATTGAGCGCAAGACTATTCGAAGAGAGCGTGTTCGCCCTTCCAATAGTCTTTCCAATGGTCGCCAAGGACAAAGCGAGAATACGAACCATAATGAACTCTGCTCTGACAAAGAAGGACTTGGACTTTGCCCTAAGTGCCTTCGAGAAGATTGGAAAAGAATTGCGAATAATCTAGACATGCCCATCTTGATTTGGAGTGAATCCGCGTGACGACCGCAAAGGGAATCGCAAGAAGAACGGGAGTGAAAAAGGGCTTGATAAAGGTGAGCAAGAACGGCCCCTACCTCATTTCGGGCGGTATTCCGCTTGTAGAGCAGATAATCAACATTGATGCTGAAGGATACCCGCGTGGTTGGCGCCCGGGAATAAAATATCCAAAAAAGGAAGCATACTCCCTCTGCAGATGCGGTCGATCCAAAGGCAAGCCATTTTGCGACGGAACACACACAGGATCTAATTTCAGGGGCTCAGAGACAGCAAGGCGGGAGCCGTACCTAGAACAGGCCGAAAGAATTGATGGCCCCACATTGACGCTTACCGACGTTCCGGATCTATGCGCCGTTGCGGGCTTCTGCGAACGAGCGGGCGGCATTTGGGATCTCACCAGGCAATCTCGGAAGCCAACGGCCAGAAAATACGCCATAGAAGAAGCATGGGACTGTCCTTCGGGGCGCTTGGTGGTTTGGGAGAGGGAGACTGGGAAAATCATTGAGCCAAAGTTCGAACGATCCATAGGTGTGACCCGGGATCCTCGCAATGGCAAGCTCGGCCCAATATGGGCGCGCGGCGGCATTCCGATCGAATCCGCCGACGGCGTCATCTATGAGATCCGGAACCGCGTCACTCTGTGCAGCTGCGGAAGATCCAGGAATAAACCCTTCTGCGACGGCAGCCATCCATAGAGTCGAGAATGGCCTTTTCGTCTAAGGAAACTGAAACTCGGAAATTTGGGGGGCAATTTCGATCATGGAATTCCCCTGAATCTGCACGGTGAAGGTGAATGCCAGCCCTGAAGGACGTCCTGGACATTTACATGAAGAAAGTCCAGGGAATCCAAGAGGTTTGTGACAGATGCCTCAAAACCGAGAGATGGGGCGGAAGCGTTGTTTTGATGGTGGTCGATGCGGCTTTCACCTCTATCGGCCTAAACTATTTCACTGCTGTCGTTCCAAAAGTTGAGGAGTTCAGCCGAAGATTCGCCGAGACCGGAGAGATGTCTAAACTGGAAGACCTTGCGAAAGCGGACATGGAGGAAATGAAAGCAATTTGGAGGAACGAGAGGTCATGGATGGTGGCAAAGAGTGTGGCTGCCTATCTCTCAACTCATGGTGATGACCGGTTAGCCTTCAGAGCTTGGGCTGAGCAAGCCAATCTCGAGAAATGGAGGAAAGATCCGATAGGAATGATCAAGGGCGTCGGAGTGGTGACCTTTCAGTATTTGAGAATGATGGGAGGAGTCGACACAGTGATGCCTGACAAGATAGTGAAGAGGGTGATAAACACAATTCTGGAGGAATCCGGGCACCCGTCAGTGAACGACGACATAGACTTTGTCAAGAAAACAGAATGGATTGCACACGAGTGCGGGTACAAACCCATAGAACTGTGCTGGATGACTTGGCTCATTCAGCCCGAAGGAAAGATGATGAGGATGAAGAAATATTCAAAAAAAATTTCGAAGATCTGAGATACAGATCCGATTTGGTGCAAGATACTTCAAGGAATCGAAAGCCGCTGAATCAGAGCCGGCCTAGGGTTCTTTGATCTTGTTTATGAGCCATACAATCTTCTTGCCGAAATTCCTCGCTGTTCTCAACCCTTCCTCGTCCTTCTCAACCTCTCCTTTTTCCCTGCCGAAGGCAATATTCCAATAAGTCGATCCTGGAACTATCATCCCTTGATGTAGGAAGAAGAACAGCAATTGTGCGAAGGTGAAGTTCTGGCCCGCCCTCCTCGCCACTACTAGCGGACCACCTACCTTGTCCTCGAAGACGCGACCCTTGGCTCCTGAAAGATAACCAACTCGGTGCACGAGCGCCATCATCTCGGGGGTCGCCGATCCGAAATATACGGGTGAGGCTAGAACAATTCCATCTGCTTCCATCATCTTCTCAAAGATTGGCCCAACATCGTCCCGGATCTTGCATTCTTTCGTCTCTTTGCACGTAAGACAACCATCGCAGGGGGTTATACTCTTCCCCGCGAGCCTCACTAACTCGGTGCTGGCGCCACCTTCTTCAGCTGCTCTCAAGGTCTCCTTCAGGAGACGCTCTGTGTTGCCATCAATTCTTGGGCTCCCGACGATCCCTAATACGTGAATCACTCCAAACACTCCATTTCTTTTTTCTTGCACAAGTAGAGGATTGATGAGCAAGACCTTTTAGATAACCACATCGCAATATTGAGGGTTGTGAAAATGGAGGTCCAAACAATGGCCTATTGCGTCAAATGTGGAGCGGCCTTAAAGGAAGGCGACAAATTCTGCCCGGTATGCGGATCCCCGGCCGCCAAGGTGACCAGAGAGGAATTCTCCGTGTCCTCAGACTCCCTCATTGAAAGGGTCAAACACATTCTTCATGAAGGAAACGTAACTCGGCTGATCGTAATGGATGATAAGGGAAAGACTCTGCTAGAGATACCTGCTACGGTCGGAGTTGTCGGAGTCGTCTTGGCTCCATGGCTGGCAGCTCTGGGTGTGATAGCAGCCTTGGTGACAAATTGTCGCATGGTGGTCGAGAGGAGAGAATAGAATCAGAGTTCATCTGAAGAATGCCCCTTTTTTTCTTCTTCCATTGCGCGACATGACCTGATTTAAGGGCTGACCGTCTCCTGAGTTTTCCTTTCTCGCTGAAACATCTTATATTCATGCCTTTTCAAGAAGCAGATTATGCGTAAGATGGAGCTTCATTCCAAGCTCACCCTTTTTGACGTAACAAACCTCGTGGTTGGCGCCATCATTGGCGCTGACATCTACGTTGCCTCCTCATTTGGGGCGGGTTACCTCGGCCCATTTTCTCTCATCGTGTGGGTCATAGCAGGGATTATCGCTATCGTCATCGCCTTGTGTTTTGCCCAATGCGTTGCCCTCTTACCAAAAGTTGGTGGGCCATATGTATATTCCAAGGAGGCTTGGGGTCCCTTTGCTGGATTCCTCGTTGGATGGTCGCTGTGGTTGGCTGAATGGATTTCGTTGGCCGTCTTTCCGATAGCCTTCACCAGGTATTTGATGTTCTTCCTGCCATACCTCGATTGGTTCTCTCAGATTCTCGTGAAAGCAATTTTCGTCTGTTTGTTAATGGTTTCAAACATCGTTGGCGCAAAAGCGGCTGGGAGAACAAACGATGTTCTGACCTTGGCAAAGCTGGCGCCACTAATTTTCTTCTCAATAGTCGGTCTCATATCCATGGGGTTAAATGTCAGTGCTACAGTCGGCAACTTTTCGCCTTTCGTGCCGCTCGGCCTCGGTAGTTTTGGGCCGGCTCTCGTGCTGATCTTCTGGGCTTATGCGGGCTTCGAGATCTCAACCATTCCCGCGGGGGAAATAGAGAATCCTGGCGTGACGATTCCCAAAGCTATAGTCCTAGGGATATCGATCGTTACGGTTTTCTACTTGCTCACCAACTTCGTCCTCTTCGGCTTAAGACCTTGGAATCTGCTGGTAGCCGATGTCGCACCATTGGCAACGGCTACCAGCGTGGCTCTGGGTTCGATCCCCACATTGGCGTTGATCGGCGGAGCGATAGTCGGGGCGGGGGCTTTGGTATCTGTCGCCGGATCCGACGAATCAGGTATGATAGGAACTTCCAGACTGGGATATGCACTTGCGGCCGATGGATTGTTCCCTCGGTCCTTTGCGAAAATCCATTCGCGATTCAAGACGCCTTACATGGCCATCATAATTCAATCAGTCTCGGCGCTCGCGGCAGCAATCGTGGGAAACCTGAGCCTGCTGATCGCCACTTCGGTTTTCCTTATGGCAATCTCATATCTGGCAACAAGCGCAGCGATATTTCCGCTTCGCAGGAAAAACGTGAAAGCTCAATTCTCCGTTCGAGGGGGCAGGTTGATTCCGGTTCTTGGCGCTTTATTCTCACTTTACCTCATCTCACAGTGCACAATTGATCAAATAGCGCTGGGTCTGGTGGCCTTCGCCATAGGGATACCCGTATATTCTTTCTTCTCTCCGAAAAAAGAAATCCGGGAATTGAGGGATGCGCTGTCTTCCCGGGAAGACATTTTGAGAAGAACTTACCAGCAAGAAGAGAGATTCTTAGCTCACTTGCTTCGACATGTCAAAAGGATTTATAGAAGAATATCTGGCAAGAAACAGGCCTGGGATGCATCCAGATAAGCTAGATCCGCGAACTCTCGCCTATCTTTATATATCAGCATTATCACTTTTTGACAGCCAGACCTTCGTCAGAGTCTATCAAACCATGGGAGCAGGAGCTACAGTGAGATATGGACCTAACTTGGCTAGCTTTTGCAGTCGGTGCCCTGGCGATGTTCATAGTCGCCTATCTAGCATGGTCCGTCAACAAGGAACCTGTAGGCTCTCCAGAGATGGCGGAGATTGCGGGATATATTGAGGAAGGCGCCAGGACCTTCATAAAAACGCAATACAAGACGATATCGATCTTCATAGCTTTGATGTTTTTCCCATTGGTGATATTTTTCTCAGATCTTAGGATCCCCGCGTCTTTCGTCTTTGGCGCGTCCCTCTCGTTACTGGCAGCCTACATCGGGCTGCGGATCGCGGTGAAGGCAAACGTGAGGACCAGCAATGCAGCAGCGACTTCCTCGGCCAAGGCATTCACCATTGCATTTCGGGGGGGAGCCGTGGTGGGCCTCTCCGTCGTTGGGCTGAGCATCATCGGAGTCAGCTTACTTTTCTGGCTCTATAGAGATCCAACTTTGATGGTAGGCTTTGGCTTCGGAGCTAGTCTTGCGGCATTATTCGCACAACTGGGTGGAGGGATATTCACGAAGGGGGCGGACATAGGGGCAGACCTGGTTGGCAAGGTTGAGCAGCGTATCCCCGAAGATGATCCGCGCAATCCGGCAGTGATTGCAGATCTCGTGGGAGACAACGTTGGAGATTGCGCGGGCAGAGGGTCGGACTTATTCGAATCGATTAGCGACGACTACATCACGGCGATGATATTGAGCAGCTTGCTCATGGGATCCTTGGGGATCAGCGCCCTAATGTTTCCATTGATGTTGGGCGCTTCGGGAATCATAGGAACAATTCTTGGGGTTTTTGCCGTCAGAGGATGGAAAAAGATCAAACCCATAGGCTCGTTCAACATCGGCCTCTTGGTGACCGCTGCCACATGCGCATTAGGGGCTTTTCTCTCCTCAACAATCTTGCTGGGAGATATCAGCATGTTCTACGCGGTTCTGAGTGGATTGGTGGCAAGCCTTGCCGTCGGATTAGCCGTGCAATATTACATTGGGCTGAATAGCAGACCTGTCAGGCGCATTGCAGAGGCCGCGGAAAGAGGACCTGCCTTGAGCATCTTGACGGGGTTATCCTATGCCTTCCAGAGCCCAATTGTGCCCTTTGTATCAGTCTTAGCTTCAATTCTCTTCTCTTATTACGTGACGAATGGCTCATTGTACGGCGTTGTGGCAGCTAACCTCGGAACAGACTTGGCCATTGGTATGATCATGTCGAGTGACGCATTCGGCCCCATATGTGACAACGCCGCGGGAATAGCAGAGATGGCCAAGGTAAGGACGAGCGAGGGAGGGATCCTCGAAGAGCTCGACGCCACTGGCAACACCACGAAAGCTTATACAAAAGCCTTTGCTTCTGCCTCAGGCACTGTGTCTGCAGTGATGATCTTCATCACCTATGGCGAATTGGTTCAGCTATACTCTGTGGGCCATGGGCTCTTGAGCCCAATCATAATAGTGGGTCTGTTGCTGGGGTGTGCGCTTCCGTTCCTTTTCTCATCACTGGCCATCGGCGCGACCGGAAACACTGCGTATCGGATGGTTGACGAGGTCAGGCGCCAGTTCAAAGAGAACCCTGGGATTATTGAGGGAAAAGTGAAGCCTGACTATGCCAGGTGTGTCGACATAGGTACCAAGAATGCCTTGAGGGAGATGATAGCTCCGGGACTATTGGCAGTTGTCTCTCCAATCATAGTTGGATTGGTCTTCGGAAAATTTGCATTGGGAGGAATGCTACTAGGAGGATTGGGTACTTCAGCGTTGTTATCTCCTACGTTCACCTTTGGCGGAGGAATGTGGGACAACGCCAAAAAGTACGTGGAACGGAATTTCTGGATGAAGGGGACCCCCACACATGCCGCAGCGGTTATCGGCGATACCGTAGGAGATCCTCTTAAGGATGTGGCCGGACCTTCCTTGAATATATTCATGAAGCTAACTAACATGACTGCTCTTCTCATCATACCTTTGCTCATGTTAACGTAGTTCTGTGGAATAGTTCGTCGGGATCATGCAACCCAGATTTCAATTATCCCTTTG
>MEZH01000015.1:18194-18353 GCA_001775995.1 Candidatus Bathyarchaeota archaeon RBG_16_48_13
TCTGCTGAGATGCCCTCAACTACGCCCAAGGTCTTCAGGATGTCTTCTCTCTCAATGCCTCTATGGGTGACCATCCTGATCTTGCTCTTGTCTCTGTTCGATGCCAGCATTCCTTCTTGTTTCAGCTTTGAGAGAAACGTTTCAGAGGAAATTCCCAAA
>MEZH01000016.1:0-3478 GCA_001775995.1 Candidatus Bathyarchaeota archaeon RBG_16_48_13
TTCTACTGGGATCACAGGATAAGAGAGAGCAGTCTGAAGGCTATTCCTCCGACGACTATGGCAGTGGCGAAGTTCGCAATCGCTATTACGGAGGCGGCTTTCCACCCATGGTCTTTTGCCAGCACCGTTACAGTCGATATACACGGGATAAAGATGATACTGACTAGGGCGAGCGTTATAAGCTGGACTGGTGTGAAAAAGAGAGCAAGGTTTGTCGAGCCAAAAATTGCCACTGCCCCCAGCAGTGTTAGTTCTTTCCGGACCAACCCGAGTATCAAGAGTATTCCGGCTATGGCGGGAAGCCCAAGCCAACCTACCGTAAGTGGTGAGAACGCGTTGCTCAGATATTGCAGGATGCCGACCGCGAACAAAACTTGAATGAGGGCGCTTCCAACTATGTACAGTGGAAATACAAAGTATATCAGAGACTTGGTTCGTGCCCAAGTCTGCTTGGTCACGACGGATAACGAGGGAACTTTGAAAGAATGCATTTCCATTATGAGACCTGTTGATTTGCCTGGAACAACCTTGAGGGCCGCTTTTCCTAAGACGAAGATGAGCATAATATCCACCGCGTAGAGTGACAACGCCCATGTAGGACCAACAAAGGCCGCTACCAACCCTAGAATTACGATCGTCCTTGCCGCGCATGGGGCAAAGGTTATGGCGTATGACGCTAGCAGTCGTTCACGTTTTGTCTCCATTATTCTGCAAGCCTGAATTGCGGGTACGTTGCATCCGTAGCCTAAGATCATTGGAATCAATGCCTTTCCATGCAATCCTATCGTGTGCATCGCACTATCCATCATGAACGCCACTCTAGTCAGAATCCCAGAATCTTCGATCATGGCCAACATGAGATAGAATGGCACAACATAGGGCACGACTAATGTGATTCCAGCAACAAGGCCGCCATAGACACCGTTCCAAATAATACCCTGAATCGATCCGCTAAAACTTGGATTTACCGACGAGAATAAGGATAGCGCATCTGAAAATAACGTTGACAGAAAATTCCCAATACTGAATGTCCAGATAAGCAGGGCAGCGATTACTCCTACAGACGTAATGTAACCGAACATTTTATGTGTGGTGATCCAATTCAATTTCTCTGAAAGCGTAGTCTTGACTTCACTTTGTCGTTGAACCTCATTTGCGACCTTACTCGCAAGAGAATACCTTTCAGAGGCGATAACTGCGAAACACGGCTCATTGTGAATAGAAGAGATTTCTTCCGCCAGAGTCCGTGCCGTTTTTATTACACCATCGGACTTTGAACTCACTAATTTCTTAATTTCAGGATCATTTTCGAGAAGTTTTATGGCAACCCATCTGGAGGGATACCTTAGTCCGAGGTTTCCGGTTTGTATCGCTAGGTCGAGTTTGCTTATTCGTTCTTCTATTTCGGCTCCGTACCTAACAGGTGTCTCGTTGTTGCTGCAGTTCCGTGCAACGACGAGGGCAGTTTTTGTTAACTCGTATATTCCCTCTCCTCTGATAACCACTGTTGGAACGACAGGCACGCCAAGAGCTTGTTCCAACTTTTTTCTGTCGATTGATATGCCTTTGTTCTTGGCGGCATCAACTTGGTTAAGGCAGATTACAAGTGGAGCTTCTATTTCGATAAGTTGTAGCGTGAAAAATAAATTTCGTTCTAAAACAGCGGCATCGACCACATTTATGACCACATCTGGATCTTCAAGGGCTACGTATTCTCTGGACACGATTTCCTCCATGCCGAAAGTGGAAAATGAATAGATGCCGGGTAGGTCGACGACAGTTATTTTCTGCCCTTCAAAATTGAGTGTGCCTTCTGCTTTTTCCACCGTTTTTCCCGGCCAATTGCCGATTATTTGACTCGAACCTGTAAGCTGGTTAAATAGCACACTTTTTCCAACATTAGCATTGCCGGCTAGGGCAATAGTTATGCGCCCATTATTTTGGGACTTTTTCGAATTAGAAGATCCCGAATGGCATGACATGGTCAATCAACTGCATTGTTCATTTTTCTGTAGCATCGACAAAGACGTTTGCAACGATATCTTGTCCAAGTGCAACCTCAGAACCCCTGACACATACTTCCACCGGACCTTTTAATGGTGCGACACTTTCTACTCTTATGGAAGTCCCGGGCGTTAACCCCATATCTAGAAGCCTTTGGAGGACTTTGTGCTCTCCTCTGATGAAAGATATCGTTGCGCGGTCGCCAGCTTTGAGATTGCGTATTGAAACCAAATTCTGTCGCCGTTTCCCAACCTCCTCCAGACCTTTTTCGTGTATCTCTATGCACTCTTCGCACGTTGAGAAGGGCAGGTTGCAGGCTGGGATGATTTTGCCGTCGTCTGGACACTTATCTGGATGTTTTAGCAAGCGGCATAATGATTCCTCTGCTTCATCTGATAAAGCGTGCTCCATTTCACAGGCTTGCATGTGAACTTTGTCATTTCTAATATGCAAAACGTCGAATAGGAATTTTTCCAGCAGCCTATGCTTTCGGGTGATCTTCTGTGCTTCTTGAACCCCTTTGGTGGTAAGAGTGCTTCCATGGTACGGTGAATAATTTACGTAACCATTTTCAGCTAGCTTTCTTAACATCTCAGTTACGCTTGCTGGCGCAATTTTGAAGTACTTGGAAATTTCAGTGGTGCTTACCACGTCACCATTATTCGAGAGGACTGCTAATGCTCTGAGGTAATCCTGCACACTTTTGCTGGTTATTTCTTCAACTTTAGGCATACCTAAATTATTCCGCCGCTCTCTAATAAATCTTTAGGCGAGCCTAAATCTGATTCTCGGTGCAACAGACGATTCTCCCGACTAATGTTCTGTGAACCTTCCAAGATAAAATTCATAGTCTGTGGGAAGAGGACTTCAGAGTGATTTGGAGAATTGAAGTTACCGTGCGGGCAGTATTATTCTTGCTTGTCGTGGCTCGCGAAATCCTCTTCTGACACCTAGCCCCGTAAGTGGAAAAGTCGTTTCGCTATTCGTCGCTAGCGTGGCTAGCCTGGCATCTATGGGGTCCTTTGGATCCGTTGTTAGCTCAACTTGATCTTTCTTGCTTGCTTTGATTGTCTGCTCGCTAAGCTAGCTCACTTGCTGGCTCGCTCGCTTGGCTGGCTCGCTTGTTCGCTCGCTAATGCCTCCGCTAGCACCCCTCGGCAATTGGGTATTTGCATGGAGGCGGGTGAATCCTGCGCGTCAGTTTCGCGGCAGATGAGCTCCCCAAGTGGTGCCGAGGCGAGTCTGCTTGCGGTTTGACTTGGAATCGGTCGAATGCCGAACCTGGGCGATCATAACAATGCATACGTATTAAGACGTAGCGGGATTAGGATTACATTCTTGGTTCAGCCAAATGCACAATTTAAGAATATGATTTCCGAGTACGAAACGGTAAAGAAGCAGGGCGAAGGATTCTGACTAGATGAAGCAGAGATGCTGATGGAGTTGGATTGGCCTGAGAAAAGAAGGAGAGCCA
>MEZH01000016.1:3537-10178 GCA_001775995.1 Candidatus Bathyarchaeota archaeon RBG_16_48_13
TGTGTATCGCAGTACTGTGGGCTCTGGGCGCACGTCAAGAAAGGGAAACTAGTGAAGATTGAGCCAGCCGACTTTCCCGGAACAGGGACCAGTAGAATATGCCTCAGAGGACTAGCTCAAATACAGCAAATCTACCATTCCGAGAGGCTCAAGTATCCGATGAGCAGGGTCGGGAAGAGAGGGGAAGGCAAATGGCAGCGCATCTCGTGGGACCAGGCCCTGGACACCGTAGCAGCCAAGATCAAGGAGACCATAAGAAACTATGGATCCACCTCCATCGCATGGATGGGGGGAACAGGCACGCTGGGTCGTCTCGCTGGGACACCAAATAGGTTGGCAAGCCTAATCCACGCCACCACCATCACAGGGGGCATAGACTCAGCTGGACCCCAGGCGGCGCAGGACACCTTCGGATGCGGCTGGTGGTTGACCCCGGACAAGGAGCATTTCTTCGGCGGGAGCAACGAGCCCGCGGGCTGCGTGGACTCGAAAATGATAATCGTTTGGGGTGCTAACTTTGCTGAGACGGCTCCGTTTCACATGCGCCACATCTTTGACGCCATGGAAAAGGGATCAAAGACAGTTGTAATTGACCCCAGGTTTTCCCCCACCGCCGCAAAGGCTGACAAATGGATAGCGATCAGGGCGGGGACAGACGCATGTTTGGCGCTGAGCATGATCAACGTGATAATAGATGAAAAACTGTACGATGAAGACTTCCTCACAGATCACACCGTTGGCCCATTCCTGGTCAGGAGCGACAGCCGACTCTTCTTGAGGGAGAGCGACATCAAGAGGGGAGGATCAAAGAACTACGTCGTATGGGATAAGTCCAAAGGAGAATGCCAAACATGCGATGCACCGTCACCCGCTTTGATCGGGACATACACGTGTAACGGGGTCGAATGCAAGACGGCTTTTCAGAAATTAGCCGATCTCGTCGAGCGTTATAGCCCCGAAAAGGCTGAGTCGATCACCGGCGTGTCAGCAGCCGACATAAGAAAGCTTGCCATAGACTACGCAACCCACAAACCCGCAACCTTCGGATTGTTCTACGGGCTAGATAGGTGGCACTACGCCAACCTTTCATACCGAGCCATCTTCACGTTGATGGCGATAACGGGGCAAATAGGCGTGAAGGGGGGAGGTTTCTTTGGCGGTGACCCAACTCTGAATCCGCTTAACACCGATTCATGGTATTCTCCTGAGGGAAGAAAGGCTGAGAAGGTCAATTCCCTGGAGATTTATGAAGGGATCCCGTCGGGTAAACCATATCCCATCAAGGCACTTTGGGCCTACAATACCAACTTCTTCAAAAACTGCAATAGAAACAGGATGATCAGCGAAGTCCTGCCCTGCCTTGACTTCATAGTCGTATCTGACAGGTTCATCACCTCGGCCGAGTACGCGGACATCGTCCTCCCAGTCTGTTCCTCATTTGAGACTACCGATATCCATACCGGGCCTTTCCCATACATCCAGTTGCAGCAGAAAGCGATAGAGCCCCTCTGGGAATGCAAATCAGATTTCGAGATAACCGCTGAGGTGGCGAAGAGGATGGGCTTCGGGAAATACTTCACAAAAAGTCCAGAAGAATGCATAGAGCTTCTCATCCAAAACCTTGACGGTGTAAGCCTTCAAAGACTGCGAAGAGAGGGTGCAATCCAGATCGAAGTCGGAGGCAGGCCCTACGTCCCCTTCCTTGAGAAGAAGTTTCCCACGCCATCCGGACGCGTCGAGTTCTACGTCGAGCGCAGCGTGCAATTCGGACAAGAATTGCCGATCTTCATTGAGCCCGAGGAAGGCACACCCAAGAATCCCCTTGCCAAGAAGTATCCGCTCGTATTCCTCCAATCTCACAGCAGGTTCCACACCCATACTTCCCACGCCAATAATCAGTGGCTATTGGAGGTGAACCCTGAACCCGTTCTAGAGATCAACCCCGTCGACGCTCAGGCGCGAGGCGTACAAGACGGCGACTCGGTGATGGTTTTCAACAGCAGAGGTGAGGTGAAAGTCAAAGCTGAACTGAATGAGGCGATAAGACCTGGAATAGTTGACATCCACTGGGGGTGGTGGCCCAGACAGTTCGCAAAAGGTCACCCCCAATGCTTGACAAATGAGAAGATCAATCCAGCCCTGGTCTCCCCGAATTTCAGCTTCTTCGACTGCTTGGTTGAAGTAAAGAGAGCCTAGAGGGTAGAAGAATGACAAAACAATACGCGCTCATGATAGATCTGAAGAGGTGCATAGGATGTCGCACTTGCACCTTTGCCTGCAAAATGGAGAACGGCATTCAAGGGGGGTCATGGATCAACGTCGAAACAATAGGGGGCCCACACGCCGATTCGCCTCAAGGCAAATATCCAAACGTTCGCATGCATTACCTTCCAAAGGTCTGCTGCCATTGCGGGCAGCCAACATGCATTCCGGCCTGTCCAAATGAAGCCCTCCACAAGCGAAAAGACGGGATCGTACTGGTTGAGGAAGCAAAATGCGATGGCTGTGGGACATGCATTGAAGCGTGTCCATATGGGGTCCTTTGGCTCAACTCTGAGGGCATCGTAGGCAAATGTTCCCTATGTTTTCATAGAATAGACGACGGACTAGAGCCATTTTGCGTAAAATGCTGCATAACCGGGGCCATCGAATTCGGAGATATGAATGACCCGGACAGCAAGATCCGTGGGTCAATACGCAAGAAAGGGGCATACGTTCTCCTGCCCGGCAGCGGGTTGCGGCCGTCAGTGTATTATTCAGGACCGTGAGACCAGATGCCGTACATTAGGAAAATGAAGCCGTCTACGTAGCGCGTGCTACTATTGTAGTGATTTACGGGTAATTGCAGTGTTTCAGAGAATCCTTACTCAAAGAGAAAAAATGGAAATAGAAAAATATCTTAAAACTGGACAGTCATCAGGATTCATCAACATCCTATGCCATAGAGCTGTTAAGTACCTACTAACAATCAAAGAAGAAATCGCTCTGTTAGAAAGATTCCTAAATAAGAATTAGCTAGGTAGTTGATGATAGGGGTGCTGAGATGAGGAACGATGAATGCATCATCAAATTTCTTAATAAAGACGGAAGAGTGCTACAATCTTTTCAAAGAGACAAAGATGGTTGGTTTGAAACTAGTTCTAAGGGAATAGTTAGACGATGCACAGCCGAACAAACACTATCACATCTGTTGCCGCCTCTTGCTGGTGTCAGCCGAGCAATTGTCAAAGTGGAAAGGATATCGCCTAAGAAGTCGTAGCGCGCGCTTTCTCTCCAATGCGTTCAATCCTTGAAGTTCTGGGCTAATGTTATCCATTCATCTATGCACTGAGACGTAGTTGGTAAGAAAGTTGTGTATTCTCAAGTGCGATATATCTTGTCGTGGGCGCGGGACCATCAGGAAATGGCGGCGAGGGCTGCTGCAGAGCGTGCGCTATACCATTAACTAATTCCTAGTTACTGTAGCTTTCCGAGCTAACGGAGCGAAGCTTGCTCTACTAGCTATATCCGAATAGCGTGCTATTTGGGTGGAAGGTATTCCTGCACTTCGTATATTCGTATCCAATTCACCTTTTCCACGTAAGGTTCACCAGCTCTTCCGCGCCGTTTTTCGGTCTCCTGTTTCTTAGCGTTTTCCATGTCTTCCCTTGATTCCCATACGCTTAGACCGAGCATCTCGTTGGCATCCTCGGTGGAGACCATCCAGTAGACCCTTATAAGACCCTTAGGCCACCAGTGCTGCTCCCACGTTTTCTTGTACTGTTCCATCATCCCTTCTTTTATTCTTCTTGAGGACAGCCAAATGCATTTGCTCATGCGCGTCAAATCGCTAAGTCTCGGTATTTGAGTCTTGTTATAGACGCCGACGATCGTTAGAACCGTTAGGAAAACCGTCGACGGCGTTGACGGCGTTGGGGTCGACGGCAAATTCGTTGATGGCGTCGACAAAACAGGGCAACCGTTGACGATTCCACCCCTCCGCCGGGTTTTGGCGCCCCAAGCGCCCCTGGAGCTACTAGTAGCGGTACAGGGGGTATAGAGGGCTCTAGAGTCGATCAGAGGGTACCTGACGCGTCGAAGAGCGTGAACGAAAAGAACGAAAGGAACGACACGAACGAAAAAAGCGTCGAACGAACGGCGATAGCTTGCGCGCGCTAAAGCCATCGCGCAAGTCCGAAAGCGGAAACGTTAAACAGGAAGCTCAGAATATTCGTGAGGGAACATGGACGAAAAGATAAGAGCGCTAGCGCTTCTGTCCGGCGGCTTGGATAGCACCCTCGCTGCAAGATTGATCCTCGACCAGGGCATCGATGTTGTGGCCCTCAATTTTGTTAGTCCCTTCTGTCTGTGCAGTAGGGGCGGATGCGGGGCTCCGGAAGTGGCGAGACAGTTGGGCGTACCGCTGAAGGTGATGAGTACCGGCAGGGAGTACTTGAACATCGTACGGAGGCCCAAGCATGGCTACGGCAAGAACATGAACCCCTGCATAGACTGCAGGATCTTCATGCTGAAACGCGCCAAGAGGTACGCGAAAGAAATAGGCGCCTCCTTCATGTTTACGGGCGAGGTCCTGGATCAGAGACCTATGTCTCAGCACTACAAGACCTTAAGACTGATAGAGGAAGAAGCGGGGTTGAAGGGCCGGATCCTGAGGCCCCTTTCAGCCAAGCTACTGCCAGAAACGTTGGCTGAAAAGAGGCGACTGGTTAAGAGGGAAGGGCTCCTTGGACTGCGCGGAAGATCGAGAAGACCTCAGCTCAGCCTTGTCAAACGATTTGACTTTGATTGCGCTTGTCCATCGGGGGGCTGCTTGCTCGCGGAAAAGGAATTCGCAGCCAGATTGAGAGACCTCTTCGACAGCAAGAAAAGGACTACGCTGAATGACGTGAGTCTGCTCAAGGTTGGGAGACACTTCAGACTTGAAAAGAGCAAGATCATAGTGGGCCGCAACGAGGCGGAAAACAAGACCTTGCACGGCCTGAAATCACGAGGTGACTACAGTTTCGAAATACTCGGTTGCGGCAGCCCAGTGGCAATTCTCAGGGGACGAAAATCAAGAAAAGCAATCGCGAAGGCCGCGGCCCTAACCGCTTATTATTCCGATACGAAATGTGAGGTGCCGATCGTCAACTTCGGCAAGGACGATCTCGAACGATCAATCAGGGTCCCAGTCCCGAAAGAGGCAGAAGTGGAAGAACTCAGAATTCGTTCACGGGATTAGTGCGCGTCACTGTCTTCGTAGCGTATGGCTCTGCTATTATCACGCTTGTCTTAGGCATCTTCTCCTTCATCTTTGCCTCAAACTCTTTGCTCTGGTCCGCTGAGCCATGTATGGCTACTGCTACGCTTGGCTTAAGCTCCATCGCCATCTTTAGGGCGTATTCCGGTGAGGCCGTGGGAGACGGACTTCCTGTTGGGAGGAAAGCAAAGTCCGAAGGATAGTCCTTGACCTGCACGTAGCCTGAGTCTCCAGCATGGAACATGCTGAGTTCTCCGATCTTTATCTGATACAGGTTTATTGGGCCGCGATGGATTCCCTGAACGGTATTTACAGAGATTTCATTGAAGGTGTATGCTTTCCCAGGCGTGGCGGCTATGAGTTTGTCGGCGGGTACTTTCCCCTTCAGGTCGTTAGCTACCATGGGCTCAGCCAGTATAGGAGTCTTTGTCGCCTTGAATATGTTTAGCGTGACATCAGATTTGTAGTGGTCCCAGTGACTGTGGGTGAACAAGAGAAGGTCAACGCCTTTGAGCGTCTTTACCTCATCGTCCTTCAAGAGGTCGGCCGGGTCGATGATTATCACTCGCCTCGATGTCCTCACGATGACCCCTGAATAACCGAGGTACATGAGGTTCACTTCATCTTTCTCAAGCGGTGAAGCGAACAGTTTCCTAAACGCATCAACCTTTGACATGACCATCCCAATTGATTCTTGATCACATCATCCATTTAAGATATTTTTCCCAAAAAAGAAAGAAAGCAGGATGCCGGAACTTCTGTTCCTAATTCCGGGACGGCTTATCCGAAGAGAGGTTTGGAGAACAAAGAAAGCCCGGGTGCTTTAGCGGTGGGATGAATTGCGTGAGGTTTTTGAGTGTTTATGGATTAATTATGTCTTATGCTTGAAGCTGCGAAAAAAGCAAAAAAAATAAATTTTCGAAAAACAATTATTTTACTGGGGAGTATTTATGGCCGAAAAGAAAAAACCGTCTGAAGGAGAAGAAACTTCTAAAAAAACCGAAATAGCTGTCTCAAAAAAGAAGACAGCCTCAATCAGCAAACCCTCAAAGAGGACGGCTTTGGCGCCGACTGCCCAATCAGATCTTTGGCGAGCCTTTGACGACGTCTTCGGAAGGTTCCGCAGCGACTTTGAAGACCTCCTGTTTCCATCGTATTTGGATAGGGCGATCTCATTAATGCCTGAAACGCGGGTTCCGTCGGTTGACTTGGAAGACCGAGGTAAAGACTATCTGATGAAGGTGGAAATGCCCGGCTTCAAGAAAGGAGACATCGAAATCGAAGTGCAAGACAACGCGGTTGCAATAACGGGGAACGTGGGCTGGAAATACGACAAGAAAGACCAATCATACATATGCAAAGAACGAGCCTGCGAATCATTCTACAGAATGGTCGAGCTGCC
>MEZH01000016.1:10262-51313 GCA_001775995.1 Candidatus Bathyarchaeota archaeon RBG_16_48_13
AGTCGCAATAAAGTAAACAATAATCTCTTCCTTTTTTTTGAAAGAGACTCTCAGAACTTTTCCTCCGTTGTCGCTATGCGTGCGCACGCCAAAGATAGCAATTCTCTTCATGCCTCCTCGAATACTGGTCCTAGAGCATGCGTGCGACAAACGGAGTTGTCCAAAAAATCACTCTTTTGTTTTATCTTGTCATCATTCTTCTGAACACGGGTACCGCTATTGCGGTCATTACCACCCCAAACGCTATCAGTACCGTTAGCTCTGTGGTAATTTCGGGTATTCCTGCTCCTAAAACCATGACTTTCCTAAGGGCTTCCGATGCGTAGGTGAGGGGAAGCACCTTTGAGATATCTTGCATATACCATGGCATTTGCTGTATTGGGAAGAATACGCCGCTGAGGAACATCATCGGGAACATCAGCGTCATCATCATCATCTGCGCTGTCTCCTGGTCTTTTGCGAAGGAGGTTATTACGATGCCGAGCCCAACGAAGCTAAATATACCCAGCAAGAGCAGGCCGAATACAAGCAGGATGCTTCCCTGAATTGCGACACCGAACAAGCCCACGGACAACACCAGTATTAGGACCCCTTGGATCAGGCCTCTTGCAGTCTGGCCGAGGGTTTTCCCGAGTATTATGGACAGTCTGTTGATTGGTGCGACCATCATTCCGTCCAATGTGCCAATTTCTTTCTCTTGGGATATGGCCACGGGGAGCCCAGTCATGACGCTCATCATCACGGTCATAGCCATTAACCCCGGAGCGATGAAGTCGAAGTAACTAGGGTTTCCGCCAACAACTCCTTCCGTCTGAACCTTGTAGGGTTTTACGATCGCCAGGGAATTGTTCGCGTTGACTGCTGGACTTAGCATCTGAACTTTCTGTTGAGCCAACATTGTGCCCATTTGATCAAACACCGCGGACAAAACGCCCTGAATGGTCACTGATATTTGAGGATTAGACTGGTCAGTCACAATGATCAAAGTCCCCTGTTTCCCATTCAATATGCTCGTGCTGAAATTGCTTGGGACGACTATGCCCCCATAAATATCGCCTTTCTGAACCATACTCTTGATGTCACCAACACTCGACGCGTTAGAAAAGACCATTATCCCTGTCTTATCGTTGATCTGCCGCAAGACCATGGTAAAAGTTTGGCTTGCAATAGTGGAATTGCCATAACCCACATCCTCATTCACCAGCGCAACAGGCAAGTTGCTCATAGAGCTGCCGTTAGATGGATAAATGAAGCCTACCATGACCATCATGAACATCGGCATTAGCACAAGTAGGACCAACCCCAATCGATTCCTGAACAACTCCATTAGATCTTTCCAAGCGATCCTAAAACTGTGTGAAAGTAGAGTTCTTGCACCCATAGCGCCTCACCTTGTCCTTCCCTGTGGTGCCCCAAAGCGACGATGCGTTGCCATTGGCATCTTCTGATCCGCGGTGTCCCTCACTTGGTGACCCGTTAGGTGCAGGAACACATCTTCAAGCGTGGGTTGAAGGTTTTCCATAGAATCTATCTTTCCGTTTTTCGCCCTTATCGCATCGATCACAGAGTCGAACGCCTCATCCCCATGAACAAGAATCTTCAAATGGGTCGAGTTTTCTTGAGTCACAGAATCCGCGCATTTAAGCGCCCGAACCGTTTCGACAAGCTCTGAAGTAAGATTTGCCATCTCCAGGTTCAATATCGTAGTACCAACTCCTGAAATCAGTTTTTTCAAATTCGTTGAGGTATCAAGCGCGACAATCTTGCCGTGGTCCATAATGCCTATGCGATCACACAATAAATCAGCATCAACCATCATGTGCGTCGTTATTATTATGGTGGTTTTGTTTTCTCTATTGAGTTTCTTTATGAACTCCCTTATCTCAACAGACGATTGAGGATCCAAACCCATTGTTGGTTCATCTAAGAACAGCACTTGGGGCAGGTTAAGGAGAGCCCGTATCACGTTCATCCTCTGTCGCATGCCTGTCGAAAACGTGCCCACCTGAGAATCCTTCCATTTGGTGAGTTGGACCAGCTCTAGCAGTTCCTCAATTCTCTTCGCCAAGACATCTTTCGGAATGTTGAAGAGACTCCCAAAAAACCGCAGGTTCTCTCTGGCCGTCAAACGATTGTACATTATCATCTTCTCGGAAACGATGCCTATCAGTTTTCGCACATTGGTGTCGTTTTTCACGACGTCGTATCCGCCAATCGTTGCAGTTCCCTTTGTGGGCCTTGCTAACGTGGAGAGCATGCGTAAGGTGGTGCTCTTGCCAGCTCCGTTAGGACCGAGTAGGCCAAGTATCTCACCTTTCTTAACGTCAAACGAGATGTCGTCAACCGCTACGAAATCGTTGAATGTTTTCGTGAGGTTCTCAACCTCGATTATTGATTCGTTTTCCAACGGGAAATCACCGAATATATTCTTCGGTGCAATATATACGAGCAAAATATAAATATTTCGGATACAATTGTACATTCGAAATGCCATGTTCGCCCAGAACGTAGAGGAGAATCAGAGAACTGCACGTTGGCTGAAGGAAGCTCAAAAGGGATACATTCGCGTCGCGGTGCTCATCCTCCTAAATAGGAAACCGGCTCACGGCTACGAAATCATGAAGGAAATCAAGGACAGAACCAAAGGTTTCTGGAAGCCGACCGCCGGCGGCGTCTACCCAATCCTCCTAGACCTAGAAAAAGCAAGATACGTCGAAGGAGAATGGTCCACCCAAAATAACAGAAAGATAAAAGTCTACAAAATCACTGAAACAGGCAGAACGATTCTCAGAAATGCAATTGTCAAACAAAACGAAATTGCCAACAACATGAACACCCTGTTTGGAGAATTTGCGAGAGACGTTTTAAACCTGGAACAAACAACATTACCCTTCCCAATAATGCCCACCCCTTTCTCACCCTTTCTTGAGGAGAAAGATCGTGAATCTGAAGATAAGACAGAAGACTTGGAGCGAAAACGTATCGATCTTAAACGCATGATCAAAATGTTGCAGGATGAGCTCCAGACAACAAACAAAAGACTAGCCAAAGCGAAATAACCGAGACGGATCAAATTCAGCCGCATGACCAGTGCTCTGCGATCTTATGAGCCCACACAAGAATCCAATTCAGTTAGGCAAGAACGAAATCGGGCAGTTTTGGCTAGCGCGCGCCATTCTTCCGCAAGAACTATTAGCCCATTCCACCTGTGTTCTTTGTGGCGACAACCTGTGAAAACATTGAAGAAACGCTTTGAAACAATAGACGAATATATCGCTACATTCCCCCGAAGCGTCCAAGATATTTTAGAAGAACTGCGACAAACAATCCAAGATTCAGCGCCGGATGCCAAAGAGACAATCAGTTACCAAATGCCCGCTTTCAAATTGAATGGCAATTTGGTGTATTTCGCGGCGTTCAAGAATCATATTGGATTTTATCCCACTTCATCTGCCATTAGTGAATTCAAAAAAGAACTGTCTCATTATGAAGTAGCAAAAGGCACCGCCAGATTTCCCATAGACGGGCCGATCCCTTTTGACCTGATAAGGAAGATTGTGAAGTACAGAGTAAAACAGAATTTAGAAAAAAGGTGACAGCGGAGCGCGAGCTACAGACGTCTAAAGCTGCTGCAGCAACACCCCGATATCCTTGTTTGAATATTCTACCTCAACAATGCCTGGTGACAGCGAATCGAACTAAATCTTGATCCAAAGGCCTAGGGATCTGTTGAACTATGCGATTTGCCATTTCTCTTTGAGTTTTCCCGCAGGACAATACTTGAGGCAGGGGGCGGGACAAAGCTTGTACGGTGTGCCAGGGATGGGTTCGCCGAGTTCCATTTCCGCTCGCCAACACGTCTCGACATTGTTCCGGCCTTCGTTGATGGCTTTCGCGATGCAGACCTTTTCGCAGACCATGCATTTGCCGCAGGGATCCCTTTCCAAGGGCTTGTCAGGGGTGAGCGGCGCGTTGGTGATTATGGCCGCCAAGCGGACGCGGGGTCCATACTGCGGAGTGATGAGTAGGCTGCTCTTGCCCACGGCTCCGAGGCCCGCCAATTGAGCGGCATGTTTCAGGGAGATCGATCCCCGCATGTATTCCCAGTCCGTGGACAGGCTTTTCGAGGTCTTGGATGACTCGGGAGTCTTGTAAACAGGAGAAATCGCCGTGACGCCTTTGAAACCGTTCTCCGCGAGAATTCCTATGATCTGGGTGCCGACTCTGGCCAGCTCATCCTCTCTGGCTTTTTTGACGATCCGCCTCTCCTCCGGGGAAGCCTCCTCGATCACTTTGTCAGGCATCTGAATTGCCATTACTATGACGCTCTTGGCGTCTGGAAGCACATCTCTGGGCCTGCGGCCCTCGGTGACGTTCCATCCTTTGGCGGACGCTATGCCGACGAGGCTTATCCCTTCAAACATCGCCAGGGCTTTGATCACTGAAGTCAGATCATGCACGATGAATCAATAAATCAGTGTTCACGCTGTTCTTTAATTCTTTTTGTATGCTTGTTTTCAGAGGATCAGTAACCTGAGGCACAGGCAGCGTCTTCAAAGCATCTGCTACTGACTTGCCAACCCGTACGTCCTTTCATTGTAACAATTAGCAAATGCATCATGAGTCCTCTTCTCAACCCTTTTATAATTCCTCGATAGAATTGCCCCCGATTAACACAAGAGACTTTGAGGTTTCAAAAAATGCTGTTCCTGAACATATTGAAGGCATATATGCCTTTGCCGATACCTCTGGCCCAATTTGCCGAGCTGGCGGTCAAGCACCGGGACTACCTGAGGAGGCTCGAGAAAGAGGGAAAGATAAAGTTCACCGCCGCCTTCCTGGGGAAGCGGGCTAGGGTGATAATCTTCGACGTCGAGTCCGACGAGGAGCTCTTCGAGTGCATAAACGCGGACCCGCTATTCAACTACATGGAGCGGGAGACCCACGCGCTCATCTCGAACGAGAAGGTCTACTCCATATACGAAGGGATCGAGAAAGCCTCGTCCAAGAAAACACCTGCGAAGAAATTCAAGCGAGAATGAATTGAGAGCGAGTACCCAAAAGGCTCCTGCTGCAGGGAATGCAGGCAGTTTAGAGCGCACACATCGCATGACTTAAAAGGCGTCAGCAACCAAAAGATACCTATTGGTTGGGATCGAAGAATCATGCGCCCATATCCGGTCATCCTGTGTTTTGTGCTGGTCTTCTCATCTCTGGCAGGCCTTGCGTTGCCCCCCGTGAGGGCCGCGGACTGGCAGCAAGTGACCCGCTTCACCGGGTCGGGAACCCAGCAATTGAACACCACAGAGTTCAGCATAGCCGGGTCCGAGTGGCGCATAGTGTGGAGCTACACTCCCAATAGCATCGAGCCGAGCCTTACGATATTCAGCTTCTTCATCGTCAGGCACGGAGAAGGGGCTCCCTTCGGCGAATACGTATACGAGTCTGGGACCGACACGACGAGCGGCGTCCTCTACATCCATGAGGGACCCAGACCCTATTACCTGATGATCTTGGCGGCCAACACCGCGGGGTACACGATCACTGTGGAGTCTGACAGGAGTACCGAGGTCGGGACGGGGATGCTCACCCTGATAATCGCGTTGGTCATCGCGATCCCGGTGGCTCTCATAATCGTCATGGTGTACATCCTGAGGAAGAGAAAGCGCACACAGAAGGCACCGACCTTTGCGGAATATCCGCAGCCTCCCCCTCCGCCTCCCCCCGCTTAGTCTCGCGCGAATGCTGTAGGAACAAAGCGCCATTCAATGGTATTAGTGTCATCAGATGTCAGCATATGAGTGCGCGCGCTATGTCAGTGGAAACATTGGTCGCGAGAATATTAATCTAGCAATCGTATTCTCAGGCTCCTTCTTCGGGATGAAGGATCTGATTTTAGAGTCTCCGTTGCGGAAAGAGAAACTTCACGATCGCTGTCTACATGTATCACAAACTCGATCTGAGGCACACCTCGAGGTGACGGCGTTATCCCTGTGAATTGCACCCTCCCCAGAGACACATTTTTCTCTATCTTCTGGTTCTCTCCAAATGCTATGTGGAGGTTCATTTCAGTTTGATTGTCAGCCAAGGTTGAAAAGATTCCTCGATGCTCTAATGGCAATGAGCTTCCCATCTTGATAAGAGGGGTGAAGACCCCTCCCAATGTCTCGACCCCGATGGAACCGCGATCTAAGTTGATCCTTCCGAGCCTCAAGCTTTCTTCAGTTGGCTTTGCAGGAAGATTAGTCTCAACATACGCCTTGTTGTGCAGGGTTTCTGCGTGTTGCGGGTTGATTTCCAGAGCCTTATCAAAGCACCTTAACGCTTCATCAATATGGCCCAAACCCGCCAGAACAATTCCTTTACTACTCCAGGCATCCGTGTACTGAGGGCTCATTCGCAGTGCTTTGTCGAAGCATTCTAAGGCCTCACTCAAACGATTGATACTATTGAGACTGTTCCCTTTTGCGTTCCAAGTCTCTGTGTCTTGTGGGTTGATCTTCAGAGCTTTGTCGAGGCATTTTATTGCTTCATCGAAGCGTCTCAACTCATGGAGCATAGTTCCTTTCTTATACCATGCCTCTCTAAGTTGCGGATTTGTTGCCAGAGCATTATCATAACAGTTCATTGCTTCATCAAGACGACCCATCTTACGGAGGTCGTTTGCCTTGTTGTACCAAGCCTTTGCGTCTTGTGGGTTGATTCTCAAGGCCATATCGCAGCATTCTATCGCTTCATCAAGACGGCCCAAATAGTAGCAGCTCGCTCCCTTGGCATTCCATGCACTTGCATCTTGTGGGTTGATTTCCAGAGCTTTGTCGAAGTATCTTATTGCTTCATCAAAACGATCGAGACTATTGAGCGCAGCTCCCTTCCCGTACCAAGCTTCTTCGTAACGAGGGCTAATTGCCAGAGCGCTCTCGTAACGTATTGCCGCTTCATCAAAACGACCATATTCGTAGTGAATCGATCCCTTGTACCACAAAACTTCTGCGTCTCGCGGGTTGATTTCCAGAACCTTATCGAAGCATTTCAAAGCCTCATCAAAACGTCCAGAATCCGCAAGGTCCTTTCCCTTTTTCTTCCACTTTTTCGTTTCATTATCTGGCAATTCGTCTGGTTTTGGAGTGTCAGTTGCCTCTTTTTCTTTCTTCCGTTTGAAGATGTTCATATATCAGTCACCTTGTAGTTCAAACAACGCTTCTTCGTTGAAGGCTTACGTGTTTTTTGCGAGCGCTCATACCAAATCAAGGTGTCAAGATTCCAATTCCAGCTTAGAAAATGATTGTGAATAATGAACCCGCCTAAGAAGGGAATAGAAAGCCCAAACATCAAGGCCTTGATTCTGTCAGAAAAAGTATGGGTCAATCAAGACACTGATTGTATTATGGAATCGATAGATTCTTAATACTTCTGTCTGTTGCTTGTTTCCGAGCGCGCTTACAGCAGGTGAGGTCCAGGGGTGTGAATTACTTGCCTCTGCCGCTGCATCTCTTGCAAATGCCGTGAATGTCGAGGCGCTGCCCTGTCCGCGTGAACTCCTTCTTGGCAGCAAATTTCGCAACCATTTCCCTAGCGGCAGGATCTTCCATGTCCTCTATGCTCCCGCATCGGAGGCAGACCAAGTTTATGTGGGGCTCCATGCAGGAATCGAACCTCGCCTGGCTTCCGGGGAAATCCAGCTCCTGGACCAACCCGTGTTCAGTCAATATCTGAAGCGTCTTGTATACTGTCGCGAGGCTGACGGTGGGATGGACCTTCCTCACTTCATCGTAGACCCTCTGCGCGGTCGGATGGTCTCGACTCTGGAGCGCGTACCGGCACACCGCTATCCTCTGGGGAGTGGCCCTGTACCCCTTCTTGCGGAGGCTCTCGATAATCAGCGCGTCTGACTTGAGGAAGCTGCTCATAGCTCTTATTAGATAATAATAAGTCTTAAATAACCTTTGAGCCAGTCAAATGCTTGGAATACTCAATAATGTGAAGAGGGAGGTTCCTCAAAATTGAAGAAAAGATTCCTTACAACGAACCAGGGCGTTCCCGTCTCCGACAACCAGAGCTCGCTCACAGTCGGCGACCGCGGACCCGTCCTGCTGCAGGACGTCCATCTGATCGAGAAGCTCGCGCACTTCGACCGCGAGCGCATACCCGAGCGCGTCGTCCACGCGAAGGGCGCCGGTGCGCACGGCTACTTCCAGGTGTACAAGAGCATGGAGAAGTACACCTGCGCGAATTTCCTCCAAGACCCGAAGAAGAAGACGCCGGTCTTCGTCCGCTTCTCGACGGTCGTCGGCGCACGAGGATCAGCGGATTCGGCGCGTGATCCCAGGGGCTTCGCGGTGAAGTTCTACACCGAGGAAGGAAACTACGACCTGGTGGGCAACAATCTGCCGGTCTTCTTCATCCGAGACGCGATAAAGTTCCCCGACATGGTGCACGCCTTCAAGCCCGCCCCAGACACAGGATACCCCACGAGCTCTTCGGCGAACAGCCGCTTCTGGGACTTTATCTCCCTCCACCCGGAATCGACCCACATGATCACCTGGCTCTTCTCGGACAGGGGTACGGTGAAGAGCTACAGGAAGATGGAGGGGTTCGGCGTCAATACCTACAAATGGGTGAACTCCAAGGGCAAGGAGGTCTACGTCAAGTACCACTGGAAGCCTAAAGAGGGGATAGAGACAATCGACCGCCATGAATCCACCCGCCTCGCTGGCGAGGACCCTGACATCGCGACCCGCGACCTGCGAGAGACGATTGCCTCCGGCAAGACCGTAGAATACGAGTTGCGCGTCCAGATCATGGAGACGGCCGACGAGCTGAAACTGGATTTCGATCCACTCGATGCGACGAAGACCTGGCCCGAGGACAAGTATCCGCTGATGCCGGTGGGAAAGATGGTGCTCGACCGCAACCCCGAGAACTTCTTCGCAGAAACGGAGCAAGCCGCCTTCAGCCCGGGCTCCATCGTCCCGGGAGTCGACTTCTCCACCGACAAGCTCCTCCAAGGAAGAGTCTTCTCCTACGCGGACACGCAGAGGCATCGACTCGGCGCCAACTACCTGCAACTGCCGGTCAATCGGCCAAAGGCGCAGGTGGACAACAACCAGCGCGACGGCGCCATGCAGTACGCGCCCTACGGCGGAGGAACGGTCAATTACGAGCCCAACACCCTGGCGGGCGGGATGCCACAGGAAGCATCGGCCATCGCCGTGAGCACGCCGAACATCGAGGGCAGAATCATCCGCAAGAAGATCGGTCTGACGAACAACTTTGAGCAGGCAGGCAAACGCTACTGCTCACTTAACAAGACGGATCAGGACCACCTGGTCGGGAACATCGCGGACTCGCTGGGCCACGCGGACAAGCCGATCCAGCAGCGCATGGTCGAGAATCTGACCAAAGCCGACAATGAGCTAGGCAAGAGAGTAGCAAAAGAACTTAAGCTCTAAAACGCGCCAATCACGGCGCGCTTTTTCTTTCAAGGTTCAGCGTCAGCGCGCGCTTGAAGCAGAGGAAAAATTTCAAATAGCTGCTTTCTTCCTAATTTTTGAGAACTCACGATCTCTCGAAAAGCGCATGCCTAACGGTTCGTAGCGAAGAGTAGGCCCAACGCTCGCTTACACTGGGATTGGGTAGCCCTTGGGGCACGTAGAGCAAGAATGCTTCGTCGGAGAAGAGGGGAGCCCTATGTTTAGAAATCGAGAAGGAATACGCCAACGAGTTCAGGAGATTGTAGAGAGATTTCGCCAAAAAGGAGCCACAAGTCCAGAAAAGGCCATGACGACCCAAGAGCTAGGGTTGCCGCCGCGTTTTGAAGATGCCATGCATCGAAGACTCGGTCAATCAGGCATCTTCGTTGAGGTGAACGGCAAATACTACTTGAATGAAGAACGACTCAAACGGGTCCAAGAGCAACGCGCCAAGGCGGGGTCTAGAATCGACGGAAGCATCGGAGCGGGTCAACCCACCTGGTTCCGGATTGCCGGGATTCTGCTCATGCTGCCGATCGGCGTCATCGTCGCCCTTGCCCTGTTCTTCATTCTCGGCTCAAGAATAGGGTCCTTTCCTGGGGAATTCCTCATTATCGTGACGGCCATCTTGCTGGCGTTGACCGTGGCCAGGCTGTTATTCTGGAGGTCTAGAAGGAGATATTGGCGGGGGCGCGGCGGTTCTGGTGGATTGTTCTCCAGCGCGCGGACGCTTCAAGAATGGCTCAATGCGAGCCAAGACTTCAGGATCTCAGTGTGGCCGGATTAGACGGCTTCGCACATCGCTATGAACATGGCCTTCACCTGCTTGAACGTCGCACCGCTGTTCAGGCTGGTTTTCTTTGAGCTTGAGCTGTCCCACCCACTCATGACTTCCGTCATGAATCCCGCCGCGCCTTTGCTCGCCGCACCGCCGTACGAATTTCCTGACCCGCAACCGCTGCCGACCGAGAACGTCCATTTACTTGTTACACCCAGCGCTGATTGTATTCCGGAGAGAAGGCTCTTCACTTTGTTTGCGTCCGTCTTCGCTTGACTGGTCGTGGCGCTACACCATGTTTGCGGAGATGCTCCCTGATGCAGGTTCCAGTATATCCGGGGGTGGTACTTGTTCCAAGCGTTTATGAGAGCTTGAGCCTCCTTTTCGCTGTTCGCGGAGGTCCCGGAGTATGAGTCGGTGTTCGAATGGCTCAGCGAACTGGGCCAATTCGGACCGAAGTTCCTGTTGAGGTTGACGCCGCATTTCCCTCCGTCTTTGGCCGGGTCTTTCGCAGTCATCCAGGAGGGCACGTTGTAGTTGGTTCTCCCCCACCTGTAGTCAACGATTGGGACGATCAGGACGTAGTTGTTTTGGAGGATTTGTTTTGCGTAGGTATCGCCGCTTGTGAGGAGCCATTTGACCAGTGAGTAGAGGACTTCTTCTCCGTAGAACTCGTTGCCGTGAAGGTAGCTGTCCACCATCACCGGGGCGCCGTTGGGGTTGCCGAACTTGAAGAGGATTATGTCCCAGCCGTATGTGCCGCTGCTCTTGCCTATGCTCTCATAGGTTCCGCGGTACTGATTGGCCAAGGACATGAACGCTGGGATCACCGCTTCTTTCTTGGTCCATGGCAGATAGCTCGAAGGTACTCCCCCGTAGGAGATCTTGCCGGTTGCCGGATATGACAGAGCCACGGCTTGCACGGGCTGCACTTGGATGCCGAATGACGCCACTGCGATGATGACCAGCAGTATGGCCAATACCTTAAGCATTCTCATTGCTTGTTACCTCAGACCGTGGGCCCGCTGGACAGGCTGTCGCCGTAGACCGTGAGCCCAGCCTGCACGTTTGTCGCTGATAATATGCCGAAGTCCACGTGGGTCGCAGCGGCGCCGCCCGAGTTCACAGTTAGCTGAAGCACCTTCGTCCCGTCGACGTACATCTCAGCAAGTCTCTGCCCGGCGTCGTAGCGTATCTCTACGCTGTGCCAGCTGTTGGCAGACACTACTTTGGAGGAAGTCACGTATGACCCTGCGGCGTAGAGCTCCCACCTGTTGGTGCTTCCCGTTCGCCTTATCCCGGCCGTTGCGAGGGATTTTGTTCCGTCAGAGAGGCGGATCAGGTAGAACCTGTCACCCTCGTCTCTGAGCCAGCTGGAAGTGGAGCTGACGATGCGGACGTATCCCTTTGCGAAGGCCTTCTGCAGAGGGTCCACATTTTCGTACAAGTAGGCGTTCTCGGTCCCGCTTGAGGTTCCAGAAGTCGTGAATCGAGCGCTGTAAGCGCCCTGGTATGGCGTGTATTTCCCGATAGTTACGGTCTCGCCCGAAGTCTTGCTTGACCCGCTCCAGGCGCCGGCATCTCCAGATTCAAAGTTGTCTTCAAACGCATCGTCCGAAGGCGTAGGGGCAGGCGTAGGCGAGGGCGTAGGGTTGGGTGTTGTGCTCGACGACTCAGGGTATTTCGTGAGCTCGTAGTACGCGGGCTTCGGGGCGGTTCCGCTGTAGATGTTGAAGGCCATGCTGCTCGCTTCTCTGGCCTGCCACATCCAGGCGTAGGTTATGGTAATGATCCCGGCGCTTAGGAATTTCTGGAGGCTGAGCTTGTAAAACTGCGTGACGAAGGCGCTGTCCTTGCTGTCGCTGCCGTACTCGATGACCCACAGGGGGACGCCGGCCGCTTTGACCTGCGACACGAGGGTGTTCCAGTCGCTCCAGGTGACGTGGTATCTCGTGCTGCTCGGGTCGGCGGGGTCGAGATATTCCGTGACCGCGAATGCGTCAAACATCTTGTACACGGACTGATCGTATTTGCCAGTCGCTGGGGTGTAGGACAGGGTGAAGCGGCAGGCTACCATGTGCTTCGGGTCCACCGATTTCACCGCGGTGTAACTATTCTGGAAGAGGGTCTGGAATTGGCTTTTGTCTTGGCTTGTCCAAGGATACTTCCAGGGCTCGTTCATCACGGCCCAATTATCCACGGCAGGGTAGTCTTTGAGCTGTGCGACCACGGCTTTCAGGTACCGGAGATAGTATCCCTGGACGGTAGAACTGGACACGATGTCATAGTAGTCGTTCACCCACGTCGGTAAGCCGAGGTCGTAGGTGAACTGCGTCCAGAAGGTGATCCCCACCTTTATGCCGTACTTGTCCGCTATCTGGAGGACGCGCTTGTAATTGTTCATGGCCGTGGTCGACAGACGAGCGCTGCTGCTGGAGAATGTGGGCTCCGTCACGGACCAGAGTATCCGCACGTTTATGTGTTTGATTCCGTCTTTTGCGAACCGCGAGAAATCCGCTGTCAGAGTCGAGTTGGGTTCGCCCCAAGCGTTTCCTGAAGACAGGTAGTTGATGCCCGCGACCAGCGTAGCCTGTGCCTGCGCCGGCCTCACTTGAACGCCGAAGGATGCCAGTGAAATAAGGAGCAGGGTCACCAGCAGCGTCAAAGGCGCTTTGTGCTTCATCATTTGTAGTGTTCCTCCGTTGAGTCAACCCCGTGTTCCGCTTTGCTGCCCCAAGCGCGACATGAGTTGCCCTCGGAATCTTTGGCGCATGGTTTTTAGCCTTTTTTGAGAAGATCCATTGAGATGATTAGTCAAGTGCACTTGACTAAGCTTTGGCTGGCTAAAAAGCGCGAGCGTTCCAGCGCTGTTCTATAGAAATTGCCATGCCTGCGCCGTGATTTTCCATGCCAAAAAGCTCGGTTAGGAAGTGGCGTTGGCTAGGAGGAAGACTTGGTTTCAGGCGCCGGAGGGGCCTCAATTTGGCTCTCTTCGGGCTTCTTAATTCGATGAGGAAGATGGGGAACAAGCGCGCGGGCGCTGCGGGGGACCCTGAGCTTGGGCTGCACGTCGGTGACCGTCGTGCCGGAGTACTTGTCGAAGAACCTGAGATATCTTTCGTCCTTAAGCCTTCTCCCGGCCCAGAGATCGACGGGCAAGAGGAAGACCTTGCCCAGGTTCCTGACGGCCGCCTGGTCGTAGGACAGCTTCTTGCCTTCCACGTGTATCGCCTTGATGCCTATCAGGAACTTGCCCAGCGTCTGCCCAGAGAAGCCCTCCAGCAGAGTTGAGTAGAGGAAGAAGAAGGCGAGAAAGAACATTATGCTGATGTTCAGCATGCCGAGGGTGACCGGGAAGAGGAGGAAAGGTATGCTGGGCAAAGCAGCGGCCACGACGAGGGATAGGCCGAAGTCAATGAGAAAGGCGAAGACCCGCTTCTTTACGTTGGAGACAGAGTAGATGAGCTTCCTGCCCACGGACTTGACGTCGAGCCGCCACTCCTGTATGTATTTGATGACGTTGATCGCGTTCTGACCAGCGATGCTTAGCCGATACCTGCCTTCCGGTGTCTGTTCCAGGAATTCCTCCTGGGTCCTCAGGTGGAAGCTCAGTTTCCCTGTGCCGACGCCGAAGGTCTTGGCGAGTTCGGTGAAGGAGCACTCCTTCTTCTCGTCAAGGTAGAGAATGATCTTCCTCCTCAAGGGGTGCGACAGTACCGAGAGGACCCTTGAGACTATGTCTTCATCTACATGCATTGCTAGTCTTCCGCTGAAACCGAACAAACGGTCACAATGCCGTTATACCGCGATCGTGTTTAAACGTTGCTGTTTTGACTGGTTACCCTGACGATTCCGTCTGGGGATGGAGGAATAAGTCAAGAAGACCCCAAAAAAGGAAAAGAGATGAGGCTCGCAAGAGGGGTCTGCGTGGAGTCTCCGATTCACGTTCCTCATAGGTGAGGAGGGACGAATGAGGCGTGTTGGGGGCAACTCCGGAGAGTCATATTGGCATCCCTGAGAGGATGTTGGCAAAAAGAAAAAGGATGTGGATAGCGCTTCCATGAACTGATCTACAAGAGCTTCAGAGCTTCTTCCCTTGGGATAGCTATCAACGTCTCTGAGGTCATTACCTCTCTCATGTCAATGGCCAGCTTCATTGCATCTTTCTCGCTGGGTGCCTCAAAAATCAAGACGCCATCATATCGTCCCAGAGTCCAGTAGGATCCGATGATGTTTATCCCTTTCTTCTTGAGTTCGCTGAACATTTTTGTGACTTGGCTAGTGCTTTCTTTGGCTGGCTTCACCTTGGACTTGCTCAACATTATGAAAATCAAAAAACAAGCCCCACATAAATTATCCAGAGAAATGCTTTTAGAGTTTCCTCCGCGCGCATAGGGAAAGTCAGTGACCGCGCCCCGAGCATGGGGGCTTGTGCCTACTCTGGCGTATCCCCTTCGGAGGCACGAACATGCCATTCTTAGCCGGCTCGAAATCTATGACCTTCACAACTGCATTGATGTTCAAAGGCCCGTAAATGTGAGGATAAAGCTCACTACCTTCAGCGCCTTCGTATCTGATTTCTGATTGTACTCTGCCAGTTTCTATAGAGAGGAGAACGAGCCCTTTCTGAGAGCGGAACAGTGTATTTGCCACCTTGACTATCTGTTTTGAGGTGGAACAATGTACGAAGCCCTCCGAATCCAGCGTATCACCGCGATAGACACCTTCCAGCTTTGCATTTTCCCACTGTTCACATCTTGTGATGTGGAAGATGATGCTCACATTAATCACCCTTCGGACATGCTGAAACCTTCATGCTAGCAGTTATTTCTGTCTAGCTGCAATCTCTCCGCAGCATCGCAAGAGTCGACTCGCAGGCTCCACCGGCTCGAAATAGCTTTCTTGCTGACCAAAAGAGCGCGCGCGGATAAGTAAGTCAATGGGTCAGCAAGGAGTTCAGGGACAACTGGTGCGTTTCTCTACTTCAGTGAATGGAAGGGTGTCGACCGCTTGATGGAAGAAGAGCTTCATGAAGTAGCGCATAACGCGGAACGCGACTCTGGTGTGCCCATCTTTCTTTGGTTTAGGCTGGAAAAATCCTTTCTTCGTCATGTAGAATATCACGCTCGGGAAGACACCCTCAAGGGCACATGGTATCTCCTTCTGCCCTAATTGACGGTAGGCATGGTATCTGTGGTGACCATCCACCACGGCATATAGATCGCGCTTCGGATGCTTGATCACGATGATCGGTTCAAGGTCTTGGCCCTCCGCTATTCTTCTACCATATCGGCACACCACGTCGCTTTGAACCTTCGAATCCGAAACGATTTTCTCAGCAGGCAACTTAATCACGTACTTCGCTGGATTAACGTACACGTCGGGGTTGAACAAGTATCCGGCTTTCTGAAGGGCAACCTCAGTCCGCTTGGGTAACTCAGGGATTGCAGTCTTTGACATGGATAATTGCACCGCCTATCTCCCGGGTCCTAGAAATGGACTATCGGAAACGCCAGAGGTCTTGTCCTCAGACCCCTTCAATCTCATGTTGTGAACTGCACAGCCGGTTCCCGGTGCAAGGCTGAACATCAATTTGTTGCGAGCCATTTTGCGCATCTTCGCTGAACAGGATGATCTTTTGACGGGCGGACCATGGAAGAGGAGAAAAAGGGGCCGCCGCAGTCGTTTTACTTCTTTTTCGACATTGCCTCCATGTTTCGCATCATGACTTCCATGCTTTTTTTCAGTTTGTCGTTCGGGCTGAACTCCCAGAGCTCGGTGCCCGCTTCAAATATGCCCGAGTGGCCCGGCGGCGCATAGTACGCGTCCCCAGCTTTGACGATTTCCTTTTTCCCGCCAACCATCATCGTCACTTGACCCTTCAATACGATGCCCCAGTGTGGACAGGGATCACGGTCATTAGGCAGACCCTTCAGCAGTGGGGTAACGTCAAAGCGTTTCTTGAAGATGTCGTACTCGACGTGCATCTCGCCCCAGACGCCTTCGAACATGGTCATTTCCTCGGTATCCATCGTCTTGGACATTTCACTCTTAGAAGCTCGCATTCTTTCACAACACCTTCTATCTGTCACTAGTTGATGGGCGCCGCGTTTATGCCTTTGTGGTTGACGCCTCACTACCACAAGCCTATTGTCATGTTCTCTTACCGTCGTTTTCAGCGCGCTTGGGAGAATTCATTGGTACCTGCTCAAAGCTAGGAATGAAATGGATAACAAATGCTATGTTAGAGATAAGAAGTTGGATTGGCTGCCATCAAACCGACACCAAGTGCGCGCTAAGTTGGCTACAGTTTCTTGCCACAGCTTCCACAGAACTTCATTCCGACCGGATTCTTTGTTCCACAATTCGGACACACGAGCTCTTCCTGTTGAAGGGGTTTTCCGCAGTTCCCGCAGAACTTCATGGTTTCAGGATTCTCTGTTTGACAGTTGGAGCATTTTACCGTTCGAGCGGGCGCCAAACTAGTTCCGCAGTTCCCACAATATTTCTGTCCGAGGCTATTTTGGCTTCCGCATTTGTTGCAGATGATGACTTGTTCCGGCTGAGCCTGGGTTTGAACCGACTTCATCATCTGAGCCCCAAACGCAAGGCCTATCCCTGCCCCGAGTCCAGCTCCCGCTGCTCCGCCTGCTCCACCGTCGCTTGGCAGAACCGCAGCCGTCTCTTTAGCATATTGCATGGTCATGGCCTGCTGTCCCATCCCCGAAGCGAATCTCCTCGCCTCTTCAGGTATCTTCACACCTTCGAAGGTTGTGTCAATGATTGTAAGGCCTATCCTGCGGGCTTCATCATTAATAGTTAGAGCGATCTTGTCCGTGGTCTCGTCAACGTTCTTCACCAATGACGAGGTTTCATATTCAGCGAATGCGTCGATGACCCGTTCAACTACGAAGCCACGAATATAATTCTCGACGTCTGATGAGGTGCTCGCCTTACGGTTCCCGAAAAACTCCATTACAAAAAGCCGGGGGTCATCCACCTTGTAAAGTGAGTAGCCGAAGAACCCTATCTCTGCTTGATACTGAATCTGTCCGCTGGGTGCAGAATATGCTGATCCACCAAAGTTGGCGCGCATCTGACTATTGTTTACGAAGATGACTTCGCATTCAAAGATATCTCCGATCAACTTGACGCCCTTCAGCAAATCTATGAGAAGGGGAATATTGTTGCTGGATATCGTGTGGCGACCGGGTCCAAAGACGTCAAGGGCCTTTCCGTCTCTGAAGAAGACGGCCCACTGATTTTCCATAACAATGACCTGGCTTCCAAACTTAAGTGAAACATTTGGATACCTGACCGCGATTTGGTCTGGTGTGGCATTTTGCCATGATATGGCTTCAATTAAGGGCATTTCCATTCTCTCCTACATTTCTTTTGATCTGAAATATTCTTCTCTTTCCTTCCATCTTTTCTCAGTGCTGTCGAGCACTTTTTTCATACTATTGATTCCGTCAGACACTGCATCCCAATCCTCTTCCTCTACGCTTTTTGCCACGTTGTCCTCGGATTCTTTGAGTCGAACCAAGTATTCACCGAATTCCTTGTCGTAGTTGAAGACTCTTGCGAGTTCGTTTGATTCTATCTGTCCTCGCCTATTGAATAGCGGTGCATAACCGTAGGTGGCTCTGTTAACCTGCTCCTGGATCCTGTCGAGGGTCTGAATCACAGTCTTGGTTTTTCTGTTGAGCGAGGGTTGTTTGGACTCGAGTATCTCCAGATAGATTTCCTCCCATCTTTTTCGCAAATCGGATAATTCTTTATGATAATCCTCGCGTAGCTGCATGTCAAATTCTTTCAGGTCTTCCCTTGTACCTTTTCCCAAGAGAAGAGAATCCTGTATCTTAGACATCCAACTCTGTTCTTCCTTGGCTTTTTCAACTGTTTCCTTTTCACTCAAATCAATCACTCCTAGTTACTGGAAACGGGAATGGTTGCGCCGCAGTACTTGCATTGCAAAGAAGTCTGTCCTCTGTAAATCTCCTCCGAATAAGGTGCGCTACATCTTGGACAAACAATTGGGACAGACGGCCGCTCATCTGTCTTGGAGCCTTCCGTTGCATCAAGTTCTTGATCGGCCTCCCCATTCGAAATGAAATTGTGAAAGCGCAAGACTAGATCTGCGTCTTCGCCATCAGTATCGAGTTTCATCTCCTGTTGCCCGCTGTCAGGTTTGAATGTGACGTACAAACCTTGTCCAGCGAGGATGCCAACTCTGCCTTTCACAATATTATCAATCATGCCGATAGGTCTGTCAACAGTGGTCTCACGAATTTTCTTCTTTTGCGTCGCGATGAAAAATGTTTTCTTCAGAACCACTTCTTTCTCCGACTCATAGATGAAGCGTTGGTTGGTCAGGCTCAAGACCCCTTCAGCATCAGCGTTCAAGTCTTTTGCTTTGACTGAAAGGATGGGAGATTCACCCTGTTTCCATTTGAACGATGAAATCGATGTAAGACTGAGTGTCCTCTCCGCCACACCAACATCTCGGTCTAGTGAATGTATCTTATTCAACGTGTCCCCCGTAGCGCCGGATACTCGGCTTGAGAAATCCGACACGTAAGCTTGAAATGTGGAGACCCTCGCTTCAACACTACTTAGTTGAGAGACGTCATAGTTTGAGGAAAAGCGTCTTTGAGCCAATTCATTCTCAATGGTTCTTCCCTCCGAAACGAGAACTGGTGCAGTGCTCCCAATGATGCTTGCTACATTGGGTTTTGCTAGTGACCATCTTTCTGAAAGAGAGGCAACGTCCTTCTCAAGATTCATCATCACCCGATAATTCATCTTCCTGATCTGCTGAATTCTCGTGGGGAGTCTGTTCAAAGCATCATCGATATCAGTTACATTTCTACTGGTTTGATTCAGCTGCTGCACTAAAAGGGAAACTTGGTTAGTTATGACATTAAATCGGTTCATATACGCTAGCTGTCTATTGTCTACGGTACTCGGGCTGTAGCCCGCTCCACTCGCGCTGTAACCCTTCCTCATAGGCCCCTGGCCACCCATATTCCCACCCATATGTATCACTGATTCTTGGATCAATTATCTATATGAGTTAGCTACCAGTATTAATTTTGTGTCTAAGTAAGTATTTCAGGTCATAGCAATGATAAGTTACTTTTCTTGGTAAGATTGCTCTTTTCCTCATTCAATTCTTCGCTTCTATCAGTATATATCGGAAAGCGCACGCTCGACTGCGACCAGGACATTGGGACAACACGAGGACAGGAATGCTTCGTGCGGGACATCTTTAGGTCAGAATCGGGACATTTCTTATATGGAGCACGCGCCTTTCCCCTTAATCCCTTAATCCTCATATCTACTTCAAAATATTTTCTCCCGGCAAAAGTTCCACGACCGAATGTACATTTATATCTCTTCTCAGACACGGATAGAGTAACTCCTTTTGCGCGTGCTGAAAAGAGGATTGGGATAGGGACATGGGCAACCTTTGGAGAGACCTTCCAGCCGGGCCAAGACCGCCGAGCAGCGTTTATGCCGTGGTGGAGGTCCCCAGGGAGTGCACGAACAAGTACGAATTCGATTGGAAGAACGGGGTCTTCAAGCTCAATCGCGTACTGTACTCAGCCCTGTATTACCCAGGCGACTACGGGATAATCCCAAGAACCTGGTACGGAGACGAAGACCCGTTGGACATACTCGTGCTGACCACCAAGCCCACCTTCACCGGATGCGTGTTGGAGGCCAGACCGATCGGGGCGCTGCTGACGGAGGATGAACACGGCCAGGACGACAAGATCTTGGCGGTACCGATCAGGGACCCGAGGTGGAACGAGGTCGCAGACATAAAGGACTTGGGAAAACACATCCGGTTCGAGATAGCGGACTTCTTCCTCAACTACAAGAAGCTCGAGCCCGAGAAATGGGTCAATGTGAAAGAGTGGATGGACTCCAAAGCCGCGGAAGAGATAATTCTCTCAGCCATGCAGATGTATACAGAGAAATTCGGAAAAGAATGCTGAGCTCGATTGTGCCAATTTCGATTTCATCTTCCTGGCGCGCGCGACCTCGACATGTTCTGCCAGATTCACTTACTCATGTTTGATACGCCAAGGCTGTTGTAACAATTTCCCGAAAACCGCGCACTCCCAGACTCGGAAAGCGTTTAAAGAATGCCCTTCCAAATTATATATTCGAAGGTCGGACAGCTAAAAAGTGGAAGATAGAAGGGCGTGAAAAAATGAGCGAGGAAGATTCTTCCAGCCTAAAGCAGACGATAGTGGGGAAAGCCCGGGAGGGCGCTTTCAACAACAACCCACTGCTGAGCGCGGTCCACTCCGTGACATGCCGCGGATGCGGGCACCGTCAGAGGGCGGTCTTCCTGGAGTTCCTCAGGTCCGGGGAGTTCGAACTGGGAAAGGTCGAGCAGGTCGAGGCCCTCGACACACAAGGTCCCACTGGGTTTGTCGAGATCCAGAAGGTCACCCCAGTAGTCCTGATGTTCGCCTGCGAGAGGTGCGGTCGCAGAATCGAGGCGCAGCCGGTGAGCGCCGAGTACCTGAACATGATAATCAGCAGGCCGCGGGCAGCAGGAACCATGATCGCCTAGGGTTCAGCATCTCCACGACCACTCATCGTGGTGACCCCGACACGAGAATGCATGGGAACGACTGAGCCGTTAGCGCGCGCTGAGGTTAAGTTGGCCTCCTCAGATCTTTGATTGATTTGTCAATTGTGATAACGTCAGACACGGCCTTCACTACGTCGACTGGCACCTTGATCTCTACGCGTCCAAGTCTGGGTCTTTTGTATCCCAAGGATTCGACTGAATCATATGACAACTGCACCTTCAGATGAGTTACTTTCCACGATGAAAGATCGAATTCAATTCCAGAAACGGTTCCCAGTATTCTTCCACCGGTTTCAATAACGTTCTTTCCTTCCAGTTCAGATGGGCGCATGAACATCACCTACTAGCAATGTTTTCTGAATATTTGAGGTTTTGCAGCCTTACTAGGTCTCATTCTACAGCTACCTCTACCTCATCCTTTTTCGGAATACTTCTTTTCACGGTTGATCTTTTTGTGTTTGTTTTTGCTATGAGAGAATGTGAGTGAGAGAAAGAGAAGGAAAAATAAGGAAAAGAAGAGGTTGTTGTTGGGCGCGCGGGAAGTTCTTTCTGAACAAGCGAGCTATCAAGATCAATCAAACAGAATTTTTTGTCGATAAATAAATATTCTATTTCCAATTGAAGTATACACTATGGCCTGTTCCTCGTGTGGAAGAAAAGCCCAACCATTTGAAAGATTCTGTACAGCCTGTGGAGCCCCATTACCAGAGGCGAGCACAATTGCCGGAAACCCACCCCCTCCGCCTCCTCCTGAAGGTTACTTAAGAGCGGGCACTGAAGTGGTAGTTGGAGTCATACCCCACCTGGTTGTGGCGACAGGTAGCCTGAAGACGAGGCAGTGGATACTTATCTCGACCAATCAGAGGATGTTGCTGGCGCAGTTCTCCGGTCCCCAGATGCAGGAGGCTCTGGCTCAGTCGAAGGCGCGAGCGAAGGGGTTTCTATCTAAGCTCTTAGCGGGTAAGGTGTTGCTACCAGCTGATGTGGTCGAATACTGCCGCAAGTACTTCACGATGTCCCCGGAGCAAATATTGGTTGAGACGCCGGGCAATATCTCATTGAATTTATCGGAGATCCGCAGGGCCTACATTGACTACGAGCAAGATGAAAAGGATCCGGACTCGAGCATCCGAACGGATAGGTACTGGTTGACCATCCTATCCAATGTGGGGGAGTACAAGTATGTCTTCGACGCAGATCCTCAAGATATGAAGGTACTGCGAGACGCGCTGGGTGAAAGGGTCCATGGTGTGAGTCGTGCCAAGGCGATGAAGCCAACATTCTAGTTCGCACGCGCAGCTCGCGCTAGAAGGATGAAACTATCATCCGAAGAAGCTCTAGCTCGCGCTACGAAGATTTGTTTTAATATGCACGTCTCCTTCAAAGGAAGGACATGAATGGGCCTGTCTTGGCGTTACTTTCGGCATTGGCTTCAGGCTTGTCTGTTGTCCTAGTAAGCAAATACTCAAAGAAGTCAAATGCCTTCAACGTCAGCCTAGTAATTACCTGCGTGGGCACGGTAATCCTCTGGCCCCTCGCGGTTCTACTGACAGATCTCGGATCTGCCAACCTTGAAGGGCTCATACTCTTTGCCATAGGCGGAGTGCTTTCACCGGGATTAGTGAGGCTCCTTTACTACCGTGGCCTAAGAATGGTGGGAACATCGGTGAACTCGTCCATCTTCTCAATCTACCCACTCTACGCTTCGCTTCTCGCTGTGCTTATGCTGAACGAAATACTGTCGCTGGAAAACTGGGCAGGCATTCTATGCATCGTTCTCGGTGTCGTTTCCGTGGAAATGAGTTCCCGCGAAATCAGCAGTGGAAACAGATTCGCCAGAAGAGACTTTATCTTCCCCATATTAGGAGGCTTAACCTTCGGCGTGTCCAGCATAATCAGAAAGTACGCCTTAGACGCTTACAACGCCCCAGTCATGGGTGTCGCTGTAGCCCACACTTTTGCGCTTCTTCCATACTTGTTGATGCTGATGCTCTCTACGTCGACACGAAATGAATTATCCTTGAAACGAGATCTTCGGTTCTTCTGGATAGCTGGGATCGGACAAGCGCTTTCGTGGATTTTGAGCTTCTACGCTCTGAGCTATGAGGGAGTCTCAATCATAACGCCGCTGCTTTCAGTAGAACCGCTGTTTGTGGCATTCTTCGCATACCTTTATCTGAAAGAACTGGAACGCATCTCTCCCAGACTCATAGCAAGCATGATTCTCACAGTTCTCGGAGTTATTCTTGTCATAACATAGTGCGCGTTAAGATTTAGCACTCACACACTGACTACTACCACCACTACTACTCTCTCGCACACCTAGCACACACCACAACACACCGCATACAACAGAAATCCTGGCAAGCGCGCTAATGGGTTTGAGCCAAAGACGAAATCCGGGTTGAAACGCCTCTAGCGGCACGGAACCGAGGCGCGCGGAGGTGGGTGCTTCTGGGCATCGTTCGAAGTGTGAAACTCTAACGCAGCCCTCGGCAAAGGGTGGGGAAGGCCGTCGTTCTGATACGCATCAACAGAAAGGATCTGCCAACTCGGGTGAGCCATCTTGAACGCCAACCCGATTGTGGACTTGGTCTTTTCAAGAGGCATCTCTCCGTCGATCATCACATGATAAGTGTTGACGAAATGTGCCTCAAGGTAAGGCCTCAAATAGGTTACCATAATTCGGTACTCTGTTTCCTCACTCGTATCAGACACATTCGAAGGGGATGACCCATTTGGCCTTCTGAAACTCAACAAAGAGCTTGCTGCCCTCATGAGTCTAGAAGCATGCCCGTAGCTTCCCGATTTGTCGACCTCCCACAAAGCCGCCTTTAGAGGGGACGTTTCTTCGTCCAGCTAATAAGACCTTTATGAACGTGCAGTCCATGGAGGAAAAATGTACACGGTTCGAGTGAAGCAACAGTTCTAGCACGCGATAAGACTTAATCCCACCACAAGAAAACAAAAGACGCACAACTCGCGCACGTGCACACTGTAGGCTAATCTCTTCAAGCGAACGGCGATAATGATTATAAGGAAGGGGAGCCGTCACATTCAGTCGAGTATAACGACCCTAAGCATCAGTGACTCTGATGCCTGTCTTGAGACCATAGACTCCCCGATGGGTGCCTGCAGGCACCCATCTTTCTGGACCAGAGGTTTCGCAAGTTATTTGAAGTAGCCTATCCACTAATTTCTTAAGGGTCGTGCTGAGAGTGCTGTGCTACGTCAACATCGAGCATGCTAATATGATGAAGGATCCGATGAGGCGGAGGGCTCGCCTGATCAAGTTGATGGAGGCCAAGCTGCGCTTCGAGGAGCTCTCGGGCGAACCATGCCTCATCTCTCACTACCTCGATGTCTCCGCCGAGTCCATCCGGGAGATGCGGATAGGCGCGATCCTCATAAGCGGCAACTCCACCAATTGGCTGGAGTACGACTTCGAGGGCTTCAGGGGACTATTCCGGCTGATCACGGACAGCAGCATCCCGATCTTTGGTCTCTGCGGTGGCCACCAGCTCATAGCCATGGCCTACGGCGCCGAAGTGGCGGCCATGCGCCCGCTCGGGCCCGGCGAAGACGACCCGCTACCCCACCTAGCGCCGGGATTCTACAAGGAAAAGGGTTTCCTCGAGGTCAATGTAGTGAAGAAGGACCCGCTTTTCAGGGGCCTCTCCGATAGAATCACCGTGAACGAAGCGCACCACGCTGAGATCAAAAGATTACCAAAGGAATTTGAGTTGCTCGCCTCCGGAGACGAGTGCGACATCCAAGCGATGAAGCACCGAAGGAGAATCATTTACGGAACACAGTTCCACCCCGAGAACTACGATGACCGCCATCTCGATGGGAAAATCATACTTCAAAACTTCTTCAGGATAGCCGGTGTTTCTCCGCGTTACTCTTCAAAGGATCGAAACGACTCATGAGGTTGGCATGTTTTGCGGGAGGAATCGGGTTCATCGATTGATGTTCAAAGCATTTTCAATGGAGCATAGTGGGATGAGGATTTAGCGTTCATAAGCGTTATTAATCGTGTTGTCAGAAGGTACTATCAATTCGGTTTCCACATGGAAAATCGAGAAGAGATCAGGATTCTGACGAAGAAGCATCTCAGAAATACCATGCGTGGACATTCCAAGAACGAGGCTGTGAGAAATGGAGTTTCTGACCAAGAACATAACTATTGAGGTACCCCCGAAGGTCGTCTACGAAGCACTTAAGGAAATCAACGATTCACCTCGGCTTAAGCAATATTGGAATGATCTCGACCAAGGATCCTTCAAGACCGAGTTGGTCGAGTTCGTCCCCAACGAAGAACTTGTCTTCAGCGGCTCAAACGTTATAGTCAAGGTGGATTGGAAATTCCTCATACGCTCCGTGACAGACTTCAGCGAAATTACTATAACGATCGATTTCAAGCCGAACAACGTCAAGTTCCTTGCTCACGGACTTGAGAAAGCAGTCGCACAGACACTGATGGCGGACGTGATTACGAGCCTTTTCTTGCTCGAAAAAGGGTACAAGACGAAGTCACAGTCAGCGGCAACCCCAGATCGAAAGAAGGAGTAGGCGCCTCTCTCGATAGACGCCACAGTGGAATTACCTTACAATTTCTGAGGCATATATCTCGCAGAACGGTTTTGCGTTCTGTTTCTCTCTCCGCTTTGTAATATAGACCCCATAATATGATTGACATAGAGAAGGAAGAATGAGGCAGAAGACAAGAACGAAACAGGACTCGAGATTCGAAGAACAAGAGCATGCAGGTTAGACGCCAGTTCGTTGGATCAGTTCTGCAAGCTTATTTATAGACGGAGGGCACCTCTTAGGTTGGGGCTCCCTCGAATTGGACATATTAACCATTTTCGTAATGCTAGCCTTTGTTGTGGCCGTAATAATACTGGTCGTCAACAGTTACGCAGTGGTACGACCAACGCATAGAGCGTTGATAGAAAGGCTGGGCAAATACAACAGGTTTGGAGGCGCAGGACTAAACTTCAAGATGCCATTGATTGAAAGAATCGTGAGGGTGGACATAACCGAACAATTGGTCACTGCCGAGCCTCAACAGATAATCACCAAGGACAAGCTCAACGCCACCGTAGATGCTCAGGTGTACTTCAAGGTTCAAGAAGACGAGAATAATGTAAAGGCTTGTCAATACAACGTCTTCAACTACAGGGTGCAGATAGTGCAGTTGGCCAGAACCACGTTGAGAAACATCATCGGCACCCTCACCCTGACGGAGGCCAATTCTCAGAGGGACAAGATAAACACAGAGCTCATGACCACACTGGCTATAGAGACAAAGAACTGGGGCATATTGGTCGTGCGAACGGAGCTGAAGGAAATCGATCCGCCCCCCGACGTGCAGGCAACGATGAACATGGTCGTGAAAGCGGAGAACACAAAGATAGCAAACTTGGACTTCGCCACTGCGGCCGAGACAAAGGCAGACGGAGAGAGGAGAGCTCAAATAAAGACTGCAGAAGGACTGAAGCAGGCAGCCATTCTCGCGGCAGAAGGAGACAGGGAAGCAAAGATACTCAGGGCACAAGGCGACGCAGAGGCCATAAAAATCGTAAACTTGGCTGCAGAAAAATACTTTGTCGATAATGCACAAGTACTCAGGAAGATACAGGCAGTAGAGACAGCGTTTCAGGGCGCAACGAAGTTGGTCATCCCGGAAGGAACTTCGTTGGTGAACATTCTTTCGGAAGCAGCTGGCGTGCCGAAGGTAATACCTTTGGTTACCACTCCTGTTGAAGAAAAGAGCAGGAGCCAAAGTCCCACGAGCCCAGAGTAAAACTTGATTGCCTTGACTCTCACTCGACCAGCCACTCGATCTGACTCTTGGGTCAAAGTCCCAGGACCCGAGATTAGACCCACCCGGCTCTATTGAAATGGGGGGGGACTCGAGGGGATAGGCTAATTCGGCTTCTTTCACAGCGGTTTTCCGCATTTGATGCAGTTGGCTCCGACAGGAGGTTGAACTGTGTGGCAATTCCTGCACTCTACGACGAGATGGGCGCCGCAGTTCTGGCAGTAGTCATCGAAGAAGGTGAGCTTTCCGCATTTGGGACAACTGATCGACAAGGAGAGGCCGCAACTGCTGCACCTAGCCCAGCCGACCTGGATCGGCGCACGGCATTTGGGACATCTGGTCTCCAGGGGGTTCACCTTCCCGCACGCGGGGCATACCTTCGAATTTGGGGGGACGAGCTGGCCGCAGTACTTGCACGGTTTCTGATAGCTCGACATGGGCGTTCACTTTTGAAGGATTCTTGGATACGCTTCCGTAATATGCTTTTTCGTGGCATCGAGCCGAACATAACCTTCTTATAACCCAGGTTTCAATCGCTAAGAATATGGAGTTGTATTGAGATGCCTTTCATACCTTTCACGAGAAATTACGCCGACAATAGCACCGAGGCAGGGTTCCAGTTCACCTTCTTCTGCGACATATGCAACGATGGCTACAAGACCGGCTTCATCGAGTCGAAGACCTACAAGAAGGCCGGGCTTTTCAGGGGGTTGGGCAGGGCCGCCTCGATAGGCTCATCCATGTTGGGCCGCGGAGCTGGATACCAGGTCGAGCGGGGCACCGACGTGATCGCCGAGAGGTTCTCTGGAATGTCGCCAGAGTGGCACAAGGAGTACGAGGAAGCGTTCAAGCTTGCCCAGAACGAGGCCATGGGACACTTCCACAAGTGCCCGAAGTGCGCCAAGTGGGTGGACGACACGTGCTGGAACGACGAGGACGGGCTGTGCACCAATGATGCGCCGAGAGCCGCGGCGGAGATCGCTGCAGCGAGGGCCACCCAGAGGAAAGACCAGATATGGAAGAAGGCTGCGGAGACGACCGTCTTCACCGGCGAAGTCAAGGCCACTCAGACCATCTGTCCGCGGTGCGGGAAGCCCGCTGGATCGGGCAAGTTCTGCACGAATTGCGGAGCCCCACTCATGATGTTGACGTGCTCAAAGTGCGGAGCACAGAACAATCCGGGCACAAGTTTCTGCAGCGAGTGCGGAAACAAGCTCTAGTCCACCCAGGGATCAGAAAAACCCTTCGAAAGAAAGCTGATGCCAGAAAGAGATAGGAAATGGGAAGCGCCGAGGAAGAAGAGAAGAGTACGATCGATTGCCCCATGAGCTACGCTCTCATCGACGAAAAAGGAGGACAAGTGGCCGCAGGTGAGGGAAAGGGGGCGATCACGAGAGAGTATCTAACAATCTCCCCGAAGTTCGGCAACATCCTGCCATTTCACCTGAGGGACATAGACGAGATCATAGTAGAAGGCTATCGAATCAACCTGCCGCTGTTCTCGAGTGAGAAGCTCATTCTCTCCAATCTGGGCCATTGTTTCGAGGACTTTGCGAGGACCCTTTCATACCTTAGAAACGAGGTGATAATATCGGATCTCCTCATGAATGAGACCATCCGAAACCCCGACGTCGAAATGGAGTTCGCTTACCTCGACGAGAAGGGAAATGAAGTTCAGAGGGGCGCCGGAAAGGTTCGCCTCTACGAGACCGGGTTGCTCGTCATACCCCAAAGGGGCGAGATCCTGCGAGTGCCCTACGGCGATGTCGTTGGCGTCTCGGAGGAGGGCCATGGCGTGAAGATAGGCACCGAGTTCGGAGAACAATTCCTCTTTCAGAAGATGGGCGCGGAGTTCGACCCGTTTCTCAGGAAGTTCTCGGATGTCCAGAATGAGCTAAGAGCCAAGGAGGTTTCCTCGGTCAAGGCGCTCTTCCCTGCGATCGACTCAGTCTCGCTAAGAAGGGTCGCAGCGATCGTGAGGGAAGGAAAGGCTGCCAAGCGAGCGGAAATTGAAGCCATCAGCCCGAGGCTTTGGCAGGAGCTGGAGAAGAGGATAGCCTCGGCCGGGCTCAACGAATCGTACACATTCCTGAAAGAACTCGGTCGCCAGGAGAGGATAGCCATAGGATTCAAGCGCGGCCTCATAGGGGACCTGACGGGCGAATACATCTGGTTCCTCGTGCCAATCTACGGTGATAGCGAGAAGGGCTACGGGAACGCCCTCTGCATGGAGGCGGCCGAGGCGACCGGCGAGGAGGCCTCCGGGAAGGCCACCTACTTCTTCAGGATGGGTAGCAGAAAAGAATATTCAGTCCATGAAAACGCTGAGCAGCTCGACATCGGGGCGGACAATCTCATCAAAACGGTGAGCCGGTGCATGCTCGACATCAACTTCCGAAGGGAACCCATTTACCTGCAGGATGAGGTGCTGAACGAGCCCGACTACGTCAAGTACAGAGTAGCGGTGCGGAGGATCCCTTCTCTTGGGCTCCTCAGGGAGCTCTTCATAGGAAGAGTCATACATTCCTCGCCCGAGCAGTGGAGGAATGATGTAATGGATCTACTCAAGTTCAACATGGCAACGCGAGACGACTCTGTTAAGTGGAGAAGATAAGAACGGTAGCAGGACCATCCTCGTGACCTGATGAGCTGAGAGTTTCCAGGAATCTTCTTCGAATGCTCCAACCAAACTCTCTTCCTGTACATGTGAAATGTTCCTTCGCACTGCTAAACAATTAGTAGCACAGCCGATAGGCTAGGGACGGCAAAAATAGGGGAAAATGGTTCTTAACTCATCCATGGACTTCTCGCTTTCTCTCATTCATTCTGTCCACGAGATACTCCCAAAACTTGAACATTTCTGCATCGCCAGACTCCTTGCGCATCTCTGATATCAGGGGTTTGAGATCATTCCATGTTGATGGAATGATGCCGCCCCAGAAATCCTGTACAATATCCGGTTCGACCAATTTTCTGTAAACGAGAATCCCTATGCCTTCAAAATAGTTGCCGAGCATTTTGAGTGAAGTATTTTCGGGTTTCCCAGAGTACCTTTCAAGGTAGTCGCTGTAACTTGAGTACTCGATGGAGCAGACCTGAGTAATTGCCTCCTGCACCTCTCGGGCGTTCAAGTTGAACCATGGAGACAGCCTGATCAGGCTCTCCGTTTGTCTGATTCTGCCCTGATGCCGAATCTCTAGGATATAGTAGATTACGCCGGCTAGCACACCCGCAGAAGCAATCGCGATAGAAGCAGTCTGTATGTCGACCATCGTTCCCACCCTAGAGGAAATCTTGGTTCGAGCAATCTATAACTTTTCTGCGAACGTGAAATCGGGGCGCGCAGGGGAACCAAAACCCATCAATTTGCCCAAACCTCTACCCCCGTCTGTCTTCTTGGGCAAATGTTATCTCATGTTTGGGCTCTATTCAAGAGCAACGGACAAGATGTGAGGAGGGATTGATTTGCATTGGATCGATCAGTGGATTGGAGTCGGAGACCTCATTGACGCTAACTACGTCGCAGAGCTTAGAGAGCAGGACGTTGACTTCATCGTGGACGCAAGAACCCTGTTCGAAAGTGCGCACGTTGGATTTCATCACGAAAATCGCCCTGTCCCAAGCAAGATACTCAAAGCCGCGAGGCTTCTTGTTGCCCTATCGGATCTCGACGCGAAGATATTGATACACTGCCTCGAGGGCATCGATAGAACGCCATTTCTGGCAATGGTATATGTGAGCAGGAAATATAAGATGAACTACGAAGCTGCCTACAAGTTCGTAGCGGAGAAGAGACCGAGCACTCGCTACCATTGGGATTGGGTGAAGCTGCTGGAGTCCAACGAAAGTGTAGGTGCTGCGTCGCAAGAGTAGTCCCTTGGTGTGTTTGGGGAATAATGATTCAGTATACTTTGTGTTAATGTGAATTGAGGAAAAACCTTGAGGTGTCCTGGAAAAATCTTTTTAGCATTGGTCGGAGCGCGCACTCTGTTTATGGATTACTGGGTGGCCTCTTTTTCGGTTCGGCTGAACCAGGCGCGCGCTGGGCAAAGCTTTGGCGATGATGCAGCAAGATGGCAGCAGTGGTGGAATGAACAAACCTGAGATCAAGTTCATTCCTCCCATCTAACGATCTTTTCTTGTTCCGTAACTCATCTAGACTGCAGCTAAAGCATATTCCGTTGTGGCAGCACACCACTTCACCGCATTTTGGGCACCGCCATTTTTCCTCTTGAGCCTTTAGAAACTCTGACATACCATTCTTTTGATAGATTCAAGGTTCTCAATTAGGCTCGTTCGAAAAAGCGCCCTATACCTCTTGTCAATTCCTTTCAGCCTTTCACAGGGGAAGCTTCCACATTCGTGACAGAACTCCACTCTATTGTTCTGCAGCAATTCGCATCTTTTCTTAAGAAAGGCACATTTCTTGCCTCTGGGTCTGCAACCCTCGCAGTAAGAGATCCTAATCCCCTTGCTCCGAACATCATGTATTAGAGCGAGGTGTCCGCAGCAAAACAGCGCAATTCATTCCGCAGGGCGCAACGAATCCTGGAGAGAATCTCTCACTTTGCATAAGTACTCAGTAATGGGGTGACATCCTAATCCGTTTTGCTTACGCTAGCTAGCCAACGTGAACCGCGCGCGCCGAAATGCATTTTATTCTTCCCTTCTACTGGACTTCTTGTCTAGTCCCTTTTTTCCTTTTTCGCAACATGCCCTACACTACTCTACACGCAGAAGGATTATAACGGGTGCGAGAGATATTACTTGGGATACTAAAATGGGCCCGCTGAGAAAGAAGAATGGGATGGACATAGTCAAAATTGTCCTGCTCGCCTCGATCATAATAATGGCTGGAATTTCAGGATTCTTGTATTATAGAACCAACCAAATAAGCTCTCAACTTGCAAACCTGCAGACTTCGTATGATGAGCTGGAAGCGGCAAGAAATGATCTGCAGAATGAAAAGAACGCCTTACAAGCATCCTTCAACGATTTGCTGAGTCAAAAGAACGCATTGCAAGCATCCTTCGACAATTTGCTGAGTCAAAAGAACGCTTCGCAGACTTCATATGAGACTTTGCAGTTTCAGTACGCAATTCTGCAAGCATCCTACAACAGTCTGTATGATGATTATCAAGATCTCCTGGCCAGACTTGTGGATTAGACATCGTATGACAATCAGCGCGCACTTGCCTATAGATAGGGTATTCAATGCTTTCACGTTGACTCGTTTTTGTCTGTTCTTATTCCGCGCGCGCTGACGAAGTCGCCGTCGTCGCTCCAGTCATCAGAGATGCCGTCCACGGGGTTGGGCAAAGCATTCGGCGTGTTGAATATGGGGTGCGACGTATAGCGCGCGCTATGTCATTCCATGGTTGTCAAGGGCTAGGATCGGGTAACGTTGGGTGGGATCGCTGATGTCTATATCGCTCGAGAAGACCAGGATTTGCGGCTCCTGAGCCGTGATAACACGAACCGTTCCCAAGAGAGAGCATCAACAGAACTGCCAGAACAGCTACAGTTGTTTTCCTCATATGAATCAAACCCATTTCTCATTTTCTCAGCGATTACCTTGAGAAATCTTATGCCATGTCCGACGCAACAAAGCTTAAATGAAATGATTCCCCAGTCGGTTTGAAAGAAAAATGGTTCTAATACCAATTCTGCTCGTCTGCGCCGGTTTGGCTATCATAGTGTTTAGCGCAGATGAGGCGATAAAGAGAGTTCTGAATTTGGCGAGGTACTTCCGCCTCAGTGAGTTCATCACGAGCTTTGTGATAGCCGGCGTCGTTGCGGTCCTTCCCGAATTGACCATAGGCGTCGTAGCTGCCCTCGAAGAAACGTCGTCGCTTGGTTTCGGAGTAATTCTGGGCTCAAACGTCGCTGATCTGACATTGGTGATCGGGGTGGCAGTGTTGTTTGCCGGGAAATTGAAGTTGGAGCCCGACACGGTAAGGCTGATACGCAATTCCTTTCTGGCAGTTATCCTTCCGGTTTTTTTGTTCTTGGACGGAGAGATATCCCGTGTAGACGGAGTCATTTTGCTGCTCGCTTTTGCGATCTATATCTTCATATTGCTCAGGACTGGTCGTTACGGACACAGTATTATGGGTGAGGGAGGAAAAAAGCGATTCACCTTTGAAGTCATTCTTTTGGCAGCGAGTCTGGCGGTTCTGTTCTTCGGCGGAAATCTCGTCGCACACAATTCCCGGGAACTGAGTCTGCAGCTCGGCCTGCCTTTATTTCTGGTCGGAGTCGTCGTTGCCGTTGGGACATGCTTTCCTGAGATGCCTTTTGCTATTCGCGCCTCCAGAAGAAAGCACGGCGAGCTTGGATTGGGCAACATCTTGGGATGCGTCCTTGCAGACTCCATGTTCACCATTGGGGTAGTTGCACTCATACAGCCCATCAAACCCTTGTACCCCGCCTTTCCACTGTCAACTGCTGGGTTCATGGTTTTCTCAGCAATAATTGTATATGGGCTATCAAGGGACGGCGTATTAGATCGAAGAGACGGAACGATCCTGGTTACTGCCTACGGTGTCTTCTTGGCGATGCAGCTAGTGCTCAAAGCACTCAGCATATGAGAGCTCCAGGTCGTGTTGAACGGACTTGTCAGGAGGAGCTTCAGGAGAACAAGAACGGAAATAGCGTACTGTGTTGCGATCAAAGGGTCACGGGAGTGCATAATAATCCGAATAACCAAATACCCGAATCCGATTGAACAAGACCTATAAACGGATTTTTCCAGGAGATGCTTTCGATGGTGCCGAGAATAAGCGTGAGAAGGGCGGAGACCCGAGATTTAAGCAGAATCGCTGATTTCAACATGAGAATGGCGGAGGAAACCGAACGGAAAAAACTTAACGCCGAGGACGCACTCAAAGGCGTCGAGGCCGTATTGAATGATCCCGGCAAGGGGTTCTACCTCGTGGCAGAAAAAGGGAACAGCCGGGAAATAGTCGGTCAACTGTTGGTGACCTTTGAATGGAGCGACTGGAGGAACAAGAACGTCTGGTGGATGCAAAGCGTCTTCGTTGAGCCCGAAGCCAGGAACCAAGGAGTCTTCACCCAACTCTACAGGAAACTCGGGGATTTGGCGGACTCTGAGGGACGGGTCTGCGGTTTTCGACTCTACGTTAAAAAGAGCAATGTTGCAGCTAAGAGAGTCTATGAATCGATCGGGTTCAGGATGACTTTGTATGAGATATACGAGAAGTAACACCGCTTTCTGGGCGTAGCGTTCTCACAGCCTAGCTTTCATCTTCTTGTAAAGATCGGCACCCTTGGATGATTCCCATATTGGGAACACTTGGATCTTGGCTATTCGGCCGTACTCAGTCACGAAATGCATTATATCCTCTATGTTATCGGTCTCAAAGATTGTGAATCCTTTGTATCCTCTTGGCGCATCGGCGATCGTGTGAGGCGGGATCAGAGTCTTAACGACGTGCCTTGCTGACACTCTCTTGTCCCAGATGGCGATGAATCCATCGAGGTCGTCTTCCGCACACTCAATAAAAGCTATAAATCTCACTTGGAAACTCCTCCCTGTTGCCTCTTTATGCAGAATCGCAGATATTAGTCTTCACCGTCCGATCTGGGCGCGACAAAGAAATGGCAGTGACATAATTCCAAGAGGAGATAGGGCAACATACTGTTCATGGCTTCGGAGAGAAAGGAGTGGACGGCTCCAAACCCCGAGAAAGAACTTAATCCAAACCAAAAACCTTTTCATGCCTCAGGTTTGAAATCACCTTCTGTGGTTTAGTCCGATGAACATTTCAGAGAAGTTGAAGATTGACCCGCTGAATTATGCCGCTGGTCTTGAATCACCCATCGGGATCTACATCAGAAGGGAAATCTTCAAACATGAACCCAAGAGCGATGCGGCCCTGAAGAAAAGACTGTATGACCAAACAGTTGCAGACCAATCTATAGATGGGAGTTGGAGCCAACTATTTGTTCGAACAGCCAACAATCTGTGGAACCTGGCTCTACTTGGCTGTGAAGCAGAGGAGAAAAGCGTCAAGAAGGCATTAGGATGGCTTCTGTCGATTCAAAAAAGCGAATATCGAGGCCATCCGGGCTTCTTTAGTTCACCCAACAGAAAAGACCCGAGTCTGATGCGTTCAACAACCTATGGAGAATTCGGACCGGGCTGTTCGATTTTCTATCAAACAACCTATGCAGTGCATTTATTCCACATTTTCGGTCTTCACAACAACGAGAATGTCCAAACGACCGTAAGATCATATTTGGATTTTTGGAATCCAAGATGGTGTGGAGCATGGTGTACGATCAACGTGTTACGTATATTGATAGAGCATCCGCTGAGTGCAGAATCCAAACAAGTCAACAGCGGGCTAGAGCATCTCGCAGGACTGCAAACCAAAACAGGAACATGGAGGGGCTTCCCATTCTACCATACACTCCACGCCCTGTCTAGAACCAGACATACCGTGGCAAAGAAACAACTTGAAAGAGCTTTCCCAATAGTCATCAGGAGACAAAACAAGGACGGAAGCTGGGGGAGAAAGGAACGCGAGACCGAAACTTTTCTTGTACTAGACTCTCTGAAAAATGCCGGCGTCATGTAAGCGCGCTCGTCTCAACATAACTCGAACGCGCATATTGCCCCCAACGCGCGCATGCTTGGAATAGACGTAGGCAGAACCATCGCCTCATTGATCAGAATGAATTTTCACTCTATGCTGTGCGTCCATAAGCGTCTTATTAGCTGTCTAAGTACCTCTCAAAAGACTGATGTGCCCAAATATCTGAGATGAGTCTCACGAAGACTGGACGGAGAATCGACTCTGGGCCGGGCGGTGCATCTTCCCGTCTTGACTGACATGCGGAATGTTTTGCGTAGTAATTGGGAGAAAGTGAGGGAATTCGATAAGAATAATTCCGTGGCTGTGATCTGATGGTTGAGTATCTTGGAGGGCATCTTGCAGAGTCCGCCTTATCATCAGGATTCCTGGTCGGTCGATGCCCCATGTGCGGCAACTTGACTGCTCATGATTGCAAGGCATCGCACTATGTACTGAACGACCACATTTTGCCGAAGGAGATCGTCAAGGAGAAGAGCCGCTGCCAAGTCGCATTGGAGATCGACGACATCAGCGTCGGCCACTGCGACCATTGCGACTATCTCTGGTGCCTAGAGTGCCTCACTCAACTGAACGTTGACGAAGGGGTTTGCCTCCACTGGGAGGTCTGCGCCGTCTGCAATGAGGAAAGGGGATCGAACAAAGGGGAAGAAGGCGACAATGCGCGTGATGTTGAATGCCCCTACAGGGACAAATTCGAGTGTCCAAAAATTAGGAGTATGAAAAGCGAAAACAACTCAGAAAAATAGAAGAGACTCGAATCAGCGAGTTCAACCTTGCATTTGGACCGGCTATGGAGAAGTTTCTCTTTCAGCCTTCACTTCTCATGCGGTCTGATGGAACGCCAGAACCAATAACGGGCTTCTTGTGGCAAACCTTAAGGGAGACGCTTGGGTTAGTAGCTTGGGCTTTGGTATGCCCGCTTTTGTTGTGTGTATCCGTCACACCCCTGAATCTCGCCCCACGTTCAACGAGGATGTCAAGAAGAAGTTCGGGGCTGTCGTCGGAAAGAGACAGGAGGTCGCTGGGAAGCAGGAAGTCAAGATACTGAGCGCGTACACCTCGACTCTGGATCATCTGGCTTGGTTCATACTCGAGGCGCCTTCGCAACAGGCGGTGGAGAATTACTTCACGGAGATAGGCTTCGCGTTCTGGAATAGTGTGGAGATCCGACAGGTCAAACCGGTTGAGGATGTGAAAAAGAAGGTACCAGGAGAGTAGAAATCTCAAAATCCTCTTTTTTTTCTGCACGTGCGTGAGGTGCCTTTCTGGGCGCACGGCTCTTAGGGGAAAGAGAGAAGAATGTAGTTGGATTTTTTCCTAATTTCGTCCCGCTCATGCGACTTACGTTCAATCCATGGCGGTTTTCTCTTAATATATATTAGAAAAAGAAAAAAGACAAGAATGCAAATAGGTTTGTGATGCCAAAATCAGCAAGGAGTCATTGGAAATCTCGAACTCTTGAGCTAAAATGACAATGAAACGTTGAGAGATGGTAGGAACTTATGCACCCGGAACGTGATGGTCCAGTGCCGAGAACGGGAGGTATAGAATCGATTAAATCGAAGATTAAAAGTCTACGAAAGCCGCCGCAGCGAGAGATCAATCTCGATGTTTTCGCCAACCCTAGTAAGTATCTTAGGCGATTGCCCTTGGAGAAGATTGTCGCGGACACAAAGATCTATCGACAAGGAGTTGAACGATACAAACGGAAGATCATCAAGGATGAGGACATAGCACCGATTATCGTGGTCAAGCATCCCACTAAAGAAATATATGCGGTTTTGGATGGCCACCACAGGTACTTTGCATATGTTGAATTAGGAATAAGGGAGATCGATTGCGCCTTAGCAAGCGACTACTCATCTGTGGTTTTTTATGCGACTAAGCTCGGTCTATTCCAACCACATCCCGAGATAACAAAAAACGTACGGATCCCAGCACTCCAATTACACGGGAACTTGGAGCTGTTCCTATTGGATTTCCAAAAGAATCCTTACAGGTTCAGAAAATTGATGGAAGCCTATGTCAAGAGAATCAACGGTAGGCTGAAATCCTGATTACCTTCTGAGATAAATCCAACACCACGTCCGCTGAGGGATAGCTGAGGATTCTGAGAAATCTGTCTCACCTTTAGTTTTGCAGCAAATCATCCAGTCTTCTCCGAATATCCTCCGTTTTCAACTCCCTTTCGTCTATGCAGCATGAGCATGGCTACGGGGTTCTTTCCGCAGAGCGCTTCCATCTCAGGAAATATATCGTTATCATTACTGTCTCCAGTGCGGAAGAACGCCACATCCTTGAGGCGTCCTCCGTGCTTTGACATGTAGGTTCTGATTGGAGTCAACAATGTGTGATTCCATTTCGGGGTCCCGAAATACGACGACGTCAATTCTCCCTAAATTGCCTAACAGATAAGCCCATTCCACTCTATAGCCACCCTTCATAAGTCTTTTAAACGAAATTTCGGGTTTTTTAATGTAAGTGGCTCCTGCATGACCACTTCCGCTTAAGGGAAATGCCCACCTTGAACAACAAGAACATATTAGTGATAGACAACGACATTGATCTGTTAAAAGTTCTGCGCGAGATCCTTACGTCAGAGGGATACAGCGTGGACACCGCTGAGAGCGGAAGGCAGGCCGTGGAGAGATCCAAGACATCTGTCTACGACTTGGCGCTGATAGACATCATGCTCTCGGACACCGAAGGGATCGAGCTCTTGGATATCCTGCGAGAGGATATGCCGAATACAATCAAGATCATGATGACAGGACACCCGACAGTCAACAATGCCATTGAGGCTCTGAACAGGGGGGCAGACGCCTTCATAACGAAGCCAATAGACCCGGAGGGGCTCCTCGAACTAGTGAAGGACAAACTGAAGAAGCGCGAGCAAGCAGAGAATCTGTGCCAAGACAAGGTTTCTGAATGGCTTGAAGATAGGATGCGAAGACTTGAATTGGTGACTTGAGGACATTTCTAGACTAGAATGAAGAAGCAGGAACGATCTTGTGCATTCATGCGGTCCATGTCTACCTGATACCGAAAGATGACGTCAAACAGGCTGATGAGACGTTGACGCGGCGACATTTCTCTCGCACATTGCACTTCTTCTTTTCCGTCCTTGCGGTGAACAAATGAAACAAAAGACTAGCGTTCCCAGAACTGATTTGCTAGATGTCCTGCTAGTCGACGATGAAAGGCAAGTCCTCAACCTAGCCAAAGAACTCCTAGAGATGCACGGTCCTTTCAAAGTCGAGATGGCTCTGTCCGTTGATGAGGCCTTTTGCAGGCTTGGTATGAAAGAATTCTCGGCGATTATATCGGACTACGCGATGCCGGCTAAAGACGGGCTGGAGTTCCTCAGGGAGCTGAGGCTGAACGGAAGCAACATTCCATTTATCTTCTTTTCTGGAAAGGGCGAGCAGGAGATAGCGGCTAAAGCCTCAGGGTTGGTCGCTGACGAATACGTCTGGAAGAGCGGAAGCCCGGAGGACGTTTACTCAAGATTGGCATGCTGCATAGTACATGCGGTGGAGGAAAGGGGTGTCCACAATTCAACTCACGGAATCGCAATTGATGAGCGGGCGCTGGATCCAGCCGGCGTAAACGAGCATTCCTCGAATGCCGTAACCGAAAACGAATCGAGCCATCTCTCTGAGGCGGCGAGAGAGTTTAACACTAGACTCAAGGAAGACCTGTCGGACGCACATCCCATGGCTGAAGAGGCGCAATTCTCCCCCCAAAAGGTGAACACGGGGGTTCAGAGCGCTCAGCCAGATTCCTATGACCTCGAGGTCAGAAAGCTGCTAGAGGGCATCTCGCGAAACGTGGCTGAGCGCAGAAGAGCAGAGAAAGCCCTCCTACAGAGCCAGGAGAGGTTTCGCAACATAGTAGAAACTGTCAAGGATTGGATATGGGAAATCGACGCTGAAGGCCGCTTCACCTACGCCAGTCCCAGGCTCCGCGACATACTTGGGTACGAACCCGATGAGATTTTGGGGAAGAAGTTCTTTGACATCATGCCTCCTGAAGAGGCGAAGCGGGTCGATGATGCCTTCAGGGGGTCACTTGAAGACGAAGGTCCAGTCGTGTCCCTCGAGAAGACGGTTATTCACAAGGATGGTCACCTCATTGTCTTGGAAACTAACTTCGTCCCCTTCTTCGACCAGGAGGGCAACCCAATGGGTTTCAGGGGAGTTGACCGCAACGTCACGGAGCGCAAGAAGGTTGAGCGGGCCATCATGGAGAGCCGCGAGAAGTTCGAAGGGCTATTCAGGAGTAATCCCGAGGCCGCATGCTATCTCGACTCTGAATTCAGGGTCATAGATATCAACCCCAAATTCAAGGATCTCTTCGGATACTCTCTAGACGAGATCAAAGGCATGAAAATCAGCGATCTGATAGTGCCTAAAGACATGATTGGAGAGGGGGAAACCCTCGATCAGAAGATCCGAATGGGTCATCTATACTTCGACACAGTGAGAAAGACCAAGGGAGGAAGGTTAGTAGCCGTCTCTATCTCAGCAGCTCCTCTGACTCTAGGCGAGAAAGTTGCGAGCTACACCGCCATATACAAGGACATCACGAAGCTAAAGGACGCGGAGGAAAAACTGAAGGAGCTGAATGAGAAGCTGCGCGTCGTCGGAGTGCTGACGAGGCACGATGTCCGGAACAAGTTAAGCGTGTTGATGGGGTACAGCTACACTCTTAGGAAGAAGCTGGCTGGCAACGATGAGGCGCTTAAGCGATTGCGTGAGGTAGAATACTCGTCCCAACAGATAATGAACATACTCAAGTTCGCCAGCAACTACGAGAAGGTCGGGGGGAACAACTGACTGACATCGACTTAGGAGCATGCATTGACGAGGCAGTATCTCTCATCTCTGACCTTAGAGGCGTGAGGGTAACTAACAATTGCCACGGGCTGTGGGTCCTGGCAGATGATCTATTGAGGCAAGTCTTCTACAACTTGATCGAGAACTCGTTGAAGTACGGCGAGCGCACGTCCGAGATCAAGATCACCTTCAAAGAGGAGAACAGCCGGCTCAGAGTCGTCTATGAGGACAACGGCATCGGAATATCGAGCGAATTCAAGAGAAACTTGTTTAAGGAAGGCTTCGGAAGGGGCACGGGCTACGGATTGTACTTGATCAAGAAAATAAGCGAAGCCTACGGGTGGATCATCGAGGAGACCGGCATAGGGTATGGAGCCCAGTTCGCATTCACGATCCCAAGAACGGTGAGAGGCAGCGACACGCCAAGGTACGAGGTCAAATGAAGGGATGGCCACACAGATCTTGCTTCAATCCTCCCAGGGGATCGCGAGAGTAAGCAAGAGCGATCTAATAGGGCTGTTGAGGAAGAATGGAGTCGGGGAACTCGAAGCCCTACAGGGAACCGAGGTCACAGCAGAGAACCTGATCTTCCTCCTTAGAAGGAGGAAGTATCAAGTGAGCGAGGAGTTCTTCAAGGATCTAGCGGATGTATTGGACATCCCACTGATCCGCGAACAAGACCTGAAGAACAAGGAGAAACTGACCACCCTCCTGCCCTACAACTTCATGAAGGACAATCTGGTTGTTCCCGCAGAGATCGGGAAGAGTTCCATCACCATCGCCACGGCAAACCCGATGAACACAAAGGCAATCCGGGTTCTCGGCGAGCTATTTCAGGGGAAGAACGTTTCATACAAGGTGGGCTCCATCGAAACCATCGAGCGGGTCATAGAGGACGT
>MEZH01000016.1:51321-53217 GCA_001775995.1 Candidatus Bathyarchaeota archaeon RBG_16_48_13
ACATACACAAGGAAAGAGCAATGTGGGATCTCTACTACAGATCTCATGATGAATCCGCCTACAAGGTGTTGGTCCCCTGGCAGTCACGCACCCTCTTGGGAGTGATCATCGCTTTCTTGGCGCTGTTCTTCGTGAGCTATCCACTCTCCTTGCTCGTGATCTTCACTTCCATCAACCTCTTCTATTTCCTGACCAACCCTTTCAGGTATTTCGTAGCCTACAAAGGCGTCCACCACAAGCACCGCACGACTTATGTCTCTGAGGATGATGTGAAGGGGTTGAAGGACGATAAACTCCCTGTCTACACCATCTTAGTTCCCCTCTACAAGGAGGCCACGGTTCTTCCTCACATTATGGACAACATCAACAAGATGGACTACCCGAAGAACAAGCTTGACGTGAAGATCCTCCTCGAGGAGGACGACACAGAGACAATCGAGGAGGCGAGTAGATTGGGGCTCTTCGGGGAACCCGAGGCACAGCTCAATGGAGCACCCAGAGGCGATTACAGAGAGTTTCTAAAGATATTTGAAACGGTCATTGTCCCGGGAGCGGAAGTGAAGACAAAGCCCAGGGCATGCAACTATGGGTTGCTCAGAGCCAAGGGGGAATACATAGTCATATTCGACGCAGAAGACGACCCCGCCCCGGACCAACTCAAGAAAGCGGTCATAGCTTTCGAAAGGATGGGAAAAGACTGTGTCTGCCTTCAATCCCACCTCAACTTCTACAATTCCGAAGAGAACCTGCTCACAAGATGGTTCTCCCTGGAGTACTCATACTGGTACGACTACTATCTGGAAGGGCTTGACGCCATTGACGCACCAATTCCGCTCGGAGGCACCAGCAACCACTTCAGGACGAAGCAACTCCGGGAGCTCGGGAGTTGGGACCCCTTCAACGTAACCGAGGACGCCGACCTAGGATTGAGAATCTACAGAAAAAGGCTGAAGACAGCCATGCTGAATTCCTATACCTTCGAGGAAGCCAACAAGAAGACTTGGAGTTGGGTTCGTCAGAGGTCAAGATGGTGTAAAGGTCACCTCCAGACGTACCTCGTTCACATGCGCCATCCCAAGAGGCTCCTTGAGAGACTCGGCTGGAAGAAGTTCCTCTTCCTACAGCTGACATTCGGTGGAAACATCTTGATGCCCTTGATCAACCCGATTCTTTGGGCGGTTACTGCTCTAACAATTGTATTCCCCAGCGCTTTCAACTTCCTGTTGTTTGCAAACTGGATCACATTCATCAGCGTATTCAACTTGACAGCGGGCAACTTAATCTACATCCTGCTCTACATGAGCCCAGCCATATCCGAGAGGGAGTACGCGTCGATCCCCCTAGCCTTCACAATGCCGATCTACTGGTTAATGATAAGTGTAGGAGCGTGGAGGGGATCGCTCCAGTTAATGACGAAGCCACACCAATGGGAGAAAACGACTCATGGGATTTCGAGCTTGCATGGTTCTGGGGTGCTCACTGAACCATCTTCGAGATTAGTCGCCTAAGGCGAGTCGCCAGGTCTTGTGAATAAAACTACGTGGAATTGCGGGGGCGAAGCATTCATTGGTCCAGTGCCGCGCCACTCTTTTTATCATGCCACAACATGATTGTTAATCATCTGGGGCGGAGTGTGCGTGATAGTACCGGGATATCTGAAGCTATATGAGAGCGGCGAACTTGCCGAGAGAGCGAAGCTGTTCCACCAGATTCTCGCTTCATGCGTGCTTTGCCCCAGGAAGTGCGGAGTCAATAGGCTCGCAGGGGAGAGGGGCTATTGCAAATCCGGCGCAGAGGTAATGGTCTCAAGCAGTGGACCCCACTTCGGCGAGGAGCCGGAGATAGTTGGCAAGAGCGGCTCGGGCACGATCTTCCTCACCAACTGCAACTTGCTCT